>CAKSZL010000001.1 GCA_934525625.1 uncultured Burkholderiaceae bacterium
AGGAAACGACCGTTATTCATGATCAGAATGAGTTAAAAGCAGCATGACTCATGTTCCAACTACCTTGACAGACGCCGTCTGCCGCTTCCCCTCAGGAATCCAGGCCCCAGCCCTGGTTCTCGCAGCCAGCCTTCCTGCGCATTCATGATGTCATGCGACTGACCGCGCTCAGCCGTCCAACGATCTACCGTCGCATCGCCGCCGGCCGATTCCCTGCTCCGATTCATTTGGGTGGACGCGCCTGCGCCTGGTCGCCTGACGATCTCAGGGACTGGATCGCGGACCCGGAACGCTACCTAGCACCCTCTCCCGGCCAGCCTCGCCGGCGACGGCCTGGCCGGCCTCGCAAGACCAGTCCCTATTGAGCCTGGTGCGTCACGCCGCCAGTTCCTGAACAACCGAGCGCCTGCGAGCGGCATCGAGATAGTCGGCCCACGCCTGCATCATCTTGGTACGGTCCTTGAGATAGAGCGCATGGTTGTACGCAGAACTGGTTTCGTCCTGCTCCTGGTGCGCCAATTGCAGTTCGATGTGGTCATGGTTCCAGCCTTGCTCATGCAAGATGGTCGAGGCCACACCACGAAAGCCGTGTCCCGTCATGCGGCCGCGGTAGCCCATTCGGTACAGCGCGTACAGGATTGTATTGTTGCTCATGTGGCCCGGACGATCAGGAATATCCGAGGGGAACACATGGTCGCGGCCGTAAGAGATGCGCTTCAGGCGATCGAGCACGGCCAGCGCCTGCTTGCTCAAGGGCACAATGTGAGGATTGCGCATCTTCATCCGCTCGGGCGGGATGTTCCAGCGCGCCGCGTCCAGATCGAACTCCTCCCATCGAGCAGCGATCAACTCCGACGTTCGCACGAACGTCAACGCCATCAGTTGCAGTGCGTATCGCGTGTGCTCGGCCCCCACATAGGCGTCGATGTCCCGCAACAGTTGGGGCAGTTCGGGCTCTCCGACCCGAGCATAATTGCGCTTCTTGCGGCGCGGCTTGAGCATGTCCGCCGGCTTGACTTCGGCAACCGGATTGCGGGCCACCAGATCATTGCTGACGGCGTAACGCATGACTTGTCCGCAGGTCTGCAGGTTGCGCCGGGCGACATCCACCACACCGCGCGCTTCGATCTTCTGCACGGCATCCCTGAACGAAGCGGGCGTCAACTCACCGATGGGCAGATGGCCGATCTCGGGAAAGATGTCCGCCTCCAGCCGTTTGAGCACGTACGCGGCATGCCGCTCGGTCTTGTTGACAGCCCAGTGCTTATGCCAACGATGCGCCACTGTCTCGAAGCTGAGCCCCTTGCTCTGCTTCTCCGCCCCGGGGTCGATACCTTCGGCCAACTGCCGCCTGGCCGCCAGATGACGTTCCCTGGCCAACGCCAGGCGGATGTCGGGGAATGTCCCAAGCGCCAGCGTCTTCTGCTTGCCGGCGAACCGATAGGCATAGCGCCAGTACTTCCCGCCTTGAGGCATCACCATCAGGTACAGGCCGCCGCCGTCAGACAGCTTGACGGGCTTGCCGTCCGCCTTGGCGCTGCGGATAAGGGAATCAGTGAGCCGTTGTTGGTACATCGCCGCCTCCCGTGTTGGTACCAACAACGATACCAACACTTGAGCGAGACAGCAAGAACGCTCCCAAAACCGCTTGGAAAACAAAAAAGCCCTGAAATCCGTGACTTAGAGGATTTTCAGGGCTTTCTGAGACGGCCTGAAACGGCCTGATAAATGTAACTGGCGGACAGAGGGGGATTCGAACCCCCGATACGCTATTCACGTATACACGCTTTCCAGGCGTGCGCCTTCAACCACTCGGCCACCTGTCCTATTTTTACCCATTTGCGTACGCGCTTGGCGATCGTAAAGGCCAGGCAACGCAACAAAGCTGGCTATTTTATCAGAAAAGCCAGTCTTCGCGTGGCTGGGCCTATTCCGCCCCCCGCCGCTGCAGGGTTTGCAGGGAAATCGGCTGCAAACGCACGTTGACCACCGCGCTGCGCCCCTTGCGTACCGTGGCCAGCGCCTGCTTGAGCGCTTTCTTCAACTGGCTCGGCTCTTCGACGTCGAACGCTGCCGCGCCGCCGGCCATTTCGGCGACGTGCGCCAGCTTGGCGCCCTGCCCTATGGTGATCCAGTATGCGTCGCGCTGGCCGGCTAGGCCGCCTTGATCGTGCACCAGGTCGTTGGACACCTTGGGCGAATGCCATCCGCCGTTGTTGTAGATGATCGTGAGCATGGGAGTCTGGTACTGGCCCGCAACCCAGTAGGCGCTGCTGGGCACACCGAACAGATAGCAGCCATCGCCGACCAGGGCGATTACCGTTTTTTCCGGGCAGGCCAGCTTGGCGCCGATGGCGGCGTTGATGGCCCAGCCCAGGCCGCTGGCGCCGCTGGTGAAATAGCTGCCGGGCTTTTCCATTTGCAGGATGGAAGGTATCAGTACCGTGGCCGAGGGCGACTCGACCAGCACGATGGTGTCATCGTCCACCAAAGCCTTGACGGCCTGGGTCAACGCTTCGGGAGTCACGCCTTGGCTTGTGCGCTTGCGGGCGGCACGCTCGCCGATTGCCGCCTTGGCCTGCGCCAACCACTGCCGCCGGCGCTTCAGCAATGCCGGGTCGGCCCGCCCGGCTTCACGCCCCAAGGCCAGCAATTGGCCCAGCGCTTCGCAGGAATCCGCCCGATAGCTTTCTGCCAATGGGTAGCACCACAGGCCTATGCCGTCTTTTTGCGGATCACAGTCGATGCCGATGACGGTGGCATCCGGTTGCGGCTCCACCACCTGGGGCAGCCAGGGCACGTCTGTGTCCACCATCAGGATCAAGTCCGCCTCGTCGACGAAGCGGTCGCGCTGGTGGCCGATGTGGTTCGGGTGGGTGCCCGGGAAATTCATGTATTGGGGCGCCACTTCCTGGACGGCGATGCCGAACTCGTCCGACAGCGCAAGCAGGCGAGCCACCGCTTCTGGGTTGCGCCCCAGATAGCTGGTGATCAGCATGGGGCGCTCGGCCTTGGCCAGCATGTTCCAGATCTTGGCGGCTTCTTCCTGCGTCAGGCCGCCCAGCCGGGCCGGCGGCATGGGCGCGTGCTCAGTCGGCTCGACGCTTTCTTCCCAGAGCTCTCTTGCGCCGGTTATGTACACCGGCCCCTGCGGTTCGGCGCAGGCCATTTGATGGCCGCGCACCATGACGTGACGCACCGACTCGGGCACGCGCAGTTCGTACGTCCATTTCATGTACTGCCGGACGATCTCGGGTATCTCCCGCGTGTCGTCCCATTGCGAGAACGCCTGGATGAAGGCGGGGTGATCGCTGCCCAGGTTGGTGAAGACGAAATCCGCCCCCAACTGCTTGGCACAACGCAGCAGATTCACCGCCGTCGAGCTTGGTTCACTATTCAACTTCAACATACGCGCGCTCAAAAAAAGCAAAGAAAGCCCCACGCCGCACCAGGCGGTAAAAGAATCTCCCGCACACCGTGTGCACGGCGTGCTGGCGCAGGTTTTCGTTAATAGCCCGAGACGAGCCGCAAAGCGACGCCCCGGAACGTTGGATAAGCTAGAACGGGTAGCGCGGCGCTTCGTCCTGTATGGTGACCCACTGCCACTGCGAGAACTCGTCCCAGTTGGCGGGCCCGCCTATGCTGGTGCCGTTGCCCGAGGCCCCGCGCCCGCCAAAGGGGTTGACCACTTCGTCGCCCACGGTCTGGTCGTTGATGTGCAGCAGGCCGCAGTTGAGCTTGTTGCCCAGCTTGATGGCGCGGCCGACAGACGCGGAAATGATGGCGGCGGAAAGCCCGTACTCGGTCTGATTCGCCAATCGCACGGCCTCGTCGTCCGACTCGAATACGGTAATGGCCGCTACGGGCGCAAAGATTTCTTCGTCGAAGGCCCGCATGCCAGGCTGCACCCCGGACAGCACGGTGGGCGCGTAGAACAAGCCTTCATAAGTACCGCCTGCCACCAATTGTGCACCACCCGCCACGCTGTCCCGCACGATGCCGTGCGTGCGCTGCAACTGCGCTTCGCTGATCAGCGGCCCCAGCGCAATGCCGTCCTGGGTGGGGTCGCCCACTGGCAGCCGGGCGGCCTTTTCGGCCAGCTTTTGCGTGAAAGCCTGCGCCACGTCGCGGTGCACCAGCAAGCGTCCCGACGCCATGCAGATCTGTCCCTGGTGCAGCCAGGCGCCAAACGCCGCGTTGGAAGCCGCCAAGTCCAGGTCGGCGTCGTCCAGCACGATCAGCGAATTCTTGCCGCCCAGTTCCAGCGATACTTTCTTGTAGTGGCGGCTTGCCAGCTCTCCGACCTTGCGGCCCGTCGCCGACGAACCGGTGAACTGGATCATGGCCACGTCCGGGTCCGTGCACATGGCTTCGCCGACGTCGCCGCCGCCCGGCAACACGTGCAGCACGCCCGCCGGCATGCCAGCCTGCTCGAACAGGCTGGCGATCAGGAAGCCGCCCGATACTGGGGTACGCGGATCGGGCTTGAGGATGACCGCATTGCCGATGGCCAAGGCGGGCGCCACCGCGCGCATGGACAAATAAAGCGGGAAGTTGAATGGGGAAATGACGCCGACCACGCCCAAGGGGCGGCGGCGCGCCAGGCTGATGCGCTCGCCTTGGCTGGGCAGCACCAGGCCTTGAGGCTGCGACGGCATGGCCGCGGCTTCGTTCAGGCAGGTGACGACCACCGCCAACTCGAACTGGGCTTTGGGCAAGGTGGAACCGGTTTCCCTGACGATCCAGTCGGCCATCTGATTGAAATTGCCTTCGACGAATCTAGCCGCCTCGCGCATGATGCGCGCGCGCTCGGCGTAAGGCGTCTCGGCCCAAGCCTGTTGAGCCTGGCGCGCCTGGGCCGCAGCCTGCCGCAGCTCCGCCGCCGAGGCCATGCCCACGCGCGTCAGCACCTTGCCCGTGGCGGGCTCGACGATGTCCTGATGAGCGCTGGCCCGCACCCAGCCTTGCGAGAACACCTTGTCCTTCCACAAGCCGCCGGACCAATCCATTTCCGTAGTATTCGACATGTCTTCCTCCTGAAGTATTGATATCTATGAGCTTTCGCCGCTTACATATAGGACGGCAGCCACAAGGTAATGGCCGGAAACAGCACCAGCAGCGCCAGCACGCCGACCTCGAGCAATATGTAGGGTACGGCCGCGGCGCATACCTGCATCAGGCGGATGCTGGGCGGCGCCACGCCCTTCATCACGAAAAGCAGCAGGCCGCAGGGAGGCGTGATCAGGCTGATTTCCATCGTCAGCAGGAACAGCACGCCCAGCCAGACCAGATTGATGTCCATGGCATGCGCCAGGGGCATGAAGAAAGGTAGCGTCACCATGATCATGCTGACCTGATCCATGAAGGCACCCAACAGCAGCAGGATGAGCATCATGCAGATCACCAGCACCAGCGTGGACCACTCCACGCCGTTCATCAAGGCCAGGAATCCGCGCGTGGCGCCGGAGAACACCAGAATCTGCGAGAAGGTCGTGGACGCTGCGATGATGAACAACACCATGACCGAGATCTTGGCCGTCTCCATCAGCGACTTGACCAGCGCCCGCATGGTCATCATGCGATAGCCCATGGCCGCGACGACGGACGCCGCCACGCCCAGCGCCGCCGATTCGGTTGGAGTGGCGATACCGGCGATCATGCTGCCGATGACCACGACGAATATCAGCAGCAAGGGCAGCACGTCCTTCATGAACGGGCCTCAGCGCTCCCAGCCGCTGTACGAATGCGCCTCGCCCTCTTCGCCCATGGGCGCCAGGCTGGGGTTCAGCTTGCAGCGCACGATGACGTAGCCCAGGAACAGCACGCTCATGATGAGCGCGGGCACGATGCCGCCTATCAGCAGCTTGGCGATGGAAATGCCGGAAAGACTGCCCAGCAAGACCGCCAGGGCCGAAGGCGGAATCAGCATGGCGATGCCGCCCACCGCCATGATCGGGCCCATGGCCATCTTGACGTCATAGCCGCGCGCCAGCTTCTGCGGCAACAGCACGCTGCCCAGCAAAGCCGTGTTGGCCATGGTGGAGCCGGAAAGCGTGGAGAACACCGTGCCGCCCACCAGCGACACCACCGACAGGCGGCCGGGCACTTTGCGTATCAGGCGCTCTACCGCGCTGATGGCGCGAAACGCCACCCCGCTGTGGAACAAAACCTCGCCCATCAGGATGAACAGCGGTATCGGCGACAACGAGAAGTTGGCGACCGCGGCCACGGAGTTCAGCGCCAGTTGGCTGAGCCCTATGCCGCCTCCCAGGAACAACAGCGCGCCGACGACGTTGACGCCGAAGAAGGCCAGCGATACCGGCAGGCCGACGAGCATCAGGCCCATCAGCACGCCCAGCAGCAGCAAGATCGTGATTGCCCAATCCATCAATTCGCCTCGCTCAGATCGGTTCCCGTCACCAAGCGGCGCAGAAAGCCCACGCACAGCAACAGAAAGCACAGCAGAACCGGCACCAGCGTCCACCACTCGGGAAACACCAGCTCCTTGACCACCATCGCGCCGCGCGCCTGCAAGTTCAGCATGCCCACCCAGGTGTAGTAGGCAATCACCGCGCAGACCAACGCGCCCAGGACGTTCACCACGCGCGCCAGCCACTGCGCCGATACGCCCTTGAACGCATTGCGCAGGATGTCGACCGTAACGTGGCCGTTCTTTTCGAGCAGCCAGGGCGCGCCGATGAAGGTAGCCCCAACCAGGGCGTACTCGGAAAACTCCACCGACCACGCCAAGGTCCAGGCGCCTGTGTTGCGCCCGATGATTTCACCGAGCACGACCACCACGATGGCTGCCAGCAGCACTGCCGCCAGCGCGCCGCAGGCGCTCATCAAGCAACGATAGATAGCCATGGCGACCTCGCTCAACGCGCTGCTTCGAATTTTTCACGCAAACGCCGGACATGCTTGGGGGCCTGTTTGGCGATGGCTTCCCAACTGGCTTCGCGCGACGCTTTTTCATAGGCGGCCCGGGCTTCGCCGGTCAGCTCTATGACTTCGATACCGGCGTCGGCCTGACGCTTGAGCTCTTGTTCCATATAGGTTTGCTGTTCGGCATTCAGGCCCTCGAACCATTTGGCCTGCTCGATCAGAAACTGCCGTTGCTCGTCGCTCAGGGACCGCCACTTATTTAAATTGAACAGCAGCCCCAGGTCGGCCGAATAGAAAGCGGGCTCAACGCGGTAGCGGGTGTGCTCGTCCCAGCCCAGGTCGAACAGGCCGGTGCTCATCCAGCCGAAGCCGTCCACCACGCCGCGCTCCAGCGCGGTATAGACTTCGCCCGGCGCCATGTCCACGTTGACCGCCCCCAGCGCCGCAAAGAAAGACCGGTAGTTGGGCGTGGCGCGCAGGCGCACGCCCTTGAAGCTGCCATCGCGCAGCGGCTTCTTCAGATAGATGTTGAAAGGCACGGTTTCCCAGGTGCGTCCCAGCAGGTACACGCCCTTCTCCGCCCAGATCTCGTTGATCAGATCCAGCGAGCCGTCCTCGCGCAACTGCTGCGAGGTGCCGCGCGTCATTTTCAAGGCTTCGGCTTCGGGCACCACCGTGGTGTAGAACACGCCCGGCACGGCGGCCATGTCGACGACGCCACTTTGCACCGCGTTGCCTTGCTGGAAGGCGGGAACGGCATCCGGCCCGCCCACCAGGTCTATCTGCACCAGGCCCTTGCCTTGTTCGTTGACGCGCTTGACGAAGCGCTCGAACGGTTCGGACACCGACGAGCTGCCCTTAGCGTACGGATTGCAGGTTTTTCAGGATGCCGAGAAACGCCATGGCCGGCGGCGGCAACAGGCCGCGCCGCCGGCGCAGCAAGAAGAAGTTGCGCTGCCACTGCGCATATTCGAACGGAAACGGCCGCACCAGCCCGGCGGCCACTTCGGTCGCAACCAAAGCCTTGGGTATGCAGGCCACGAAATCCGAACACAGCAAGATAGAGCGCAAGGCGGTAATGGAGCGGGTCTCTACGACGACCTCGGGCATGGCCAGGCCATGCTTGGCAAACACCTCCCAGGTGCGCGCCGTTACCGAGCTGCTGGGTGGAGGGGCGATCCACGGATAGCGCAGCAAATCGGCCAGTTCCACCGAGGCCTGTGCGTGCAAGGGATGCTCGCTGCGCGCCACCACCTGGAAACTGTCGCCCAGCGCATATTCCCGAATCAGCGCAATGCGCTCGTCTTCGACCGGCGTCACCACGAGGGCCAGGTCGATGTCACCCGCCACCAGCGCATCGACCAGGACGTCTTCGATGGCTTCCAGTATCTTGACCGATAGATGGGGGTGGTGCCGGTACAGGTCGCGCACGGCCTCGGGCAGAACGGTGCTGACCGCGCTGCCGATTGCGCCTATCCTCAGTACGCCTTTCTTCAAGCCGCGCAAGGCGTCGATGGCGTCCACGGCATGCGTCGCTTCGGCGCTCAACAGTTCCGCATAAGGCTTGAAGACCCGCCCGTATGCCGTCAGCGCCATGCCCGTGGGCAGCCTCTCGAACAAAGCCACGCCCAGGTCTTCTTCCAGGCGCTTGATGCTTCTGCTGACGGCGGGCTGGGTCAGGCCAAGTTCGAGCGCGGCGCGGCCGATGCTGCCGCAGCGCTCGATGGCCAGAAACGTCTGAAGCTCGCGCGGATGGAAGGTCATTAAGAGACTCAGGCCCCGCCGAGTATCTCTATCGCCTTGCGCACCAGTGCATACAGCACCGCCAGGAAACCGATGCCCAGCAGCACCATGCCCGGGTTTCTGTCGCGAAAGCCCACGCCGATGAAGATGAGCACGACGCCCACGACGAAGGCGACCATTATTGTGTTGTTGCCGAAAAACATACCGCCCTCCCTATGGACGCTGGAACGCGCCCTTCGAGAGCATTCTATCCACATAGCGGGCGATCGTGTCCACTTCGAGATTGACGGGTTTGCCCTGCGTCAAATGTTTGAGCGTCGTCACCTGCACGGTGTGCGGGATGAGGTTGATGGAGATGCGGCAGCCGGCGTCCAGGTCGCGCACCTCGTTGACCGTGAGGCTGACGCCGTTGATGGCCACCGAGCCCTTGTAGGCCATGTAGTGCGCCAGTTCTTCGGGCACGTCGATTTGCAGCAGGAACGATTCGCCCACCGGCTCGAAACGCGCCACCCGGCCCACGCCGTCGACGTGGCCGGAAACCAGATGGCCGTCCAGCGAGTCGCCCAGGCGCATGGCGTGCTCCAGGTTGACTTCGCCGGGAGCGTCCAGGCCCACGGTGCGGTTCAGGCTTTCGCGCGAGACGTCCACCTTGAACACCTGGCTGGCAAACGCCACCACCGTCATGCAAGCGCCCTGGATGGCGATGGAGTCCCCCAGGCGCGTGCGCGCCAGCGGGAAGTCCGGTGCTTCGACCGTCAGGCGCACGCCCGCGTCGTCGCCCTGCTGCAGCGGCTCGACCGAGGCGATGCGCCCGACTGCCTGCACGATTCCTGTAAACATCCTGTTCTCCTTTCCTGCCTTGCCGCAGTGAAACACTCCCGCCTATCGGCCGGCGCTTCTTCGCCACGATTGAATCCAATTTGCCGAAACACGCCAATGATACCGGTGAACGGACGACACATCGGACGCCCCCCCAGAGCCTGCCCGCCGCTATGCGCGCGGCAGCACCGCCGCAAGCAGCACCTGCCAGGCGTCTTGCCGGTGCGCGCACAGGCGTACGTCCTGGCCAATGCGGGCCACGTCGGTATACACGAAGGAATACGCCTGCTCAAGCGTCTGCAAGGCCGGCAGCGCGAACATGGGGCGCGCATCGCCCAGCAGCGTCGGGGCCAGATAGACCAGCAAGGCGTCGGCGCAGCCGGCCCGCAGCAGCGCGCCGTTCAGCGTCGGCCCCGCCTCCACATGAACTTCGTTGATGTCGTTCCGGCCCAGCCAGCGCATGACGGAAGGCAGGTGGACGCGGCCGCCCTCGGCCGGCATGGGTATGACCCGCGCATTGCGCCGGGCCAGGCGCTCGGCTTTGGCGGCGTCCTCCACCGTGGTGAATATCCACACGGGGTCGCCGTTGAACAGCTTGGCCTGCGGGTCTATGCGCAGTTGGCTGTCGATGACGGCGCGCACCGGTTGCCGCGAAGTAGGCACGTCGCGCACGTTCAGCAAGGGGTCGTCGGCCTCTATGGTGCCTATGCCCGTCAGCACGGCGCAGCTACGGGCGCGCCAGTGCTGGCCGTCCAGGCGCGCTTGCGCGCCGGTAATCCATTTGGACGCTCCGTTGTGCAGGGCCGTATGGCCGTCCAGCGACGCCGCGGACTTCAGCCATACCCAAGGCGTGCCGCGCGTCATGCGCGCGATGAATCCGGGGTTGATTTCCAGCGCCTCGTCGGCGCACACCCCAGCCGTCACCTCTATGCCGGCCTGGCGCAAGCGCTCCAGGCCCTGGCCGGCCACCAGCGGGTTGGGGTCTTGCATGGCAACGACGACGCGGGCGGGCTTGGCCGCCAGCAGCGCATCGACGCAGGGCGGCGTGCGGCCGTGGTGATTGCAGGGCTCCAGCGTAACGTAAAAAGTGGCGCCCGCGACCTCTACGCCGCGCGCGGCCGCATCGCGCAAGGCCATGACTTCGGCATGAGCCTGGCCGGCGCGTTGCGTGACGCCGCTGGCCAGCAACTGGCCGTCGCGCACGATCAGGCAGGCTACGCGCGGGTTGGGGGAGGTCAGATAAAGAGAGTCACGGCTCAGCGCGACGGCCTGGCGCATCCAGTGCGCGTCCCGCGCCTGCATGGGGGTCTGTGTTGCGCCGTGCTCCTTGCCCATCGCCGTCATGCCCGCTCCCAAGCGGCTCTCGGCATCCGGCGCTCAACCCGATTCGACCTCAAAGCCGTCTCCTGCAAGAACGTTAACGAGAATATCGACGCCGGCTAGGAACGGCTGTGCCGTTCCGGGGCTTCCTTGATTTCGTCTATGGTGCGCACAAATTCGCCGATGTCCTCGAAACTTTTATACACCGAGGCGAAGCGCACGAAGGCGACTTGATCCAGCTTGCGCAATTCGGCCATGACGAGCTCGCCCAGCTCGCCGGAGCTGACTTCGCGCTGGCCGCTGGTAAGCAGTTTTTCTTCGATGTGGGCGACCGCCACGTCGACCTGTTCGATGCTGACCGGCCGCTTGCGCAGCGCCAGCTTCAGGCTGCCGCGCAGCTTGGCTTCGTCGAATTCGGCCCGCGAGCCATTGCGCTTGACCACCACGGGCATGGTCAGCTCGACCCGCTCGTAGGTGGTGAAGCGGCGGTCGCACTGCTGGCAGCGGCGACGGCGACGGATGGTGTCGCCCTCTTCAGAGACGCGGGAATCGACGACTTGCGTATCGGCGCTGCTGCAGAACGGACATTTCATGGCAGGTTAGCTAGCCTGGCCGGCGCTTGTCAGCGATAGACCGGCAGGCGCGCGGTCAGTTCGTTGACGCGCGCCCGCACATCGGCGATGGCGGCTTCGTCGTTGGCATGGTCGAGCACGTCGGCGATGAGGTGCGCCGTGAGTTCGGTTTCGCCTTCCTTGAAGCCGCGCGTGGTAATGGCCGGCGTGCCCAGGCGGATGCCGCTGGTGACGAAGGGTTTTTCAGGGTCGTTGGGAATCGCGTTCTTGTTGACCGTGATGTGGGCGCGGCCCAGTGCGGCCTCGGCCTCTTTGCCGGTAATGCCCTTGGAGCGCAGGTCGACCAGCATGACGTGGCTTTCGGTGCGGCCGGAAACGATGCGCAGGCCGCGCTCGACCAGCGTATTGGCCAGCACTTGGGCGTTCTTGACCACTTGCTGCGCGTAGTCGCGGAACTCGGGCTGCAGGGCCTCTTTGAAGGCCACGGCCTTGGCGGCGATGACGTGCATCAGCGGGCCGCCCTGGATGCCGGGGAAGATGGCCGAGTTGATGGCCTTCTCGTGCTCGGCCTTCATCATGATGACGCCGCCGCGCGGGCCGCGCAGCGATTTGTGCGTGGTGGACGTGACGAAGTCGGCGTGTGGGAAGGGGTTGGGGTAGGCGCCGCCGGCAACCAAGCCGGCATAGTGGGCGATGTCGACCATGAACAGCGCACCGTTGTCGTGCGCGATGCGGGCCATGCGTTCGAAGTCGATGCGCAGCGCGTAGGCCGAGGCCCCCGCCACGATGAGCTTGGGCTTGTTCGCCTTGGCCAGCTCTTCGACTTGCGCATAGTTGAGTTCTTCGTTGGCGTCCAGGCCGTAGGGCAGGAAGTTGTACAGCTTGCCCGACTGGTTGACCGATGCGCCATGGGTAAGGTGGCCGCCTTCGGCCAGGCTCATGCCCAGCACGGTGTCGCCGGGCTTGAGCACGGCGGTGTACACGCCCTGGTTGGCCTGCGAGCCGGAGTTGGGCTGCACGTTGGCGGCTTCGGCGCCGAAAATCTGCTTGAGGCGGTCAATGGCCAGTTGTTCGACCACGTCCACGTATTCGCAACCGCCGTAGTAACGCTTGCCGGGATAGCCTTCCGCGTATTTATTGGTCAACTGCGTGCCCTGGGCCTGCATGACGGCTGGGCTGGCGTAGTTTTCGGAGGCGATCAGTTCGATGTGCTGCTCTTGGCGCAGATCTTCTTTCTGGATGGCGGCCCACAGGTCGGGGTCGGCCTTGTCAAGCGTGACGGAACGGTCAAACATGGAAATTCCTGGGAGAAAGCGTGGCCCGGCATATCGCCGCGCCCCAAAGGCGTCAAAACGCTTATTTTAACGTGATTAACTTGCCGAAAATTCCCATATAAGTTGAACAGCCCTCAACTTATAGGGGGATGCATCGCCGGGGGTCGGCAAGGCGCGGCGTGGGAGTTATTTCCTTGCCGGGCCGCCCCGGAAAGGGGCGGCAACCAGCGCCTCAAGCCGCCAGGCGCGGGTTCAGCGTGTACAGGCCGGTAAGCGAAGCCTGGTCGAGCACGTGGCCCCGTATGGCCGCCAGCACGTCGGCGCCGGGCAGCTTGCCCTCCAGCGGCACGGTATCGATGTCGAGCGCGTAGACGGTAAAGACGTAGCGATGCACCAGCGCGTCGTTCCAAGGCGGGCACGGGCCGTCGTAGCCGAAGTAGTCGCCGTTCATGTCGCGGTCGGCGGCGAACCAACTGGTGTAGTCGTTGATGCCCTGGCGCGTGTCGTTGGGCGCCAGCGGGCCGCCCTTGCCGCGCGGCGTGATGCCCTGCGCATAGCTGCCCTCGACGATCTCGGCGACGTCGGGTGCGACATCCACGAGCACCCAGTGGTAGAAGTCCGCGCGCGGCAGCTCTTCGGGCACTTCGCGCCCTTCCTGGTTGACGTCGTCGGGCTTGCTGGGCACGTCGGGGTCGTGGCAGATGACGACGAAGGATTTCGTACCCTCGGGCGCGCCTTCCCAGGCCAGGTGGGGATTGACGTTGTCGGCCAGGGCCACGTGCGACGCGGTGTCGATGCGGCAGAAGGCATAGCGAGAGGGGATGAACTGCTGGTCGGTAAAGGAACGGCTGCTCAGTTTCATACGAACTCCTACTTGGGTGAAATGTTGCGCCCCGCCTTGTGGAGCGGGGCCCGCCAAGGCCGGGGTCAGGACGCCGCGTTCAGCGTCACCCTGGCAAACTTGCGCTTGCCCACCTGCAGCACGTAGGTGCCGGGCTGCAAAACCAGCGACTTGTCTTCGACGCGCGAGCCATCGACGCGCACGCCGCCCTGCTCGACGTTGCGCTGCGCCTCGGAGGCCGACGCCGCCAGGCCCGCTTCGCGCAACACCTTGAGTATGCCCAGCGGCGCGCCGGCAACCTGCACTTCGGGCATGTCTTCGGGCATGGCGCCGTCGCGGAAGCGCGCCTCGAAGCTCGCCAGCGCGTCGTGTGCGGCCTGCTGCGTGTGGAAGCGCGCCACGATTTCCTGCGCCAGCGCCACCTTCATGTCGCGCGGGTTGGCGCCTTGCTCCACCTGGGCCTGCATGGCCTGGATGTCGCTCATGGGCCGGAACGACAGCAGCTCGAAGTAGCGCCACATCAGCGTGTCGGAGATGGACATCAGCTTGCCGAACATGGAGTCCGGGGCTTCGGAGATGCCGATGTAATTGCCCTTGGACTTGGACATCTTCTCGACGCCGTCGGTTCCTTCGAGCAAGGGCATGGTCAGGATGCACTGGGGCTCCTGGCCGTATTCTTTTTGCAGTTCGCGGCCCACCAGCAGGTTGAACTTCTGGTCGGTGCCGCCCAGTTCGAGGTCGGCCCGCAGCGCGACCGAATCGTAGCCCTGCATCAGCGGGTACAGGAATTCGTGCACCGAAATGGGAATGCCGCCCTTGAAGCGGCGGGTGAAGTCTTCGCGCTCCATCATGCGCGCCACGGTGTAGCGCGAGGCCAGCTGGATCATGCCGCGCGCGCCCAGGGCGTCGCACCATTCGGAGTTGTAACGAATTTCGGTGCGCTCGGGATCGAGCACCATGCTGGCCTGGGCGTAATAGGTTTCGGCGTTGACGCGGATCTGCTCGGCCGTCAGGGGCGGGCGCGTGGCGTTGCGGCCGCTGGGGTCGCCGATGAGCGAGGTGAAATCGCCGATCAGGAAGATGACCGTGTGCCCGAGGTCTTGCAGCTGGCGCATCTTGTTGAGCACGACGGTGTGGCCCAGGTGGATGTCGGGCGCGGTGGGGTCCAGCCCCAACTTGATGCGCAGAGGCGTGCCGGTACTGCGGCTGCGCGCCAGCTTGGCGGCGAATTCGGACTCGACGAGCAATTCGTCGCACCCTCGTTTGGCAATGCCGAGGTCTGCTTGCACCGCGGCCTGCATTTCAGGCGTAAGGGGGGCTGCTTTAGCTGTTGCACTATCGGTAGCTGCTGGCGACGACTTCATGAACGAACCATTTTTTAATCAAACGAAGTTGCAAAAAAACTAGAAAATTAATATTAAATGCACTAGCATACTCGGCAAAGCTATGGCAACCCCCTGCCCGCCGGCTATCTTTTTGTGCTTCGGCGGCGCTTGCTGCGGTTACCTTTTGCGAACGCGCCACGCAACAGCCATATTATCAGAGTCGCCCCGCCGGCCAGCCATGGCACTAGCGGTCGGGTTCTGCTATTTCGCCCAACACGAAAACCACGTACGACGACATGCCGATCACCGAGGACACGCACGCCAAACCCCGTTCCCAACCCGAGCTTTCCGTACGCCCCCGGCGCCACCGCTTCATGATCCGCGGCCTGCTTACGCTGGCCAGCGGTCTGTTCATATCGGCCGGCTTGCTGGCACTGCTGCAACCCGACGCCAGCGCCCTGCCCAAACCCACCGAAACCGCTGTCCCCCTGCCGCTGCCGGCCCTGCCCGCCGCCAACGCGACCGCGCAAAGCGACGCCCTGTATATCGAAGAAACCCGCGTCAAGCCGGGCGATACGCTGGCCGCCATCCTGCAGCGCCTGGGCATAGAAGAGCAAGGCTTGCTGGGCTTTCTGACCCGCGACCCTTCCGCCCGCGCCATCTACAAGCTGTACCCCGGCCGTTCGGTACAGGCCGCGCACGACGGCGACGGCCGCTTGGCCTGGCTGCGCTATCACCACACCCCGGCCGACCGCCAGGACGGCCAGATGGTCTCCCGCTGGCTCGACGTCTCCACCACCGAAGACGGCTTCAAGGCCACCGAAGAAAGCCAGGCCGTGGGCACGCACACCCAACTGGCCGAAGGCGTCATCCAGAACTCGCTGTTCGGCGCCACCGACGCGGCCGGCGTTCCCGACAACATCACCCTGCAGATGGCCGAGATCCTGGGCAGCCGCATGGACTTCGCGCGCGACCTGCGCAAGGGCGACCGCTTCCGCGTCGTCTACGAAACCTATACCCACCAGGGGCGCGCGGTCAGTTCGGGACGCGTTCTGGCCCTGGAATTCGAGAACGACGGCAAGGTGCACAACGCCGTCTGGTTCGATGCGCCCGACGCCAGCAGCGGCTATTTCGATTTCGAAGGGAGCAGCCTGCGCGGCATGTTCCTGCGCAGCGCCTTGAAATTCAGCCGCATCAGCTCCACCTTCGGCATGCGCCGCCACCCGGTGCATGGCTACTGGGCCGGCCACAAGGGCGTCGACTACGCGGCCCCCAGCGGCACGCCCATCCACTCCACCGCTGACGGCGTGGTTACCTTCATCGGCCAGCAGCGCGGCTACGGCAACGTCGTCTACGTCAAGCACGACAACCGCTATTCCACCGTCTACGCGCATCAAAGCCGTTTTGCCAGCGGCCTGAAGAAAGGCAGCCGCGTGCAGCAAGGCCAGTTGATCGGCTACGTCGGCTCCACCGGCTGGGCCACCGGCCCGCACCTGCACTACGAAGTGCGCGTCGACAACGCGCCGGTCAATCCGCTGTCCATCGACGTGCCCGTGGCGCGCACGCTGGACGGCAAGGAACGCCAGGCCTTCCAGGCCACCCTGGCCGGCTACCAGCAGCACATCCAGATGCTGGCCGCGCTGCAGGACGACCGCACCCATCTGGCGCAGCGCTAGCCGCGCTCAAGCCCAAGCCAAACCGCCCGCCGCCATGGCCGCCTCGCCGCCCGACCGAGCCCGCTCCGGCGAATATTTCATCGGCATCATGAGCGGCACCAGCCTGGACGGCGTGGACGCCGTGTTGGCGGATTTTTCGGCGGGCCGCCCGCCCCGGGCGCTGGCCCACGCCGACCTCCCCATGCCCGCCGCCCTGCGCGACACCCTGCTGGCATTGCACACGCCCGGCCTCGACGAACTGCATAGCGCCGCGCTGGCCGGCCAGGCTTTGGCTCGGCTGTACGCCCAGGCCTGCGAACGGGTGCTGGCGCAAAGCGGCGTATCGGCGCACGAAGTGCGCGCCATCGGCGCCCACGGGCAAACCGTACGCCACCGGCCCGAGGTCGGCTACACGCTGCAACTGAACGCCCCGGCGCTGCTGGCCGAACTGAGCGGCATCGCCGTCGTCGCCGATTTCCGCTCGCGCGACGTGGCCGCCGGCGGGCAAGGCGCGCCGCTGGTGCCCCCCTTCCATCAGGCCATGTTCCAGCACGACGACGCCACCCGCGTGGTGCTCAACCTGGGCGGCATCGCCAACATCACGATACTTCGGCCGGGCCAGCCGCCGGGCGGCTTCGACACCGGCCCGGCCAATATGCTGCTGGACGCCTGGTGCATGCGGCACACCGGCGCGCCCTATGACGAAGACGGCCGCTGGGCCGCCGGCGGCCGGGCCAGCCAGGCACTGCTGGATCATCTGCTGCAATCCGAACCTTGGTTCGCGCTGCCGCCGCCCAAGTCCACCGGGCGCGACCTTTTCAGCTTGAGCTGGCTGGCGCAAGGCCTGCAAAGCGCGGCGGCGCAGGCGCTGACGCCGCAAGACGTCCAGGCCACGCTGCTGACGCTGACGGCGCATACCGTCGCACAGGCCATACGGCAACATGCCCCTGAAGCCGGGGAAGTGCTGGTTTGCGGCGGCGGCGCGCGCAACGGGACGCTCATGACAGCCCTGCGCCAGCGCCTGGATTGCCCGGTGGTTCCCACCGGCGAACGCGGCCTGCCCGAGCAATGGGTAGAAGCCATGGCCTTCGCCTGGCTGGCGCACGCGCATTTGCATGGCCAGCCCGCCAACCAGCCTTCGGTTACGGGGGCCAATGGGCCGCGCATTCTTGGCTGCCTGTATCCTGCTTGAACCATGCTCGGCCCGCCTGGGCCGGTTATTTTGCCAGGGCATTTTCCCGCAGGCACAACCCTCCCAAAGACCTTAATTTTTATACGGTCATCTACATGAAAAACGCCACCGCTGAGCTTCAGCAGGTGGCGTTTTACTGCCTACGGTAGAAGGCCGGCGGCGAACCGCCGCCAAGCGCTTTACGGCGCGAAGGACGAGCCGCAGCCGCAGGTGGAGGTGGCGTTGGGGTTGCGGATGACGAACTGGGCACCTTCGAGGTCGTCTTTGTAGTCGATTTCGGCGCCGAACAGGTATTGGTAGCTCATGGGATCGATGAGCAACTGTACCCCGGCCTTGTCGATGGTGGTGTCGTCTTCGTTGATGGTTTCATCGAAAGTGAAACCGTACTGGAAACCGGAACACCCGCCCCCTTGCACGAACACGCGCAGCTTGAGGTCG
Organism: uncultured Burkholderiaceae bacterium; assembly: GCA_934525625.1. Taxonomy (GTDB): domain Bacteria; phylum Pseudomonadota; class Gammaproteobacteria; order Burkholderiales; family Burkholderiaceae_B; genus Mesopusillimonas. Next base: position 18,065 of record CAKSZL010000001.1, read on the forward strand.
GGATTGCCTTCCTCGGCCAGAAGATCCTTGACCTTTTCGGCGGCCGCGTCGGTAAAAACCAGCGCGGGAGGCGGCGATTGCAGATCGACAGATTGAGCAAGTGACATATGAGAACTCCGGCAGCCCATGGCTGCATGGCAAAAAACAATACTTCTTTATTTTACGGGACTATCAGGTTTGGTGCCCCGAACACCCTGGCGGGACTATGGTAAATCGACAGTGTGCGTCTGTTTGAGCGCCTTGCCTTCGTACACTCTTAGCACCAGTTCGGCGGGCTCGAAGCCGGACGGCAGTTTCAGATAGCCCTCTTGGCGCAAAAACCACTCGAAAGAAACGGCTTGTTCCTTTTGTCCGTCTTCGGCGTCTTCGTCGATGACGAATTCCAGCGGCACCTGCACCGCCTCGCCGCCCTGCTTGCCTTTGGCCTCGAACACCAGGCGCCCCTCGAACGGCGCGCCATTGGCCGGCGCCTGGCGCGTCAGCAGGACTCTATAAAACAATATGGCGCCCTGCCGCGAAATATCAAGCCCCCGGACGCTGACCGCGCCGCCGGGGCCCGCGGGCAGAAGCTGGTCGAAGAACGCGACTTTCTCGCGCACCTGGCCCAACTCGACCTGGGCGCCCTTGAGCGCGGATTCCAGGCCCTGGCGCGTGCCCTGCTCTATGAGCAACTGGCCCTGCAAATTCTCGGCGCGCGCCTGCTGCGCCTGCAATTCGGCTTGCAGCTTTTGCTGGACCTGCAAGCGAGTGGTTTGCAGCTTGGCAACCCGGCCTTCGATGTCGTGCTGCATCCAGAAGAAGGTGGGCAGCGCGCCGGCCATCAAACCCAGCAGCAACCCCGCCCAATGCTTGGCCAGCCAGCCCAGCAAGGTACCGCTCTGCGTTGCGCCTGCCCGGGGAGCGGCCTCGGGTTCGGGTTCAGGGCGGGGAGCTTCTTCGTCTTGCATGGACACTTGGATGGCAAACCGGCAAACAAGTTCCGTCTTGGCCTGGGCTTAAGGCAGAATCGCGACCTGGTCCAGGCCGGTGGATTCCGGCAGGCCGAACATGAGGTTCATGTTTTGCACGGCCTGGCCCGAGGCCCCCTTGACGAGGTTGTCCTGCACCACCAGCACGACCAGCCGGTTGCCGCCTTGCGGGCGATGCACTGCGATGCGCAACGTATTGGACGCCCGCACCGAACGCGTCTCGGGCAGGCTGCCTGCGGGCATGACGTCGACGAAAGTCTCGGAGGCATAGCACTTTTCGTACAAAGCCTGGAAATCGGTATCCAGGGCGTCGGGCTGGATGCGCAGGTGCAGTGTCGTGAACATGCCACGAATCATGGGAACCAGATGCGGCACGAAAGTCAGGCCCACGGGCTGGCCCGCGATGCGGGACAGTTGTTCGACGATTTCGGGATGGTGGCGGTGCCCGGCCACGCCGTAGGCGCGGAAGCTGTCACTGGCCTCGGAGAACAGCGTGCCCACTTCGGCCTTGCGCCCGGCGCCCGACACGCCCGACTTGGCGTCGGCAATGACGTCGCTTAGGTCGACCAGCGGTTTTTCAGCGCGCAGCAAGGGCAGCAGGCCCAGAATGACGGTAGTGGGATAGCAGCCGGGGTTGCCGATGACCTTGGCGTCGCGGATGCGGTCGCGGTTGAGTTCGACCAGGCCGTAAATGGAGTCGGCCAGCACGTCGGGGCAGGCGTGGGGCATTTTGTACCACTGCTCGAATTGGGCGGTGTCTTGCAGGCGGAAGTCGGCCGCCAGATCGATGATGCGCACGTCTTGCGCCAGCAGTTCGCGCGCCTGCGCCATAGCCACGCCGTGCGGGGTGGCGAAGAACACCACGTCGCACTGGTCGAGCTCGGCTTTTTCGGGCGTCTGGAAGCACAGGTCGACCGCGCCGCGCAGATTGGGGAACATCTCGGCCACGGGCATGCCGTCTTCCTTGCGGGACGTAATCGCATGCAGTTGCACATAGGGATGGCGCGACAACAGGCGCAGCAATTCGACGCCGGTATAGCCGGTACCGCCCACAATACCCACACGAATCAACGAAGCCGCTGCACCAGCCATGACATCCCCCGAAAATCAGAAACCAAAGATTCGATTATGCAACATCCGCTCCCTGAAAAGGCGCATACCAACGTGGAGCGTGATGTTTTCGGCACGTTCGGCAGACACTTCGCCCGAACACGCCAGCTAAAGCAAGCAGCCGGAAAAGATAAGCCCGCGCGGGGCGAACCGCGCAAAACCGGCCGCATCCTGATGCCGCGGCAAAAACAAAAACGCACGCGCACCGCGAACGGTGACGCGTGCGCTTTTGGCGCAGCGGCAGAAAGCGGATTAGCGCTTGCTGAACTGCTTGCGGCGACGTGCCTTGTGGAAACCGACTTTTTTACGTTCGACTTCACGGGCATCGCGCGTGACCAGGCCGGCCTGCTTGAGCGCGGGCTTGAGGGTCTCGTCGTAGTCGATCAGCGCACGGGTGATGCCGTGGCGCACCGCGCCGGCTTGGCCGCTTTCGCCGCCGCCATGCACGTTGACGTGAAAATCGAACGACTCGAGATGGCCGGTGAGCGCCAGGGGCTGACGCACGACCATGCGGCCGGTTTCGCGAGCAAAGTATTCGTCGACGGGCTTGCCGTTGACCACGATATTGCCCGAGCCTTTTTTCAAGAACACACGGGCTACCGAGGTTTTGCGGCGGCCGGTTCCGTAATTCCAGTTACCGATCATGACCTGTCCTTAGATTTCCAGCGATTTAGGCTGCTGTGCGGCATGGGGATGCTCGGCGCCAGCGTAAATCTTGAGTTTCTTGGCCATGGCGTAACCCAGCGGGCCCTTGGGCAACATGCCCTTGACGGCCTTTTGCAAGGCGCGGCCGGGGAAACGCTGCTGCATCTTCAGGAAAGTGGTTTCCGTGATACCGCCGGGATAGCCCGAGTGACGGTAGTAGCGCTTGTCTTCAGCCTTGTTGCCGGTAACGGCGATCTCAGCGGCGTTGATGATGACGATGTAATCGCCGGTATCAACGTGGGGCGTGTATTCCGGTTTGTGCTTGCCACGCAGGCGTCGTGCGACTTCGCTGGCCACACGACCCAACACTTTGCCCTTGGCATCGATCACGTACCAGTCACGCTTGACTTCATGCGGCTTGGCCACAAAGGTCTTCATGATGGTGTTCCTAGATTGAATGAAATGAATTGCCGATTTGCCAGGGCGTTATGCTTCGCCCGTACGCCTTCGGCCTGGCAGATGCGCCAGAGTTTTTCGTAAAGTATTCATCGCGCTAACCAAAAATGGCTAGCGCAAACCCACGAAAAGCCCTCTAATTTAGCATAAATAGGGGGTATTTGGCTAGCCTTGTCCTTACTGCCCGGCAATCGCCATCTGCTCGATCAGCACCGACCCGCTGCTCTTGGCGCCGCGCGTGATGACGTCGCTGCCCACCGCCACGAACTGGCGGAACATGTCTTGCAGGTTGCCGGCGATGGTGATTTCTTCGACCGCATGCTGGATTTCGCCGTTTTCGACCCAATAGCCGAAGGCGCCGCGGGAATAATCGCCCGTCAGGTAATTGACGCCCTGGCCGATCAGCTCTGTCACTACCAAACCCGTGCCCATTTTCTTGAGCATGGCGCGAAAGTTGTCGCTTTTGCGCGTCAGGCGCGAGCCCAAGTACAGGTTGTGCGAGCCGCCCGCGTTGCCGGTGGAGGGCATGCCCAGCTTGCGGCCGGTGTAGGTGGACAGAAAATAGCCTTGCAGCGTGCCGCCCTGCACCACCTGGCGGCGCTGCGTGCGCACGCCCTCGTCGTCGAAAGCCCCGCTGCCCATGGCACCGGGAATGAAGGGGTCTTCGAGCACGTCGATGTGGTCGGACATGACCGGCTTGCCCAGCGCATCCACCAGAAAGCTGGCCTTGCGGTACAGCGCGCCGCCGCTGGTGGCCTGCACCAGCGCGCCCAGCAGCCCCACAGCCAGCGGCGCCTCGAACAGCACCGGATAGCGGCCTGTTTTGATGCGGCGCGCGCTCAGGCGCGACAAGGCGCGCTGCGAGGCGTAGCGCCCCACGGCGGCGGCGCGCGCCAGGTTGTCGGGGTCGCGGTCGGCGGAGTACCAGTAGTCGCGCTGCATGTTGTCGCCCTTGCCGGCGATGGGCGCCACCGACACGGAATGGCGCGAATACGGAAAACCCGCCATGAAGCCGCGCGTATTGGCCAGCACGAACTGGCCTTCGAAAGAACTGACGGAAGCCCCCTCGGTATTCGTGATGAGCGGGCTGACCGCGCGAGCGGCGCGCTCGGCCTGCAAGGCAAGCTTGGCGGCCTCGTCGGGCTCCACACCCCAGGGGCGGTGCAGTTGCAGTTCGGGAAAATCCGTCGCCAGCGCATCGGCGTCGGGCAGGCCCGCGCAGGGGTCTTCAGCGGTATAGCGGGCAATATGCCAGGCCGCGTCCACGGTATCGCGCAAGGCCTGGGTGGAAAAATCGGAGGTGGAGGCCGAGCCGCGCTTGTTGCCGGAGAACACCGTCACGGTCAGGCCGCGGTCGTTGGTCTGCTCGACGGTTTCGACGTCCAGATTGCGCACGGAGACGGACAAGCCGCGGCTTTCCGACACCTCGGCCACGGCATCCGATGCGCCCAGCGTGGTGGCGTAGGCCAGCGTCTGTTGGGCCAGGTCGCGGAACAGCGGCTGGTTTTCTTCGATATGCAGATAAGAGGGGCGAGATGGTTTGCTCATGGAAACATCGTAAAAGGACGAACGGCGCAGGGCAAATGCGGCCAGCGGCGCAGACGCCGGCCAGCGGGCCGAACGACATGGCGGGGCGGTTATCATATCGCTAATTTGCACCAATCCTAGCCGACAGAGCCCGAATGTCCGACCCCAACCTCGACGAAGCGCCCGACGACGACCTGCCCCGGCGCCCCAGTAAATCGCAGGTCAAGCGCGATATGCACGCCCTGCTCGACCTGGGCAAGCAACTGATAGAACTCTCCACCGACCAGCTCAAGCGCCTGCCGCTCAGCGACAAGCTTTTTGACGCCATCGTGCTGGCCCAGCGCACCAACGCCCGCGAAGGACGCCGCCGGCAGGTGCATTACGTGGGCAAGCTGATGCGCGACGCCGATGCCGAGACCATCCGCCAACAGCTGGAAACCTGGGCGCACGGCTCGCGCCAGCAGACCGCGCACATGCACCGCCTGGAGGCCATCCGCGACCGCCTGATAGAGGACGACGAAGCGCTTACCAAGCTGCTCAACGAGTATCCGGCCACCGACATCACGCGCCTGCGCACGCTGATCCGCGAAGCCCGCAAAGAGGCCCGCGCCAACAGCGCGCTGCTGCAAGGCCAGTCTCCGCAGCGCAAGCATTACCGCGCCTTGTTCCAAGAACTGAAAACCCTGATAGACGAACCGGAGTCCGCATGACGACCCAATTGCTGGAGACCCTGGAACGGGAAACCGCTCCCAACCCCACGCGCGCCGTCATCTGGCTGCACGGCCTGGGCGCGGACGGCAACGACTTCGCCCCCATCGTGCCCGAACTGCGCCTGCCGGCCAGCCCCGGCATACGCTTCGTATTTCCCCATGCGCCCGTCCAGCCCGTCACCATCAACGGCGGCCTGCCCATGCGCGCCTGGTACGACATCCGTAATTCCGACCTGGCCCAGCGTGAAGACGCGCAGGGCATACGGCAGTCCCAGTTGGCCGTCCAGGCCCTGATCGCGCGCGAAAATGCGCGCGGCATCGCCACGCGCCACATCGTGCTGGCCGGGTTCTCGCAAGGCTGCGCCATGACGCTGCAAGCCGGCCTGCGCCTGGAAGAACCGCTGGCCGGGCTGGTGGGGCTGTCGGGTTATCTGCCGCTGGCCGACACGCTGGCCGACGAGGCCCACCCCGCCAACCACAAGACGCCCATCTTCCTGGCCCACGGCACGCACGACCCCGTCGTGCCGCTGCAACGCGCGCAGGATTCCTGCAAACAGCTTATCGACCAGGGCTACGACGTGTGCTGGAACACCTACCCCATGCCGCACTCGGTGTGCGCCGAGGAGATCCAGGACATCGCCGACTTCTGCGCCGCGTACTGGCGTAAAGAAGGGCTAGAAGAGCCGCACGCGCAGGCTGGCGCCGCGTGTGTGTGAGTTGACGCTCAGCGCCGGCCTACGAAAACAGCGTCGGGTTTAGCCCTTGGCCAACATATTGGCCAGCATGAAGCCCGAACCGGCGCCGGTGCCGGCGCCCGGCCAGGTCGAAGCACCGCACAGGTACAGCGCACTGACCGGCGTGCGATAGCGCGAGTAGCCCGCCACGGGGCGGAACAGGAAGTTCTGGTCTAGGTGATGGCTGCCCGACAGGCTGTCGCCGCCGACGAGGTTGGGGTTTTCCGCTTCCAGGTCGCTGGGCGAATACACCGCCTGCGCCAGAATCTTGCTGCGCAGGCCGGGCGCATGGCTTTCGATGATGTCCAGCACGCGTTCGGCATAGGCCTGCTTGGCGGATGCCCAGTCGCGCTCGGCGATGCGCCCCAAGGCGTCGCCGCGGATGTCGCCCGGCACGACGCGCACCTGTATCCACAGCACATGCTTGCCCTCGGGCGCGCGTGAAGCGTCTATGGCCGTGGGCTGGCCCACGACCAGGGCGGGCTCTTCGGGCAGCAGGCCGTCCAGGGCCTGCGACATCACCTTGGACATCATGGCCATGTCCGGCGCGATGTGCACGTAGGCATATTGCTTGAGCGCTTCGCCGGCCTTCCAATCGGGCAGGTCGGACAACGCCAAGTGGATCATCATGGCCCCCGGCCCGGGGCGGAACTTGCGCACTTTTTCCTCGAAGCCCGGGCGGCCGACGCCCTGGGGCAGCAGCCTGCCGAAGACCAGGCACGGATGCACGTTGGCGATGACGGCGCGCTTGGCCGCCAGATAACGGCCGTCCGCCAGCGTGACGCCTTGCGCATGGCCGTTCTGCACCTTGACCGACGCCACCGGCGCATTCAGCAGCAATTCGCCGCCCTTGGCCCGCAGCAATCCGGCCATCGCATTGATGATGGTGTCGGCGCCGCCTTTGCCGATGACCATGCCGAAAGCCTGGTTGGACATGGATTCCAGATAGGGAAACATGGCGCCGCCGGCGGTGTCAGGCGCGAAATCCAGATGCAGCCCCCAGGCCGCCATCATCGCCTTGAGCTTGTCGTTTTCGAAATGCGCGTCGAGAAAATCGCGCGGCGACGACAGCACCAGCCGCAGCATGTCGTACAGGCCCTGCGTACCCAGCTTGCGCCAGGCGCGCCACAGCACGGGTAGCAGCGACCACGACGGCATGGGCGTGCCCAGCACGCCGAACAGGTGCGGGGCCACCTTGGAGAAATCGGCCAGCATGTCGCGCCAGGCCTGGGCGTCGTTGGGGGACAGCGCGGCAATGCCGGCCGCCGTCGCATCGACGTCGGTTCCCACGCCCAGGTACGTGCCGTCGCGGAACACGCTGGCAAAGCAATGCGGCGCCGGCACGAAATCCAGGCCGTGCGCCGCCAGCGCCTGCTTGTATTGGCTGCAGAACGCCGACCCGGCGAACATGGACAGGTTCATCGCGCACAAGTCGTGCCGGTATCCCGGCAGCGTCAGTTCGCGCGTCTTGACCGCCCCGCCCGGCGCCTCGTTGGCCTCCACCACAGCGACCTTCCACCCCTTGTGCGCCAAATGCACCGCCGCGGCCAAACCGTTGTGCCCGGCGCCGATCACGACTGCGTCATACGTCACGGCTATCTCCCGTTTGCCATTTATTGGTTTTGCATTCTACGCCCGTGCCGCCCGCCTGTTGCAAGCCCGGCGCCGCCGCTGCAAGCACCGCGCGCGACACGATATGATTACGCTTGACGCCCGCGCCCGCATCCCGCGCAAACCCCCGATTACCTCTCCATGGAAGCCCTGCGCATATTCCTGCTGTTCGCCGTGACGGCCCTGGCCGAGATCATAGGCTGCTATCTTCCCTGGCTGGTGCTGCGCCAGGGCAAAAGCCTGTGGCTGCTGGTGCCGGCGGCCGTGTCGCTGGGGCTGTTCGCCTGGCTGCTGACGCTGCATCCCACCGCGGCCGGCCGCACCTACGCCGCCTACGGCGGCATGTACATCGTCATCGCCCTGGTGTGGCTGCGCGTCGTGGACGGCGTCGCGCTGACGCGCTGGGACGCCGCCGGTGCGGTCGTCGCACTGACCGGCATGGCCATCATCGCCCTGCAACCCCTTGCCCGCTAACCATGACGCTGCTGCCCGCACAACCTTACCGCACTCCCTGTCCCGCCGGCGCCTGCGACTGCCAAATGGAACTGCTGGACGCGCCCGAGGCCGACGCGCGCGTGCGCCTGCTGACGGCCCAACAGGAAAAAGCGCTGATCGAGCGCATCGAACGCGTTCATTCCTACGAAGACTTGATGCGCGTCATCGACCTCATTTACCAGCAATTGGGCGTGCACCTGCGGATAGCCCCCGGCGACGGCGAGGTGCGCACCGTGCGCGGGCTGCAAATCGAGCTGCTGCCCCAACCGGGCCTGTGCAAGAAAACGCGCGCCAGCCTGCCCAAAGCCATGCGCCGCTGCCTGGACGCCAACCAGCACATCGTGCACGAACTGCTGGATCGCCACAGCCTGTGGGGTAGGCGTTAGCGTCCGTCCCGGTAAACGAACGCTATACAATCGGCCCACACCAACGTTCAACGCGCTCACGCGCCGCCTTGTATGACGCAAACCGGCAATCTCCCCTTACTGCAACTGCCCGAATGGCAGCAATTCGCCGAGGCCGGCAAATCGGCCAAAGTCCACGCGGAAGAACCCTACATCCTGACGGCGGCCGGCCTGAGCGTGGACCTGACCGGCCAAGTACGCTCCGAGGCGCTGGACGCCGCCGGGCGGGCCTTGCTGGAGGCGCGCGGCTTTGCGCGCCAACGCGATCAGCTACTGCTGGGCGCCCCCGTCAACCACACCGAGGATCGCGCCGCCTGGCACACCATGCTGCGCGCCGTCGCGCCCTCCCAGGAAGTCGCGCTGGAACGCCAGCGCGTCAACGACTTCGTGCGCAAGGCCGATTCCGAGCGGCGCTGGCGCAACATCGTGCACATCGGCATAGGCGGCAGCGACTGGGGCGTGCGCCTGGCGGTGGCGGCTTTCGGCTACGCGCGCAGTTGGCGCGAAGTGCGTTTCGCCGCCAACATCGACGGCCACGCCATGCAAGGGGCGCTGGCCGGCCTGAACCCGCACGACACGCTTATCGTGATGGCCAGCAAGTCTTTTTCCACGGCTGAAACCTTGCAGAATGGCCAGCGCGCCATCGAATGGCTGAACAACGCCGGCGTGCACCACCCTTACGCCAACGTCGTGGCGATTACCGCCCGCCCCGACCTCGCGGCCCAATGGGGCGTGCCGGAGGCGCAAATATTCAAGCTGTGGGACTGGGTGGGCGGGCGCTTCTCGCTGTGGTCTTCGGTCAGCCTGACGACTGCGCTGGCCGTGGGCAGCGACATCGTCGCCGGCATGCAGATGGGCGCTTCGGCCATGGACGCCCACTTCGCCCATACGCCGTACGAACAGAATGCGCCGGTGCAGTTGGCGCTGTCCGGCGTGGTCAACCGCAGCGTGCTGGGCTATGGCTCGCTGAACATCGCCCCTTACGACTTCCGCCTGACCAACGTGGTGCCTTATCTGCAGCAACTCGAAATGGAATCGCTGGGCAAGTCGGTGGATAGCGACGGCAGGCAGGTGGAGGTTCCCACCGGGCCGGCGGTATGGGGCATGCCCGGCACCGACGCCCAGCATACGTTCTTCCAATGGCTGCACCAGGGCAGCGACGGCGCGCCGGTGGATTTCATCATCTGCCAGACGGCCGGCCACCACTGGCCGGAGCACCACCGCAACCTGCTGGCCAACTGCCTGGCCCAGCGCGAGGCGCTGCTCCAGGGCAAGGATTTCGACGCGGCCCTGAAAGAATGCCTGGAAGCCGGCGTGCCAGACGAATACGCCCCCACTATGGCGCGCCATCGCGTCCACCCGGGCGGCCGCCCCTCCACGCTCATTGTGCTGCCGCGCCTGTCGCCCTATGCGCTGGGCGCACTGCTGGCCTTGTACGAGCACAAGGTGTTCGTGCAAGGCGTCATCTGGAACATCAACCCCTTCGATCAATGGGGGGTGGAATACGGCAAGGTGCTGGCGCGCGGCATCACCGAGGAGTTGCGGGGCCAGCCCGCGCCCGAAGGCATGCATCACGACGCATCGACGGCCTATTGGGTGCAGCGGCTGCGGCAACCCTGAAGCCGCGCACGGCAAGGGAAAGGGGCAGACGTTTATCGGCGTTTACCCCAATTCCTCAATAATATTTGAAATGTAAAATAATACGCCCCATGCGGCCTCCCGCATGGGGCAACGCAATCCCGCACTTTGCTGCAAACCCGGAGAGACCCCCATGAAGTTTCCCTACGCCAAATTGGGCCTCGGCCTGGTGCTCGGCCTGGCCGCCTTGACGGCGCAAGCCCAGGAAGTCACGCTCAAGGCCGCCAGCGCCTTCGCCAAAGATTCCTTCTTCGACCGCAAGTTCGAACGCTTCATCAAAGACGTCAACGAAAACGGCAAAGGCATCGTGCAAATCAATTTCGTCGGCGGCCCCGAATCCATGCCGACCTTCGAAGTGGGCAACGCCCTCAAGGCGGGGGTCATCGACATGGCCAACACCACCGGCGTGTTCTTCGCCAACATGGTGCCCGAAGCGCTTGCTCTCAGCTTCACGCCCGTTCCCATGAAAGAAGTCCGCAGCAACGGCGGCTACGAACTCATGGACAAAATCCTGCGCGAAAAAGGCAATATGGTTTGGCTGGGCCGCACCACCGACGGCCTCAAGTACCACATCTGGACAACCAAAAAACCCACGAACGACTCGTTCTCCGGCATGAAGCTGCGCAGCGTGCCCATTTATCGCGCCTTCTTCCAGTCGCTGGGCACCAACCCGCTGCAAGTGCCTCCCGGCGAAGTCTACACGGCGCTGGAACGCGGCATGGTGGACGGCTACGGCTGGCCCAGCGTGGGCATCTTCGACCTGGGCTGGCAGGAAAAAACCAAGTACCTCATCGAGCCGGGCTTCTACAACGTGGAAGTCAGCATCTTCATCAACCAGGACACCTGGAAGAAGCTCACCGACGAGCAGCGCAACTTCCTGCAAGAGCGCATGAACAAGCTTGAACAAAGCGCTCCCGCTGAAGATGCCGCACTGGCCGAAAAAGAGCGCAAGCAAGTGGTGGACGGCGGCATCGAGGTCATCGAACTGTCGGCCGACAAGGCCGCGGAATTCACCGCCAAGGCCAACGACAGCGCCTGGCAGGCCATCGACCAAAGCAGCCCCAAGTACGCGGCTGAGCTTCGCAAGCTGCTCAGCGGCCAGCAGCAGTAAGCGCCTCGCGGCATCCGCCGCAAACGCAAACGCATACGCCCGGCTCCAGCCGGGCGTTTTGCTTTGCGTCTTCTCTTCGCTCCTTCTTATTCTTGCCGATGTGCCCGCCAGGGTACGCACACTTATTCTGTTCTGACATAAGCGAATAGATAAATATTACTTTGTCTGCTTATGACGCCTGCGGATAATGACGCATCCGACGGTCGGGAACGTAGCCGCATCACACTCCGGGGCTGCCATCCCTACCGTCGCGCTTCATTCATCAGGGCCGCGCGCCCGCCCGCAGGAACCATCATGCTGAAGAAACTACTTGCCTCCGCCGCCGTACTGGCCACGCTCGCCGGCGGCCATGCCCACGCCCAGACCACGCTGCTCAACGCTTCGTACGACATCGCCCGCGAGACCTTCACGGCCATCAACCCCGTCTTCGTCGAGCACTGGAAAAAAACCACGGGCAAGGACATCAAGATCGATCAATCCTTCGCCGGCACCTCGCGCCAGGCCCAGGACATCATCCAGGGCAAGAAGGCCGATACCGTCACCTTCAACCAGGTCACCGACATCGAATTCCTGGCCGATCGCGGCGCAGTCGCCAAGGACTGGGTCAGCAAGTTCCCCAACAACAGCTCGCCCTACTACAGCACCATGGGCTTTCTGGTGCGCAAGGGCAACCCCAAGAACATCAAGAACTGGGACGACCTGGTGCGCGACGACGTGAAAGTCGTGTTCCCCAACCCCAAGACCTCCGGCAACGCGCGCTACACCTATCTGGGCGCCTGGCTGTACGCCAACGAAAAATTCAACGGCGACGAAGCCAAGGTGCGCGAGTTCGTCGGCAAGCTGCTGTCCAACGTCGAAAGCTTCCCCACCGGCGGACGCGGCGCCACCGTGGCCTTCGCCCAGAACAACCAGGGCGACGCGTTGCTGACGTTCGAGACCGAAGTCATCAACATCGCCAACAGCGACGATTTCAAGGCCCTGGGCCTGGAAGTGGTGATCCCGCCCGTCAGCGTGCTGGCCGAGTTCCCGGTGGCCGTGGTGGACAAGGTGGTCGACCAGAAAGGCACGCGTGAAGAAGCCACGGCCTACCTGAACTACCTGTATTCCAAGGAAATCCAGGAGCTGCTGGTGAGCTTCAACTACCGCGTGCATCACCCCGAAGCCGCCGAGGCTTCCAAGGGCAAGCTGCCGGAAGTGCGCCTGATCAACCCGGTCGAGGTGCTGGGCAGCTGGAAAGACATTCAGCAGAAACACTTCGCCGCCAACGGCGTGCTGGACCAACTGCTGGCCCGCTGATCGACAGCCGCTTCCACTGAAGGTCCGCCACGCTCCTGGCGGATCCAGCACATTCCATACCCAAGCTGCACCGTGTCTACCCGAACTCTACGCTTTTTCAACGAGGCGCCCGTCATACCCGGCTTCGGCCTGAGTTTCGGGTTCAGCACGTTCTACCTGTCCCTGGTCATCCTGCTGCCCATCTCGGCCCTGTGGCTGTACGTCAGCGACATGAGCTGGGCGCAGTACTGGCAGGCCATCTCCGACAAGCGCGTCGTGCAGAGCTATTGGGTCACGGCCACCGCCGCGTTCTATTCGACCGTGGCGGCCACGCTGGTGGGCTTTCTGCTGGCCTGGGTAATCTCGCGCTACCGGTTTCCGGGCCGCCGCGTCATCGACGCGCTGGTCGACCTGCCCTTCGCCCTGCCCACTTCGGTGGCCGGCCTGACGCTGGCCACGCTGTTCGTGCCGGGCGGCTGGCTGGGCCAGTGGTTTGCGGGCGACGGCTTCATCGGCCAATGGTTCGGCCCCGACGGCCTGAAGATTTCCTATGCCTACCCCGGCATCGTGCTGGCGATGACCTTCACCAGCCTGCCTTTCGTCGTGCGCATCGTGCAGCCCGTCATGGAAGACCTGGGCGCCGAATACGAAGAAGCCGCCCAGACCCTGGGCGCCCACAAATGGCAGATATTCCGGCTCGTCATCCTGCCCGCGCTGATTCCCGCCACGGTAACGGGCGCCTCGCAAGCCTTCATCCGCAGCCTGGGCGAATTCGGCGCGGTCATCATGATCGCGGGCAACATCCCGTTCAAGACCGAAGTGGCCTCGCTGATGATCTTCGTACGCCTGCAAGAATTCAACTACCCGGCCGCCGCCGCCATCGCTTCGGTCATTCTGCTGGCCTCGCTGGCCCTGCTGTTCCTGCTGCAACTCGCTCAAGGCCGTCTGCTGGGCCACCAACGCAAGAAATGATTGTCCGCCGACCCACCTCCTGGCACCAGTGGCTCCTGATCGCCCTGGCGCTGTTCCTGACGACCCTGCTGCTGGTCTTTCCGCTGGCGCTGATCTTTTCCAAAGTCATCGAAGGCGGCTGGCATCTGCTGCTGCGGAACCTGCAGGAAGACTACATGCTGCACGCCATCGGCCTGACGCTGTTCGTCACGGTGCTGACGGTGCCGCTGAACATGGTCTTCGGCATCCTGCTGGCCTGGTGCGTCACGCACTACGATTTTCGCGGCAAGCGCATACTGACCACGCTGGTCGACATACCCTACGCGGTTTCGCCCGTCGTGGCGGGCTTGTGCTATCTGGTCGTCTACGGCGTCGAAAGCAGCCTCGGGCAATGGCTGTCGCGGCACGACCTGCAACTGATGTTCGCCTGGCCCGGCATACTGATGGTGACGGTCTTCGTCACCGTGCCCTACGTGGCCCGCGTGCTGATTCCGCTGATGCAGGCGCAAGGCAGCGACGAAGAAGCCGCCGCGCTGTGCCTGGGCGCCAGCGGCTGGCAGATATTCCGCCAAGTAACGCTGCCCAACATCAAGTGGGGCCTGCTGTACGGCGTGGTGCTCACCAACGCCCGCGCGGTGGGCGAGTTCGGCGCCGTCTCGGTCGTGTCGGGCACCATCATGAACCAGACGCTGACGCTGTCGCTGCTGGTGGAACAGCTGAACAACGATTACAAGACGGCGGCGGCCTTTACCGCGGCCGCCTTGCTGGCCGCCATCGCCATGCTGACGGTATTGCTCAAGAACATCATGGAATGGCGCGTGCGCGTGGCCCAGGCCAGGGCCGAAGAAGAAGCCAGCGCTGCGTTCGCGGGCAGGCAGTAACCATGCAGCGCAAGAACGGTCGTCTGTCTATGCTCCAACGCTCAGCCCGGAGCTGTGTGTGCTTGCCCAAGTCCGTTGGAGGGAGGGAAGCCGAAGGCCGAGAGCGCGTCGTATTGCGCTCGAGCCGACTGACCGGACTTGGACAAGCACACACAGCTCCGGGCGGGTTAGCATCGAACATCCAAAACAAGCGTTACAAGCGCAAGTCTGCATCTGCATCAAGCCAAGCCGCCGCGCTTCCAGGCAGCCGGCGACAAACCCGTCACCCGGCTGAAGGCGCGCGTGAAGGCAGAGACCGATTGATAGCCCACCGCGTCGGCCGCCTGCTCGGCGCTTTCGCCTTGGCGCAGGCGGTCGCAGGCCAGGCGCACGCGCACGTGCAGCAGCAAGGCCGCCGGGGTCATGCCCGACAGCAAGGTGAAACGCCTGTGGAAGTTGGCGCGCGACATGTGCGCGACGGCCGCCATGTCGTCTATGTTCCAGGCTTGCTGCGGCGCTTCGGCGATGGCCGCGACGACGCGCGCCATGGCCGGCTCGCGCACCAGCGTCAGCAGGCCGTGCAGTTGCGGGTCGTCCAGCACCGCGCTGCGCAAGGCGTAGAACAGCAGCAGCTCGACCAGCCGCGCCAGCACCGGCGAAGAACCGTCGCCATGGCGGCGGGCTTCGTCTATCAGCAGCCGGAACAGCATATGGGCCGACTCGAAACGCGGATCGTCCGAGCGCATAAGAAGGGTTTCGGGCAGATTGCGCAACAGCAGCGTGCCCAGGCCCGGCCGGAAGTCGAAGAAACCGCAGGCCAGCGCGGTGCCGCCTTCCTGCCCGGTGTCCAGCGGCAGCATGTCCTGGCGCTGGATGGGACGGCCAAAATCGGGCGCCTGCGGGCGCGGCGTCAGCACGTGGGGCTGGTCGCTGAGAAAAAACACCGCGTCACCGGCCGTCAATTCCATGGAATCGCGGCCCGGCATGTGCAGCCAGCAGCGCCCGTCCAGCAGCAGATGAAAACCCGGCCGGAAACGTCCGTTGAGGCTGGCCTCCCAGGTGCCGCAGTACTGCCCCAGGTGAAACAGGCTGGCGCGCACCTCCAGGCTGGCGAGCAGGAAATCCTGGGCCTGGCGCTGGGCGGCCGCGGCATCCAAAGAATTGCTTATTTGCTCATAGCTCAAAGTTGATATTTCCGAAACGAAATGGTGGAGCCTCGCGCATTGTCCCATAGGCCCCCGGGGCGGACAATGAACCCCATCATCACCCCCGTTCACCAAGAGAGTCCCCATTATGACCCGCATCACCCTGCAGACCCTGGAAACCGCTCCCGCCGAATCGCGTCCCGGCCTGGAAACCGCGCTGAAGAACTCGGGCTTCCTGCCCAATCTGCTGGGCGTGCTGTCCAACGCACCCATCGCGCTGGAAGCCTACCAGACGCTGACCGCGATTACCGCGCGCGGCACGCTGACGCCCCAGGAACGCGAAGTGGTGCAACTGGTGGCCGCCACCACCCACGGCTGCACCTTCTGCGTGGCCGGCCACACCGCGCTGTCGCGCAACAAGGTCAAGCTGCCCGAGCCCGTGCTGCAAGCCCTGCGCGACCGTGACATCGACGTCATCGAAGACCCGCGCCTGCTGGCCCTGGCGCGCTTCACCAGCCAGGTCATCGCCACCCGCGCCCGCGTGCCGCAAGCCCAGTTGCGCAACTTCCTGGCCGCCGGCTTCACCGAAGGCCAGGCGCTGGAAGTCATCACCGGCGTGGGCCTGGCCACGATCTGCAACTTCGCCAACAACCTGGCGCAAACGCCCGTCAACCCCGAGCTGCAAGCCTACGCCTGGGACGCACAATGATCCAAGCCGAGGCCCAAACCGCTGCCCAACCGCTGGAGCTGCCGGAATCCCTGGCGGCGTGGCTGTCCGAATCCGCGCTGGCGCTGGATGCCGGCGACGCCACTGCGGCCCGGGAACTGATGCCCCGCATGGGGCAGGCCGGCATCTACCGCTACGGCGTCGATGCCGCGCGAGGCGGCCTTGAAGGCACGGACATCGCCGACGCCATCGCCGCCGTGGCGGGCGTGGCGCGCTACTCCATGGCCGCCGCCTTCGTCGTCTGGAGCCAGCGCACCTTCATCGAATACCTGCTGCAAAGCCCCAACCAGGGCCTGGCCCAGCGCCTGCTGCCCGGCCTGCTGGAAGGCGGCTTCGCCGGCGCGTCCGGCCTTTCCAACGCCATGAAGTTCCTGGGCGGCATCGAAGCGCTGCAAGTGCGGGCCGAAACCGCAGGGCAAGGCTGGCGGGTCAGCGGCGTGCTGCCTTGGGTCACCAATCTGCGCGGGCCTGAATACTACGTGGCCTCGGCCGTGCAAATGCCGGACGGCAGCGCCTCGGTCATGGCCCTGCCGGGCCAAGCGGCGGGGCTGGTGCGTAGCCCGGATCTTTCCCTGGTGGGCATGCAGGGCACCCAGACCGCCGCGCTGACGCTTACCGACTGCGCCATCGGCGAAGAATGGCTGTTGCACGGCCAGGCCAACGTCTTCCTGCCCGCGCTGCGCCCTTCTTTCCTGGGCATCCAATGCGGGATGGCGCTGGGCCTGGCCTGGCGCGCCATCGAAGAAACCCTCAGTTGCCGCGGCGCCGCGCGCGCCATCCTCGAAGAGGAAGCCCTGGCCCTGCGCGAAGCCTTGTCGCGCCAATGGCAGGCGCTGGTGGACGGCATCCGCGACGACAGCTATCTGCGCGCCCCCGCCGACATGTTCGAAGTGCGCATCGCGCTTAGCGACATCGCGCTGCAAGCCGTGGCGCTGGAAGTGCAGGCCAAGGGCGGCGCGGGGTATTTGCGCACCATGCAGCCCGACGTGGCGCGGCGCTGGGGCGAGGCCGCCTTCATTCCCGTCGTCACGCCCAGCCTGGTTCAGCTCAAGGCCGAACTGGCCAAACGCGCATCCGAAGGCGCCCGCCCATGAGCCAAAGCCCCAGCGCAAGCCCGTCGCAGCAAGCCGCACCGCTCTTGGCGGCCCACGGCGTGGCCCTGGCCTACGAAACCGGCCTGACGATTCTGCAGGACGTCGACCTCAGCTTGCGCATCGGCGAGATCGTGGCCGTGCTCGGCCCCAGCGGGGTCGGCAAGTCCAGCCTGCTGCGCGTGCTGGCCGGCCTGCGCCAGCCCGCGCGCGGGCGCATCGAGCTGGAAGGCGCGCCGCTGACACGGCCGCATCCGCAACTGGCCGTCGCCTTTCAGGCGCCCGCCCTGCTGCCCTGGCTGACGCTGGAAAAAAACGTCGCCTTCGGCCTCGATTTCAAACACCAGCCCGAACTAAGCCGCGCCGAGCGCCAGGCCCGCATCGACCAGGCCATAGACGAAGTGGGGCTGAGCGCCGCGCGCCGCCTGATGCCGCATGAGCTGTCGGGCGGCATGGCGCAACGCGCCGCGCTGGCGCGCTGCCTGGCGCGCCAGCCCAAGATACTGTTTCTGGACGAACCCTTCGGCGCGCTGGACGAGATCACGCGCGAGTCCATGCAAGACCTGCTGCTGAAAGTCGTGCGCGACTACCGGGCCGCCGCGCTGCTGATTACCCACGACATAGACGAAGCCTTGCGCGTAGCCGATCGCATCGTTCTGCTGGGAGGACGCCCGGCCAACGCGCTGGGCGAATGGACGCTCGACCTGCCCCACCCCCGCGACGACTTGATCGCCGAACAAGGCGCGATCCGCGTCCAGATACTCAGCGCGCTGCGCCACGCGCAGCACGCCAATCATCCCGCCACCCTTTGAATACCGATAAAGAGTACGCACCATGTCGCCAGAAGATTTTTCCGTTTCCCGCCGCGAGCTGCTCAAGCTCGCTTCGCTGTTTACCGCCGGCGGCGCGCTGCCGCTGCTGTCGGCCTTCAACGCCCAGGCGCAGCCCGCCGCCGGCGACCCCGTGCGCATCGGCTATCTGCCCATTACCGACGCCACGCCCTTGCTGGTGGCGCACAACAACGGCTACTTCGAAGAAGCCGGCCTGAAGGCCGAGAAGCCCGTGCTGCTGCGTAGCTGGGCACAAATCATCGAAGCCTTCATCTCGGGCCAGGTCAACGTGGTGCACTTGCTCAGCCCGATGACGATCTGGGGCCGCTACGGCAGCAAGGCACCGGCCAAAGTCGTGGCCTGGAACCACATGAGCGGCTCGGCCCTGACCGTGGCCAACGACGTCAACGACATCCGCCAGCTGGGCGGCACCACCGTCGCCATTCCGTTCTGGTATTCCATCCACAACACGGTGCTGCAATACATGCTGCGCGCCAACGGCCTGAAACCCGTGTCGCTCAAGCAGGGCAAGCCCGCCGCCGACGAGGTCAACCTCATCGTGCTGGCGCCGTCCGACATGCCGCCCGCGCTGGCCGGCAAGCAGATCTCCGGTTTCATCGTGGCCGAGCCCTTCAACGCCGCCGCCGAAACGCGCGGCATCGGCAAGATTCTGCGTTTTACCGGCGACGTCTGGCGCCAGCACGCCTGCTGTGTGGTGTTCATGCACGAGCGCGACCTGCAGCAGCGCCCCGAGTGGTCGCAAGGCGTGGTCGACGCCATCGTCAAGGCGCAGCAATGGTCGCTGGGCCATCGCGCCGAAACCGCGCAGCTGCTGTCGCGCGAAGGCAAGAACCGCTACACGCCCCACACCATCGAAGCCCTGGACAAAGTGCTCGCGCCGCCCGCCTCCGACCGCGTCGCCTACACGGAATCGGGCATCATCCATCACCCCGAATGGAACGATGCGCGCATCGACTTCCAGCCCTATCCCTACCCCAGCTACACCGTCGAGCTCGTCAAGATGCTGAAAGACACGCTGATCGAAGCGGACCACGACTTCCTGGCCCAGCTCGACCCCGAGTTCGTCGCGCGCGACCTGGTCGACGACCGCTTCGTCAAGAACGCCATCGAGAAGCTGGGCGGCATCGAGCAGTTCGGCGTGCCCGCCGGCTACACGCGAAAAGAGACCATCTCCGCATGAGCAATAGTGTCCTCCGCAGCGCCGCAGGCGGTTCCATCCAAGTCACAGGCAAGTCTGTCATGAAACCCGCCATAAAGCCCGCCAAGCAGAACAAGGCTTTCAACGCCGGCCTGGCGGGCGTGGCGGGGCTGGCCGGCCTGTTCCTGATCTGGTGGCTGGTGACCGCCGTGCTGCCCGCGCCCGACAGCCTGTCGCGGCAGTTCTCGCCGCTGCCCGCCATGAGCAGCCTGGTGGAATTGATGGGCCAGCCCGAGCTGTTCTGGCATGTAACGGTCAGCCTGAAGCGCGTACTGGTGGGCCTGGTGCTGGCCTTGCTGATAGGCGTGCCGCTGGGCTTGATGATCGGCTTGTCGCGCAAGGCCGAGGCCACGCTCAGCCCGTCGTTCCAGTTTCTGCGCATGATCTCGCCGCTGTCGTGGATGCCCATTGCCGTCATGGTGCTGGGCGTGGGCGATGCGCCGGTGTACTTCCTGCTTACCTTCGCCGCCGTCTGGCCCATCGTGCTGAACACCGCCGCGGGCGTGCGTCAACTGGACCCGGCCTGGCTGCAACTGGCCAGCAGCCTGGCCGCCACGCGCCTGGAAACCCTGTGGCGCGTCACGCTGCCCGGCATCGTCGGCCACGTGCTCACGGGCACGCGCCTGGCGGTGGGCATCGTCTGGATCGTGCTGGTGCCCTGCGAAATGCTGGGCGTCTCGGCCGGCCTGGGCTACTTCATTCTGGACACCCGCGACCGCATGGCCTACTCGGAGCTGATGGCACTGGTGGTGCTGATCGGCCTGCTGGGCTTCCTGCTGGATTTCGCCCTGCGCAAAATGTGTCAGCGCTGGTCGCCGCGCCACTGATTCAGATACCAGGCAACCGTGGCGCGCAAACCCTCCGAGAAATCGATGCGCGGCCGCCAGCCCAGCTCATCCCGCAGCCGCGAGGCGTCCAGCGCATAGCAGCGGTCGTGCCCCGGCCTGTCCGGCGTGTGCCGGATCAGGCTGGCATAGGGCAAGGGGCTACCGTCCGGATGCAAGGGCCGGCCCTGCGGCCGCAGTTCGTCCAGCAGCGCGCATATGCGCCTGACCACCTCTATGTTCTCCAGCCGCCGCCCGGCGCTGACGTGATAGCTGCGCCCGGTTTGGCCTTGCCGCAATATCGTCCATAAAGCCGTCGCGTGATCGTCCGCGTGCAGCCAGTCGCGCACCTGCGTGCCGGCGCCGTACACCGGCAGCTTGGCGCCCCGCAAGGCCTGCTGCACCATCACCGGAATCAGCTTCTCGGGATACTGCCTGGGGCCGTAGTTGTTGCTGGCATGGCTAAGCACCACCGGCAGGCCGAAGGTGCGATGCCAGGCCATCACCAGATGATCGGCCCCCGCCTTGCTGGCCGAATAAGGCGAACTGGGCGCATAGCGCGCGCCTTCGCGTACGGGCTCGCCCGAACCTCCGTCCAGCAAGTCTCCGTAGACTTCGTCCGTGGAAACGTGATGCAGACGGAAAGCCGCCTTGCGCTCCAAAGGTAATTGCAGCCAGTAATGGCGCGCGGTTTCCAGCAGCACGTGCGTGCCGACCAGATTGGTTTGCACGAAAGCCGCCGGCCCTTCGATGGAGCGGTCCACATGCGATTCCGCCGCCAGATGCAGCACGGCGTCGGGCTGATGCCGCGCGAAAACGCCCTCCAACGCCGCGGCGTCGCTGACGTCCACGGCTTCCAGCACGTGGCGCGGCTCGTGCGCCAAGGCTTGCAGCCACGCCTGGTTGGCTGCGTAGGTCAGCTTGTCGACGTTGACGATGCGCACCCCGGGCTGGGTGCGCAGCACGTATTCGATGAAAGCCGAGCCGATGAAGCCGGCGCCGCCGGTGACGAGAAGATTCATGGTTGCAGCCCGCGCGCCAGCCATGCGCGCACGACACCCGGCAAGGTCTCGCCCAGCGGCCGGGGCGACAAGCCCAGCGCGACCAGCTTGCCGCAATCCAGCACGGAATAGCCGGGCCGCACCGCGGCGCTGGGATACTCGCTGGAGGGTATGGGGGTCAACAGGCTCAGGCGGTTGCTGGGTTCCATGGCGTCGGCGGCTTCGAGAATGGCGCGGGCGAAATCATAGCGCGTCAGCGCGGTGGCGCCGCTGCAATGATAAATGCCGCCCGCCGCAGACTGCTCGGTCAGCGCGATGACGGCTTTGGCCAGCTCGCCTGCATGCGTGGGCGCGCCGACCTGGTCGTCCACGACGCGCAAAGGCCGGCCCCGCCCGGCCGCCCGCAGCATGGCGGCGACGAAGTTTTCGCCCAGGGCGCTGTACACCCAGGCGGTGCGCAGCACCACGGCTTGCGGCTGGTTCTCCAACACCCATTGCTCTCCTTGCAGCTTGGAGGCGCCATAGGCATTCAAGGGGTTCGGCTTGGCCTGCTCGCCGTAGGGCCGGCCGGTTCGCCCGTCGAACACGTAATCGGTGGAAACGTGCACCAGGCGCGCGCCGGCATCGTTGGCCGCCCGCGCAAGAAACAGCGGCCCCCAGGCATTGACGGCAAACGCGCGCTCGCGCTGCTCCTCGGCGAGGTCGACGGCGTTGTAGGCGGCGGCATTGACGATCAGCGCCGGCCGCAGCGCCTCGACCCGCCGCCTGACGGCGTGTTCGTCGCTGACGTCCAGTTGCCCGGAGCCGAGCGCCGTCAACGTCCAATGGGACGGATGCGATTGCTGGAGACTGCGGCCCAACTGGCCGTGAGCGCCGGTAAGAAGTACTTTCATGTTCAGCGCATTTTCGATTCGGCTTTTAGCCGCAGGTTGGGCTGACGACGGAAGCCCAACCTGCTTAATCTGCGCGGACTACGCGCGATCATTACGCAATCACTGGGCAGCGGCCCGCTTTCTTCAAGACCTGCAGCGTTTCTCCGCGGCGGTCCTTGCCGGACAGCACGGGCTCGCCGCAGGGCCAGTCTATGCCCAGCTCCGGGTCGTTCCAGCATAGGCAGGCTTCGTTTTCCGGTTCATAGTAGGCGGTGCATTTGTATTCCACCAAGGCCTGCTCCGACAACACCAGGAAGCCATGCGCATAGCCGGGCGGAACCCACAGTTGCCTGGCCTCGCCGCCGCCGAGCGTCAGCGCCTGCCAGCGCCCGAACGTGGGCGAGCCGGCGCGCACGTCCACCGTCACGTCGTAGATCTCGCCCTGCACGACGCGCACCAGCTTGCCCTGCCCGCCGGGATGCTGGAAATGCAGCCCGCGCAGCACGCCCCGCTTGGAGTGCGAGAAATTATCCTGCACGAAAGGGCCGTTCTGCCCGGGCAGGCCCCGATAGCGCTCCGTTCGGAAGCTCTCCAGGAAGTATCCGCGCTCGTCGGCGAACACCGGCAAGGCGATGAGCTTGACGTCGGGGAAGGCGGTGTCGATGAGCGACAGGGTCACGATTTTCGGTTCACTCCGGGGGCATTGCGTTCATAGGGTGCAGTATATATGCGGCTCAGGCGGGCTTTTCCATGTTGTCCCGGATGCGGTTGAGCAAGTAATGCAGGGTCTGCTGCTCTTCCTGGGACAAGCCGCGCACGGCCCGGACGTAGATGTCCCAGGCCAGAGGCAGCACCTTGCCGAACTGCCGCTTGCCCGCGGCCAGCAGATGGATGACCACCATGCGCTGGTCCTGGCGCGAAGACCGGCGCGCGATGAAGCCGGATTTCTCCATGACCATCAGCGCGCGCGACAGCGTGGCCTGGTCCACGCCCGTCATGCGCGCCAGGGCGCTGACGCCCAGGCCGTCGGTTTCGCACAAAAAGGCCAGCACGCGCCAATGCAGCAGCGTCATGCCCTGCGCGCGCAATACCAGCTGGAAATCGGCATTCAACGCCGCCGTCGCTTGATTCAACACATAGGGCATGAAGGTGTCATGCCCCAGATAGGGTGGCGGCGCGTCGGGCGGGCTTGCCTGGCGCTGCGCGGTCATCTTCCCCATGTTCTTGATATACCCTTTTGATACTGTGGAACACCGCGCCGCTATCCGCCCGCACGATCTATGCGGCGTTGCACATAGCCGATGACGCAATTGAGCATCAGCCCCAGCAGGCAGATCCAGGCCAGCGGCACGAACATGTCAAGTGTACGATACGCGCGCGCCGCCACCGTCAGCATATGGCCCAGGCCGTCCGTCGAACCTATCATCTCGGCCAGGAAAACGACGACGCAGGCGATGACGCCCGCCACGCGCACGCCGGCCAGAATGTTGGGCAGGCTGGCCGGCAGCACCACCTTCCACAGGCAGCCCGCGCGGCTGGTACCGGCCGCGCGGGCGGACCAGATCAGCTTGCGGTCGACGGCGCTGGTCGCGGCCCAGGTCGCCATCAGCACCGGAAACAGCGCGTCGGCCACGACGAGCGCGATCTTGGAGGCGTTCTCGAAACCCAGCACCAGCAGGAAGGCCGGGTACAGCGCGATCTTGGGGATGGGCGCCAGCAGGCGCACGGCGGCGTTCAGCAAGGCCGCGGCTACGCGCGACAGGCGTGCACACAGGCCCAGCCCCACGCCCGCCGCCACGGCGATGGCCAGGCCCGCCAGCAAGCGGTACAGGGTGATGCCGAAGTGACGCCAGAACTCGCCTTGCCGGGCCAAGTCGGCCATGCGCGCCAGAATCGCGCTGGGCGCGGGCAGCAATTGCGGCTCGATCCAGCCCAGGCGGCAGACCAGCTCCCAGCACAGCACCACGACCACAGGCGATAGGAAACGGCGCGCGCCGCCCAGCAGCCAAGCGGCCCCGGGCCCGCGTGTAACCGTCCTGATGGAAGTCTCTTGGCTCATGGCTACTCCAACGCCTCATCAGCGGTCGATTCCGCCCAATGCGTCAGCAGGCGGCGTATCTTTTCGAACAGCCAGTCCAGCACGAAACCCAGCAGGGCCAGTATCAGGATCATCGCGTACACGGTGGCGTACTGCGCCATGTCCATGGAGGTGAACAGCAGATTGCCCACGCCCTCCTGGCGGGCGATCATCTCGGACGACACCATGATGATCAGCGCCATCACGATACCGACGCGACAGCCGATGAGGATTTCGGGCAAGGCGGCGGGCAGCACGACCTTGAACAGCCTGGCCACCGGGCCCATGCCCATGGCGCGCGCGGCCCAGACCAGCTTTTCCTCGATGCGGCTGGCGCCCTGGTAGCTGTGATACAGCAGCGGCAGGCTGACGCCCAGCGCGATCACCAGTATCTTGGAAAAGCTGCCCAGGCCGAACCACAGCATCAGTATCGGCATCAGCGCCGCCTTGGGCATGGGGTAGGCCAGCGTCACCAGCGGATAGAAAATGTCGTACACCAGCCGGCTGCGCGCCATCGCCAAGCCCAGCGGCACCGCGAGCAGCAGCGCCCACGCATAGCCCGCGAACATGCGTGCCAGCGATTGCAGGATGGCCCACAGCGCGGAAGGGTCCAGCACGATGGCGGGCAGTTCGCGCACGGCCGCCCAAGGGCCGGGAAAAGAGCTGAAACCCAGCCAGGCCGAGGCCAGCGACCAGGCCGCTCCCAGCAGCGCCACCACGATCACGAACGCCACGGCGGGGCGCTGGATGACGCCGCCCAGCGCACGCCCGCCTATGCGTTGCGGCTGTCCGTTCATACGCGCTCCGCCACGAGGGAGTTTTCCAGCTGGATGACGAGATCCTGGTAGCGCGGGTTGCGCAGCAGATCCGCGCGCCGGCGCGGCCGTGGCAGATCGATGTCGACGACCTGCTTGACCGTGCCCGGCGTGCCGCCCATCACCACGACGCGATCCGACAGGTACACCGCTTCTTCCACGCCGTGCGTGACGAACACCACGGTATTGCCCAGTTGCTCCCATAGCGTCAGCAGTTCGGACTGCAGCGTCAGCCGGGTATGGGCGTCCAGCGCGCCGAAAGGCTCGTCCATCAGCAGGATGCGCGGCTCATAGGCCAGCGTGCGCGCGATGGCCGCGCGCTGGCGCATGCCGCCGGACAGCTCCTTGGGATAGAAGTCGGCATACTTGCCCAGGTTGACCTTCTCCAGCCAGCCGCGCGCTTTGTCCTCGGCGGGCTTTCTGGCCATGCCCTGCTGGCGCAGGCCGTAGGCCACGTTGCTCAGCACGGTCTTCCAGGGAAACAGCGCGTACTCCTGGAAGACCGGCCCCCGGTCGGGCCCTGGCCCGGCGATGGGCCGGCCATCCACGCTGACTTGCCCGCGCGTCGCCTGCTCGAAGCCGCCAACGATGTACAGCAGCGTGCTCTTGCCGCAGCCGCTGGGCCCCAGGATGGAAACGAACTGCCCGTCGGGGACTTCGAGCGAGATGTCCTGGATGGCGGTATGGCTGGTGCCGCGCGCCGTGCGGAACGTCTTGCCGAGCTGTTCGATCGCGATCATTTCAGCGGCGCCATCAGGTCGGGCTTGACGAAATCGCCGACCTGCACGCGCTTGGCCAGAAAGCCCGCCTCGTGCTGCAAATCCAGCGTCTTCTGGATGGCGCCCAAATCGGGCTTCATGTCGACCGGATGGGCGAAATCCGCCTTGGTGAACAGGTAGCGCTGCAGCAGCGCCGCCGGGGCCTTGGTGATTTCGGACGCCACCGCCACCGCCAGCTCGCGGTCTTCCTGCAAGTGTTGCATGGCGCGCTGCAAATCGCGCACGTAAGCCTTCACGACCTCGGGGTTGGCATCGGCGTAGCCCTGGTTGCAGGCATCGAAGATCTGCACCGTGGGCGACTGCACCTCGGACAGCGCGAACAGCTTGCGCACGTCGCCTTTTTCCTCGGCCAGCAGCGCGAAAGGCTGCACCAGCAGCCCCGCATCGACGCGGCCCGAGCGTATGGCGTCCGCCGAGGCGGGAAAGCCCGTCTCGACGATCTTGACGTCTTTTTCAGGATCCAGGCCGTGCTGCTTGAGCCACAGCACCATCTGGAAATACACGCCCGAGCCATAGGCGTTGGTGCCGATGACCTTGCCTTTGAGGTCTTGCGCCGACTGGATCGGGCTGTCGGCCTTGACCGCCCAATAAGGCGAGAAGTAGCCCGGTTCCTCGTGCGCGTGCTGCGCGATGATGTAGCTCTTGAGCCCGCTTTCGATGAAGCCCTGCGCCATGGACAGCGGCGCCATCGTGGCGCAGTCGAGCACGTTGGCGCGCATGGCCTGCACCATGGGCGAGGTGCCCTGGAACTGCGTCCACTTGATCTGGTAGGTTTTGCCCAGATCGGGGAACAGTTCGGGGCGCTTCATCATCAGGTACTTCGCTTCCTCGGCGGGTATCGTCCATCCCACCCGCAAAGTGGGCGCCTCTTGCGCCTGCGCCGCGGCGGCGCCCATCATTCCCGCCATTACCAACCACGTCTTCCATGTCTTCATTTTGAGACTCCTTGTGCAGCGTTGGCAGAAACGCGAGCGTCCAGGCCGAAGTGCCTGGACATCGCCAGGACACGGGCCAGCACGTCGCGCCGGTATTCGTCGAGATTCTTGTCTTCGTAGGAATGAAAACCCTGCGCCGAACGCAGGCCGTTGCGGCCCTCGTGCATGTAGCGCTCGACGATCTCCGGCGCCGAGAAGCGCGCAGGGTCGAGCTTGTCGGCCAGGTAGCGGCTGGCGTGGTATAGGATGTCGTTGCCGCCGAAGTCTATGAATTCCAGCACGCCGATGGCGGCGAAGCGAAAGCCCAGCCCGTAACGGGTGGCCAAGTCCATCTGCTCGGCCGTAGCCACCCCCTCTTCGACCATGCGCGCGGCCTCGTTCATGACCAGCGTCTGCAGCCGGGGCACGATATAGCCCGGGCTGCAGGCGCACTCCACCGGCACCTTGCCTATGCCCGCCAAGTCGTCGCGCAAGCGTTTGACGGCCTCGGGGTCGGTGCCCGGATGCGCGCTGACTTCCACCAGCGGAATCAGGTAGGCCGGATTGAGCCAGTGCGCGTTCATGAAACGTTCGGGGTGCGCCACCATGGGGGCGAGATCGGAAGCCAGCATGCTGGAGGTGGTCGACGCGATCAAGGCGTCGGACGCCACCAATTGCCCCAGGCGGCCCAGCGCGTCGCGCTTGGCCTCCAGGGTTTCGGGCACGGCTTCAAACACCAGGCGCGCGCCGGACAAGGCCGCTTCAGCATCCGCCAAGGGGCACAAGCGGATGCGTTCCAGGCAGGCCTGCACGGCCTCGGGCGGCAGCGCGCCCAGTTCGGCCATTTGGCGCAAGGTCAGGCCCAGTTCCTCCTGGGCCTCGGTGCGCAGCCTGGCCCATGCCGCTTCGTCGCGGGGCTTGAAGTCTATGACCGTCACCGCCCGCCCGTGCAGGGCGTAGGCCAGGGCGATGCCGCGCCCCATGCGGCCCGCCCCGAGAGCGGCGACGCTGGCTTCGGCGCTCATGGCTGCCGCCCGTTAGTCAGGAGTTCCCGCATGGCTTGCGGCGATAGCTGCGCCAGGCCCAGCATACCCAGCGTGCGCTCGGCATTGCGCAAGTCGCGCCCGAGAATCGCGCCGGCGATGGCCAGCAGGCCCTTGGTAACCGGCGCATCGCACTTGGCCCAATCGGCCACCGAAGCCAGGAAGGCCAGGCCCAGCACGGTGTCCTCAACCATATAGCGATGCGAGTGCAGATCGATGTGCTCGCGCCAGTCGCCGCTGTCCACCAGCTTCTTGTGCGAATCGCCGTACATCCATCTGTCGTTCTCGTAGTGGTCGGAAAGCGGAAAATGCGGCGCCGCATAGCCTATGGCTTCGCGTATGGCGATGCGCTCGTTGTCCAGCTTGGACGTGACCGCCCGCACCGCCGGCTGCGTGCCCTCGTTGTGGATGTCCCATTCCGGAAAATGCTGCAGCGGCGCGGCGTTCATCAGGATGAGCGGCGGGTGGATGATGGGCCCGGCGTTCATCAACGCCCCCGACAAGGCGTCTTCGCAGGGTTCGATGACGGGAAAGGCCTGCAATATGACCCGGTAGGCGTGCTCGGCGTCGACGGCGGGATACACTCCCGTGGGCAGGCGCGTGGCGCGCATGGTGATGGCGATGGTGTTGGCGCCGTGCTTGCGCGTCAGCCACGGCAGGGTGCCGGTTTCGGCCCAGCTGACGCGGGCGGTGCAACCCTGGCCGCGCACGATCTCGCTCATGACGTACGAGCCGAAAGTGCCGGGCGGCAGGAACACGACCTGCCCGTCCCGCAAATGCGGCGCGATGGCGCGGGCGATGTCGGCCTGCGCCGTGGCCGGCGACGGAATCAGTATCAATTCGGCGCCGCGCACCGCCTCGCCTATGTCGGCGGTGGGCTTGGCGATACGCACCGGGCGCTCGCCTTTGGCGTCCTTGATGGTGATGATGGAAGTTTCCAGCACCGGCAGCAAGGCCTGGGCGTCGCGCCGCCAAAGCCTGACGGTATGCCCTTGTTCGGACAGATCGGCCGCCGCCGCGTAACAACCGTGGCCGCCCCCCAAGACTGCGATTTCCATGTGTCGTTCTCCCGTTCACGCTTGGGAGACCGAGGCTCGGTCCCCTCTAGCGACCTGTCCCGCCGACCCGGCGGCGCTTGCTATGCGCACCGGGCTTATTGCCGCACAGTGCACCCTGAAGCCCGTTTCCAGGTTTTTATATGCACTTGCATATATTCATGCTAAGGAATCAAAAACCGTGACACAAGAAGTTTTTGGACGGGGTTTTCCCTAGCGTTTCACGGCGGGCATGGCCGTCATGACCGAAAGCCTGTGGCTACAATCGAGAGCTCATCCGCGCGCTCCGGCGCAGGCGGCCGGCCCCTGGAAACCAACACGGACAAACGATATGAAACTGGGATTCTGCGGTTTGGGTTTGATGGGCGCACCCATGGTCAAGCGCCTGCTGGCGGCCGGCCATGAGGTCAAGGTATGGAACCGATCGGCCGCGAAGGCCGAGCCGCTGGCCGCGCTGGGCGCCCAGGTGGCGGCCACCGCGCGCGCGGCCGCCAGCGGCGTGGACGGCGTGCTGATCTGCCTGTTCGACGCCAAGGCGGTCGAGGCGGTGGTGTTCGGCCCCGACGGCATCGCGCAAGCCGGCGGCCTGCGATGGCTGGCCGACCATTCCAGCATAGACCCCGAGGCCACGCGGCAGTTTGCGCGGCGGCTGGCCGACGCCAACGGCGCCGCCTGGATAGACGCGCCCGTGTCGGGCGGCGTGCCCGGCGTGGAAGCCGGCTCGCTGGCCATCATGGCGGGCGGCGACACGCCCCACATGCAAGCGTCCTTCGAAGCGATGCGGGCTTACGCCGCCAACATCACGCACATGGGCCCCTCGGGCGCGGGCCAGGCCACCAAGCTGTGCAACCAGACCATCGTGGCCACCACCGTGGCGGCGCTGGCCGAAGCCATGGGCTTCGCCCGGCGCAACGGCATAGACGTGCGCAAACTGGCGCCCGCGCTGGCCGGCGGCTGGGCCGACTCCAAGCCGCTGCAGATATTCGCGCCGCGCATGATAGACGTGCCGCCCGACAGCATCGCCGCGCTGTCCACCATGCTCAAGGACATGGACACCGTCATCGCCAATGCCCAGCGCAGCGGCGCGCCCATGCCGGTGACGGCCTGCGTGCAGCAGATGCTGCGCCTGGCAAGCGCCATGGGCCTGGGGCAAGCGGAAGTCTCGGCGCTGGTCGGCCTGCACGCGCCGGAATGCCGCGACGACTTTCTGCGCCAAGCCGACGCCGGCAAGCACTGAAGGGAGGCCATCCATGCAACTTTCCGCCAACCTTAGCTGGCTGTACCGCCACCTGGACTGGAGCGAGCGCTTCGAAGCCGCCGCGCGCGACGGTTTCAAAGGGGCCGAGATCCTGGCGCCTTACGAACAATCGCCCGAGTGGTACGCGCAGCGCCTGCGCGATGCCGGGCTGGCCCTGGCGCTGATCAACACCCCGGCGGGCGAAGGCCGGGGCCGGCTGGGCTGGGCGGCCATTCCGGGCGCGCAGGCCGAATTCATCCAAGCCTTCGACCGGGCCCGGGCCGTCGCCCAGGCCACCGGCTGCCGCCGCATTCACGTCATGGCCGGCCATGTGGAAGGCCTGCCGCGCGCCGACTGCCTGCAGGCGCTACGCGGCAATCTGGAGCACGCGCTGGCGCTGGCCGAACGCGACGGCCTGGTGCTGACGCTGGAAGCGCTCAACCGCGCCGACATGCCGGGCTACTTCTACCACCTGCCCGAGCAAGTGGTAGAGGTGCTGCGCTGCTTCGAGTCGCCGCGCCTGCGCCTGCAATTCGACTATTACCACTGCGTCAAAGAGCGCCTGGACGCGCCGCAAAGCACGGTCGATTGCGCGCCGTGGATAGGCCACGTGCAAATCGCCGGCGCCGATGAAAACCGCAACGAGCCCGACCTGAGCCAGCACGGCCTGCTGGAAAGCGTGACCGCGCTGCCCGGCCTGGGCTACGACGGCTGGCTGGGCTGCGAATATCAACCCCGCACCGTGCCGGCCGAAAACCTCTCGTGGTGCCAGCCTTTGCGCGATCGGGGCGTACTGGCCTGACGCACAGAGCGCCATGATCGCCGGCCCAAGAACCTACGCCATCCAGATCGGCCCGCTGCGCGGCTTTCCGGCGCTTTGTGCAGCCACCGGCTTGATTGAACAAGGGTTCTCCCTAGAAAAACACCCGGAAATCCGAGTATGAATTCCTCGGAAACCGCCATGAAAATTTTGGGGTTTCCATGAACCCGCCTGTATAGGTATAGTTCACATCTGGCTTTTTCCGACGATTTTTCGCCGAAAGCACCCAGCCTACCCAGCAACCTTGCAGGAAATTGCATGGAAACCCTACATCAAGAAGAAAACGAAATCGCGCCACGCGCGATGTCATCCGGCGCGCGCGCCTATCACTGCCTGGTAACAAGCTGCGGCTTCATCGCGGCGGTATTGTTCGGCCTCATGGCCGTGCTCGTCTGCGTGGACGTCGCCTTGCGCAACCTCAGCACGACGTCGATTCCGTGGGCGGTCGAAATGACCGAATACATGCTGATGGTCGCCGCGTTCCTGGCCGCGCCCTGGCTGGCCTACACCAACGACCACATCCGCGTCGACGTGCTGGTGCGCGGCCTGCCCAAGGGCGGGCGCAAGGCGGCCGCGGTGCTCTGCAACCTGATCTGCCTGGCGATCAGCGTGGCGCTGGCCTTCGAGAGCGCCAAAAGCCTGATCGGCAACGCCGAGCAAGGCAGCATGGTGTTCAAAGTGCTGATCTTCCCCGAATGGTGGCTGACCATCCCCATGGTCATCTGCTTCGTCCTGCTGTCCATCGAGTTCATCCGCCGGCTTGTCATCCGCGGCCTCGCCACTGAAGGAGCCGTGTGATGGAATGGTATATGGCTTTCGGCGTGCTGCTGGGCACGCTCTTCGTTCTGATGCTGCTGAGCGTGCCCGTCGCGTTCGCGTTTCTGGGCGTCAACCTGATCGGCGCCTGGCTGTTCATGGGCGGCGAAGTCGGCCTTGGGCAACTGGTGCGCAACTCCATACAGTCGGTCACCAGCTTTTCGCTGACGCCGATTCCGCTATTCGTGCTGATGGGCGAGATTCTGTTCTACACCGGCGTCGCGTACCGCGCCATCGCCGCCGTCGAGCAGATGATCGCCAAAGTGCCCGGCCGGCTTTCCATCGTGTCGGTGCTGGGCGGCACGGTGTTCTCCACGCTGTCGGGCTCTACCATCGCCAACACCGCCATGATGGGCGGCACCATGCTGCCCGAGATGCTCAAGCGCGGCTACGCGCCCAGCATCGCCATGGGCCCCATCATGGCCGTGGGCGGCATCGCCATGCTGATACCGCCGTCGGCGCTGGCCGTGATGCTGGGCAGCCTGGCCGGCATCTCGATCTCGCAACTGCTCATCGGCGGCGTCGTTCCCGGCTTCCTGCTGGCCGCGCTGTTCCTGGGCTACGTGGTCGTGCGCTGCAAGCTCTCGCCCGAACTCATCCCGCAAGATGAAGAAGGCCAGACCGCCAAGGGCTGGGAGCGCTGGCGGCCTTTCGTCGTCGACGTGCTGCCGCTGTTCGGCATTTTCGTCGCCGTCGTGGGCAGCATGCTGATGGGCTGGGCCTCGCCCACCGAGTCTGCCGCCCTCGGCGCCATGGCCTCGGTAATCGCCACCATCGGCTACCGCTCGTTTACGTGGGCCGCGCTGCACAAGTCGCTGATGGCCACGGCCCGAGTGTCGGTCATCATCCTGTTCGTGCTCATCGCCTCGACCACGTTCTCGCAGTTGCTGAGCTTCTCGGGCGCCACCTCGGGCCTGCTGCGCGTCATCGGCCAGTACGACCTGTCGCCGATCCTGCTGGTCATCGGCATGCTGGTCATCCTGCTGATTCTGGGCATGATCATCGACCAGATCAGCATGATGATGATCACTCTGCCGTTCTTCATGCCGCTGGCCAGCGCCGCCGGCATCGACCCCATCTGGCTGGGCGTCATGATGCTGCTGGCCATGGAAATCGGCCTGCTGACCCCGCCCTTCGGGCTGCTGTGCATGGTCATGCAAAGCGTCGCGCCCAAGCACATACGCCTGACGCAAATCTACGCTTCGGTCGTGCCCTTCATCATCATCGAGATCGCCATGCTGGGCCTCATCCTGGCCATTCCATGGCTGGCGGTCGGCTTGCCCAATATGACCAAGTAGCCCCATAGCCGGCCAAAGCGGAGCCTAGCCCGCTCGGCATCTCGCCGGACGACTCGGCCGCCCCTTATGGGCGGCCGTTTTGCTTTCTGCTCCCCGCTTATGCCCGCCTCATGCCCGCCTCAGCCTCCCGCCATTCTTTCCTTCTCTCCCATAAAATTGTCGACAATAAAACCATAATGTAAATTTTGTATTCATTAAAATAACAGCTTACTGGTATCCTAAAAACCCCCTAGTAAATACCCTATATTGATATTTAACCTATAAAAACACAAAATTACCCCCGATAAGAAAGAAAGATGCATGCATGGCCATGCATCTTTTCTCACCTTACACAAACAAGCAGTCCGCATATTAATGTCGACATTTTTACTATCTTGAATCCAAAATAGAGTCGACATTCCCGATTTTCACCTAATCCAGACCAAGGACTATTCCCCATGGCAAAACTGCGTCACATCGCGATGTCCGTTGCCGATCCGGACAGCACCGCCCGTTTCTACTGCGACACCTTCGGCATGAAAATCGTCGGCCACACCGACTCCCCGCTGGCCAAGGGCGTGTACCTCTCCGACGGCACCGTCAGCCTGGCCCTGCTCAAATACAAGGCCGACGAATGGGCCGGCATGGACAAAGACGCCCAGTGCATCAACCACATCGGCTTCTGGGTCGACGACCTCCAAGAGCAGGAACAGCTCATCCTCGAACAAGGCGGCACCTTCTTCCGCGAGCTGCCGATAGAAAAAGATTCGCTCTATTACGAACTCAAGTTCCGCGACCCCAACGGCGTCATCTTCGACATCTCCCACAACGGCTGGGTAGGAGCGCAGCAATGAGCCTGTCCTCCCACACGCCCGGACGCTTCCACGGCGTCGTCCCCGCGATGGCCACGCCCTTCAAGGACAACGGCGACCTGGACGAAGACCGCGTGCTCGAACTGATCGACTGGTATCTGTCCTGCGGGGTGCACGGCATCTCGGTCGCGGGCAGCCAAGGCGAGTTCTTCGCCCTGTCGGAAGACGAGCAGATCCGGCTCATCGAGCTTGCCGCGCAGGCCATCGCGGGGCGCGTGCCGCTTTACGCGGGCACCGGGGGCGCCACGACACGCGCGGCCACGCGCATCACCCGGGCCGCCGAACGCCTGAACGTCGACCTGGCGCTGGTTATCACTCCCTATTTCATCCAACCCAATCAACAGGAGCTGGTGCGGCATTACTGCGAGGTGGCGGCATCCACGTCGCTACCCGTCATGCTGTACAACAACCCGCCCCGCACGTCGGTCAACGTGCTGCCCGCCACCCTGGTCGCCTGCATGAAACAGGCTTCCAACATCGTCGGCATCAAGGACAGCAGCGGCGACGTCACCCAGGCCATCGAATACAAGCTGTCCACGCAAGGCAAGGCCCTGCTGTTCTCCGGCCGCGACACCATTGCGCTTTCCATGCTGCTGCACGGGGGCGACGGCACCATATCGCCGGCCGCCAACGTCTTCCCGGTGGAAATGGTGCGCTGGTACGACGCCTTCCGCAGCGGAAACCTGGCCGAGGCGCGCCGGCTCTCGGACGTCTTCGCGCCCTTGCGCGCCGCCTGGGCCTGGGGCTCGTTCCCCGTGGTCATCAAGGAAGCCATGGCGCTGGTCGGCAAAAGCGCCGGGCCCACGCGCGGCCCCATCAACCCCCTGCCTGACGAGAAGCGCGCCGCTTTGCGCCAGGTCGTAGACACGATACGCACCCAAGCTTGATCCGCCTTCCCCCTTTACCGAGGACTCATCATGCACGCGCCTTTCACTCCCTCTCCGCTCCTGCGCCGCGTCCAGCGCGGCCTCGCCGGCCTCGTGCTGGCCTGCCTTCCCTTCTCCGTCTCCGCCCAAAAAGCGCAGGACCCCGTCCCCGCCAGCCTGCGGCTGGATTGGACCACCCTGGGCTATCACGCGCCGTTCTACTACGGAGTCGCCCAAGGCATTTATGAACGCGCGGGCATCCGCCTTGCCATCGAAGAGGGCAAGGGCTCCGCTTCGGTGGCCCAGCTTGCCGCGTCAGGCAACGACGACTTCGGCTTCAGCGACGCCACCACCGTGGCCCAGCTCATCGGCAAGGGGCTGCCGGGCCGCGTCGTCAT
Source organism: uncultured Burkholderiaceae bacterium (assembly GCA_934525625.1). Classification (GTDB taxonomy): domain Bacteria; phylum Pseudomonadota; class Gammaproteobacteria; order Burkholderiales; family Burkholderiaceae_B; genus Mesopusillimonas. The sequence continues at coordinate 53,238 of CAKSZL010000001.1, forward strand.
GGGCATACTGCGCGGCACCACCATCGCCATGTACCATGCGCCGGGCCGGCAGATCAACACGCCGCAAGACCTCAAAGGCCGCAAGATCGCCGTCTGCCCCGGCGACGCCATCTCGGTGTACATCCCGCCCTACCTGAAATCCATCGGCCTGAAGGGAGACGAGGTGCAGCAGCTCTCGGTCGACTGCACGCTGAAATACACCGTGGTCGCCCAGGGGCGCGCCGACGCCGTCATGACCTACGCGACGGCGGCCAAGCCCTTGCTGCAGAAGGTCGGCATCCAGAATGCGGAAACCTTCACGCCCGGCCCCGACTTCTATCTGCCCGCCCACGGCATCGTCGTCTCGGAGAAACTCATCCGGGACAAGCCCGAACTCATACGCAAGTTCGTGGCGGCGACGGTCGAAGCCTGGCAGGCCGCCGCGAAGGACCCCGACGGCGCGGTGCAAGCGGTCATCGCGGCCCGGCCCTTGCTGAAGGACGAAGGCGCCGCGCTCAAGGAAACCCTCCTCATGTCGCTGCGCTACACCGACGCGCCTTCTTCGGCGGGCAAGCCTTTCGGCTGGCAAGCGCCGCAAGACTGGGACAGGGCGCTGGACATCCTCCGCCAGTATTCGAGCCTTCCCGACGCCATCAAGGGAGAACAGGTCTACACCAATGCCTTTCTCGGGGAGAAGTAATGGCTCACACCCATTCCTCCCCGCAACCCGAGACGGGCGCCGCCCAGGCGCAGCGCCCCGTCCACATCCGGGTCAGCGGCGTCAAGCAGCATTTCAAGGTGGACGGCAACACCGTCACGGCGCTCGACGACGTCAATCTGGACATCCGCACGGGCGAGTTCATTTCCCTGCTGGGCCCCAGCGGCTGCGGCAAAAGCACGCTGTTCATGATCATCGCCGGTCTGCTGCGCCCCACGGCGGGCCGCGTGGAGATAGCCGGGCAGGCCGTCACGCGCCCCGTCACCGACGTCGGCATCGCCTTCCAGCAAGACTTGCTGGTCGATTGGCGCACGATACTGGGCAACATCATGCTGCAGGCGGAAGTGCGCAAGCTGGACCTGAAGGCCGCGCGCCAGCGGGCCATGGCGCTGCTCGAACAAGTGGGCCTGGCCGGCTTCGAAGAGAAGCGCCCCTGGCAGCTCTCGGGCGGCATGCGCCAGCGGGCGGCGATCTGCCGCGCGCTGCTGCACGACGCGCCCATCCTGATGATGGACGAACCGTTCGGCGCGCTAGACGCCCTCACCCGCGACCAGATGAACCTCGACCTGCAGGACATCTGGGCGGATTCCGGCAAGACGGCCATTCTCGTCACGCACAGCCTGTCCGAGGCCATCTTTCTGTCCGACCGCGTGATTCTGATGTCTCCGCGGCCCGGCCGGGTCGCGCTCGACCTGCGCATAGACCTGCCGCGCCCCCGCACGGCGGACATGAAGGAAACGCCACAATTCGTCGCTTACCAGAAGCAGCTGCGATCGCTGATCGGTACGCAACACTAGGAGCCCGTCGATCATGTCCGAACTACGCGCCCAGACCGGTACAATGCCGGCCGCCGTCTCCACCGTCCTTACCTTTCTCGGCACGTTGGCCATCCTGCTCATCGTCTGGCAGGGCGCCTCGCGCGCCGGCTGGATTCCCGCCTATGCGGTGCCGCCGCCCAGCGCCATCGGCGCCAAATTCCTGGACTCGTTCCCGGAAATGAGCCGGCACGCCGTCACGACCACGGTGGAAATCGCGCTGGGCTTCATCCTGGCCACGGTAGGCGCCGTCCTGCTTGCCGTGTTCATCGTTTTTTTCCGGCCCATAGAGCGCATCGCCTACCCATGGCTGCTGGTGCTGCAAGTCATCCCGAAAGTCGCGCTGGGGCCCTTGCTGGTGCTATGGCTGGGGTTCGGCGTGTTCACCAAGGTGCTGCTGGCCTTTCTGCTGGCCTTCTTTCCCGTTCTGATCGCCGGCATCATCGGCCTGCGTTCGCTGGACGGCAACTCGGTCAACCTGATGCGCTCCATGGGCGCGGGACGCTGGGAGATTTTCCGCTACATGCAACTGCCCTCGGCGCTGCCGCAACTGTTCGGCTCGCTGAAGGTGGCCATCACCCTGGCCGTCGTCGGCGCGCTGGTCGGCGAGTTCGTGGGCGGCAACGAAGGCCTGGGCTACGTGCTGGTCGTCGCCAACGGCAACATGGACAGCACGCTGCTGTTCGTATCGCTGCTATGGATATCGCTGCTGGCGCTCGCGCTGTACGCCCTGGTGGCCGCCGTCGAAAAGGCTTGCGTCTCGTGGCACGTTTCGTTCCGCAGCGGCCTGTCCGCCTTGTAGCGGCCGGGTCTTCCGGCGCGCAAACCAGCTCGCCGCGCATGGCAAAGCCTGGGGCGGCTTGCCATGCACGGCCCATAGGCAGCAAAATGGCACCCCTGAACCGGAGGAATACAGCCGTCCGCTGCACCTAGAGGTACCCTCAATTGGACAAAACCCCCACCCTGGCTGAATCCATCAGCAAAGTCCTGGCAGCCGAGATTCTGTCCGGCGCCATTTTGCCCGGCACGCGGCTGGACGAGGTCTCGCTGGCCGAACGATTCGACGTTTCCCGCAGCCCGGTGCGCGACGCCCTGCGCCACCTCGCCGGCATGCGGCTAGTCGAACACCAGCCCCGCCGGGGCTTCACCGTCTGCGGCATAGACGAAGACAGCCTCAAAGACCTTTACGACGGCCTGACGGAAATCGAAGCCATCTGCGCCGGCCTGTGCGCCGTGCGCGCAAGCTCGCTGGACCGCAGCCGCATCCAGTTGCTGTTCCAGCAAAGCAAGGCCGCGGCGCTGGCGGGCGACTATCAGCAATACGTAGAGCTGAACGACAAGTTCCATGCCGCCATCTATGCCGGCGCCCACAACGCCACGCTGGAGCAGATCGCCAAAGATCTGCGCCGCCGCCTGACGCCGCTGCGCATACCGCCGTTCTTCGAAAAAGCGCGCCTCATCGAAGCCATTGCCGAACACCAGACGCTGTTGGATGCGCTGATGCAGCACGACAGATCGCTTGCCACGCAAGCGATGCTGACGCACGCGGCCCGCACCGCCATAAGAGTGCTGGACCGCATGCGCACCTCGCAGGACTAGTGTCCTGCCTCAGTATTCCGACCCCTTGCCGGTCAGCGCGACGCCCATGCGCAGCAGGCGGTAGGCGCACCAATCCAGCATCCGCGCGAACACCGACGCCCGCTTCCAGCCGTCCAGCGTCACCTGGCGGCAATGGGCCTCCATCTCGTGCTCCAGCGCCCGCCTCAGGCCCGCCGCGAAGCCGGCGTCGTCTATCCACACATTGGCTTCGCGCGCCAGCAACAGGCTGAAAGGGTCCATGTTCGCCGAGCCCACCATGGCGCAATCGTCGATGACGGCCACCTTGGCGTGCAGATAGCTGGGCATGTATTCGTAGAGTTCTATGCCTTGCGCCAGAAAAGGGCCGTACAGATTGCGGCTGGCCCAATGCTGCAAGCGGTATTCGGCGCGGCCTTGCAGCAGCAAGCGCACCCGAACGCCGCGCTGGGCCGCCTGCTTCAAGGCCTGGCGCAAGCGCCGCCCCGGAAAGAAATACGAATTGGCCACGATGGCATGGCCGCGCGCCTGCGCCAGCGCTTGGACGTAGGTATTCTCTATGGTCTTGCGATAGCGCAGGTTGTCGCGCAGCAGCAGCGTGGCGCGCACGCCGGGCTCGAAGCGCGGCAGTTGGGCGGCCAGCCGCCCTACCCGCGTTCTCTGCCAATGCCGGAAGCGCTGATACCACTCGCGCCAATGCGCGCTGTGGCGCCACGCCAGGCGTATCCACAGCTCGTCCTGGGTACGGATCAGGTCTTGCAGCAAGGGCCCTTCGAGGCGCACCGCGAAATCGAAACGCGGCGAAGGCCGGCCGTCGTCGTTGGGCACGTCGACGTAATCGTCATGGATGTTCAAGCCGCCCACGAAGCCGATGGCGCCGTCGACGACGGCTACCTTGCGGTGCAGGCGCCGCAAGCGCCCCAGGCTGAAGCGGTACCAGCGCCAGCCGGTGGGCTCGGGGTGGTATACGCGCACCTGCGCGCCCATGTCCTCCAGGCGCTCGCGCAAGACGTCCAGCGTATCGAAGCAGCCGAAGCCGTCCAGCACCACCCGCACTTTCACGCCGCGCCGGCAGGCCGTGCGCAAGTGATCCAGCACCTTCAAGCCGGTGACGTCGATGTTGAAGATGTAGGTTTCCAGGTGCACGTAGCGGCTGGCGCCGTCTATGGCCGCGCACAATGCGGGGAAGAAGCCCGCGCCATTGCGCAATAGCGCAATGCGATTGCCCTCCCGCCAGGGCAGACGGGAAAAAAGAGGAAACCCCTTGCTCATTTCAGGGGAGTTCCAGCTCAGCCAGTATGGGTGCGTGGTCGGACAGTTGCCGCCACGGCGCGCCGTGCAGCACCTGCGCCTTGCGCACGGCGAAGCCGCGCTGGTAGATGCGGTCCAGGCGCAGCCAGGGGAAAGAGGAGGGATAGGTGCGCGGCGGCGGCGTCATGCGCGCCAGGCCGTCTATGCCCAGCTCGTGGGCCTGCTGCCGGTAAGGCGTGTGGTAAGGCGAATTCGCCCAGCCTTGCAGGCGGTAGCGCAAATGGCGCATGCTTTGGCGCAAGGGTAATTGGCGCGCCGTCAGGCCTTGCGGCGACACCGCGAAGACTTCATACAGGCCGAGCTGCTGCACGAACAGCGGGGCCAGGCGGTTCGACCAGTCGTTGAAGTCGCCGCCTATGATCATGGGCGCGCCGTCCGGCACCACGCGGCGTATGCGTTCGACCAGCGCCATGATCTGCCGGGTGCGCCCGCCGGCGAACAGGCCCAGGTGCACGACCAGGCAATGCACGGCCGTGCCGCTGACGTCCAGCGTGGCATGCAGCAGGCCGCGCTGTTCGAGCTTGTGGTCGGAGATGTCCTCGTTTTCGAAGTCGAGGATGGGATAGCGCGACAGCAGCGCATTGCCGTGGTCGGTGAGGTTGCGCACCGCGTTGCGCCCGTAGCAGTACTGCATGCCCAACGCCGCCGCCAGCGAGGCGGGCTGTTCGTGCAGCACGTTGTGGCGCTCGTTGCGCCCCTGCACCTCTTGCAGCAGCATGAGGTCGGGGCGCAGGCTGTACAGGCCCAGGCGCAGCTTGGACAGTGATTCGCGGGCGCCCAGCGCGGAGCGCCCTTTGTGGATGTTGTAGCTGACGACCCGAATCACCGACATGCCGCCGTCCTCCGGTTTACTGCTGCCCTTCGATGGCGCGCAGGCGGATGTGCAGTTCGCGCAACTGCTTTTCGTCCACCGGCGACGGCGCGTGCGTGAGCAGGTCTTGCGCGCGCTGCGTCTTGGGGAAGGCGATGACGTCGCGGATGGAATCCGCGCCGGCCATCAAGGTGACCAGGCGGTCCAGGCCGAAGGCCACGCCGCCATGGGGCGGTGCGCCGTACTGCAGCGCATCGAGCAGGAAGCCGAATTTCTCGCGGGCTTCCTCGTCGTCGATGTTGAGCGCCTTGAACACCTTGCTTTGCACGTCGGCGCGGTGGATACGCACCGAACCGCCGCCGACTTCCCAGCCGTTCAGCACCATGTCGTAAGCCTTGGCCTGGGCCTTGGAAGGATCGGTTTCGAGCAGTTCGTCGTGGCCGTCCTTGGGGCTGGTGAAGGGGTGATGGGCGGCGAAGTAGCGGCCTTCCTGTTCGTCGTATTCGAACATGGGGAAGTCGATGACCCACAGCGGCCGCCAGCCGGCGGTGAACAGGCCCTGCGCCTTGCCGAAATCGCTATGGCCGATCTTGACGCGCAGCGCGCCCATGGCGTCGTTGACCACCTTGGTCTTGTCCGCGCCGAAGAAAATGAGGTCGCCGTTTTGCGCGCCGGTGCGTTCCAGCAATTGCGTGAGCGCCTGCTGGTGGATGTTCTTGACGATGGGCGACTGCAAGCCGTCGGGCACCGAGGCCGCATCGTTGACTTTGATGTAGGCCAGGCCCTTGGCGCCGTAGATGCCGACGAACTTGGTGTAGGCGTCGATTTCGCTGCGGGGCAGGCTGCCGCCGCCCGGCACGCGCAGCGCCACGACGCGGCAGGCCGGGTCGTTGGCGGGCGCCGAGAACACCTTGAAATCGACGTCTTTCATCAGGTCGTCGCCGTCGACGAATTCCAGATTGACGCGCATGTCGGGCTTGTCGGAACCGAAGCGGCGCATGGCTTCGTCCCAGCTCATCACGGGGAAGGGCTGGGGCAGCTCGACGCCCTGCACCTCGCGGAACACGTGACGCATCATGTTTTCGAAGATCTCGCGGATCTGCACTTCGTTGAGGAAGGAGGTTTCACAGTCGATCTGGGTGAATTCGGGCTGGCGGTCGGCGCGCAGGTCTTCGTCGCGGAAGCACTTGGTGATCTGGTAGTAGCGGTCGAAGCCGGCCACCATCAGCATCTGCTTGAACAGCTGCGGCGACTGGGGCAGCGCGAAGAACTGGCCCGGGTTGACGCGCGAAGGCACGAGGTAGTCGCGCGCGCCTTCGGGCGTGCTCTTGGTGAGCATGGGGGTTTCGATGTCGACAAAGCCCAGGCTGTCCAGGTATTTGCGCACCTCGATGGAAACGCGGTAGCGCAGCATCAGGTTGCGCTGCATCTGCGGGCGGCGCAGGTCGAGCACGCGATGCGTGAGGCGCGTGGTTTCGGAGAGATTGTCGTCGTCGAGCTGGAACGGCGGCGTGACCGAGGCGTTGAGGATCTCGATTTCGCGGCACAGGATTTCGATTTCGCCAGAGGCCAGCTCGGGGTTGTTCGTGCCTTCGGGACGCAGGCGCACCAGGCCGGTGATACGCAGGCAGTATTCGTTACGGATGCGCTCGGCGGTGGCGAAGGCTTCGACGTTGTCGGGATCGACCACGATCTGGGCCAGACCCGCGCGGTCGCGCAGATCGATGAAAATGACGCCGCCATGATCGCGGCGACGATGCACCCAGCCGAACAGGGTGACGGTCTGGTCCAGGTATTGACGACCCACCTCACCGGTGTAGCAGGTACGCATGTAGGAATACTCCGTATCAATAATTATGAAAAGTTCAGGCGTCGGAGCCCGCGGACGAACTGGAGGAGCCGGCGGGGCTGGAAGAACTGGCGGAGCCGGAGGAGCCGGACGCGCTATCGCCCGCCGCCGACGCGCCGCCGCTCTTGCCGCCGTTGCGGAAGTCGGTGACATACCACCCGGAACCCTTCAGTTGAAACCCGGCGGCGGTCACCTGCTTGGCGAACGCGCTCTGCCCGCATTCGGGACAGACCGTCAAGACCGGATCGGACATCTTTTGAAGCACATCCTGCGCATGACCGCATGCGCTGCAACGATAAGCATAGATAGGCACGGCACCAAAACCCTTACAGAAGCGCCAGAACGATGCCGCGAAAAAGGGACGCCCCCTTCCCGCGTTTTGGCTCATGTTCAAACAACCCGCCATTTTAGCGTTTTTTGCAAAACCCAACGGGCCGGCGGCCCGGGGGCGGAATCGCCATCCCAGCGGCGCCGGCGGCGGCGCATGCGGCCGCCCGTCGCGCGAAACGGAAAAACGCACATGCCACACCCGTATGGCTAATGGTATTCTTGCTCCATGCAGACTCCCTCCCACCCGGACCTCTCGGACATTTTCCACAATGACTGGGTCAGCCGCTGGCTGCCGCCAAGCTGGCAACCCTATGCCCGCCTGTGCCGGCTCGACCGCCCGGTGGGCACCTGGCTGACCCTGCTGCCTTGCCTGGCGGCGCTGGTGCTGGCCGCCGACGGCTGGCCCACGCTGTGGCGGCTGTTCATCTTCTCGCTGGGCGCGCTGCTGATGCGCGGCGTGGGCTGCACCATCAACGACATCTGGGACCGCAACCTCGATAGCCAGGTCGAGCGCACCCGTTTCCGCCCCCTCACCAGCGGCCAGCTCACGCTGAGGCAAGCCCTGTATTTCTTGCTGGGCCAATTGCTGGCGTGCGCGCTGCTGCTGTTCGCCATCAATGAATACAGCCGCTGGCTGGCCGTGGCGCTGCTGCCCATCGTCGCCATCTACCCGCTGTGCAAGCGCTTTACCCATTGGCCGCAGGTGGTGCTGGGCATAGGCTTCAACTGGGGCATGCTGATGGCCTGGTCCGACACCCAGAACGTCGTGCCGCTGGCCGCCGTGCTGTTCTGGCTGGGCGCGGTGTGCTGGCAGGTGGGCTACGACTCGCTGTACGCCTACGCCGACATGCGCGACGACATCAAGATGGGCATGAAATCCACCGCCATCCTGTTCGGCGACAAAGGCAAGCAATGGATAGGCGGCTTCTACGTTCTGACCTGGGGCCTGTGGGCCTGGGCCGGCGCGCTGCTGGGCCTGCACTGGGCCTATTATGCGGTGCTCGCCCTGATCGGCGCGCATTTCGCCTGGCAGGTCGCCATCTTCAACCTGAACCGCCCCGACCGCAACTTCCGGCTGTTCCGCGCCAATATGGCCGCCGGCGTCGTGCTGATCGTCGCCTGCCTGGCCGGCACGCTGATCGCCTGAATAGGCGTGTAGGCTGGCGTTTTGGGCATTAGATATAAAGATGCCGTATGTATTAGCCCGCCTCCGTGGGGTTTGAACCAGCCGATGCCCGGCTGACGTCCTCCTTGCGCAAGGCATCCCGATTTTCCAGCCCCAGCAAGGGCACTCCCGAGAAATAGATGGCGCGGCCCAGCAGATGCCCCGCCACCGGCACGGTCAGAATCAGGAAAAGTATGCTCAGCACGGCGATCAGCCAAGTGAGCCCGTCGCCGCTTGCCAGCGCCGTGCCCCCCACGGTAAGGCCGGCCCCCATCGTCCCCGCCTTTGTTGCGGCGTGCATGCGCTGCAAAGGATCCCGAAAGCGCAGCAGCCCCAGGCTGGCGGCGAATAGAAAGGCAAAGCCGGCGATCTTCAACAGCAATGCCAGAATAGCGATGACGGCAACCATATTCATTTTCTTCCTTTGCGCTCCAGGAAAGCCGCAAGCGCGCATGTGCCCATGAAGCCGAAAACCGCCAGGCCCATTCCAACGTCGAGAAACTCGCGCCGGCCCGTCGCGGCCATCGTCAGGGCTGCCGCGCTGACAGCCAGGCCGGTCAGCATGTCCAATGCAACGAATCGGTCGGCCTGGCTGGGGCCGTGGATCATGCGCGCCAGCGTCATGCCCAATGGGACGACGAGCAAAGCCAGCAAGACCTGGGACGCAGCCGTAAAGATCATGTCGATTTGCATCAGTGTTTCCATCATCCTTCGATCTCCATGATGGTGTCCTCGAATGCGCCGCGGATACCGCTGACGACCTCCTCTGTGGAAGCCGCGTCCAGGCAGTGCACGTACAAGGTCGAACGATCGCTGCTGACGTGCAGAGAGGTCGTTCCGGGCGTCAGCGTAATCAGATTGGCAAACGTGGCGATTCCCATGTCGGTGCGCAGCCGCAAAGGCACCGCCACGATAGCAGGCCTATAGGCCTGCCGACGCGCAAACGCGGCTCGCGCCACGGCCCAGGAGGACAGCGTCAGTTCCCGCAAAAAAATGACGCACAGCTTGAGGCAAGCCCACGCGCGCCGAGACATGGAGTGTGTCATGGCGTTGCTCCCGAAACGTCGGACGAAGGGGCGTCGAAAGTCGCGGCGATGTATTGGCTGGGGTCCTCAAGGGACGCTGCCGCCGCCTGGGAGAATTCGATCAGCGCCTCGGGCTGCAAGCCCAGCCAAAGCGTGATCAGAGCCAACGCGCTGATGCCCAGCGTCATGGGAATGGGCACGCGACAGGCATGCCGGCGCGGGGTCGGAGCACTCTTCCAGAATGCCTCGATCCAGATCTTGCTCATCGAAAAGACCGTCAACAGGCCCACGAACAGACCGACTGCCGCCAGCCATGCCGCGCCAGCCTTGAATGACGCATCAATGACGAGAAACTTGGCCCAGAAACCGGAAAGCGGCGGAATGCCCGCCAGCGACAGGGCGGGAATGGCAAACAGAAAGGCCAGCCAAGGCTGGCTGCGCATCAGGCCGCCCGCGCGCCGCAAATCATAGGTGCCGGTCGCACGGTGCATGGCGCCGGCGATCAGAAACAGATTGGCTTTGACGATGATGTGATGGATGATGTAGAAAATCGCGCCAGCCATCGCCGCTGTGGTCCCCAATGCCAGACCCAGCAATATGTAGCCGATCTGGCTAATGATGTGGAAGGACAAAATTCGGCGGATGTCCCACTGCACCGCGGCGCCGAAGACGCCAAACAGCATGGTGCCGGCCGCCATCAAGGCGATGACGTCGCGCAAGGATTCGCCGCCCGAAAATAGCAATGAAAACACCCGCAGGCAGGCGTAGACGCCAACCTTGGTCAACAAGCCGGCGAAGACGGCCAGGACCGCAATGGACATCGTGTGGTAAGACGCCGGCAGCCAGAAGAACATGGGGAAATATCCCGCCTTGATGCCGAAACCGATAAGGAAGAACGCCGCCGAGACCGCCAGGGCCGCGCTGTTCTCGGTTTGCGGCAGAACCTGGGCCAAATCGGCCATGTTCAGGGTTCCTGTGACGCCATATAGAATGGCGATCGCCAGTAGGAACATGAGCGTGCTCAATAGATTGAGCGCGGCATATTTCATGGCCCCGTCGAGCTGGGCACGGCTTTTGTCTATCACCATCAGCCCCAGAGCGGTGATCAACATGATCTCAAACCAGACATACAGGTTGAAGATGTCGCCGGTAAGAAAAGCGCCATTGACCGAGGCCAGCAGACCGAGCATGAGAGGATAAACGCCGTTGTGCACGTGACGCCGGTGCGTGGCGGCCAGGCTGAATATCCCGACGGCCGCCGCCAGGACTCCCGTTACTACCGCCATGGCCGCGCCCAGGCGGTCCGCCACGAAGCTGATGCCGAAGGGCGCTTGCCAGCCGCCGAAAGTCAGCGCCAGGGCGCCGTGCACTGACACCTGCCGCAGCAGCAGCAAAGACGCCAGCAGCATCAACACCAAGGCAAGCATATGCACCACGCGCTGCACCCCAGGCTTGCGCCAGAACACCATGCAGAGCGCCGATGCGGTAATGGGTATCAGCACCGGCCAGAGCAAGATGTGGGCGGCGAATGTCTCCATCACGAGTGCTCCCCGGCTGTACCGCGCGCTTGCTCCCTGGGTTCGGGACTGCCCAGCGCTTCCGCATCGTCCAGTTGGCGGCCGTCCAGTGTGCCCGCGTCGCGGTAGATTCTGAGCGCAAGCACGATGACGAACGAAACCAGCGAGAAACCGATCACGATGGCGGTCAGCACCAGCGCCTGCGGCAGCGGATTGGCGGCAACCGCGGCCAGCGTCGCCTCGTCGCCCGCCATGACCGGCGGTGGATTCGCTCCTATCCGCCCCGCCAGGAAGATCACCAGGTTGACTGCGGCCGAAATCAGCATGATGCCGTAAATCATGCGAACGACATGCCGGGAAAGTAGCAGGTAAAGCCCCACGGCCATGATGGCGGCAATGCCGGCGGCGTAGATCAGGTTCATTCTTCCTCCCCTTCTTCCGCGTACAGGCGTAGCACCATGCAAAGCATGCCGCCCATGACCGTGCAATACACCCCTATGTCGAACAGCAGCGTCGTCCCCAGCTTGAAACCGTTGTCGAAGACGAGCCATTGATGGGTCAGGAAGCCCTCGCCAGCCAGCATGCCCGGGACGCCGCTGAGCACGGCGAAGAAAACGCCGAGCCCGGCCAATACGACAGGATGTATCCGCAAGAGCCGTTTTGCCTTGGCGACGCCTTCGGACAAGACCACCAGCCCGATCGCCATGGCCGCGACCAGCCCGCCGACGAAACCTCCGCCAGGTTCATTGTGGCCTCTCCAGAGGATAACCAGCGATGCGGCCAGCATGCCCCAGAACAGCAACCGCGCGGTGGCGACAAAGATCGGAGAGCTCATCGCGAATCTCCCTTGACCTCGAGCGCCAGGTTCGCCTGTTGGCGCCGCGCTCCGGTCTTTCGTCTACGCAGCAGGCACCAAACACCTAGCGTCGCGAACCCGACAACGGCAATTTCCCCCATCGTGTCGAGCGCCCGGTAGTCGACGATGATGACGTTGACCACGTTCTTGCCATGCGCCTCGTAGTAACTAGTCGCGCCGAAAAAGTCGGACAGGCGCGTATCGAAAGACAGGGACAGCATGCTGGCCAGCGCAATGAAAACCAGCAAGCCGAAAGCCGCCGCAACACCCATGTCAACCCACCGCTCCTTGCCGCTGCGCGTGCGTTGAGCCTGATCGGGAAGCCTCACCATGACGGCCATCAGCACGATCAACACCAGCGTTTCGACGGCAAACTGCGTCAGTGCCAGATCCGGTGCGCCATGCAGCAGAAAAAACAGCGCGGAACTATAGCCGACGACACCCACGCCTATCAGTCCCGGCAATAAGGCTTGAGTACGCGCCGCGACGGCGCCGCCGATGAACCCGAATACCAGCAAAGCTGTAGGCAGGATGCGGAGCGTGCCATCCAGCGAAACCGCACCGGCTGCGTCCGAACTTGCAATCGACCAGAGCCCGACGCCGAGCAGTGCAAGACAGGTAACAAGCATATAGCGGCGGCTATCACCATTCTGCAACTGCCCGGTGCACCAACGCGCCGCGTCCAGTATCCCATCCACCACCGCCTGATAGACACGGTTCGCGTTGATGCGCGACAACAGCGGCAGGCGCTCCAGCGCATGATGCAAGGCGTCCCATTTCCATGCAAGCAGCGCGCCCGTCAAAATGACCAATGCGCTGAGCGCAAGCATGGGGGTCAGGCCATGCCATAGCGAAAAAGACAATTGCACCGATGTGCCATGAAGCCCCGTGGCAGCCGGCATGATTAAATAGCGCGACAAGAAGGCGGGCGCCAGCCCTGCAACGATCCCCATGATGCCCAGGCCCAGGGGGCCGATCAGCATGCCGGGAGTTTCGCGATGCGCAACAATGTGCGGCCTGTTCTCGGCCCAAAAGAATGGCCTCAACGACACCACCGCCGCAACGGCAACCATGATGCCGTTCACGACAACCGCCGCCACCACGGGAATCGCGTTCCAGGCGCTGCTCAACTGGGCTTCGAACAAATACTCCTTGGCGATGAAGCCAACGAACGGCGGAAAGCCCGCCATGGACAAACTGGCGAGGACAGCTGCCAAAGCGGTAAAGGGCAGGAAGCGGGCCAGGCCGCCTAGTTTGCGTAACTCGTTGATATGCGTAGCATGGATGGCCGTGCCGGCGCAAAAGAACAGTGCCGCCTTGTAAAAGGCATGCGCGACGATAAACGCACATGTGGCCACGACCGCAACCGGGCCGTCAAGACCTATGAGCATGACGAGTATGCCCAGCGACGCCACCGTCGACTGCGCAAGAACCGCCTTGTAGCCGGTGGAGCGAATCGCATGGATCGCAGCCACGAGCATGGTTGCAAGACCGACAATGACCAGGGTGTCGCCATACCACCAAAGCCCCTCGAACACGCCGTCGAAGCGCGCCAGCAGATAGACGCCCAGCTTCACCATAGTCGCGGAATGCAGATAAGCCGAAGCGGGGGTCGGCGCGGCCATGGCCTGCGGCAACCAGAAGTGAAAGGGAAACTGGGCCGACTTTGTGAAGGCGCCCAGCATGATCAGCACGACCACAGGCGTCAGCCAAGGGCTGGAGAGCAGGGCATCAGGCCGCGCAGCGATTTCGGCCAGGGAGAACGTACCCAGCTCCATGCCGATCAATAGAATGCCGCCGAATAGCGCCAGCCCGCCCGACCCCGTGACCAGCAGCGATTGCAAGGCGGCCTTGCGCGCCTGCGTTTTGTGGGATTCGAAGCCGATCAGCATGAAAGACAGCAGGCTGGTGGCCTCCCAGAAGACGAACATGACAATGAGGTTGTCGGACAGCACGGTTCCCAGCATGGATGCCATGAAGGCCAAGATCAGGAAGATGAACCTGGCGCGGCCGTCTCGCCCCGCATTGGAGAGGTAGGCCGTCGCGTACAGAACCACCAGCGTGCCGATACCCGTAATCAACAGTGCGAACAGCAGTGAGAACCCATCGAGCCGCAAGGACAATGCGACATTCAGCGAAGGAACCCATGACCATGCATGATGTACGACATGCCCGCTGGCAACGCTCGGCGCATACTGCACAAACACCCCAAACAGCCCCAATGGCAGCAAGGCGGGCAGATATCGGATCAACGAACCTTTCAATAAGGCCAAACGCCAGCCCAGGATAGAACCGCCCCAGGCAATTAGGAGAGCAGCGGTCAACGGCATGCAGCACCTCCATTACGCGCAAAGGAAACGCAAAGCCCCGCCGTCATGAACAGAGCCATGTAGGGGCGAGCTGATGAAAGAAGAGGGGAAAGGAATTGACAGCGGGCGCAAACGGGTACCAAGCTCATAGGTCGCAAGCAACTCGCGTTGGCGGCCCGACCAACGCACTGAACCTCCCGGTCTCACCTCGAAACCGAAACCCTGCGGCATTTTATCGAAAAAACCGCGGCGCGTGAATGATAGCTAAAAATTTTAACGCGACCGTCCGCTATGCCGCCCTTCGCGGCGCAGCATGCGCACCAGCCAAATCAGCAGCGTCAGAGAACAGGCCAAGCCGCCCACGAACAGCAGCGCGACCAGCCATTCACCCGTGCTCATAGCGCGCAGCTCAGGCTACCGCCATCCATCGGCACGCCGTGCATGTTTTTGGCGGCGGCCACGCCAAGATCGGCGGGCAGCGGCACCCCGTTCTTGACCGCCAGCACCTCGGCCATGATGCTGACCGCGATTTCGGCGGGCGTTTTGCTGCCTATGTATATGCCCACCGGTGCGCGCAGGCGCGCCAGCGCCTCTTGGCTGATGTCGAAGTATTCGCTCATGCGCTCGCGCCGCAGCGTGTTGTTCAGGCGCGAGCCGATGGCGCCCACGTAGAAGGCGGGGGTTTCCAGGGCTTCGAGCAGGGCCAGGTCGTCCAGCTTGGGGTCGTGCGTCAGGGTGATGATGCAGCTGCGCAGGTCGGGGCGGAACTCGCGCACCACGTCGTCCGGCATGTCGGACACGACCTTCACGCCCGGCACCGACCAGCTGCTGCGGTATTCCACGCGCGGGTCGCACACCACCACCGAGAAACCGGTGGACAGCGCCATGCCGGCCAGGTATTCGGCCAGTTGGCCGGCTCCGATGAGCAGCATGCGGTATTCCGGCCCGAAGGTGTTGACCAGGCGGCCGTCTTCCAGCGCCAGTTCGTCGGGCTTGTCGGCCGGGGCCAGGGTGACCGCACCGTCTGCCAGCGACACAATGCGCTGCACCAACTGGCCTTGTTCCAGCCGCGCAACGACATCGCCCAGCGCATCGGCGTCCGGGTCGAATTCGAGCAGCAATTGCAGCGTGCCGCCGCAAGGCAGGCCGAAGCGGTGGGCGTCGTCGGCCTGGATGCCGTATTTCAGCAATTGCGGCGCGCCCGTGGGCATGCGGCTTGCGTCGCCGCTGGCGTAGGCCTGGGTGTAGCGATGGATGAGGTCGTCTTCGATACAGCCGCCCGAAACGGAACCCACGACGGAGCCGTCTTCGCACAAGGCCATGATGGACCCCACCGGCCTGGGCGACGAGCCCCAGGTACGCACGATGGTGGTCAATACCGCTCGTTTTCCCGACATTCGCCAATCGCGCAGCGTACGCAATACGACGAGATCCAGATTGTCCATGATGTCTCCATGGCGGCGCCGGCCCGGCTTCGTCGCCCCGACGACGTCCGTTCAACGGCATCGTCAGGACTGTGCCGGCGCAGCGCCGCCATCCTACGAAATTTATTCAGCCAACTGATGAATGTAGCCTGCTTTTATTTTGCGCGCACCAGGGCCGCGATGCAAATGCTTTCTCCCCCCGCCATGCTGCGGCGCACCAAGCCGGAGCGCCCCCAGCGGAATATCCAGGCCGAGTCAAGGTGTCTGATTCAAGCGACACCACAGCCCCAAACCCTATGTTAGGTTGTGAGTGATCCATTTTCGTCAACCCAGAAAACCCGTTTTACAAGCATGTCCAGCGAACATTCCCCCAACGACACCCAGGCGTTGCGCATAGGCGTGGCCGGCGCCGGCGCCATCGGCTGCACCCTGGCGGCCATACTGGCCCAGGCCGGGCAAACCGTCAGCCTGCTCGCCCGAGGCGCCACGCTGCGGGCCGTCCAGGCCAACGGCATACAGTTGCAGCGCCAGGGCCAGACCAGCCACGCGCCCGTCGCCGCCAGCGACGATGCCGCCGCGCTGGGCGTACAGGACGTTCTGTTTCTGTGCGCCAAGGCCCACGACCTGGCCGGCCTGGCCCAGGCCGCCAAACCCCTCATCGGCCCCCGAACCACCTTGATTCCCATGGTCAACGGCGTACCCTGGTGGTATTTCGAACGCCTGCCGGGACAGGCCGAGCGCCGGCGCATCCGGGCCGTCGACCCGGACGGCCGCCTGTTCGAACTGCTGCCCTCGGAGCAACTGGTGGGCGTGGTGCAATTCATGACGGCCGAGCGCCTGGCGCCCGGCGTGGTGATGTCGAACACCCCGCCGCTGCTGGTGTTGGGCGAAATCGACCACACCGAATCCGAACGCGTGCGGCGCATCGCCGGCGTGCTCAACGCCTCCGGCATAGAGGGCCGCCCCAGCGCCCAGATACGCGACCCGCTGTGGATGAAGATTATCGCCAACCTGACGACCAACCCCTTGTCCGTCGTCAGCGCCGCCACGCTGGACGCCATGTATGGCGACCCGCGCCTGCTGCCCATCACGCGCCGCATCCTGTTCGAGGGCATGGCGCTGGCCGCCGCCCACGGCGCGCGCCTCCCGCTCGATCCGCACACCATTATTTCCGAAACCATCGCCATGGGGCCGATACGCACCTCGATGCTGCAGGATTACCTGAGCGGCAATCCGCTGGAGCTGGCCGCCATCGGCGACGCGGTGCTGGAACTGGCCGACGCCATGAACCTGCCCATGCCCACGGCACGCGACATTATTTCCCTTGCGCATTTTCGCGGGCTAAGCCCGCGCCCCTAAAAAACCGGAGACGACACATGAACCAACTTGCCACGCCCACCAGCCAAACCCTGGCCCGCCCCGCCCATTGCAGCGAAGAAGAATGGTCTTTGCGCTGCGAACTGGCGTACTGCTACCACCTGGTCGCCTACATGGGCTGGACGGAAACCATCTTCAACCACATCTCGGCGCGCCTGCCGGGGTCGGCGCACCACTACCTCATCAACCCTTTCGGCCTGAACTACACCGAGGTCACGCCCGCCAATCTGCTGAAAATAGACCTGAGCGGCAACAAGATCGAAGAGTCGCCCTACGACGCCAACCCCGCTGGCTTCGCGCTGCACGCCGCGCTGCACGAGGCCCGCGACGACGTGCGCTGCATCATCCATACGCACACTACGCCGGTCTCGGCCATCGCCCAGAAAAGCGCCGGCTTCGATTACAACAATTTCTACGGCGCCCAACTGTACGGCCGCGTGGGCTATCACGCTTTCGAGGGCATCACGCTGTTCGCCGAGGAAAAACCGCGCATGGTGGCCAGCCTGGGCGACAAGCACATACTGGTGCTGCGCAACCACGGCATCGCCGTGGCCGAGGGCAGCATCGCCAAGACGTTCTTCCTGTTGTGGACGGTGCAGCGCGCGGCGGAAATCCAATGCGCCGGCGCCGCGGTGCCCGGCCCGGACACACAGCTTTCCGAAGAGGTCCGGCAAAAATGCGCCGACCTCACCGCCATGCTGATCCGCGACAGCAGCTTCGCCGACAAGTTCTTCAGCGCGATGATCCGCAAGATGGAAACGGACAAAGGGCCTTGCTGGTAAGACGCCGGCAAGGCAACAAGCCAACAGGCAGGCTGGTGCGGAGGTAGGTTGGCGCCAACCTACCTCGGCCCAACGATTTGCTCGCTGCCTGCTTGCTTCCGCCCTTACAAGGAAATGCCGCCCGACACCTCGATGGTCGTGCCGTTGACGAAGCTGGCTTCGTCCGAGGCCAGGAAGGCGTAGACGTTGGCGACTTCCTCGGGTTGGCCCAGGCGACGCTGCCAGCTGGTGGCGCGCAGGCTGTCCAATACTTTTTCGGGAATGGTCTTGAGGATGTCGGTTTCGATGAAACCGGGGCAGACGGCGTTGACGCGTACGCCCTTGGGGCCCAGCTCGCGCGCCCAGGTTTTGGTAAAACCGATGACGCCGAACTTGGTGGCGGCGTAGTTGGTCTGGCCGAAGTTGCCGTACAGGCCCACCACGCTGGAAGCGGTAAGGATGACGCCGCTTTCCTGCTCCACCATGGTGTCGGCCACCGCTTGCGTGCAATGGAACACGCCTTTCAGATTGACGTTGATGACGGCGTCGAATTGCTCTTCGGTCATGCGGGTCAGGCGGGCGTCTTGCGTAATGCCGGCGTTGTTGACCAGCACGTCGATGCGGCCGGCCTTGGCCTTGACGTCGGCCACCATGGCGTCGATGCTGGCGCGGTCGGTGACGTCCACGGTGTAGCCCAGCGCCTTGTGGCCTTGGACGGCCAGTTCTTGCACGGCCGCCTGCACGGCCTCGGCCTTGCGGTCGCATAAGACCACGACCGCGCCCTCCTGGGCGAACTTGCGCGCGGTTGCCAGGCCGATGCCGGCAGCCCCCCCTGTAATGATTGTTATCTTGCCTTCGAGTCGCATCTGCTTGGTTCTCCGTCTTGAGTGGATTGTTATTTCAGGACAATGTCAGGCTGACATCACTATACATGAGCCTTTTCCCATGGCGGCCCCGGTATACCACCTATAATTATCGTCTCTCATCGCCGCGTGGAATACTCTCCCACTCCCACGAGCGACGGGGCCCTAAGCAGCGACTCCTTTTCGGGGCCCACTCAACCCAAGCAAGATGGCATCTACCCAAAATCCCCATACCCGCCTGATCATCATCCTGGCCATGCTGACGGCCTTCGGCCCGCTGGCGACGGACATGTACCTGCCCGCTTTCGGGCAACTCTCGCAGTATTTCTCGACCAGCAGCAGCCGCATCGAATCCACGCTGTCCGCCTTCTTCCTGGGCCTGGCGCTGGGGCAGGCCCTGTACGGCCCGTTCATCGACCGCTTCGGCCGGCGCATTCCGCTGCTGTTCGGCATCGTGCTGTTCTGCCTGGCCACCCTGGGCGCCATCCTGACGCGCGACATCGACACCTTCATCGGCATGCGCCTGCTTCAAGCGCTGGGCGGCTGCGCCGGCATGGTCATCGCGCGCGCCATCATCAACGACTTGTTCTCGCAACAGGAAAGCGCGCGCGCCCTGTCACTGATGATGATCATGATGATGGTCGCGCCCATCGCCGCGCCGGTGCTGGGCAGCGTCATTCTGGTCGTGGCCGGCTGGCATGCGATATTCGGGCTGGTGCTGATGTTCGCGCTGTGCGTGGGCTGGCTGGTCTGGCGCTACGTGCCCGAAACCCTGGCCCCGGAAAAAAAGCAGCCGCTCAACCTGCGCAGCGTGCTTGGCGTCTACGCCAAGCTGTGCGGCCAGCGCGCATTCATCCTGCCCGCGGTCGTCGGCGGCATAGCGCTGGCCTGCATGTTCTCGTTCATCACTGGCTCGCCCTTCGTGTTCATGAGCCTGTTCGGCGTCAGCGAACACCAATACGGCTGGCTGTTCGGCCTGAACGCCTGCGGCATAGGCATAGGCGCGCAGTTGAACCGCATGTGCCTGCGGCGCTGGTCGCCCCGGCAGGTGCTGACGGGCGGCCTGTACGCCAACGTGGCCGCGGGCCTGACGCTAGCCGCCGTGGCCGACACCACCAGCCTGGCCGTCTTTCTCGTGCCGCTGTGGTTCGCGCTGGCGTCGCTGGGCTTCATCGGCGCCAATGCCGCCGCCGTGGCCATGAGGGCCAGCGGCAAACACCCCGGCAGCGGTTCGGCCCTGATCGGCACCATGCAGTTCGGCTTCGCCTTTCTGGTCAGCAGCCTGGTCGCCGCCTCGCAAAACGGCACCGCCTACCCCATGGCGATAGGCATCGCCTTGTGCGGCCTGCTGTCCAACATCCTGTGGTTCGTGGGGCGCAAGCTGGGCTCCGGCGACAAGTAGGCGCGCCGAACTCGGCGCTTAGCCGGCCACCAGGCCGGCGTCGGTAACGCCCTGGGCGCAGATTTCCTCGTCTTCGTCGCCCGTGCCGCCGCTGGCGCCCACCGCGCCCAGTATCAGGCCGTCGGCGCTCTTGATCAGCACCGCGCCCGGCTGCGGCAGGAACTTGCCCTGGGCCGTGCTGGCCAAGGCGTTGAAGAAGGCCGGATTGCCTTGCGCGCGGTTGTGCAGTTCGCGGCTGGCCGCGCCCATTGCGACGCTGCCCCAGGCCTTGCCGGTGGCGACGTCGACGCGGAACATGCTGGCGCCGTCTTCGCGCTGGATCGCCTTGATGTTGCCCGATTCGTCGACCACCACCACGGCCATCGGCTTATAAGCCTTGGCGCGCGCCGCTTTCAGGGCGGCTTCGATGATGGCGTTGGCCTGGGAGAGGGTCAAGCTTTGCATGTGTGTAGCTCCTTTGGTCGATAAGGTGATTCCCGGGCCGGTCATTATCAATGATTTCAGGGGAAGCGGCGGCCGGATGTAAAATCCGCGTTTCGCCATTTCAAGGCATTTTCGCGTATTGCCATGAGCACCGCTTCCAACGCATCGCCGCGCCCCCTGGGCCGTGAAGACT
Source organism: uncultured Burkholderiaceae bacterium (assembly GCA_934525625.1). Lineage (GTDB taxonomy): Bacteria > Pseudomonadota > Gammaproteobacteria > Burkholderiales > Burkholderiaceae_B > Mesopusillimonas. The sequence continues at coordinate 73,941 of CAKSZL010000001.1, forward strand.
ATAAAACCCTCAGCTTGTCCGCCTTGGGCGGTACGCTGGAATTCTACGACTTCGTCATCTTCGTCTTTTTCGCGGTGACGATCAGCCATCTGTTCTTTCCGCCCGACATGCCGGAATGGATGGCCCAGTTGCAAACCCTGGGCATCTTCGCCGCGGGCTATCTGGCTCGCCCGATAGGCGGCATCATCATCGCCCACTTCGGCGACCGCCTGGGCCGCAAGCGCATGTTCGCGCTGTCGGTGCTGCTGATGTCGCTGCCCACCTTCATCATCGGCATCCTGCCCACCTACGCGGCCTGGGGCGTAGCCGCCCCGCTGTTGCTGCTGCTGATGCGCATGCTGCAGGGGGCCGCCATCGGCGGCGAAATGCCCGGCGCCTGGGTGTTCGTGGCCGAGCACCTGCCCAAGGAACGCTACGGCCTGGGCATAGGCGTGCTTACCTCCGGCATCACCGGCGGCATCCTGCTGGGCTCCATCGTCGCCATCATCATCAACCACATCTATTCCAACCAGGAAGTGCTGGATTTCGCCTGGCGCATTCCGTTCATCCTGGGCGGCGTCTTCGGCTTCGTCGCCGTCTACCTGCGCCGCTTCCTCAGCGAAACGCCTATTTTCAAGGAACTGGCCGCCAAGCGCGCGCTGGCCAGCGAACTGCCGGTCAAGACCGTGGTGCGCGAACACCGTCTGGCCTGCCTGCTGACGGCCGGCATGACCTGGGCGCTGTCCACCACCGTCGTCGTGATCATCCTGATGACGCCCACGCTGCTGCAGCGCCTGTATCAGATCCCCCCCTCCACGGCGCTGGAAGCCAATTGCGTGGCCACGCTAACCCTGACGCTGGGCTGCGTGCTGTTCGGCTGGCTGACGGATCGCATCGGCACCCGGCCCACCATGGTGCTCGCCTGGGGCGGCCTCATCGCCGCCGCCTATTGGTTCTATTCCGGCCTGGCGGGCATAGACGCAGCATCGCTAGTCGTGCGCTACGGCGTGATCGGCCTGTTCTGCGGCGCCATCGTCACCATGCCCATCCTGGCCACCCGTGCGTTTCCGCCAGTTATCCGCTATTCGGGGCTCAGCTTCGCCTACAACGTCTCTTACGCCGTCTTCGGCGGCCTGACGCCGGTATTGACCCAAGTATGGCTGCAAAGCGACCCCATGGCCCCGGCGCATTACGTCGGCGCCACGGCCGCGCTGGCCATCGTGCTGGCCCTGACGATACCGCTGGCCCGCCACGGCTGGCGCCCGGCCCAAGCGGCATGAAGATCAGGCGTCCGCGCTGCAACCGATGTGGGCAGTCGCCTCGATCTCGACCAGTATCTCGGGCTTGGCCAGCGAACTGACCTCGACCAGCGTGCAGGCGGGGAAATCGCCCGAGAAGAATTCTTTGCGGGCCTCCCATACCTTGGTGTTGTGGGCGATGCGGGTGACGAAGATCGTCATCTTGACGACGTCGTCCATCGCGCCGCCGGCGGCCCGCACCAGATCCTGGATCTTCTGGAAGATGACCTTGGACTGCTGGTATTCGTCGTCGCCGATGACGGTCTGGCCGTCGGGCCCGCGCGCCGTCATGCCGGATACGTAGGCGACACCGCCCACGACCATGCAGTTGGACCATAGCTGCGGCGCGGGCTCGCGTACGCTGGGGGATTGGATACGTTGCTTTTTCATGTTGCTTTCCCGATGAGTCATAAACCTGGTCACGACGCTGTCACAGCGCGATGCGCTTGTCCCAAGGCGATTCGCCGCCCCAATTGATGCATACGCTTTGGCGGCGCATATAGCCTTTCCAGGCGTCCGAGCCCGCGGTGCGGCCGCCGCCGGTTTCCTTTTCGCCGCCGAATGCGCCGCCCACGTCGGCGCCCGTCGTTCCCATATTGACCTTGGCGATGCCGCAGTCGCTGCCGGCGGCGGACAGGAAATACTCGATGTTGTGGATGTTGGTGCTGTGTATGCCCGAGGCCAGGCCTTGCGGCACGTCGTTGTGCATGCGCATGGCGTCTTCCAGGTCGTCGTACACGATTACGTAGACGATGGGCGCGAAAGTCTCGTGCTGCGCGCACGGCCATTCCGCCTGCACGCCGGTGATGATGGCGGGCTCCACGTAGAAACCGGGGCGGTCCATGCGCTTGCCGCCATACTCCAGCTTGCCTCCCAGCTCGACCGCCTGGCGCACCGAGGCGTCGTATTGCCGCAATGCCGCCTCATCTATCAGCGGGCCGACGACGGTGTCGGCTTCGCGCGGATCGCCTATCTTGATCTGGCCGAAAGACTGCTTCAGCAATTCGACCAGTTCGTCCACGACGCTGCGATGCGCGATGATGCGGCGCGTGCTGGTGCAGCGCTGGCCCGTCGTGCCCACGGCGCCGAAGGTAATGCTGCGCGCGGCCAGCTTCAGGTCGGCGGTTTCATCGATGATGACGCCGTTGTTGCCCGAGCATTCCAGCAGATAGCGGCGCCCCAGCGTGCCGCCGACGATCTGCGCCACCTTGCGGCCCACGCCGGTGGAGCCCGTAAACGATATCAGCGGCAGGCGCGTGTCGTGCAGCATCAGCTCGGCCACCGCGTCGTCCTTGGGAATGAACAGCGAGAACACGCCCTGCAGGCCCATTTCCTCTTCGGCCTGGTTGACCAGCTTCTGGATGGCGATGGCCGTGAGCGGCACCTTGGGGCTGGGCTTCCAGATCACGGTGTTGCCTCCGATGGCGGACAGAAAGCCGTTTTGCGCCCACACGGCGGCGGGGAAGTTGTAGGCCGAGATGACGCCGACCACGCCCAGCGGCAGCCACTGGTCGTACATGCGGTGCTTGGCGCGCTGGGACTGCTGCGTGTAGCCATACAGCATACGCGACTGGCCCGCGGCCATGGTGGCCATGTCCACGCACTCCTTCAGCTCGGCGCTGCACTCCATGAAGGACTTGCCGGTATCCAACGCATTGATGCCCGCCAGTTCCTTGATGTTCTGATGAATCAGCTGGCCGATGCGCAGCACCAGTTCGCCGCGGCGCGGCGCGGGCACCATGCGCCAGCGCTTCTGCGCTTCCTGCGAGGCGGCGACCAGCGCTTCGTAATCGTCCGCATTGGACGACGCGACACGGGCGACGACCTGGCCATCCGCCGGGCATACCGCGTCGAAGACGTCCCTGCCCTGTATCGGGCCCCAGCCCGCCGTGTGCACATAGGTGCCGGAATGGATGTCTTGAATGTCGAATTTTTTCAGTACGGCTTGGGTATCAAACATGATCGAATCTCTTTAAAAAAATAAAACGGCCCCGCCCAGGCTTGAAAAAGCCTGGTCAGCAATCGATATGAAAAGGGTTCCGCCAAGGCCGCCCATGAAGAGCGGCGGGGTGCTATTCCATTCCCAGATCGACCGAGTACGCGAAGGCGAAGCGCAGACAGTACAAGTCGTACGGCAAGCGAAGCCGACAAAGTAATCGTTCGATCTGGGAGTGGAATTACTTACTCAGCGCCTGGTTTTTGCAGAAATCCGCCTATGGTTTCGTCGGTATGGAAAACAGGTTTCTCGGCGTAATGCGGGCCGTCGTATATCTCTATCAGCACGCTGCGCTCGCGGGCGACCGTGGGGCCATGGGGATTGCCCTTGGGGTTCATGTAGAAAGAACCCGGCTTCAAGCGCATGCCCACGTCGACGTATTCGTAATCGCCCTCAAGGCAGTACATGAACTGGTTCGACGCATGGGTGTGCTTTACCGGAATGCCGCCGCCCTTCTCGTATTCCAGCAATGCGATGCTGGCCGAGGTTTCCTCGTTCTTGTACAGGAAATACTGGCGGAAGCCATAGTCGGGAAAATCGATCCACTTGTCGGGGTCGAGATCAGCCGCGTGGATCAGCACTTCCAGCGACTTGAAGCTATTTGCGTCGAACGTCATGGTCTTGCCTCCAAAGCTGGGCGCCCCTGGGCCACCCATTGTTCATATTCCTTGCGGCTTTCCGGCGTGGCCGGGAACAAGCCGAAGATGGATCGCCCCTGGTCGATGTGCATGGCGGCGAAGGCTTCGTACTCGGCCGCGTCCAGCGCTTCGCGCGAAATCTCATCGGCCAGCGCGCGCGGGATGGCCACCACGCCCTCGCCGTCGCCGACGATGACGTCGCCCGGATAGATGGCCACGCCGGCGCAGCCCACCGGGCCGTTCAGCTCCACCGGATGCATGGCGATGGGCGTGGCCGGCGGAGCGCTGCGCTGCTGGTAGCATGGCAGGCCTATGCCGTGTATGGCGGGCGCGTCGCGGTAGCCGCCGTCGGTTACCACGCCGGCCGCGCCGCGCACCTTCAGCCTGGCGGCCATCATGTCGCCCATGGCTGCCGAGCGCGTCGTGCCCATGGCGTCGATGACCAGTACCGCGCCCGCGGGGCATTCTTCGATGGCGCGCCTGTGCTTGTTGTCGCTGCGGCCATAGTTGGCCATGGTGTCGATGTCCTCGCGCGCCGGCATGAAGCGCAAGGTATAGGCCGGCCCCACCAATTGGGGCTGGTTCGGCGACAGCGGCTGTATGCCCAACAGGTATACGTTGCGAAAGCCTCTTTTGAGCAAGGCGTTGGCCACGTTGGCCGTCCCGACGCGCATCAGGCGGTCGCGGATGTCGTCCGGCAAGGGTTCCGTGATGAAGGGGCCTTCCGGCGGCGGGCAGCCCGCTTGCAGTTGCTGAGTCATTTGCCTGGCCTCTTACTCGTTGCAGGAAGTAAAGAATTCCAATGGCGGCTCGTCTCCCCACTGCGTGGTTTCGCTGGCCGTGCCATTGAAGATGCTGGGTTGAAAGCTGGCATCGACCACGTCGCCGTCGGTGTAGTGCTCGACGCGAAAGCCGAACGGGTCTTTCCAGTAATCGAAGATCTGGCTGCCCAGCATGTGGCGGCCCACGCCGCAATCGAGCTGCCAGCCCTTGGAGAGCAGGTAGTCGTGCGACGCCATCACCGCATCGACGTCCTCGACCTCGAAAGAACAGTGATGCACGCCCACTTTATCCGACTGCAACACCAGCAGGCAATGGTGATCCACCAGCGTGGCCCCCAGGTTGCAGCGCAGGAAAGTGCCCACGATGGGCGCCATTTGCCCGGGCGGCGCGAAGTAATCGGAATGCAGCATGCCGAAACGGTCTTCGAACCACTTGACGGTATCGTCGTGGCTGGACACATGCAGCACGAAGTGGCCCAGCCGGATGACCGTGCCGGGCTCGCGCTTGACGCGTATCGACGCATTGACGCGCGCCTTGCTGCGCCCCGAATTGAACAGCCGGGCTTCGGTTGCCGGCAATGCCGGCGCTTTCTCGCGCCCCCATATGGCGGTGATCTCGAAGCCGTCCGGCGTGAACATACGCACGCGCCAGCCGCCGCCCGGATCGGGGTTCGCCTCGACGGCGCTGCCTTCCATTTGCGCCAGCTCGTCCAGGTCGGCGCGCGAGGAAACTTCGACGGCCGCGCCGATGAAGCGCGGCCGGTCTCCGAGGCGGGTTTCATGTATGTGGTGCTGCGCCCCGCTACCACGCACGTACAGCGCGGTATCAGTGCGCGCCGCGAGCGGCAGGCCGAAATCCGTCATGGCCTGTTGCATGACGTCCAGGTCGGGTGCCTGGTAGATGACCTTGGCTATGTCTACGGCGGTCGCCATGGTTTACCCCTTTTTGAAAACGCTTTAACTCTTTATCTATTCGGCCAGCCGGTTGTAGCGCCCGCTGTAATAAACCAGCGGCGACGCACACTGCTCTGGCAACTTCAACGCCGTCACCTCGCCCACGAACAAGGTATGGTCGCCGCAGGCGTAGGCGTGACGGAGCTTTGCGCCCAACTGCATGACCGCGCCCGCCACCACGGGCCCCTGCCCCAGCATGTCGAACACCGGCGGGCTTTCCTGGCAGGGCTTGCCGGCGAAATGGTTGCTGACGTGGCGCTGCTCGTGCGACAGAATACTGATGCCGAACCAGCCCGCTTGCTGGATGCGGTCGTGCATGCGCGCGGCATGCGCCACCGACACGACGACCAGCGCAGGCGTCAGCGAACCCGACATGAAGGCGTTGGCCGTCATTGCGTGGTGCCCGTCTTCCGGCGTGGAAGTCGAAATGACCACCACGCCGCTGGCGAAGCGCCCCATGGCGTCACGGAAATCCCGCGAGCTGAAGCCGGGCTCTGCCGCCTGCGCGGCTTCGGGCAGGTTTGCGGCCATCACGCCGTCCATCGTGCTCATACGTTCATCCCCAGCTTTTATTTACGGCCCAGGATGCTGACGTCATCCGGGTTGACCAGGTCGGGCACCGTCCAGCCGTTCAGGTCGTACTCGCTCATGGCCGAATCGGCGAACGCCTTGAAGCGATCCATGTTGCCCGAGCCTTGCGCGGCCCACAGATTGGTCAAGCGCGTGATGTCGTTGCTGCCGATGTAGTTGATCTCGTAAAGCTCGTGACGCGCGCCGAACTCGGTGCCGATGGCGTCCCACAGCATCTTCATGACCTTGACGCGGCGCTCGGCGTCGATGCCGCCCGAACCGCGCACGTACTGATCCAGATAGGCGCGTATCTCCGGCGTCTTGAAATCCACGGCATGCGAGTTCAGATAGATCAGGCCGCTGGCGACGATCTCCTCGATGATGTTCTTGATCTTGGGCATGGCCAGCTGGTTCATGACCCGATAGGCGCCCGAGAAATGCGAATCGGGGCGGATCATGCCGTTCCAGGGCTGCGCGCTTTTCGCCATGGCGTCGGACAAGGCCCAGAAGGTATTGCGCCACGCCACCACTTCGCCCAGCTTGGACTGCACGCCGTGGAAGCCGTTGGCGCCGGTGATTTCCAATGCATGGGCCAGCAGGCCGACCAGGAAGTCCATCTTGACCGCGAAGCGCGTGCAGCCGTGCATGGAGGCGCGTTCCAGATAGCCGGAACCCGTGTTGAACTTGTTGGCCAGGTCGACGTTGTTGTACATGAACACGTCTTCCCAGGGCACGAATACGTTGTCCAGCACCAGAATGGCGTCGTTCTCGTCCAGGCGGCTGGAAAGCGGATAGTCGAAGGGGCTGCCCAGCACGGCGGCGCGATACTCGTTGGACACCCGGCACAGCAGCTTCACGCCGGGCGCGCCGGTGGGCACGATGAAGACGGGCGAGAACTTCGGATCTTGTATGGGCGTCTGGGTAATGTGCGCCACGAAGGTGTAGTGCGTCAGGGCCGAACCCGTGGCCACCACCTTGGCGCCGCTGACGTAAATGCCCGCATCGGTTTCCTTGACGACGCGAACGTAGACGTCGGCCCCCGCCTGCTCGCTGGAGCGATCCACGGGCGGGTGCATGATGGCGTGGTTGATGTACCAGGTCTTCTCCTGGGCCTTGCGATACCAGTTCAGCGCGTTTTGCTCGAAGCCCTGGTAGAACTGCGAGTTGGCGCCCAGCGTGCCCAGGTAGCAGCCTTTGTAGTCGGGCGAGCGGCCCATCCAGCCCCATGCCATGCGCTGCCACTCGGCAATCGCATCGCGCGAAGCCACCTGCTCTTCGACGGTGGCCGAGGCGCGAAAGAACCGGTGCGTAAAACCGCCCCACTCGGTGGGCGTGGTCAGTATCTCTTTCTTGGCCGGGTCGTGCATGGCGTCGTACATGCGCGCGATCATGCGGGCGGCGTTGCGAAAGGCCGGATGCTCGGCAATGTTCTTGACGCGCTCGCCATATATCCAGACCTCGCGGTCATCGTTCAGGCTGTCCAGGTATTCCTTGCCCGTGAACGGGATGTAATCCTGATTCACCGCAGCCGATTCGGTTTTCGGGGTCGCATTCATCTGTCTTTCTCCAGGTATCGATTTTTTAATCATTTGCCGCCCCGGCGCTCATCGCCGGGTCAGCGTCAAAGCCATGGCCAGGATCAGGATGAGACCGATCACCATGGTCTGCGCATACGCGCCTATCTGCATCAGGTTCATGCCGTTCTGCACGGATACGATCAGCAGGGTGCCCACGACTACCGCCAAGGTGCGCCCCACGCCGCCGGACAAGGCCACGCCGGCTATCACGCACGCGGCGATGGATTCCAAGGGCATGGATGCGCCGATGTTCGACTCGCCCGTATCCAGCCGCGCCGTCAGCAACAGGCCGGCCAATGCCGACAGCGCGCCCGCGATGGCGAAGGTGATGATGATGACGCGCTCGGTGCGCACGCCCGACAGCGCCGCGGCGCGCAGATTGCCGCCGGTGGCATACACATGCCGGCCCAGGCGCGTCCATTCCATCAGGCCATAGATGGCGGCGACCATGACGGCGGCCACCAGTACGGGAACGGGCACGCCCGCGACACGGCCAAAACCGAAGATCTCGCCGAACTCCGGCGGCAGGCCGTACACCGGCGTGCCGCCGCTGATCAGCAAGGTAATGCCGAAAACCACCGACGACATGCCCAGCGTCATCATGAAGGCCGGTATGCGCAGCACCGCCGTTCCCCAGCCGTTGACCACGCCCACCGCCGTGCCGGCCGCGATGCCGGCCAGCGAGCCCAGCGCGATGGCCAGAAAAGGCGCCTCGGGAAACGCCTGCAGGCACTGCGCCATCACGGTCGCGCCGATGACGGACGCCAGCGCGACGACCATGCCGACGGACAAATCCAGGCCGCCGACGATCAGCACCACCATCTGCGCCAGCGACACGATCAGCAGATAAACCGACTGGCGCCCCACGTTGGTCAGGTTGTCCAGCGTCAGGAAACCCGGCGCGAACAACGAAAACACAAGAAAAGAGCCGACGAACAACAACACCAGCACGGCGGCCGAGCGGTGGCTGTTCAACCAGGCCAAGGCCTGGGAGGACTGTGCGGGCGGCGGCGCCGCGGGCTTTGTCATGGAAGCGGTCATGGGTATTTCAATGAAAAAACTGTTCGAGAATAGCGTGCTGGTCGAAGGCGTCGCGCGTAAATTCGGCGACGTCGCAGCCTTCACGCATCACGATGAGCCGGTGGCACATGCCCAGCAGCTCGGGCAGGTCGGACGAGATAAGCAAGATCGCCGCGCCTTGCGCGCTGAGCTGGCCCAGATACCTGTAGATGGCCTGGCGCGCGCCCACGTCTACGCCTACCGTCGGTTCGTCGAAGATGTACACGCTGATGTCCTGCGCCAAGCCTTTGGCCAGCAACACCTTCTGCTGGTTGCCGCCGGAAAAGTTCTCCACGCGCTCGCCCAGGCGCTTGGCCGGGAACTCGACCCGGCCGGCCAGTTCGTCCACCAGTGCGGCTTCGGGCGCATTGCGGCGCAGCCAACTGCGCGCCCGCCCGAAATGCAGCGACGACAGCGCCATGTTGTCCGCCGCCGGTCGCGCCAGCGCCAGGCCGTCGCGTTTACGATCGGAAGGGCAATACCAAAGCCCCTGGGCGATGGCGTCGGCGGGATGGCGGAAACGCACCTCGCGGCCGTTCAGTCGTATGCCGCCTTGCGCCAGCCGGCGCAGGCCAAAGCAGCTTTGCCCGACTTCGCTCTTGCCGCAACCCACCAATCCGGCCAAGCCGACGATCTCGCCCGCCCGCACGCTCAAGCTGACGTCGCGCGCACAACCATCCTCGGTGCGCAACTGGCTCAGCGCCAGGCGCACCTCGCCCAGCTCGGCGCCGAGCGGCGGATAAATGTCGGCTACCTGGCGGCCCGTCATCAGGGTGATCAGCTCGTCTTCGGGCGTTGACGCCGGAACGGTCGCGATGTAGCGTCCATCGCGCAATACCGTCACCTCGTCGCCTATCTCCGGTATCTCGTGCATGCGATGGGTGATATAGACGATGGCCGTGCCTTGCGCCTTCAGCTTGCGTATCAGCGCGAACAAGGCCTGGGTGTCGTGCTCGGACAAGGACGCCGTCGGCTCATCCAGGATCAGCACGGACGGCGCGTGCAGCACGGCCTTGCAGATCTCGGCCATCTGCTGCTGCCCGCGCGACAAGGCATCGATCTTCGCCGACGGCTGCAAATCGAAGCCCACCTGTGCTATCAAGGCCCGCGCCCGCTGCTGTATGGCGCGTTTGTCCAGCAAACCCAGATTGCCCAGAGGCTCTTCGCCCAGCACGATGTTGTCCGCAACCGTCAGGTGCGGTATCAGCGAGAACTCCTGGAACACGGCGCGCACGCCATGCGCGCGCGCCTGCGCCACCGATTGGAACACCACGGCGCGGCCATCGATTTCGAGTTGGCCCTCACTAGGCTGGTTGGCGCCGGCCAACATGCTGATCAGCGTCGATTTGCCTGCGCCGTTTTCGCCGAACAGCACATGCACCCGGCCCGGCATCAGGCTGATGTCCAGCGGCTGCAAGGCCTGATGCATGCCGTAGCGCTTACCCAGGCCACGCGTGGCCAACGACGCAAGGCTCTTGTCCGCCATTGCAGTCGTTTCGGGCTCGCCTGGCGCCACCGATGTCATTTGGCCGACACCCGGAACACAGGCTTGAAGTCGGCCGGCGCCAGTACCGTGGAAACATCGAGCTTATCGACGTTGTCGGCGGTATAGACCTTGCCGATAGGCCCGACGTTACGCAGCACATCCTGCTTTTCGAGCAGGCGCACGGCCTGATCCACCGCGATGCGGCCCACGTGCACCACCGGCGCCATGCCCGACGCTTCGATGCGCTTGGACTTCAGCCCCTGATACACGCCGGGCGTCATGTACACCGACACGACCTTGACCTTGTCGCCCAGGTTGCGCGCGCGGATGACCGGCACCGCCGCTTCGGCCGTCACCGCGGTGCCGGCGACGTAGTCGATGTCCTTGTGCGTTTGCAGCAGGTCTTCGACCAGCCGCGCCTGGACTTCCTTGCCCGTATCGCCGTACTTGGTTTCGGCGATCTCCACGGCGCTGTCCTTGATGCCGTCCAGAAAGCCGCTGTTGAACAGTTCCACCCAGCCAGCGCCGGCGGGGCCGGGCAGCCAGGCCACCTTGACGGTAGGAGACCCTTTGGGATGTTTTTCCGCCAGGTAGCGGCCGGCGCGCTCGCCTTCGTCGCGGGGAATGGAGAGCACGTGCGCGTCCACTTCCTTAGAGACGATGCCGTTGAAGGCATCCACGACCACGACGCCTTTTTTCTTCAGCTCGGAAATCAGGTTGTTCAGGCCGTCCTGCGAAATCGCGGCGATGATCACGGCCTGCGCGCCGCCCGCCACGCAGTTTTCTATCTGGGAGATCTGGTTGCCCAGTTGCGTATAGCCGCCGGCGTCCAGCACCTGCACGCTCACGCCCTGGCGCTGGGCTTCCTGGACGATGCCGTAGTTGCCGGCCAGGAAGAACGCGTCCTTGACGTGCGGCAGCGATACGCACAGATTCCATGGCTTGCTGGCCTTTTCCAAGGGCACGTATTCGACCGAGGTGCGCGTGCCGTCGTCGTTCATCGACTCGACCGGCAGCGGGGCCCAATCGGCGGCGCCCGCCGATGCGCATAGCGACAGCGCAGCCGCGGCCGCCGCCCACGACAGGGATGCGTTAAAGATTTTTTTCATGGGGTTATCTCCTAGAGCTCGAATTCTTGTTGGATGTGGATGCCGATGGCATGTGAAGCTTCAAGCGCTAGTGTGTTGTCAGACCCGCATGAAATCCATTGAATTTTCCCGCACCATTTATTACCGAATGGTTATAATTTTCAGATGGCCAAGCTCGACTGGTATATCCGCTCCAGCCTCAAATTCAATCACCTTCAATTGCTGGTGGCGCTCGACGAGCTGCGCAGCATCGGAAGGGTCGCGGGCTATCTCAACATCAGCCAGCCCGCCGTCTCGAAATCGCTGGCGGCGCTTGAGTCCGGCCTGGGGCTGACGCTGTTTCTGCGCAGCACGCGCGGCACCATGGAACCCACCGACCATGGCGAATGCCTGATCCGCTATGCCCGCGGCATACTCAAACAGTTGGCCGACGCCGAAGAAGAACTGAACGAAATTTCCGAAGGCCGCATCGCGCGCGTCTCCATCGGCGTGGTGCCTTCCACGGCCACGGTGCTCGTGCCGCGCTTCATCGCCCAGCTGAACGCCACCACCACCGCCATCACGGTATCGGTGCGCGAAGGCACCATGGAAACCCTGCTGCCCATGCTAAGGGCCGGCGACATCGACTTCGTCGTCGGCATCATGCGCTCGCGCCCGCTGGGCGCGGAGTTCGACACCGAATTGCTGTACGACGACCCCATCGTCGCCGTGGTCGGCCATCACCATCCACTGGCCAAGATCGAAAACCTGAGCTGGGAAATGCTGAACGGCTATCCGTTGGTGCTGCCCACCACCGACGCCTCCACCCGCGCCGCGATAGACGACCACCTGATACGGCAGAACGTGGACATCCCCAAGAAACACCTGGAGTCGCTTTCGACGCTCACCAACATCGGGGTTTGCCAGTTCACCGACTCCATCGGCTTCGCGCCGCGCGTGCTGGCCGAGCACTTCTCCAAGCTGGGCATCCTGAAAGTGCTGCCGCTGTCCTTCCCCGACGTCAGGATGCGCCTGATACTGGTCTGGCTGGCCAACCAGCGGCGCTCGAAGGCGCACCAAGTCATTCAGAATCAGTTCCGCAAGACCCGCGATACGCTGGTTCGGGCGGAGCCGGCGGCAACACCAACGGCCAAACGCTAGAGCAGTTTTGGTTTAAGTGTTTACACGCTTCTCAATACTGAGGCCGAGAGCCGGTGCGGCCCTGTGCACACAGGCGGCCGTTGGAGGACGCCGCGTGCTACCGAAGGCAGTGCGGGGGCAGTCGGCGGAAGCTGTTCGAGTTCCGAAGCGCGCAGCGCTGAGGGCGAGTTCTTCCGCCGCCCGCACGTACGAGGTAGACGCGGGAAGCCCCGCGTAGCGGGGCCGCCCGACCGGCCGCCTGTGTGCACAGGGCCGCACCGGCTCTCTGCTACCCCCAAGGGGGCGCTCTTTGCACGCATCAACCCATCATCTTGCTCGGCAGCCAGGTTGCAATGCCGGGAATCATCCAGATCAGCCAGGCCAGCAGCAGCACCATCATCCAGTACGGAGCCGCGCCCTTGAAGATGTCTATCAAGCGTATGTCGCGGTCGGGAATGGTCGCCTTGACGACGAACACGCAGATGCCGAAAGGCGGTGTCAGCACGCCGGCTTCGATGACCAGGATGCCCACCAGCGCGAACACCACAGGGTCTATGCCCAGGGCCTGCGCGATCGGCCAGAAGATGGGAACGGTCAGCAGCATCATCGAAATGCTGTCGATGAGCGACCCCAGCAAGAACCATGCAACCGCCATGAACAGCATGGTTTCCGCCACGCTAAGGCCCATGTTTGCCAGCAGGTCGTGCACCTGTTCCGACACGCCGTTCAGGGCGATCCACTTGGAATACATCACGGCGCTCATCAGCAGCAGCATGATGGGCGTAACCGTACGGCCCGCCTCGACGCAGGCGTCGAACAGGCCGCGCCAGCGCATGCCCTTGGCCACCGCCAGGATGGCGGCGCCGGCCAGGCCGACGGCGCTGCCCTCGGTAGGCGTGAAGTAGCCCATCCAGATGCCGCCCAGCGTGACGGCGATCAGCGCCAGTACGCCCAGCGCGCTGGTCAGCTCCTGCCGCCCCAGCGGCTGTGTTTCCATGTTGTCGGCGGCTTCCGGTGCGGCGGCGGGAAACAGCTTGGCGCAGCCTATGCAGTAGATGGCGTAGAACAAGGCCAGCAGCAGCCCGGGAAACACGCTGGCGGCGAACAGCCCGCCCACCGATTGCTCGGTCAGGATCGCCCACACGATCATGAAGACCGAAGGCGGTATCAGCAGGCCCAGCACCGAACTGCCCGCGATGCAGCCTACCGCATAGCTGCGCTTATAGTTGTGGGCGCGCATGACGGGATACGCCACGTGGCTGAACGCGGCGGCCGAGGCCACGCCCACGCCGGTAACGGCCGCGAACATCGCGTTGCCGCCCACCGTGGCTACCGCCAGACGGCCCGGCACGCCTTTCAGGCCGCGGTTCACCACGGCGAACAAGTCGCGCGCCGCGCCGCAATGAGCGATCAGCATGCCCATGACGGTGAACAGCGGGATGACGACGAAGTTGTATTCCTTGATGCCCGAGATCGCCGTTTGCTGCAGCAGGTTGGCGACCGGCTCCCAAGAGCCGAAAATAAGATAAAGCCCCATCGCCGCCGAGACGGCGAACGCAAACACCACGGGCACGCCGATGACCACCAGAATCGCCAGCGAGATCAGCCCGCCCCATATTTCGAAGTCCATGACCGTTCCTTTTTATTGTTCGTCGGTACGCATGCGCAGCCGGCCTCGCACGCCTTCGACGACGTAGCCGACGCATACGAATGCGCTGATGACCCACAGAATCAGGGTGCCGAAGCGCAAAGGCCAGGCCGGCAGGCGGAAGGCGTCGTTGCCGAAGAATTCACCCGTGTTCCAGCCCACGATGGCGGGTTCGACGGACACGATGGCGATGCTGAAGAAGAAGGCGGCGCCCAGCAGATAGGCGATGGCGCTAAGCTGGCTGCGCACCGCGGGCGGCACGCGGTCTATCAGAAACGTCACGCGCAGCAGTTTTTGCTGGCGCACGACGTAAGGGGTTTGCAGAAAGGTGGCCAGCACCAGGCCCACACCGACGGTCTCGGCGGTACCGGCGAAAGGCCGGTTGAAGAAGATGCGGCCCAGCACGTCGTACAGCACCAGCAAGGTCATGGCGATCAGGACCACGGCGCCCAGAACGTGCAGGCCCAGTATGGCCCGGTCTATCCAGCTTTTCATGTGTCGCCTCCATCAGGTTGGCGGAAAAGGCGGCAAGGGCCGACGCTCGGCCCTTGCCGCCCGGTTATGGTTTTTACAGGGGATAATCCACGGGGAACTGATAACCCTCTTCACCCAGGAAACGGATGTAGGTCTTCAGAAGCTCGGTGGCGGGCAGGCCCTTGCCGTCGAGTTCGGCGGCGGATTTGGCCGGCAGGTCTTTCAGCGCTTGCGCCCATTTCGCCCGCTCTTCCACCGGCAAGGTGTTGACGGTGATGCCTTCCTTTACCAGACGCGCTTCGACGTCCTTGTCGCGCTGCTGGTTCACTTCGCCTACCCGCGTCGCGGTCTCCAGGGCAACCTCGTCGATGATCTCCACGACCTCCTTGGGCAGCTTCTCACGCGTGCTCAGGCTCATCAGCGCCACCAGCGTGCTCAGCGAGCCATAGCCGGTCTTGTTGAAGTACTTGGCCACTTCTTTGAGCTTGAAGGCTTCCATGCCGGAGATGTAGAACAGGCTGCCGTCGGCCAGGCCCGTCTGCATCGCCTGGTAATGGTCGCCTATGCCCAGCGTGACCGGCACGGCATCGATGGCCAGCATCAGCGGAGCATTGGTGCCCGCCACGCCGATGCGCTTGCCCTTCATCTCGGCGATGGTGTTCCAGTCGAACGCGGTAGCGATGCCGTAGGCCTCGGAGGCCATGGCGCCCAGCACGTGGATGTTGTAGGGCTTCATGCTGTCCTGCAGGGCGGGCACTTCGGCCAGCATGCGGTTGGACACGCGCTGCTGCACGACCGGGTCGGGCGTCGTGAACGGCAGGTAGGCGCTGTAGTTCAGCAAGGGCGCGCGTGATTGCTCGAAGCCGATGGGCGTTACCGCGATGTCCAGCGTGCCCTTTTGTACGGCCTCGATCGCGCCGTCCACCTTGGCGACGCTGCCGCCCCAGGCTTTGATGAAACGGATCTTGTGTTCGGTGCGCTCGGCCACGCGCTTGGCGACTTCCTTCGCAAAAAAGTCGTCGTACTCGCGCACGTAGGTGACGCCGGTGGTATGGCCGCCCCCCATGCGCAAGGTGAATGAATCGGCCTGTGCCGCCATGGCGGCGCAGGCCAAGGCCAGGCCCGCGAATAAATGGGATGTTTTCATGATGTGTCTCCTTGCTTGCCTTTCCGGCTATGGTTCTGACGCACGCCCGGCGGCGGCCGGGCACGCGCTCAAACGGATGAAAGAATCAGTTGCTGATATTCGGTCGGATTCAGCAAGTGGGGATAATGGCCGCCGCTGGCCAGCGAAACGTGCCTGGCGTCGGGATAGCAGTTGCGCAGGCGTTCTCGCGCAGCCGGCGGAATCAAGGGGTCGTCGTCGCAATCGAGCACCGTGACCGCCGAAGCCGGCAACGGCAGCGCCGGGCATGGCTTGGACTGCACCACTCCCAGAAAGCGCGCGTGCAGATTGACCGGGTTCTGGCGTTCGGCCAGCATCACGGCCTGCAACTGCTGCAGCGGCGACGACGGCGCGGCGCGTATCCGGCTGAGCCATTGTTCATGCAGCACCTCGGGTTCGACGCGCTCGACGTAGTCGCGGTCGAACAGGGGGTTGGCGGCCAGGTCGCCGCCGTCGGTAAAGCCGTTGCCGATGATCAGATGCTTGACTCTTTCGGGATGAGCCAGGGCAACGAATTGCGCCCAGTACGCGGCGAACGAGGAGCCCGCAATCATGGCGCGATCCAGCTTCAGGTGATCCATGACGGCCACCAGGCCGTCGGCCAGCGCCCGGGGCTGGGCCAAGGCCGGATACGTCACGGCCACCACGCGCGCCTTGCCTTCCAGCGCCAGCATGGTCAGCACGAACATCGCGCCGTCCCCCACCGAGCCGGGCAGCAGGATGACCGCCGGCCCCGGGCCGCCGGTATCCAGCCAGCGCCACTCGTGGCCGTTCACCGCCAGGCTTTGCCAGGCGTATTTCCGCTCCAGCGTTTTCAGTTGCTCCAGCATGGCGTTCCCTTAATCTTCGAGGTAACCGGCTTCTTTCAGTTCGGCCATCGCGCCTTCCGAGAATTCGGCCTTGGGCGCATTGCCGCTGACGATGACCAGCAGCCAGTGCGTCTGGTCGGGTTCGTCGAAGGTGATGTTCTCGAAGCGGCGGTTGACGCCGGCGGGAAACGAGATCACGTCGCGCGGGCCCAGCTCGAAGGCTTCGACCTTGCCGTCCGTTTCCCATGAGCAGCGCCAGCGGCCGGTAATCGGCATGAAGGTTTCATTGGTGTCGTGGTTGTGCATCATGGGGCCTTTGCCGGGCTCGGCTTCGCAAAAACCCATGTTGAAACCTTCGTTGATCTTGATCGCGGCGTTTTCGGCCGCGATATCGCCGAGCGGAGACGTCACCGCCGCGGAGTCGTCCTCGGGCGGCTGAAAGCCCACCACGTTGTACAGCTTGCGCTTGGCGCTGGGGTAGTCGCTGTCGGGCAACCCGCCGTCGAAGCCTTTCAGTTCCTTGAACAGCGCCACGCGCTTGCGCATTTCCTCACGCGACACATTGATGACTGGAATCGCCATAGTCTTGCTCCTTTCCTCTTTCGTCGAAAAACACGATGCCCGTCATGCCGGGCGGGCATCTCATTGCGCCGCGCCGGAAGGCGCGAGCGCTTCGTCCACCAGTTCTATCCAATGCCGAACCGGCGTTTTCCCCGCCGCGCCCAGGTGCATCTGACAGCCGATGTTGGCGGTTGCGATGACCTCGGGCGAGTGGGTTTCCAAAGCCTGAATCTTGCGGTCGCGCAGTTGCCGCGACAGCTCGGGCTGGGTGATGGAATATGAACCCGCGGAGCCGCAGCACAGGTGGCCGTCGGGCACCGGCTGCATGTCCGCGCCCAGCGCCGACAGCAGGCGTTCAACTTTGCCGCCCAGCTTCTGCGCGTGCTGCAGGGTGCAGGGGCAGTGGAACGCCACTTTTTCGCGCAGCGGCCGCATGGGCGCCGACTGCCAATCCACGTCGGCCATGACCTCCACCAGGTCGGCCGCGCGCTGGCTGACCTGCTTGGCGCGCTCGGCGTAAACCGGGTCGTCGGCCAGCAGCTCGCCGTATTCCTTGATGAACGCGCCGCAGCCGCTAGCGGTGATGACGACGGATTCCGCGCCTTGCTCGATGAGCGGCCACCAGGCGTCGATGTTCTTGCGTGCGCGCTTCTTGGCGGCTTCGGGCGCGCCCAGGTGGAACTCGTTGGCGCCGCAGCAGCCCGCCGCGGGGGCCGGCCGCACGCTGATGCCGAAGCGGTCCAGCACGCGGGCGGCGGCTAGATTGGTATTGGGCGCCAGCACCGGCTGCACGCAGCCGTCCAGCATCACGACGGAACGCGCGTGGCGCGGCGCGGGCGTGGCGCCACGCGCATGCAAGGCCTGCGGCACGTGCTCGCGCACCGAGGCGGGCAACAGGGAACGCACGGCCGAGCCCACCGCCACCAGCGCGCCGAACAAGCGTTTGTGCGGCACGACGTTGCGCAAGGCGGCGCGCAGCAGGCGTTCGCGCAGCGGGCGCGTCACACGCGCATCCACGGCTTCGCGCCCGATGTCCAGCAGCGCGTGATAGCGCACGCCGGACGGACAGGTGGTTTCACAATTGCGGCAAGTCAGGCATCTATCCAGGTGCACTTGGGTCTTGCGCGACACTTCGTTGCCTTCCAGCACGCTTTTGATCTGGTAGATGCGGCCGCGCGGGCCGTCGAGCTCGTCTCCCAGCAACTGATAGGTGGGACAGGTGGCGTTGCAAAAGCCGCAATGCACGCAAGACCGCAGGATGTCTTCGGCCACGCTCAGGTTCTTTACCGAGTCGGCGCCGGGGCTCAGTTTGGTTTGCATGGCTTCAAGGCTCCGGGAACAGCCAACCCCGGTCGAACACGCCGTGGGGATCCAATTGCGCCTTCAATTGGCGATTCAGTTTCAATACGCCCGCATCGGGCATTTGCCAGCGGCCGGGCGTGGGCGTTCTGTCGTGGCAGGTGGCGTGCCCGCCCGCCTGGCGGGCCAGCGCGCGCAGATGCTCGGCGTCGGCGCCGGCGGGCAGCTTGACCCACCACTGCGCTCCCGCCCAATCCATCAGCGATGGTTCACTCAACGTTTCCAGCACCGTGCCCACGGGCAGGCTCAAGCGCCACAGCTGGCCCGGCTGCTGGAAGAACGGCAAGGCCTGTTCGCGCAGCGCCGGCCACACGGCATCGTCCGCGGCTTCGCCGCCCACGGCGCTTGCGGCGGCGGCCACGGCGGCCTCGCCGCCTTCCAGGCGCAGGTACAGGCGTTCGCCATCATGACAAAAACCGGAAAGCGGCAAGCCCGCCTTGCGCCAGCGCAGAAAGCCGTCCGCGGCCTGGCGGCGCGTCAGCTCCAGCGCGCGCGTAAGGCGGCTGCGGGGTTGCGGCAATACCTTCAGCGACACTTCGGTAAGTATGCCCAGGCAGCCGAAGCTGCCGGCCATCAGGCGCGACACGTCGTAGCCCGCCACGTTCTTCATGACCTGGCCGCCGAAGCGCATGTGCTTGCCTTGGCCGCTGACCAGACGGCAGCCCAGCACGTAGTCGCGGATGCCGCCGCTCCACGGGCGCCGGGGGCCGGCCCAGGCCGACGCCACCATGCCGCCCATGGTGGCCCGGCCGGAGAACTCCGGCGGCTCGCATGGGAAATACTGGCCTTGCTCGGCCAGCAAGGCATGCACCTGGGCCACCGGCGTGCCGGCGCGCACGGTGATCACAAGCTCGGAGGGCTGGTAGTCGACCACGCCCTGGTGGCCGCGCACGTCCAGCACTTCGCCCTCGCCCTGTTCGGCCAGGAAAGCCTTGGTGTCCGCGCCGCGCACCAGCAGGCGGCGTCCTTGGGCCCGCGCCGAAGCGACTTGTTCCATCCACTGCGCGACGCAGTCTTCGCGTGCAATGGCTTCCATCAGAATCGCTCCAGCTCGGGGAAAGGCAGATGGCCGCCGTGCACGTGCATGGCGCCGAACTCGGCGCAGCGCTGCAAGGTGGGAATGTTCTTGCCCGGATTCAGCAAGCCCTGCGGATCGAAGGCCGCCTTGACGGCCTGGAAGGTCAGCAGTTCGTCCGAGCCGAACTGCACGCACATCTGGTTGATTTTTTCGCGGCCCACGCCGTGCTCGCCGGTGATGGTGCCGCCCACCTGCACGCAAAGCTCCAGTATCTTGCCGCCCAGCGCTTCGGCGCGTTCCGTCTCGCCCGGGTTGTTGGCGTCGAACAGAATGAGCGGGTGCATATTGCCGTCGCCGGCATGGAATACGTTGGCGACCGCCAGGCCGTACTCTTCGGACAAGTCGGCGATGCCGCGCAGCACCTGCGCCAACGCCCGGCGCGGGATGGTGCCGTCCATGCAGTAGTAATCGGGAGAGATGCGCCCCACCGCCGGGAAGGCGTTCTTGCGCCCAGCCCAAAAGCGCTGGCGGTCGGCTTCGTTGGCCGCCAGGCGCACGTCGGTGGCGCCCGCCGCCTGCAGAATCTGGTGCACGCGCCGCATGTCCTCGGCCACATCCAATTCGGCGCCGTCCAGTTCGCACAGCAGGATGGCGGCGGCATCCACGGGGTAGCCCGCATGCACGAAGTCTTCCGCCGCACGTATGGCCAGGTTGTCCATCATTTCGAGGCCGGCCGGAATCATGCCTGCGGCGATGATGTCGCCCACCGCATTGCCCGCCTTGCCGACGTCGTCGAAGCTGGCCATCAATACTTGCGTGACGGGCGGGCTGGGCAGCAGCCGCACCGTTACCTCGACCACCACACCCAGCATGCCTTCGGAGCCGACGAACACCGGCAGCAAGTCCAGGCCGGGCGCGTCCAGCGCCATGCTTCCCAGCGTGACGGGCTCGCCTTCTATGGTGAGCATTTTGACTTGAAGAATGTTGTGCAGCGTAAGGCCGTATTTCAGGCAATGCACGCCGCCGGCGTTCTCGGCCACGTTGCCGCCTATCGAACAGGCGATCTGCGAGGAAGGGTCGGGCGCGTAATACATGCCCCACGCGGAAGCGGCTTGCGAAATGGCCAGGTTGCGCACGCCCGGCTGCACGACTGCGATGGACTGGTCGGGGTCTATATGCACGATGCGGTTGAAGCGGGACATGACCAGCAGAATGCCTTTTTCCAGCGGCAAGGCGCCGCCCGACAGCCCCGTGCCCGCGCCTCGGGCCACGACCGGCACCTGGTGCTGGTGGGCGTAGCGCAATACCGCCGCCACCTGCTCCACGGTTTGCGGCAACACCACCATCAGCGGCACCGTGCGGTAGGCCGCCAGGCCGTCGCATTCGTAGGGCCGCAGGTCTTCCGTTTCGTGCAGGATGGTCAGGCCGGGGACTGCCTGCCACAGCCCTTGCAAGACAGTGGATTTATCCACGTCGGGCAATACGCCGTCCACCGATTCGTCGTACAAGTTGTTCAAATGTCTGCCTCGCACCGCTTTGCTTTTGCGTTTTTCCGGGTTCGGGAGCGCTGCCCGATAGCCGTTTTTTTACGGTACGGTGCTTGGCCGCATGCTGTCCAGCCGAGTTTAAAGAGGTCAGACCAGTTTTTTCAATCACCTCAATAATAAATAAAAAATGTTTTTTATTTCAAATATTTATATTAATATTCAAACAATAAAACCTCCCCACCAAACTGGTCAGACCAGATGCCAAAGCCTTTGCAAAAATCGGATGAAGACAAGCTGCTCCCAACCAAGGTGGCCGACCATACCGCCGCCCGGCTGGAGCAACTGATCGTCGAAAACGTGCTGCGCCCCGGGCAGCGCTTGCCGTCGGAAAGACAGTTGATGGAACGCCTGGGCGTTTCGCGCAGCGCCCTGCGGGAGGGCCTGCAAATCCTGCGCACCCGGGGCATTATCGACACCGCGCACGGCAAGGGTTCTTTCGTCGCCAACCTGATGCGCCCGGCTTCGCCGCGCCCTTTGCTGCACATGCTGCAAACGCAGCCGCGCACCATCTACGACTTGCTGGAGGTACGCGAATTCCTGGAAAGCGAGGCCGCCCGCCTGGCCGCCGAACGCGGCACCCTGAGCGACTATGCGCGTATTACGCAACGCTACGAAGACCTGCTCGCCGCGCAGCGCGAACCCACCGACACCGCCACGCATGCGCGCGTGGATCACGCCTTCCACATGGCCATCTGCGAGGCTTCGCACAACCCGGTGCTGCTGCATACGCTGGGCACGCTCAACGACTTGATGCTCAATTCCGTCTTCGCCACGCTAAGCAATCTGTATCACCGCAAAACGCAGAAAACCCGCATCGACAGACACCATGCGCGCCTGTACAACGCCGTCACCCAGAAGATGCCGCAACAGGCCTTCCGGGCCGCGCAAACGCATATACGCAGCGTGCGCGGCGACCTGCTGGCCATCGAGCAGGAAGAACACCGCATCATCCGGGCTACGCTGGCGTCCTGATGCGCCTCGCACGCGCGTCGCGCACGGCAAGGCCGTGCTGCCCAAGGGCAACGGCGTCGAGCTCGTGAAACAAATCAGGTAAGCAACACCGCCAGCCACACCGCCGCGGCCATCGCCAGCGTCAGCAGCACCGCGGCGCTGCCGATGTCTTTGGCCCGGCCTATCAGCGGATGATGTTCGGTCGACACGGCATCGGCCAGAGTCTCGACGGCGGAATTCAGCAATTCCACGACCAGCACGGCCGCCAGGCTGGCCAGCAGCAGCACGATCTGCAAGGCGTCGTCGCCCACCCAGAAGGCGCAGGGCGCCAGCACGGCGGCCAGCAGCAGTTCTTGACGGAATGCCGCCTCGTGCCTGAACGCGGCGCGCAGGCCGTTCAGCGAATAGCCCCATGCGCGCAGGATGCGCCGCCAGCCGGAAGTGCTTTTGAAGGAAGAAACCATGCGCGTATCGTAGCGTAAACCGGCCCCGGCGCAGGCGCCGCACTGCCATGCGCCACTCCCGAAAATGACAAGCTTCGTCATTTTTGGCTTGTCGCCGCACACTTGGCCCCGCCGCTGCGACATACTGAGACCATCGCCCACCATCCAGTCTCTTTCCGGGAGGATCTCATGAGCGGATACTACGAAGTCAAGCGCAGCGGCGATCAGTACATGTTCAACCTCAAGGCCGGCAACCACGAGGTCATTCTGACCAGCGAGCGCTACACCACCAAGGCCGCCATGCTGGGCGGCATCGAGTCGGTGCGCAAGAACTCGCCTCTCGACGAGCGCTACCAGCGCAAGACCGCCTCCGACGGGCGGCCCTACTTTACCTTGGCCGCAAGCAACGGGCAGATCATCGGCAAAAGCCAGATGTACCAATCCGAACCCTCGCGCAACGGCGGCATCGAGTCCGTCAAGGTCAACGGCCCCACCACCATCGTCAAGGACGAAAACTAGGCATACGCGGGGCATGCCGCCCTGCGTCATTCAATATGAGGCGAGCGCGAAGAAACGGTTTCAATCCGCCGCTTCTTCCACTTGCACCGCCGACTGGCCCGCATAGTGGCAAATGCGCCAGACGTGGTGTGCGGCGCGCTCCAGCCACAGCATGGCGTCCAGCATTTGCAGCGCCTCGCCCGGTTCGCGCTGGCCGCCGGCGGTTTCCTGCATGACTCTGCTGCGCGCCTGATGGCGCAGTTGCGCGACTTGGCCGGCCCGGGCTTCCAGCTCATCCACCGCCTGCGGCGCGATCATGGCGTCTTCGGCGTCCAGCAGCCCCGCCGCTTGCGTCGCCATGCCGGCGAACAGCTCGCGCGCCTGGGCCAGCTCCATCATGCCGGCCTGCGGCGTCAGCGCGGGCAACCGCCGCGCACGCGACTCCAGGCGCAGCAGATGATCCAGCACGTGCATCTGGCATAGGCGCTGCGCGGCCAGCTCGTGTTCGTCCCGCGAAGCCGGAATATGGGTGAAGTAGTCTTGCACGGCGCGCAGCGCCGCTTCCGCGCCGGCCAGATCCTTCGGGGAAATCTGCCGCGCCAGCGGCGCTTCGCCCGGCGTTACCTCGAAGGCTTGGCGCATGGCGCGCATGAGCATACCGGCGATGGCCCGCAGCGATTGCTGCGAGGCTGCCAGCGCCAGCGCCGGCACCTGCCATTGCGAACTGTCCAGCCAGCGCGTGGGCGAATCGCTGCGCTCGGGCAGCAGGCGTTCGATACGCCGCGCGAACCAGGCCGCATGCGGCAGGAACACCGCCACGCCCAGGCCGATGAACAGGGTATGAAAGGCCGCCAGGCTGACGCCGCCGGGTTCCAGCCCCAGATGATGCTGGGCGAAACCCAGCACGGCCAGCAAGACCGGCAGCAACAGCATGGCGATGATGCCGCTGGAGAAGTTGAACACCACGTGCGCCAGGGCCGTGCGCTTGGCCAGCAGCGAGCCGCCCAGCGCGGCCAGCACGCCCGTCAACGTCGTGCCGATGGCCGCGCCTATCACTACGACGGCCGCCAGTTCGAAGTCGACCGCGCCGCTGTCCAGCGCCGTCAATGTCGTGGCCACCGTGGCCGTGGACGATTGCAGCAGCACCGTCATCAGCACGCCGACGCCCAGCGCGATCAAGCGCCCCGGCCAGCCCGAGCCGACCAGCGACGACAGCGAGAACCATTCGGCGGCGTCCGCCATGCCGGCCTGCATGGTGTCGATGCCGACGAACAGCATGCCGAAGCCGGCCAGCGCCGTGCCCATGTGGCGCCAGCGGCCGCCTATCAGCAGGCGCATCAGCCCTCCCAAGCCGATGAGCGGCATCGTATAAAAACCCAGATCGACCTCCAGGCCCAAGGTGGAGATGATCCAGCCGGTGCCGGTGGTGCCCAGGCTGGCGCCCATGACCACGCCCAACGCCTGGGCGAAGCTGATGAGCCCCGCGCTGACGAAACCAATGAGGGTGACGGTGGTGGCCGCGGACGACTGCACCACCAGCGTGATCAAGGCGCCCGACACGAAGGCCTTGACGGGCGAGCCGGTAAAGCGCAGCAAGGCGCGCCGCAGCGCGTCGCCGGCAAAGCGGGTCAGGCCGTCGCTGAGCAGCGACATGCCGATCAGGAACAGGCCTATGCCGCCCAGGAGTTGAAAAGCCATCTGCATACGGACTCCGGCTAGTGCCCCGATTGGTTGGTTCGTGTATTTATATTCGGATTAGCCAAACAGGATACTCGGGCCCGCGCCGCTTAAGCAGCGGCCCTGAAATACGCCGGCTTTCAGCAACCGGCACTGGGCCGAAATTGTAATCAATCCGGCAGGCCCGGCGTCATTGGCCGGCGTCGCCAGCCGCTTTGCCTTGCACCGTATTTGCGATGGTGTGGCCGTTGTGGCGCATCATGTCCAGGTAGGTGTCGGCCTCGCCGCCCGGCGCGGAGAGCGTGTCGGCATACAGCGTGCCGCCCACGGACATGCCCGTCTCGCTTGCCAGGCGCCGCACCAGGCGCGGATTGGCGTTCCGCTCCAGGAAGATGGCCGCCACCTGCTGACCGCGCAGTTGTTCGATGAGGCGCCGCATGTCGGCGGCGGTGGCTTCGGCGTCCGTGGACACGCCGGTGGGCGATAGAAACGTCAGGCCGTAGGTGTGGCCAAAGTAACGGAAGGCCTGGTGCGCCGTCAGCACCGTGCGGCTTTGCGCTGGCAGGCCGCCCAGCATGCCGCGCAATTCCTCGTGCAGCGCCTGCAGGCGGGCGGTGTAGTCTTGCGCCCGGGCTTTATAAACATCGCAGCCCTCGGCGTCCACGCCGCACAGCGCCTGCGCCAGATTACGCACGTAAACAATGGCGTTGGGCACCGATTGCCAGGCGTGGGGGTCGTAATGGCCATGATGGTCGTGGCCGTCGTCGTGCGCATGGTCGTCGTGGGCATGGTCATGGCCGCCGCCCGACGGCAGCAGCACGGCGTTGTCGCTGAGCGCCGCCACCGGCGCCTTGCCCGCGCCGGCCTTGATCAGGCGTTCGAGAAAACCTTCGAAATGCAATCCGTTGACGACGACCAGATCGGCCGAGGACACCGCCGCGACGTCGGCGGGCCGGGGTTCGTAGACGTGGGCGTCCTGGCCGGGTCCGGCGATTACCGTGAGTTCGACGCGCTCGCCCCCGACTTCGCGCACGAAGTCGCCCAGTATCGAGAAGCTGGCCACTACCTTGACCGGCGCGGCCTGCGCCAGACCGGTTAAAGCTAGAAGCCCCCACGCCGCGCAGGCTGACGCCAGCTTGCTGCCCGACAATAAAAAGAGACGACGTACACCGCGCATGAGATTGCCTTTCCTTGCCGTGAGTCGTGCGGCGTTCGCACAGCGGCGCGGCACTCTTGAAATCCCAAAAACGTTACATTATAACAATTTCTACAGGCTGCCCTCGAACTGATACCGGCTGCCCGGATACCACATGGTGACCACCGAGGCCACCTGGTTGAAGGAGAAGGTTTTGCGATGCAGCACCAGACAGGGCTCGTCCTGCGCGCCGCCGAGCATGCCGGCAATGGCGGGCGGAGCCTTGACCGCCTCGATGCGGTAGTTGACGCGCTGCAAGGGGGCGACCGCCATCAGGTATTCGTTGGGCGTGGTGACGGCGAAATCCAGCGTCATGTAGGCGGGCGCGATGGCGGGGTTGGCCCAGCGGTCTTCCACCTGTATGGGCACGTCGTTGTCGAAGTGCACGATGATGGAGTGATACAGCGGCTGCCCGGTTTTCAGGGCGAACCTCTCGGCCAGGGCCGCAGTGGACGGCACTTCTTCCAATACGTGCAACTGGCTGCGGTAGCGATGGCCGCGGCCCCGGACTTCCTCCGCGATGCTTTTTATCTCGACCAGCGTGGCCTGGTATTTTTGCTGCGCCACGTAGGTGCCCGAGCCCTGGCGGCGGCTGAGCACGCCTTCGGCCGTCAGCTCGCGTATCGCCCGGTTCACCGTCATGCGCGAGACGCCGAACTGCACGGCCAGGCTTTCTTCGGCGGGGATGACGTCCCCCTCTTTCCAGTAGCCGGACTGCACTTGCTCAAGCAGGTACAGCTTGATGCGCTCGTACTGCGGCACGCGGTTGGGCTCGGCTTTCGATTTGGCATGGCGTACCGGTGAGTCGTCGATCACAACGGTGTCTCCTAGGTATTTTCACGGACAAAAAACAGGGCTTCAGGTTCTTGTGCGGTTTGTATATACAACTTACACTGATCTGAAGAAAAATAATACTGGCGCCGTGTCACCGAACATGACGCCAGGCCATATATCAACAATAAAGCCCCTGTCGGGGCGGCGGCCGCGAGGCGCGGCGCAGGCGTCATTTTTGCCTGCGGGCGCCCCGGGCCGCAAGCAACCTTTAACCGGAGACATACGATGAAACACGTCCGCCTCAAATCCCTTGCCGTTGCGCTGTGCCTGGGCGCGGCCGCCTATTCGGGCGGCGCGCTGGCCGACATCAAGATCGGCTTCAACGTGCCGCTGACCGGCTTCGCCGCCTTCGACGGCAAATCGGCGCTGCACGGCGCCGAGCTGGCCGTCGAGCGCGCCAACGCCCAGGGCGGCATCAACGGCGAAAAACTCCAGCTCGTGGTCTACGACGACCAGGCCTCGGCCAAGGAAGCCGTGCCCGTCGCCACCCGCCTGGTCGAACGCGATAAGGTCATCGGCGCCGTCTCCGGTTCGTACTCGGCGGCCTCGCGCGCGGCGGCCGGCATCTTCCACAACGCCGGCGTGCCCTACGTGGCCGCCTACACCATCGATCCCAGCGTCACGCAGGCCGGCGACTACGTCTTCCGCGTCACCATGATGGGCGAGGTTCAAGGCAAAGGCGGCGCCAAGCTCGTCAACAACCTGGGCGCCAAGCGCGTCACCCTGGTGACGATGAAAAACGACTTCGGCCAAGCCCTGGCGGCCGGCTTCAAAGAAGCCGCTCCGCAATTCGACCTGAACATCGTCAGCGAATACGAATATGCGCTTTCCGACCGCCAGTTCGGCGCGCTGGTCGCCAAGATCAAGTCCGACAAGCCCGACGCCATCTACGCCTCGGGCTATTACTTCACCGCCGGCCCCCTCATCTCGCAGTTGCGCGCCGCCGGCGTGACCGCCCCCGTCATCGGCCAGCAAGGCTATGACGGCGACAAGTTCATCGAGATCGCCGGCCCCGCCGCCGAAGGCGTCCTCATCACCACCACGCTCGACCGCGACTCCCAAGTGCCCGTCACCAAGGCCTTCCTGGAAGACTTCCAGAAAGTGGCCGGCCACGGCGCCGACATGGTGGGCGCGGCGGCCTACAGCGCCACCGCCATCCTCATCGAAGGCCTGCGCAAGACGGGCGGCAAGGGCGGCGCCGAACTGCGCGACGCCATCGCCGCCGACACCTACGACACCCCCAGCGGCAAGCTGGCTTTCAACGACCTGCACGAAGTCGACACCGACATCCAGGTGCAGGTCGTGAAGGACAAGGCCTGGCGCCATCATTCCGTCATTTCCGACCCAGTGCTGCTTGCTGCGCCCACGCGTGCGGGCAAGTAGCGCGGCCATTCTGGAGACATCAATGAACCGCAGCATCCAAGAACGCATACGCGCCGTCGTCACCCCCGAGCAGATCGAAGCCTTCCAGCGGGACGGCGCCATTTGCCTGAAAGGCCTGCTCAGCCCCGAAGAAGTCGCCCTGCTGAAAAGCGGCATAGACGAAAACCTGGCGCATCCCAGCCCCCGGGGCAAAGTGGCCAGCCAGGCCAACGACCCCGGCAGCTTCTTCCAGGACTTCTGCAACTGGCAGGAAAACGAGGCCTACCGCCGCTTCATCTTCGAGTCTCCCGTCGGCCAGACGGCGGGCCTGCTGATGGGCTGCGAAACCGTGCGGCTGTATCACGACCACCTGCTGGTCAAGGAGCCCCGCACGCAGCAGCGCACGCCCTGGCACCAGGACCAGCCCTATTACAACGTCGAGGGCCGGCAGAACTGCAGCATGTGGATCTCGGTAGACCCGGTCGCGCGCGCCTCCACGCTGGAATTCGTCGCCGGCTCGCACAAGGGGCCGTGGCTGATGCCGCGCTCGTTCAAGGAGAACCAGGCCAAGTGGTTCCCCGAGGGCTCGCTGGTCGACCTGCCCGACATCGAGGCCGCACGTGGCGATTACCCCATCGTGGGCTGGGAAATCGAGCCGGGCGACGTGGTGTGCTTCCACATGCTGACCCTGCACGGGGCCGGCGGCGTGGCCGAAGACCGCCGCCGCCGGGTGTTTTCGGTGCGCTTCCTGGGCGACGACATGCGCCACGCGCCGCGTCCCTGGACGACCTCGCCGGAATTCCCGGGGCTGCGCGAACGCCTGCCCGAAGGCGCGCCGCTGAACGACGAGCTCTTCCCCGTGCTCTGGGAAAAATCCGCCTGAACGTCGTCGCGCCCGCGCGCTCCACCCGATGAAATCTAAGTGGTCGGAGCTGAATAATTCGTCGGCCCTGAAATATTCATTTCGACCGTCAAGGACCGCTTCACGCCGCCAGGAGCGCCGGTTTTATTGAGCTGACACGGCGGTTGATTCGACCACTGTGTCGCCGTGAAACCAAGATTGACCAGAATCGACCTTTATCAATGTCTTTTTGCAGGCGCAAAAAAAGACGCCACAGGAAGGGCACGCCCTTCTTGACAATCATGCGCAGCAGCCATTTGATGTTGTAGCCCGCTGCGCACAGCACCGCGTGCAATCGGTCACCGTGTTCGCCTTTCAGATGACAGCGATCCATTCGATGATCCGACTTCAAGTGGCCGATGATGGGCTCAATGGCCTGGCGCCGCTTAAGCTGCCTTCTCTCCTGCGCCGTCAACCGCTTGGGTTTGCCCCGGTGGATGATGCGCACGCCGGGGTTCTCGGCATCCACGCCCCGATAGCCCAGATCCACAAACACCGTGACCAGCTTATCGGCGCAGTCCTGCATCAGAATGGTGGCCTGCTCCAGTCCACTTCTGGCGCGTGCCAGGCGTACAGCTTGGGCTGCCCGTTGACCGCCTTGCGTTGCGCGCTCTGCGCCGCAATGCGTTGGGCCTTATCCAGAACCTCGCTCAAGGCGTCACGAACTGCCTGCCCCATCGCGCTGGCTTTGCGATCCATCTCGCGCACAAGCCGCCCCACAATGGTTCGCTGGCGCTTGATCGCCCGGCGCAGACGCTTGAACTGGCGCGCGTGGGCATAGCGCCCGGCCTGACGGCTCAGTTGTCCGCCTTCCTTGGCAAAGGTCTGCTTCAGCGCGATGCCGGCGGCCTTGGCTGCGTCCACCAGCTTGATGCGTGCCGTCTCCAGCAGCCGGCTGTCCGTCGCGATGGGCAATGGCCTTCTCCTGTACCGTGCTGTCCACGATCACCCGGCTCAGCTCCTGGGGCTTGATCAACTTCAGTTCAACCGCCACGTTGAGGGTCTGCGCCAGCAATTCCTCTACACCGTCTTCGCCCAGCAGTTTGCGGAACTTCACCAGTGTGGTGGCGTCGCAAGGCTGGCGGTGTTCAAAGTACGCCTGCCCCGCGAAAAACTGCCATGTCGGTGTCTCGCCAAACAGATCCAGCTCGGGCATCGCCTCGCCTTCGTGGGCCTTGCGAACAAACCGATGCGCTACCCCGGCTTCGATCTCCTGCCACGGCATGCGCGAGGCCAGCACCGCCAACGAATGGCGCAGGTCCATCATCTGGTCAATGCGCGCACGGAAAAAATCGTCGGTGGCGGGGCAAGCGAACATGGCGATCAAACTCCCAGAAAACAACCACTATTAGACAAAAAATTGGGAGTTATGGGTATGGGATATGACCCGGATACTCAGGGCTCATGCGGGGTGCGGAGATTAGTCAGGGGGAACGAAGTACCGCGCTTACTGGTGGCCTTGGACGGGGAGATGTCTCGCCAACAACTGGCTGATGCTTTGGGAATGACCCACCGCGAGCATTTCCGCAGGGCCTACCTGAAACCCGCATTAGATGCGGGGCTGGTGGAAATGACCCTTGTCGCACACGCAAACCTGTGAAATTGGTACTTGATGTACAAATCCGGTTAGTGTGGCTCCGGCACGGGATCAATTATGTTTTACCTTAGCGTACTCAACGGAACCCTCTGGCGGGTAATCCAGACTTTCCCGTAAGGCAGCCTTCTCCTGCCAGGTAAAGTCAGGGAAAGGTAAGCGCCCCTCTTTGCGCCACTCTTGAACCTGTGTCTCGCCCTCTTGAGCAATTGATTCGTCAGGCATACGGTCTCGAGTGTTGTAATGCACAACGGCCGGTACTGCCAACTTCGTTCCTGACGCTTCGATCAACTGTAATACACGCAAATAAATATCTTCGCGAATGGCGACGTACTCAGTGTAATCACTTGACATGACATACGCAAAAATACTGATATCAAGTGAATGCGACCCAAACCCGTCAAAGCGTACACGCAAAGGATCAGAGGCTACTTTTGGATGCCCAAGCAGTAGTTTGCGCAACTCAACCAGCACAAAGCGCAACTGATCGGGCGTGGTTTCATAGCGCAATTTCAAGACGGAGTTCAGAAAAATGCTGTCACGCTTGGCATAGTTCTCGATCTGCATGTTGGAGAACTCGCTATTCGGAATCGTCAGTACGGTTCGATCGAGCGTTCTAATGCGCGTAGAACGTAACCCTATAAACTCAATTGTTCCGGTCTTGTCGCCGAATTTGCAGTAGTCGCCAACGGCAATCGGCTTGTCGAAATACAAAGTAATACCGGAAATAAAATTCTGCAGCGTTGACTGTGCGGCCAGTGCAACCGCAAGCCCGCCTAGCCCCAAACCTGCAAGCACGCTTTGGTAGGGTACTTGCAACACATCGGCCAGCAACAACACTGCCGATACAATGACAACAATACGGATAATGCCCGCGATGAAAGAAATCAACGTGAAATGATTTTCACCAGCAATGCCCGCAGACTTCATGCGCTCAACGATTAGGCCAATAGCTAGCAAGACAAGCATCATTCCCGATAGAATGACACACGACCAGCTGATCGCCGCAATCACCACTTGGACGAAGTCGGGATACGCAAGTACATGATCAGAAGCCCTGAGCAAGACGCCCAAAACCATTAGGCGGAAGGACCACAAAAAGAAGAAACGAGTCAGGGACGTGTGTTCTGCAGGAGGTAGGAAGCGTCCCATCACAAGTGCATAAAACGACATGTTGACAATCTTGCCGACGCCAAAAGCAAGGAAAAGTACGAGGCCCAGTCCTAGCCACTGCCAAATCTCCATTGGCCCGGCGCGCTTGACCAACGTCTGTGAATAATTGCGAACCGCATCACGTGTGCGGAAATACAAACTCTCAACCTGAGGCTGTACATATTTCAGTGCGCTCGGTGGCATGTTGTCGAGCGCAGCGTACACTGCACGAATGCTCTGTAAGGTTTCAGGCGAAAACTGCCATATGATGCCCTCATCTGTGGCGATCGGCTCAAGCGTGATGGCACCTAATGGATGCTCAAAATGAACATAGGCTCCCATCGCCTTGGGATCATCAGGTATTTCCTGCCAGGTTAACACCCCAATACGCTGCAACGATCTATTGATATAACGAGCCAATCTGGGCGCCTCGTATTCTCGTGCAAGCCCTGAAAGCTGAGAGAGATTCAGCGTTGATAAAGCTCGGTCTACTGCGGGAGACTCATTATCAAAGGCGCGCACGAGGGTTTGCATTGTGTGTCGTGGGGAAGCCAGTGCAGCGTTCTTGTCATCGATAAGCACCGGACGTTCATGTCGAGCACGCTGCACGCTGCTTTGCAGGTCAGTGAAAGAGGGCGGAACAATAAACCAGTCCTCGCCCGAACGTTTGAAATTAAGTAAGAAAGTCACATCTGTACCCGCCTGATGCAACTGCGCCGTATACTCCGTTGCCCCTGGTGCTGGCTGCAGGGACCAAATGCGAAAAGTCATCGCATCAAGGACATTGAATAACGCCTGTGTGTAATCAAGCTCGCTGACTTGTGATGGCACAACGCCGGAAAAGTCCAGGAACAACGATGCCTCGCTGAGCAGCTCCATACGGCCTGGCCCGATGGCATTCATGATATTTAGAAAATGATGCGCGACCATCGCCGGGCTTGAGCGGTCAACCGGCTGTCCTTGAAACTGACCATCGGCCTCAACACGAATGCCTGTGAGCCACTCACCGCTACCGAAACGAGCAGTGAATGTTTTACCATCCGCGGCCATTACGGCAACAAAACTGCCATGACGGCCACGCTCAGTCCAGGTCCCGCGCAGAACACGTTCGCTGGCCTTGGCCTGTATTTGCCCACTTTCTAAACGATAATGACCCGTGACGTTATCGCCTGACTGCACAAGCTTGATGCGCGCCGTGCGGTCACGCCACGTACTGTCCCAATCGCCCGACCAGTCAGCCACGGCTGCAGACGCAGACGCAACGGACAATAGCAACAACGTTAAAACACCAAACAAACAACGCCACACGACAAACATCTTTTGAAAGCTCAAGGATCCAGTCCCTGCAGCAAAGCGCCCATCAGCAGCTCAGGGCCATGACCATGGGCGCCGTGGCCGGACTGTTCTTCGGTATGCTGCCAATGGTTCAGCAGCCGGGCCAGCACGTCGCCGGCGGCGGCGCTTTCGGCGGCCGAACCCACGGAAGCCGAAGCGTCATCGTGCCGGTAGATGACCTTGCCTTTTTTGATGGTCTGCATCACCTTCAGCGTGTCGAGCGTTTCCGGGTCGACCGCCGTGGGGTCGGCCGACAGGATGACGAAGTCAGCCAGTTTGCCAGGCTCGATCGACCCCTTGCCGTTCTCCTCGAAGTGCTGGTAGGCAGGCCAGATTGTCATGGCCTTCAAGGCGGTCATGACATCGACCCGCTGGTCGGGCCCGAGTATGTCACCGGAACGCGAACGCCGCGTGACCGTGGCCGAAAGCACCCGCATTGAATCGGGGAACGCCACCGGCGCATCGTGATGGGTGGAGAACATCATGCCGCGCTCGCGCACCCAGCCGGTAGGCGATATGTTGTCGGCGTTCACGGGGCCCACCGTGCGATCGCGGTGCCAGTCACCCCAATAGAACGTGTGCATCGGGAACAAAGACGGAAAAACATCCAGCTCATCAATGGTGGCAATCTGGTCACGGCGCAGAAACTGCCCGTGAATCAGGACAGCGCGGCGATCTTTCACGCCATGCTTTTTGCGGGCTGTCTTGATCGCAGCCAACAGCATGTCGGACGCGGCTTCACCGTTCGCGTGGGTGAGAATCTGGATGTCGTTGGCGAAGGCCCAGTCCACGGCGTCAAACACTTGGTCAGGCGTGGCCGCCGAGTAGCCGCGATAATCGGCCCGGTACCCTGCAGGCGGTTTGTAATAGGGCCGGTCGCGGTACGCCGTGAACCCCTGGGGCGAGCCATCGATCGTCAGTTTTGCACCGCCCACGCGAAAGCCGTCGGCGTAGTCACGGCTGACATTCTTCGCGATGAAGTCGCGGTCTTGCAATACGTCAACGTACGTCACCACATCGATGGGAATGTCACCCGCCTTCGCCGCCGCCTGCATGAACGGCACGATGCCCGACGTGGCGCGGCCTTCCTGCCCCGTGGTGTAACCGTAGCGGGCCAGCAGCCCGGTACCCGCCACGAACAAGGCCTGCGCCTGGGCAGCGGTCATCTTCTTGAACTGGCTTGCCAGCGCGCCAAAGAAGGCAGCCTCTTCCAGCACCCCGTTCGGGGTCTTGCCATCCTGTTCGCGCCGAATGACACCGCCTTCCGGATTGGCTGTACCTGGCTGAATGCCCGCCGCCTGCAAAGCCTTGCTGTTCATGACGCCAAGATGGCCGGACTGATGAATAATGAGGATGGGCACCTCTTTGGACACGGCATCCAGGTCTTCACGGGTAGGGTGCCGCTGTTCTTTCAGCTGGGCGTCGTCGTAGCCGAAACCGATGATCATGCCGATGCTCTTTTGCGTGTCGACATGCTGCTGCGACCAGGCTTGCAGCGTTTTCTGAAGGCTGGAAATGTCAGTCACCTTGCCATCGGGCGGCGACAGCAAGTTGGCCGACATCGCCTGAATACCGATCATGAAGGCATGGCCGTGCGCATCGACAAAGCCCGGCAACATCGCGCGGCCTTTCAGGTCCATCATCTGCGTCTGATCACCGCGATGCTTCTGCAGATCTTCGCTGCTACCCACCGCCAGAATGCGCCCGTCCTTTACCGCCACCGCCTGCGCCACAGGCTGAGCGTCGTTTATCGTGACAACCGGCCCGCCAGACCAGATCTGGTCGGCCACCTGGCCCACCGCAGGGGAAACCATCAAAAGGCCGGCGATCAGTGGCGTCAACGGGACGTGTCGTGTGAACTGCATACTTCATTCTCCTGGTGTGCGCTGTCGCTCAGCGCCTGGAAAGCGCGCAACAGACCAAAGCTGACACAAATCATCGGAACGCGTCAGTCTCAATTCTCTCAAATATCTCGGTTATTGCTCCCAGCCTAGATCGTTAGACGTTTACCAAATGCCGTGTGCCGCAGAAAGTTCGTACTTATTTGCTGCGCACGGCATTGCGCAACGAACTCAAGGGGTTCTGAGGGCAACTTCGAGCACCCTTTATAGTACCCTGTAAATATTTGTGCCATTTCGACAGAAACTCAGTTGACTTTTGTTTCATGCCTTCATCAATGGATTTTTCAACGCCTATGTTTGTCTCTGTGAAAGCACGCACGTCCTGCGAAATTTTCATAGAGCAAAACTGGGGGCCGCACATGGAGCAGAAGTGGGCAACTTTTGCTGACTCTTTAGGCAGTGTTTCATCATGAAATTCCCGTGCTTTGTCGGGATCCAGGCCCAGGTTGAACTGGTCTGTCCAGCGGAATTCGAACCTGGCCTTTGAAAGCTGGCCCTGGTCTGTTGGCCCAGGTGCTGGTATCCAAGTACTGCGACCATCAACCGCTTTATCGCCAGAGCGCGATTTACGCACGTCACGGTGTGGACCCGTCGCGTTCGACGCTGGCTGACTGGGTTGCCGCCAGCGGTCGGTTGTTGCGTCCCTTGGTAGAAGCCCTGCACAACTACGTGACGGCGGGCCAGAAGGTACACGCCGACGATACGCCTGTACCGGTGTTGGCGCCAGGCCGGGGCAAGACCAGGACGGCACGCTTATGGACGTATGTGCGAGATGATCGACCGGCTGGCATTGATGCGCCGCCAGCCGTCTGGTTCGGCTACTCACCGGATCGCAAGGGGGAGCACCCTGTCAAACACCTGAAACACTTCTCGGGCGTCATGCAGGCCGATGGTTATGCCGGGTTCAACCGTCTGCACGAGACAGGCAGGATCCTGGAGGCGGCCTGCTGGGCGCATGTGCGCCGCAAGTTCTACGACATTGCACAGCAGCAGGCCAGCCCTCTGGCGTTGGAAGCCATCACACGCATCGGTGAACTCTACGGCATTGAAAGCACAGATACGCGGCAAGCGGGCAGATCAACGCCAGCAGGTCCGCCAGGCGCGGGCTGGCCCCGTGTTGGCGTCGCTGCATGATTGGCTGCATGACACACTGCGGGCGTTGTCACGCAAGTCGGCGCTCGCCGAGGCAATACGCTATGCGCTTGCCCGCTGGACGGCACTGACGCGCTATGTCGATGACGGTCGCATCGAGATCGACAATAACGCAGCTGAGCGTGCCTTGCGCGTGGTCGCCCTGGGGCGTAAGAACTCTCTGTTCGCCGGCTCCGATGCTGGCGGGCATAGCGCCGCAGCGATCTATAGTCTGCTGGGTACGGCGGCGTTGAACGGCATCGAACCCTTGACCTATCTGCGAGAGGTGCTGACGCGCATCGCCGATTACCCGATCAACCGCATCCAGGACTTGTTGCCATGGCATCTGGTTTTACCCTGCAACGAACAGGCGGCGTAAGCCGCGCAAAGGTCGTGCCCCTGCAAGGCACAGCGCTGGTACTACGCATTGAACTGCGCCACATCACGCCCGTCATCCATCGCATCGTCGTCGTGCCCAGCCGAATCACGCTGCCTAAGCTGCACGTGACGATTCTGCGAGCGATGGGTTGGCAGGGTGGACATCTGCATGAATTTCAGATCAACGGCGTGCGCTATGGAGAGCCGGATCCCGACTATCCGGAACTCAATCTACAGAGCGAAAAACGGGTGAGGCTGGACAAGGCGCTAGGCGATGTTCAGCGTCTTGCCTATGTCTACGACTTCGGAGACTACTGGGAGCACGACCTACGTGTCATGGAGGTGGCTTCCTTCAGTGGACCGCTGGCCTCTCCCTGGTGTCTGGACGGTGCCAACGCCTGCCCGCCTGAAGATGTCGGCGGTCTGCCGGGCTACGAGCACTTCGTGCAAGTCCTCTCCGACAGGACGCACCTGAATACGATGACATGCTGCTCTGGCACGGTAGACGCTTCGACCCCGCCGCCTTCGACCTTGATGAGGTCAATCAACGATTAAGTGAGATTCAGATCTAATTCAAGACGGCATTGATCGGACGCTTACGGAAAATGTGCCCACATTATCTCAACTCCTGCAAATCCTGACCACCAAAATTACCCTGAAACCCGCACCAGCATTGGCTTTGCCGATTTTTCAGGGCCGACTAAGTGTTTTCACTGAGGAAAAAAATGGGGTGCGGGTTCTTGTGCAACTTGTATATACAACTTAAACTATTCGAGGTTAACGCTAGGAGCGTTTTCTACCGCCCACGCTCCTGAAAATCAAACCCTGGCGGCCGTCTTCCCCCGAGGGGGCGCAGGCCGCCGCCCACCCCCATCCAGGAGGACGACATGATTCGCTCCCGCATCAAGACCCTGACGCTCGCGCTGTGCCTGGGCGCCACCGCCTACTCCGCCGGCGCGCTGGCCGACATCAAGATCGGCTTCAACGTGCCGCTGACCGGCTTCGCCGCCTTCGACGGCAAGTCGGCCCTGAACGGCGCTGAACTGGCCGTCGAGCGCGCCAACGCCAAAGGCGGCATCAACGGCGAGAAAATCCAGCTCGTGGTCTACGACGACCAGGCCTCGGCCAAGGAAGCCGTGCCCGTCGCCACCCGCCTGATCGAGCGCGACAAGGTCGTCGGCGCGGTCGGCGGCTCGTACTCCGCCGCCTCGCGCGCGGCGGCCGGCATCTTCCAGAGCGCCCAAGTGCCCTACGTTACGGCCTACACCATCGACCCCAGCGTCACACAGGCCGGCGACTACGTCTTCCGCGTCACCATGATGGGCGAAGTGCAGGGCAAGGGCGGCGCCAAGCTCATCAGCAACCTGGGCGCCAAGCGCGTCACCCTGGTCACCATCAAGAACGACTTCGGCAAGGCGCTCTCCGAAGGCTTCAAGGAAGCCGCGCCCAAGTTCGACCTGGACATCATCAGCGAATACGAATACGGCCTGCCCGACCGCCAGTTCGGCGCGCTGATCGCCAAGATCAAGTCCGACAAACCCGATGCCATCTACGCCTCGGGCTACTACTTCACCGCCGGCCCCCTCATCTCGCAGATGCGCGCCGCGGGCATCACCGTGCCCGTCATC
Source organism: uncultured Burkholderiaceae bacterium (assembly GCA_934525625.1). Taxonomy (GTDB): domain Bacteria; phylum Pseudomonadota; class Gammaproteobacteria; order Burkholderiales; family Burkholderiaceae_B; genus Mesopusillimonas. Next base: position 112,048 of record CAKSZL010000001.1, read on the forward strand.
GGCCAGCAAGGCTACGACACCGACAAGTTCATCGAGATCGCCGGCCCCGCCGCCGAAGGCACCATCATCAGCACCACGCTCGACCGCGACTCCGAAGTGCCCGTCACCCAGGAATTCCTGAAAGCCTTCAAAGAGAAGGCCGGTTTCGGCGCCGACATGGTGGGCGCGGCGGCCTACAGCGCGACGGACATCCTCATCGAGGGCCTGCGCAAGACGGGCGGCAAGGGCGGCGCCGAACTGCGCGACGCCATCGCCGCCGGCACCTACGAAACCCCCAGCGGCAAGCTGGTGTTCAACGACCTGCACGAAGTCAACACCGACATGCAGGTTCAGGTCGTGAAAGACGGCGCATGGCGCCACCACTCCGTCATCTCCGACCCCGAGCTGCTGGCCGCCCCCACGCTCAAGAAGTAAACCCAGGCGTCCGTCCCGGGCCGCCTCCCTTCGCGGGGCGGGCGGCCCTTACGGCCTTCTCTCATTCATTTCCAGATCGAACAGCACGCAAAGGCGAGGCGCAGACTAGGCGATCGCCCGATCGGGAAACGGGACAAGGCCCGCATTTCAAACAATCCCGGGAGTTACCATGCTCTTCCTAGAGCTTACCGCCCAAGGACTGGTTCAAGGCAGCATCTATGCGCTGATCGCCCTGGGCCTGACACTCGTCTACGGCCTGCTGCGCATTCTGCACGTCGCGCACGCGGCCCTGTTCACGCTGGGCGGCTACATCGGCGTGCTCGTCACCAACAGCACCGGCAGCCTCAGCCTGGCCTTTCTGGTCGCCATGCTGGCCTCGGGCCTGGCGGGCGTGGCCATGTACCGCCTGTGCTACGAGCCCCTGCTCAAGCAGCCGCCCTTCGTCGCCCTGATCGCCTCCATCGGCCTCTACATCGCCTTCGAAGAAGTGTTCCGCATCGTGTTCGGCGCCTCGGGCCTGTCGTACCAGTCGCCCCCGCTGCAGCAATACGTGACGCTTTTCGGCGGCCTCAGCTTCAAGGTGGCCGAGCTCTGGGTCATGGGCGGCACGGTCGTCATCATCACCGTGCTGGGCTATCTGCAAAGCCGCACCCGCGTCGGCATCGCCTGCCAGGCCACGGTTTCCGACCCGCAGATGGCCGAGTCCTTCGGCATCCGCCCGCGCACCATCCGCGACCTGAACTTCTTCGTGGGTTCGGCGCTGGCGGCCTTCGCCGGCGTCTGGGTGGGCCTGCTCAACAACCTCGTCGAACCCACCATGGGCAGCGTTCCTTCGTACAAGGGCCTGGCCATCATCGTGCTGGGCGGCATGGGCTCGGTGCGCGGCACGCTGGTCGCGGCGCTGGTGCTGGGCGTCATGGAATCCTTCGGCACCATCTACCTGGGCCACGTGCTGGATCGCAACGCCATCGCCTTCGCCTTCCTCATCATCGTCCTGATGCTGCGCCCGCAGGGCCTGTTCTCCAAGCGCTGAGGGGTCAAATATGGCATATGAAATTTCTCTGATCACATCGATGGCCATCATGGCCCTGTTCGCCCTGTCGCTGAATCTCATCACCGGCCTGTGCGAACAGATCAGCCTGGGCCACGCCGCCTTCCTGGGCATGGGCGCCTATACCTCGGCCATGCTGTGCAAGGCCGGCGTTCCGTTCTACGCCACCATGCCGCTGGCCATGCTGGCCGCCGGCGTGCTGGGCGTCATCGTCGGGCTGGCCAGCCTGCGCGTGCGCGCCGACTTCCTGGCCATCACGACCATGGGCGTGGTGTTCCTGTTCGTCGGCGTCGTGCGCCAGCAGGAATGGCTGGGCGGCGAAATGGGCATCACCAACATCCCCGGCCCGGATCTTTCCAAGACCGGCTTCATGGTGCTGTCGCTGGTGCTGGCCGGCCTGACCGCCGCGCTGTGCGTGTACCTGCGCCGCTCGTGGATGGGACGCGTGTTCAACGGCATCGCCGAAGACGAAGACACCATGCGCGTGCTGGGCATAGACGTGCCGCGCTACAAGCTGGCCGCCTTCGCCATCGGCACCGCGCTGGCCGGCCTGGCCGGCACGCTGTACGGCCAGCACTTCAAGTACATCGGCCCGGAAAGCTTCGGCTTCATCGAGTCCATCACCGTGCTGTCCATGGTGGTGTTCGGCGGCATCGGCTCGGTGCCCGGCGTCATCTTCGGCGCCGCGCTGCTGTCGGCGCTGCCCGCGTGGTTCCAGTTCATCGGCGACTACAAGCTGCTGGTCTACGGCGGCCTGCTGTTCCTGATGATGCGCTTCTCGCCCGGCGGCATCGCCGGCATGGTGCGCGCGCTGCGCAAGCCCCGCGCCGCATCCAACCCCACCGGAGCGCGGCCATGAACACGCCAAGCAAAGAAACCCTGCTGCGCGTCGACAACGTCACCGTCCAGTTCGGCGGCCTGAAAGCCGTCAGCGGCGTCACCTTCGACACCTACAAAGGCGAACTGCTAGGCCTGATCGGCCCCAACGGCGCCGGCAAGACGACCATGATGCGCGCCATCACCGGCGTGGTGCGCGCCACCGAAGGCCGCATCCACCTGCGCGGCGAAGACATCACCACGCAGCCCATCCATCGCCGTATCCGCAAGCACATGGCGCTGTCCCAGCAACTGGTGCGGCCGCTGCGCCAGATCACCGTGGCCGAGAACGTCGCGCTGGCGGCGGGCTCGCAACTGACGCGTTCGCCCTTGCGCGCGCTGCTGCACGTCAGCCAGCGCGCGCAGTTGGACATCGCCCGCGAGCTGCTCGAACGCGTGGGCATCCAGGGCTATGCCGACCAGCTTCCCGGCACGCTGCCGCTGGGCGTGCTCAAGCGCCTGGAAGTCGCCCGCGCGCTGGCCACCGGCCCCGAACTGCTGCTGCTCGACGAGCCGCTGGCCGGCCTGAACTCGAAAGAAGCCAAGGCGCTGGCCGACACCATCCAAGAGATCAACCGCCAAGGCGTTACCATCATTCTGATCGAGCACAACCTGGGCGAAGTCATGCGCATCTGCCAACGCCTGGTGGTATTGGACAACGGCCGCCTCATCGGCCAGGGCGAACCGCACAGCGTCATGGCCGACCCGCAAGTGCGCGCCGCTTATCTGGGCGGCGCCGGCGACGACGCCGCAAACAAAAGCACGGAGGCCGACCATGCTTGAACTGATTGACTTTTCCTGCGGCTACGGCGCCTTCCAGGCCGTCGGCGGCCTGAACCTCACACTGAGCGAAGGCACGATCACCGGCTTGCTGGGCGCCAACGGCGCGGGCAAATCCTCCACCTTGATGTGCCTGGCCGGCCACGTTGCCCAGAAAGGCGGCAAGACGCTGTTCCAGGGCCGCGACATCACCGGCGCGACGCCCGGCGACCGCGTGCGCCTGGGCCTGGCGATTTCGCCCGAAGGCCGGCGCCTGTTCAAGGACCTTACCGTCGAAGACAACCTGCGCGTGGGCGGCCTGGTGCAGCCCGCCAGCCACTTCGCCAAGGACCGCGACTACGTGCTCGGCCTCTTCCCCCGCCTGGGCGAGCGCCTGCACACGCTGGCCGGCAATCTTTCCGGCGGCGAACAGCAGATGCTGGCCATCGGGCGCGCCCTGATGACGCGCCCCAAGCTGCTGATGATAGACGAGCTTTCGCTCGGCCTGATGCCCAAGGTCATCGACCTGTGCTACGCGGCATTGGAAACCCTGCGCAAGGACGGCATGACCATCCTGCTGGTCGAGCAGAACACCACCCGCGCCCTGCAGGTCGCCGACGACATCTGCGTACTGGAATCCGGGCGTCCGGTCTGGCAAGGCAAGGCCAGCGACGCCATGAACGACCCTTCCCTGACCGCCGCCTACCTGGGCCTGCACCAGGACGACACCGACACCGCTTCCGAGAATTGAGGACCCACCATGACCACGCAAGACTCCCACCTCCAGAACGATCCCCGCTACGACGCCAGCCGCGTCATCAGTGCGCCGCGCGGCAGCACGCTGACGTGCAAGAACTGGATCGCCGAAGCCGCCTACCGCATGATCCAGAACAACCTGGACGAAGAAGTCGCCGAGAACCCCAAGCATCTGGTGGTGTACGGCGGCATTGGCCGCGCCGCGCGCAACTGGGAATGCTTCGACGAAATCCTGAACCAGCTGCGCGAGCTGGATGAAGACGAAACCCTGCTGGTGCAATCCGGCAAGCCGGTGGGCGTGTTCAAGACCCACCCCGACGCGCCGCGCGTGCTGATCGCCAACTCCAACCTGGTGCCCAAGTGGGCCAACTGGGAACACTTCAACGAACTGGACCGCAAGGGCCTCTTCATGTATGGCCAGATGACGGCCGGCAGCTGGATATACATCGGCAGCCAGGGCATCGTGCAAGGCACCTACGAAACCTTCGTCGAAGCCGGCCATCAGCATTACGGCGGCGACTGGGCCGGCCGCTGGATCCTCACCGCCGGCCTGGGCGGCATGGGCGGCGCGCAGCCTCTGGCCGCCACCTTCGCCGGCGCCGTTTCGCTGAACATCGAATGCCAGCAAAGCAGCATCGACTTCCGCCTGCGCACGTGCTACGTCGACAAGCAGGCGCGCGACCTGGACGACGCCATCGCCCTGATCAAGCACCATTGCGAACGCAAGGAGGCCGTCTCCATCGCCCTGCTGGGCAACGCCGCCGACATCGTTCCCGAACTGGCGCGCCGCGCCAAGGCCGGCGAGATCAAGCCCGACCTGGTCACCGACCAGACCTCGGCGCACGACCTGGTGCACGGCTACCTGCCCAAGGGCTGGACGGTCGAGCAATGGAAAGACGCCCAGCGCGACCCCGCCCGCCACGAAGAACTCAAGCGCGCCGCCGCACAATCGTGCCGTGAGCACATCGAAGCCATGCTCGCCTTCCACGACATGGGCATCCCCGTCGTCGACTACGGCAACAACTTGCGCCAGGTGGCCTACGACGAAGGCGAGAAGCGCGCCTTCGCCTTCCCCGGTTTCGTGCCCGCCTACATCCGCCCGCTGTTCTGCGAAGGCAAGGGCCCGTTCCGCTGGGTCGCGCTGTCCGGCGATCCCGAGGACATCTACAAGACCGACGCCAAGATCAAGGAACTCTTCCCCGAGAACCGTTCGGTGCACACCTGGCTCGACATGGCGCGCGAACGCATCGCCTTCCAGGGCCTGCCTTCGCGCATCTGCTGGCTGGGCCTGGGCGAGCGCCATCTGGCTGGCCTGGCTTTCAACGAAATGGTGCGCAACGGCGAGCTGAAGGCGCCCATCGTCATCGGCCGCGATCACCTGGACACCGGCTCGGTCGCCAGCCCCAACCGTGAAACCGAGAGCATGAAGGACGGCACCGACGCCGTTTCCGACTGGGCCTTGCTGAACGCCCTGCTGAACACCGCGGGCGGCGCAAGCTGGGTGTCGCTGCACCACGGCGGCGGCGTGGGCATGGGCTACTCGCAACACGCGGGCATGGTCATCGTCGCCGACGGCACCGATGCCGCCGAGCGCCGCCTGGCCCGCGTGCTGGTCAACGATTGCGGCTCGGGCGTCATGCGCCATGCCGACGCCGGCTACGAAACCGCCATCGAATGCGCCAAGCGCTTCGGCCTGAAACTGCCCATGATCAAGTAAGCCTGGCTTTTCCTTCATAAGGTTCGACATGTTCCAGCCTGCCGATATGTCCGTGTGGACGGGGCGCGACGACACGCCCGACGAAGGCGCCGCCGGGCGGCGCTGGCACCAGTGCGTTCAGGCGCTGGCAAGCGACGCCCGCGAAGGCGTCGCGCTGCTGGGCTTCGCCAGCGACGCCGGCGTAGCGCGCAACCACGGCCGCATCGGCGCCCGCCAGGGGCCGGCCAAGCTGCGCCGCATGCTGGCCGGCCTGCCCGCGCCTTCCGTGCCGGTATTCGACGCCGGCGATGTCGTCTGCGAAGACGACGCGCTCGAAACCGCGCAGGCCGAGCAGGCCGAACGCCTGGCCGCCGCGCTGGGCCAAGGCCTGCTGCCCATTACGCTGGGCGGCGGCCACGAGGTTGCGCTGGGTTCGTTCCGCGGCCTGGCCCGGCATCTGGCGCAGCGCCAGCCCGGCCAGGCGCCGCGCGTGGGCATCGTCAACCTGGACGCCCACCTCGACCTGCGCATGGCGCCGCGCGGCAGCTCCGGCACGCCGTTCCGCCAGATCGCCGAAGACTGCGGCGAAAACGGCTGGGACTTTCACTACTGCTGTCTGGGCGTGAGCCGCTTCGCCAACACCCGGGCGCTGTTCGACCGCGCCCGGCAACTGGGCGTCTGGTGGCGCGAAGACACCGACATGGGCCCGGGCCGCGAAGCCGGCACGCTGCGCTACCTGCGCGACTTCCTGGCCCAAGTGGATCACGTCTACTTCACCATCTGCCTGGACGTCCTGCCCGCCGCCGTCGCCCCGGGCGTCAGCGCCCCCGCCGCCTACGGCGTGGCCCTACCCCTGATCGAGAACCTGCTCGACGCCATCGCGCAAAGCGGCAAGCTGAGGCTGGCCGACATCGCCGAGCTGAACCCTTCCTACGACATCGACGACCGCACCGCGCGTACGGCGGCGCGTCTCGTCGCCCGCCTGGCCGACCCGGCCATGCGTTTGTCCGACGACGCCACATCATGAACACACCGACCGCACCGCATTGGCATTCCCTGTGGGAAAACGTCCGCCTGGCCACCATGCAAGGCGGCATCTACAGCGTCATCGAAGACGCCGCCATCGCCGCCACCCAGGACGGCAAGATCGCCTGGCTGGGCCCGCGCCGCGAACTGCCCGACGGCTACCGCGCCGACCAGCGCCACGACGCCCGCGGCGCCTGGGCCACGCCCGGCCTCATCGACTGCCACACCCACATCGTCTACGCCGGCAACCGCAACCACGAATTCGAAGCGCGCCTGAACGGCGCCAGCTACGAAGACATCGCGCGCCAGGGCGGCGGCATCGTCTCCACCGTGCGCGCCACCCGCGCCGCCACCGAAGACGAACTGCTCGAACAAAGCGCGCGCCGCGTCAAAGACCTGCTGGCCGAAGGCGTCACTACGCTGGAGATCAAGTCCGGCTACGGCCTGAACCTGGAAACCGAAGCCAAGATGCTGCGCGTCGCGCGCCGCATCGGCCGCACGCTGCCAGTCAACGTGCGCACCACCTTCCTGGGCGCGCACGCGCTGCCGCCGGAATACAAAGACCAGCCCGACGGCTACGTCGACCTGGTCTGCAACGAAATGCTGCCCGCCATCGCGCGCGATGGCTTGGCCGACGCCGTCGACGCCTTCTGCGAAAACATAGGCTTTACCCCGGCGCAGACCGAGCGCGTGTTCCAGGCCGCCCGGCAAGCCGGCCTGCCCATCAAGCTGCACGCCGAGCAGCTCTCCGACCAGCAAGGCGCCGCGCTGGCGGCGCGCTACAACGGCCTTTCGGCCGACCACCTGGAGTACCTCTCCGAAGACGGCATCCAGGCCATGGCGCAATCGGGCACCGTGGCCGTGCTGCTGCCCGGCGCGTTCTACTTCCTGCGCGAAACCAAGCTGCCGCCGGTGGCGGCCCTGCAGGCAGCGAATGTGCCCATCGCCATCTCCACCGACTGCAACCCCGGCACCTCGCCCATGACCTCGCTGCTGCTGGCGATGAACATGGCCTGCACCCTGTTCCGCCTGACGCCCGAACACGTGCTGGCCGGCGTCACCACCCATGCGGCGCGCGCGCTGGGCCTGCAAAACCGCTGCGGCCAACTGGCCGTCGGCCTGCAAGCCGACTTCGCGCTGTGGGATATAGAACGCCCCGGCGACCTGGCCTTCGTGCTGGGCAGCAATCCGTGCGTGGGGGTGGTGCTGGGCGGCGAAGCGCGGGCTCTTTGAGCCGAGACTGAACCGCGCCGAGGCTGGATACCAGCGCCACCAGCTGATAAGTGGCGATCAGCCAGCCAGGTATCTGCATGGCATCCCCAAAATGTGAGCTCATAGCCCGAAGTCGTTACGAAAGCGCTCGATCTGGTGCATGCGCTCGTGCAAGACCGTGACGATCCCGATGTCGCCATCCGACAGCCAGCGCCAGTAAACGACGTGTTTCTCGTAGCGGAAAAAAAACCCCTCGACCCCCAACTCGGCTGGGACTGGCCGGGAGGCCACGCCGTGTGACGCGATTTTGGAGAACGCCTCGAACAGGCCGGTTATATAGTGGTCGGCTTGCTGCTCACCCCATTGATCACGGGTGTAGCGATAGATTTCATCGAGCCGAAAAGATGCCGCTTGTTGTATGCGGACGCTTGCCATGCCTTCTCAAGCCTTGTTGCGGGCAATGATGTCCGCAGCCGTCAACGGCTGATAAGAAGACTCGGGGGCGTTGAATGCGTAGGCCAATTCCGCCTTGAGGCGCGCAAAGGCCTCCGCCTCCGTGCGCTCTTTGTCGCGGCGGATCAGATCCCGTACGTACTCACTGACGTTGTCATAGGCGCCATGCTCGCCAACGTTGGCAGCGACGAAGTCGCTCAGCGAGCCTTTGAGGCGGACGGTCATGGTAGTGGTGCTTGTACGAGACATGCTGGGATCTCAAGGCGTTGTTGTGTATTAAATATAACCAAAAAACAATACACAAACAACACTGAGAGTGTCCGCTGGAACGTTGAAGTCTCTCGGCATAAGCCGAACCACTCGCATTTAAGCCCGCCCCCAGCGTAGTCTCCAGGCACAGTGGAGGCTTTGCCAGTTTCCATTCTTCTGTTGCGATGATATTGTTTAGTATATATTTTCTATTTATTGATGTATTTTTATATATCAAATGAACTATAACTTTGAGCACTTCGCCGAACAATTGCGACATGCACGCATGGCAAAAAACCTTAGCCAGCGCGAATTAAGCAAGCTAGCCGGCGTGCCGCAATCGCATATTTCCAGAATCGAAAGCAATCAGGTCGATCTGCGGCTCTCCAGCCTGCTCGCCATCGCCAATGCGCTGGATCTAGAGACGGTGCTGGTACCGCGCAAGGCCGTGCCTGCCGTACAGGCCGTAGTGCGGCATGCAGCCGACGGCTTTTCAGCGCACGCCGCCGCCGAATCAAGGCCAGCCTATACACTGGACGAGAACGAATAGCAATGGCGGACATCTCGGCGCTGACCGTTCTCCTCCACGACCAGCCTATCGGCACGCTTACGCACGTAGGCGGCGAACGCACCCTGTTCACTTTCGATGAGGCCTATATCAACAACTCGAACAGGCCAACGCTAAGCCTGAGCTTCAAGAATGAATTCGGCGAACTGCTGACGGATTTCAAGCCGCACCGCGGCAAACTCATGCCTTTCTTTTCCAATCTGCTACCCGAAGGATATTTGCGGCAGTATCTGGCCAATACCGCCAACGTGCACCCGGAGCGGGAATACTTTTTGCTGCGGGCATTGGGCCGCGACTTGCCTGGCGCCATCACCGTCGCTGCCAGCGATGTCCCGCTTGGGCCGGAACCTCGGCGCGCCGGCCAAGAAGGAAATGCTGAACCGGCGATACCCGAACCCGCCCTGAGATTCTCACTGGCTGGCGTGCAACTGAAATTCTCGGCCATCATGAACGAGCAAGGCGGCATGACCATCCCCGCCCGAGGTGTCGGCGGACACTGGATCGTCAAGCTGCCTTCCCGGGAATTCACGCACTTGCCCGAGAACGAATTCTCCATGATGACGCTCGCGAATAGGGTAGGCATCGACACGCCCGAGTTTAATCTGGCCGACGTCGCTTCCGTCAGCAATCTGCCAGAAAGCGCCAACTACCTAGGCGGCAAAGCATTCGTTATCAAACGCTTCGACCGAATGGTCGACGGCCGCGGCATCCACATCGAAGACTTCGCCCAGGTATTCGGGGTGTATCCGCACGCCAAGTACGACAAGGCCAGCTACCGCAATCTGGCGCGGGTTATCGCGGCCGAGTCCGGCGACAGCGACATTGCCGAATTTATCAGAAGAGCGACGTTCAATGTCCTGATCGGCAATGGCGACATGCACTTGAAAAACTGGTCGCTCATCTATCGCGATCAGCGCCGCGCTACGCTGTCGCCCGCCTACGACTTCGTCTCCACCGTCGCCTATCTTCCAGGGGAAAGGTCGGCGCTGGCTTTCAGCCGCAGCAAAGCGTTCTCGGGCTACACCACGGACGAACTGGAACACCTGGCCGCCAAAGCCGCCCTGCCACGCAAGCTGGTGCTAGAGACTGCGCAGGAAACCGTTGTGCTTTTCATGCAGCACTGGGCCGCCGAGAAAATGCACCTGCCCATGCATCAGGACGTGCAAGCAGCGATCGACAAGCATCTTCAGACATTGCCAATCCTGAGCATCTGAACGCCTGGCAAATTGCAGCCTTACTTCAGCCCCCGCGTCCACCTGCCATACGCCGTCCGCAAGGCCTCGTACTGCCCCTGCAAGCGCTGCTCCAGCCGCTCGGTCAATTCTTCCCGCTTGCTGGCGGAAGGGTTGTCGCGCGCCAGTTCGCGTTCCAGGCTGGCGCGGTTGGCGTGGGCCATGGAGCTCACCAGTTCGGGCGTCATCTCCAGGTGGAACTGCATGCCGAAGTGGCGGCCGTCGAATACGAAGGCCTGGTTCGGGCTGACGTCGTTGCAAGCCAGTCGCTGCGCGCCTTCGGGCAGGGTGAAGACGTCCTGGTGCCACTGGAAGACTTCTTCTGGCTGCCTCTGGCCCAGCCATTCGGAGACGATGGGCGCATCGCCGTATTGCACGCGCTGCCAGCCGATTTCCATGCGCGGGCCTTTTTCCACGCGGCCGCCCAACGCCGTGGCCAGCATCTGCGCGCCCAGGCAATGGCCGATGACGGGCACGCCGGCGTCGCTGGCCCGGCGCACGAAACGGATTTCCCGCGCCAGCCAGTCCAGGCCGTCGTTGACGCCCATGCCGCCGCCCATCAGCACGATGCCGCTGTAGGCCTCCGGGTCTTCCGGTATGGGCGCGCCGTCCATGACGGGCACTATCGTCCAGGGCAGTGACAATTCTTCCAGCACCGGAATGACCGCGCCGGGCACGCCGACGTGGGTATGCTGGAAAATCGCTATTGGCTTCATACGTGTCGCTCTATTTCGTTTGAGAGGCAGGCGCATCGGCTCGCCGGATAAATGGAAACGCCCCGCCGGGGCGGGGCGTCATAGCATGATGGCATGAAAGCCGGTCAGGCATGGCCCGGCCAGCGCCATACAGGCTTTGCCTTAGAACATATCAAAATATTCGCGCTGTTCCCAGTCGGTGACCATCTGGTTGAAACGCGCGAGTTCAGCTTCCTTCAGGTGGCAGAAGTAATCCACGAAGCGCTGGCCGTATTGTTCGCACAGATACGCATCGCCGCGCAGCGCTTGCAGGGCGTCGCCCAGCGAACGCGGCAGCAAGGCGGCGGGCGATTCGTAGGGCGTGTCGGCGCAAGGGCCCGGGTCGAGCTGGCGGCGCATGCCGTCCAGGCCCGAGAACACTTGCGAGGCCACGTACAGGTAAGGGTTGGCGTTGGGCTCGCCCACGCGGTTCTCGACGCGCGTGGCCGACTGCCCCACGCCGCCCAGCACGCGCAGCATGGCGCCGCGGTTGTCGCGGCCCCACGAGGCGCGGTCGGGCGCCAGCGAGAACGAACGGTAGCGGCGGTAGCCGTTGATGGTGGGCGTGGAGAACACCGCCGCGCCATGGGCGTGCGCCAGCAGGCCGCCCATGTAATGCTGGCCCAGCGGCGACAGCGTCTGCCCTTCTTCGGTCGGGATGAAAGCGTTCTCGCCCGTTTTGAGGTCGCATAGCGATTGATGCAAATGCCAGCCGCTGGACATGACGTTGGGAATGCGCGGACGGCACATGAAGGTGGCGTGATAGCCGTTGCGCTGGCACACCTGCTTGACCGCACTGCGCAGCAGCACCATGGCGTCGGCCGAAGCCATGCCCGCCATGGGGCCGAAGGTGATCTCGAACTGGCTCGGGCCGAACTCGACCTCCAGCGAATGCAGCGGCAGGCCCAGGCCCTGCGCCGTAACGCGCAGCAACTCCATGACTTCGTCCACGCTGTCGTAGCGCTGCTCGGTGAGGTATTGATAGCCGTGCGACAGCAGGGACACCGCCGGCGGCTCGCCCGGCTGGCCGGGCTGGCTGGCGTGCTGCAATTGCATGCTGGCGTCTTCCAGGCGGAAGACGTGCAACTCGACTTCCAGCCCGCTGATCAGCTCGAAGCCCTGCTCGGCCAACTGGCCCAGGGCGCGCTGCAGAATGCTGCGCGTGGCCAGCGGCGACGGACGGCCATCGGGCATGTAGGCGTCGCACAGCAGCCAGCCGGTGCGCGGCGCCCAAGGCAGGATGCGGAAAGTGGCGGGGTCGGCCACCATGACGAAATCCGCCGCGCCCTGCATGCCGGGGAAGTCGAAGCCGCCCCCTGCCGCGAACACCGGAAACACCGTGGTGTGGGAGGTGTCCTTGGCGAACAAGGTGCTGGTGAGGTTGACGCCGCTGGTCAGCGCCGACGCCGCGGCGCTCGCCACCAGCGTCTTGCCGCGCAAGATGCCATGCTGGTCGGAAAAGGCGAAACGCACGACGTCCAGCTCGCCCGATTTGAAGCGCTTGGCGAGATCGGCGCCCGCGGCGGCCTGTTGGGCTGACCACAGCTCATGTTGTTCAACGAAGCTGACCATATTTTCCCCTAGGGTTTCTGTTGATACTAAGCGGTCAGACGTTTGGCGGCCCAGTCGCAGGCTTCGCGACGCTTGCGGTCGGCCTGTTCCCAGTATTGTTCGGGCGTCAGCGTGCTGGCGCCCACGCCGTCGATGGAAATGGGCCCTATCATTTCGCGGGCCTGCTCGGCGTCCGGCATCATGGGCACCGGCGCCTTGGGGTCGGCCAGCGTGCTTTCGATGGCCTTGACCAGCATGCGGCGATAGGCATAGATGCATTTGTCGCTGGCGGCCAGGTGTTCACGCGTGCGGTTCTGGATGGGGCCTTGCGACTCCACCGCCCATTGGTCGTGCACGTTGATGTCGTGGCCCATGCCGGTATAGGTTTCGGTCAGTTGTTCGTCGACGTTGAAACCGTAGTCGTTGTGCTTGTTGCGGCGCGACGTGTAATGCGGCAGTTCGATAAGTTGCAGGCGCTGGTCGCGCATCTGCTTTTTGTCGACGGGTTCGGTGAAACTAGTGAAGATGGCATACCAATAACAGGAAGTGTCGTCGATGGGCACGTGCCATTGCGAAATCGTCATGTGCGCGCTCATGGGAATGACGATGGCTTCGGGGAACACCATGTTCGTCACGCGCACGTGGGTCTGCTTTTCGTCAAGCTGGCGCGTGGAGATGATGCGCATGCCGTAGTCCGTCACCTTGGGATCGATGTTCGGGCGGGAGAATTCGCGCAGCACTTTGGTAATGGGGGTGTCGGTGTCGGCCGAGGCGCCGCGGAACTGCTTGCCGTAGCTTTCCTCCGTGTCTTCGTCCTCGAAGAAGCGATGCAGGTAAGAAGCGTGGGCCGGGTCGATGCCGACTTCCAGCGCCTGCAGCCAATTGCATTCCCACCGGCCCTTGAAGGCGAAGGTATGCGTGTCGGGCGCGACGAAGCAGTCGAACTCGGGCAAGGCCGGCGCTTCGCCTTCGCCCAGATAGGCGAAGATGATGCCGCTGCGCTCTAGCACCGGGTAGGCGCCCTGCTGGATGCTGTGGCGGAAGCGGCTGTTCTCGGGTTCGGCCGGGGTTTCCAGGCATTCGCCCTTGACGTTGAACAGCCAGCCATGGAAGGGGCAGCGCAGGCCGCCGTCTTCGAGGCGGCCGAAGGCCAGATCGGCCCCACGGTGCGGACAGTCGCGGTCGACCAGGCCCAGTTGGCCGGATTCGTCGCGGAACAGCACCATCTCCTGCCCCAGCAGCTTGACCGCCTTGAGCGGGCGCTTTTCTTCCAGTTCTTCGGACAAGGCCACGGGTTGCCAGTAGCGGCGCAGCAGCGTGCCGGCCGGCGTGCCGGGCCCCACTCGCGTCATGAAATCGTTTTGTTCCGCGGTAATCGGCATGGGAAAACTCCAATCGAGTGTTCGGGATACGCCTTCGCAGATGCGCGGCGCTGCGTACAGCACCTGAAGGCCAATGGAATCATTGTATGCAATAGAACGGTTTTACCACATAAAAACCACTCAAACCTAGGGAAAACGATAGGTGAAACCATACTGCTTGCATGCAATATTGTGGTTTCAGGCTTAAGCTGCATGCAAACCGCCGTATACAAGCCCCGAATTTTGTAAAATGCCGCATCGTTTCGCCGGCCCGCCATGAAGACCCACGTCAACCACACCCAGCAGTCCCGCGTCCTGATCCAACTGCGCGATCTCATCCTGAAAGGCGCTTTCGCCCCCGGCGAACGCCTGGCCGAGATCCCCTTGGCCGAACGCCTGGACGCCTCGCGCACGCCGGTTCGGCTGGCGCTGACCACGCTGGAATACGAAGGCCTGATCGAAGCCGTGCCCAGCGGCGGCTATCGCATGCGCGGCTTTACGCCCGAGGAAGTCACCCACGCCATCCGCACGCGCGGCGTGCTCGAAGGCTACGCCGCGCGCCAGTTGGCCGAAAAAGGCATGGCGCCCCATCTGGCCCGCCACTTGCGTGAATGCCTGGTGCAGATAGACGCCGCCGTCAACAAGCCCAGCATGAGCCTGGACGACTACGCCGCCTACGTGGACGGCAACAGCCGCTTTCACGCCCTGATCCTGGAAGGCTGCGGCAACCGCACCGTGCAGCGCATGATGGACATGCTCAACGGCCAACCCTTCGGCGCGCCCAGCGCCATGCTGCCCATGCAATCGTCGCTGGAAGAAGGCACTCGCTGGATGCAGCACGCCCATTACCAGCACCATATGCTGCTGCAGGCCATCGAACAAGGCCAGGGCGCGCGCGCGCAGGCCTTGGGCGAAGAACACGTGGAAATCGCCTGTATGAACGTGGACTACGCCACGCGCAACCCGGAGGTGGCGGCGCAGGTGCTGCCGGGCATACGGCTGGTGACCACCGGCACTTGAAGCGCCGAATACAAAGCCACAGAAAAGCTACAGCAGCTTGGCCACCACCGCGCCGCTGCCATACTGCGGCCCATAGGCATACACCTTGACCTCTCCCAAGCGTCCATGCATGGCCCCCAGCGCGAACGCCACGTGCTTGAGCCCCATGTCGCCCTTGGCCTGCGCGACGAAATCCGGCAGCAGGCGCTGCAGTTCCGAAACATCGCGCTGTTCCAGGCATTGCAGCAAACGGCGGTTCCAACTGTCGTCGGTGGCCGACGCGATGGCGTCCTGGCTCAAGGGGCGATCGTCCCGCCATTCGGCGCCAGAAAGCCCGCCCAGCACCAGCACCGCCACGCGCTTGCCTTGCAGGTCGGCCTGCTTGGCGACCAGCTCGCCCAATTCGCGCGTGCGGTCGAAGCCGTAGTACAGATTGTTGGCGACGATGAGCGTGGGCCATTGCCCGTCGGGGTTGAGCAAGGCGTTGGCCATGAGGGTGGCCGAGTCCAGCGGAAAGCCGTTGTAATCGACGCGCTTGGAGGCGATGCCCGCCTGGCGCGCCGCGCGCGTGCAAGCCTTGGCCAGCGATACGTCGGTGGTCAGGTCGAACGGAATTTCGCCCAGTTCGTGCCAGTTTTCGTCTACGTGCAGGCCCGACATGCGCGCCCGCCCTTGCCAAAGCTGATCCAGCACCGCATACCAGCGCGTGGAATAGATGACCAGCGTATCGGGCGCCAGGCGCTCCAGGTCGCGGCGCACGCGCTCCATGCCTTGCATCAGTTCGGCATACGCCGGCTCGTTGGGCCGCAAGGCCAGCAGCGGGCTGGCGGGCAGCCAATAGGCGGCCACCACGCCGGGCTGGTCCAGCAAGGCCAGGCGGTCTTGCGCGGCGCTGGAACCCAGCAGCAGGCGCTGGCAGCGCAGCCATAGCGAAGGCCGGCGGCGGCGCTGCTCGGGATGGCGCAGGTCGCGCACAATACCCATCAAGCCACGGGGCAGCAACAGCATCAGCAGAATGGACAACACGCCCAGCAGCAACTGCCCCTGCCCCGCCGCCGCGCCCAGCACACGGTCGACCACGATGTAGATGACCGCGCCCAGCAGCGGGCCGGCAATCGAGCCCATGCCCCCGGCCACGACGACGAACACGATGATGGCCGCCCACGAAATCGAGAACGCGTTGGGCGGCGTGATGATGACGACGTCCATGTAATACAGGCCCGACGCCAGGCCCGTCAGCGTGGCGCTGACGAGAAAGACCGCCGCCTTGACCTTGTTGACGTCCACCCCGCTGGAGCGCGCGGCCTCTTCGTCGTCGCGCACCGCCGTCAACGCCAATCCGTAGGAAGACCGCATCCAGCGCCAGATGATGGCGGTGGACGCCAGCAGCAACAGCAAGGCCGCGTAATACAGTTGCCCCGCCGTTACCGACGACTTGAGCTGCATGCCGCCGCCCGCGCCCACGACGTTCCAGCCGTTGAAAACGGTGGCTACCGCTTCGGCGATCAGCCAAGTGGCGATGGCGAAGTAGGCGCCTTGCAGTTTCAGCAAGGGCAACGCGCCCAGGAAGATAAGCAGCAGCAAGGCCACGCGGCGTATGTAATGGCTGCCGAAGATGTCGGCCTCTGGCATGACGGCGATCAGCCATTCGAACAGCAGCCACAGCACCACCGCCACGCCCACCGACCATTTCACGCGCCGCCGGCTGCCGCGCTCGCGCAGCGGCAGGCACAGCAGCCACGCAAAGAGCAAAGAGACGATGCCGGCGAAAGGCCAGGCCAGCCAGATGGGCACCTTGCCGTAGTAAAAGACGATGGCCTGGGCGAAACCGCCCAAGCCGATGAACACCTGCTGCCCAAAGGTAAGCAGCCCGGCATAGCCGGCCATCAGGTTCCAGGCATGGCCCAGCGTCGCGAACAAAAACACCGAGAACAGCAGATGCATCCAGTAGCTGTCCGCGGCCAGCGCCAGCGGCAACAGCAGCAAGACCAGCACCAGCGCGGCCAGCCAGATGGCGCCGCGTCGGCCTTGGAACGAGTCGAACAAACGCTTCATCATCGTCGGCTCACTTGCGCGCCAGCAGGCCTTGGGGCCGCAGCGCCAACACCAGCAGTATCAGCAGATAGCCCGCGACCTGCTGCGCCGCCGGCCCGAAGTAAGTGCCGGCCAGTACCTGCACGATGCCCAGCACGACGCCGCCTATGAGGCTGCCGAACACCGAACCCAGGCCGCCCAGGATGACCACGCCGAACGCCAGCAGCAGGAATGGCGCGCCGTCGAAAGGCTGGAAGGAGCGCGACATGCCTATCATGAAGCCCGCCACCGAGGCCGAGGCCAGCGCCACGCCGCTGGCCACCGCGTAGATGTGCGAGGTGCGTATGCCCATCAGCGCTGCGATCTCGGGGTCGTCGCTGGCGGCGCGTATGGCGCGCCCCACGTGGGTGCGGCGCAGCCACGTCGCCAGGCCGGCCAGCAGCACGACGGCCACGATGAAAAAGCCGAAGCGCAGCGTGGAAATGCTAAGGTCGGGCGACAGCCGTATGGCCGAGTAAGACCAATCGTTGCGTATGCTGGCGGCATCGGCGCTGAAGACGATGAGCATGCCCTGGCTGAGCACGATGGACAAGCCGAAGGTAACCAGCAGCGGCAGCATCAGGCCGTAGACCGGCGGCAGGTTTCTGCGCTCGGCGGCCTGTGCGGAAACATGGTTCAGCACGCCGCGCTGCACCGCGTAGCCTATGCAATACATGGCGGGCACCACGACCAGCGGCGCCCAGAACGGCGCCACGCCGGTAGCGGTGAGCAAGGTGGCGCACATATAGGCAGCCACGATCAGCCAGTCGCCATGCGACAGATTGACCAGCTTCATCACACCGAAATTCAGGGCCAGCCCCACGCTGACCAGGGCGTAGTAGCCGCCCAGCATGGCGCCCGACAACACGCCGTTGAGCAGGTCTATGGCGAACCAGTACAGGTCTTCTTCAGTCATGGCCGCCCTCCTGGTTGGAGCCGAAATACGCCGCCGTGATGTCGTCCTCGGACACCTCGCCCGGCACGCCCTCCAGCACCACGCCGCCCTCCAGCATGACGCAGAAGCGGGTGCAGGCCCTGAGGGCGCGCTTGAGGTCTTGCTCGATGATGATGGCCGTGGTGCCCTCGGTGATGATGCGGTTCAGGTTCTGGTAGATTTCGTCGACCATGACCGGCGACAGCCCCAGCGAAAGCTCGTCGAAGGCGATGATGCTGGGCGAGGACATCAGCGCCCGGCCGATGGCCACCATCTGCTGCTCGCCGCCGGACATCTGCGACACCACTTGCTGGCGGCGTTCGCGCAGGCGCGGAAACAGCGTGTAGACCTCTTCGAGCTTGCGCGGAATCGTGGGCCGGCAGCGCGGCAGGTAAGCGCCCGCCAGCAAGTTGTCTTCGACCGTCAGGCGAGTGAACAGGCGCCGGCCCTCCGGCACCAGGGCGAACCCCGCATCGACGATGTCTTCGGGACGCCAGGTTTCGACGCGCTGGCCGTGCAGCTCTATGCTGCCGCGCACGTGCGAGCGCGCGCCGTGCGTCATCAGCCCCGCCAGCGAACGCAGCAAGGTGGATTTGCCCGCGCCGTTGGCGCCGATGATGGCCAGCACGTCGCCGCGCCGCAAGCCGAGGCTGATGTCGTGTATGGCGCGCAGTTCGCCGTAAAAGGCGGACAGGCTGTTGACCTGCAGCACGGCCCCTAGTGCGGCGGTTTCAGTTGCCAAGGTAGACACGCCTGACCTCCGGCATTTGAATGACCTTGTCCGGCTCGCCCAGCGCCAGCACTTGCCCGCCGGCCAAGGCCATCAGGCGATCCGTCGCGGTCAGCATGGTGCGTATGACGTGTTCGATCCAGACGATGGTGATGCCCATGGCGCGCAGGCGGCGCACTAGCTCGATGAACTCGTTGACCTCTTGTTCGGTGAGGCCCGCCGCCACTTCGTCTATGAGCAGCAGGCGCGGCTTCATGGCCAGCGCGCGCGCCAGCTCGTGGCGCTTGCGCACCAGCAGCGGCAACCGGCCCGCCGGCGTGTCGGCATAGCGCGTCAGCCCGGTAATCGCCAGCGTGCGCTCTATCCATTCGGCCACGGCGCTGGCCGTCATGCCGCCGCCGAAAGTGGCCGCCACCCGCAGGTTGTCGAACACCGTCATCTGCCCGAAGGGGCGCGGCACCTGGTAGGTGCGGGCGATGCCCTTGCGCGCCCGTTCGTGCGGCGGCAGCGCGGTGATGTCTTCCTGGCGGAAGGCGACGCTGCCCTCCGATGGCGTGACATGCCCCGACAGCATGCCGAACAGCGTGGTCTTGCCCGCGCCGTTGGGGCCGATGACGCCCAGGATCTCGCCTTCCTGGACGTCGAAGGACACCTGGCTGGCGACGGCGACCGCGCCAAACGACTTACTGAGTCCGCGAACTTCTAGCAAGGCAGCCATGTCGGGGTTGGACGAATATGCCTTATTGATAGATCTGCATGTCGGCCGTCTTCTTCACCGACGGATAAACCTCGTTGTAGACGTTTTCTTTGATGAGCTTCTTGGAAGCCTCGTCGTAGCGCCATTGCGCGCCGCCCAGGGGCTGCACGGAATAGTTCTGGTCGTTGAACTTGACCTCGCCCGTGACGGTGTCCAGGTCGGTCTTGGCCAGCGCCTGGCGCACCGCCTCGCGGTCGGTCGTGCCGGCGCGCTGGATGGCGTCGAACAGGATGTCGTAAGAGGCGTCTTCGTAGCCCAGTGGCGGCGTGTACTGCTTGCCCGGGTTCTGCGACTCGTATTTGTCCGCCAGCTGCTGCGCGGTGTAGCCGCCGAACTTGGAACTGCCCGGGAAGGCCGGCGACCAGAAGTTGACGCTGACGATGCCGTAGCCGGCCGGGCCGATGGCGTTCATGGGCTCGGGATAGCCGGTGGCCTTGTCGATGACGTACATCTTGGGCTTGAAGCCCGCCTGCGCCGCCTGCTGCAAGAAGTTCTGCAGATCGGGCGGGGCCAGCACGCCGGTGACGACTTCGACGCGATTGCGGCGGAACTGGTTGATGATGGAGCTGAAGTCGGGCAGGCCTTGCGCGAAGCGGCCAGGGTCGACGGGCTTCCAGCCGGCCTCCTTGAAGGCAGGGTCGAACAGCGAGGCGAACACCGTACCGTCGGGGTCGTTGGGATACAGATAGCCTATGGTGCCGTTGAAGCCGCCGGGCAGGGACTTGATCATGCCGATGTGGTTCTTGACGAGATCGGGCACCGAGAAGAAGAAGTGGTAGGTGTAGTCGTAATCTTTGGGTTTGCCGTCCGGGCCGAACAGCCAGGCCTCGACCGGCGTGTTGCCGGTGACGCAAGGCATTTTGTGGCGTTCGCACAGGTCGGACGGCGCGTTGGTGGTGTCGGGCGTGCCCTGAGCCAGCAGGAAGTCCACCTTGTCTTGCAGGATGGCGCGCGTGGCGGCTTCGGCCGAGCCCGACGTCGTGCTGCGGCTATCGTAGATCTCGTACTGGATCTTGCACATTTTGTCGCCGACCTTCAGGCCGCCGGCGGCATTGATGGGGTCTACCTTGTTCTTATCCACCCACGGCGTCACCTTGCCGTAGTCGGCCAGGGGCCCGGTAATGGGCACGACGCGCCCTATCTTGATCGTGCATTCCTGCGCCTGGGCGCCACCCGCAAACACCATAAGGCTGCCGCTGACGAGCAGCGCGGTTTTCAAGCTGAGTTTCATGACGAGGCTCCAGATGAAGGAAATAAAAGGTAGTGGCTGCAACCCTACAAGGTGAACTCGATGACGGCCGCGCCGCTGCCGTAGGCCGGGCCGTAGCCATGGACGCGCGCGCCCATGAAACGGCCGTTGAGCGCACCGAGCACCCAATGAAAATGCTTGAAGCCCATGTCCACGCGGGCCGCGCGCGCATACTCGGGTATCAGCCCGCGCAGTTGCGTCACGTCGCCGGCTTCTATCAGGCGCAATATTTTTTGGTTCCAGTCGTCGTCGCTGGAAGAGGCGATGCGGTCGGCATGGGGCTCAAGCTCGGTGCGGAACAGCGAGCCCGACAAGCCGCCCACGCCCACCACCGCCACCCGCTTGCCCTGCTCGGCCGCGCATTGCACGGCCAGGGCGGCCAGCTTCTCGGTGGTGGCGCCGTCGTGGTACAGGTTGTTGGAGGCCACCACCAGCGGCAGCGCGTCGCTTCCCATGCCCATCAGCGTGCAAGCCGAAATGGTGCCGCTATCGATGGGGAAATGGTTGTAGTTGATGCCGCGCGCATGCACACCCTGCCTGGGCGAAGCGGCCACGCATGCGTAGGCCAGTTCGGTATCGGCATGGATGTCGTAAGGCATGTCGCCGAATTCGTACCAGTTTTCGTCCACGTGCAGGCCGGTGCTGCGCGGGCGCGTCAGCCATTGCTGGTCGAGCACGGCGAACCATTGCGTGGAATACACCAGCACGGCGTCGGGGCGCGAAGCGGCCAGGGCGCGGCCGGCGCGCTGCATGGCGCCGGCCAGGCGGCCCCAAGGCAAGGCGTCTGGCTTCAGGCACGGCAAGGGACTGCCCGGCACGAGGAAAGCGGAAACGACCGTCATGAGGGGTGCTCTCAGTTGCCCAGGCCGTAGCGGCCCGGGCTGTCGTAGCCGCCGCTACCGCCGCCGTTGCCTCGATAAGCCAGGCTGTCGGCGGATTGCGCGGCGTCGCCCTCAAGGCGGGACAATCCGGCCTTGCGCAGATTCCATTCCATGACGGCGTTGCCCGTGCCGATGACGGTGCCGTAGCCGTAGAACTCGCCCGGCAGCTCGGGATAGCCCATGGCCGCATGCATCCAGGTGAAGGCGCCGGACTTGACCTCGGCGAAGGCCTCTTCGATGAACTGCGGCTGCAGCTTGAAGTACTCGCGCATCTTGCCCTTGCGCATCAGGTCTATCATGCGCATGTCCCATTGATAGCCTTCCATCGTCTGCGGATGCTCTTTGGACATGTCTTCGGGAATGGAAGGCTCTTCGTGGAAGTGCCAATGCGACAGCGTATTGGAGGCCAGCAGCACGGCCTTGCGCCCCGTCTTGCGTATGGCTTCGCGCGTAGCCTTGCCCAGCAAGTCCATTTCGGCCAGGCCTTCTTTGGTGTTGAGGTAGTAAGGCGTGTTGTTGGCCGACAGCCCCACCACGGGAATGTCCCACTGCGGCCGTATCATGTGCAGCGTGGTGATGGTGCCGTAATCGACGCGGAAATTGGGGTTGCGCATCATCTTGGTGACCAGGCCCATCTTGCGGCCTTCTTCGGCGCACAGCTCGGCCAGCTCGACGTCGACTTCCAGCGAGAAATCGTAGCGGAACAGGTTGGGAAAGATAGGGTCTACCGACTTGCCCGACAACTGCCGCACGCCCAGGAAGTGGTGCCCCACCGAAGTGATCCAGTGCGGCGAATGCACCAGCAGCACGTCGGGCCGCATGGCGTCCAGGCTGGCACGGGCTTTTTCGTAGGCCCAGCGCAGCGACTCCCAGCCGCCTTGCGAGCGCGGTTCGTTCTGGGGCGGGTTTTCGCCGTACACCAGGTGCGGCGGATGCGGCGCCAGGAACCCGCCGATGATTTCGCCATCGGACATGGCCTACCCCCTATTTGGAAGAAGCGGCGGCGCTGTCGCCGCCCGTTTCCAGCAAGAGCTGGAACTCGATTTCGACGATGGCGTCCAGCGGCAATGCGCTGACGCCGGCCGAGGTGCGCGCCGGCGGCACGCCGCCAGCGAAGAAGGCGTCCCAGGCCTGGTTGATGCTGGGAAACGCAGCGAAGTCGGTGACGAACAAGCGCGCCAGCACGATGTTCTCGCGCGACCAGCCTTGCTCGTCCAGCAGGCGCTGCAAGTTGGCCAGTATGCGCTCGGTCTGGCGGGCGGCGTCGCCGCCCACGAAGGCGTTGGTGTCGGGGTCGATGGCGACCATGCCGGACACGAACACGAAAGGCCCGGCCTGTATGACCGGCGTGTAGAGAAACCGCGGCGTGGGCAACACGCGGGAAGCGATGGCCTGACGGGTATACGGGCCAGCAGCCATGGGTCGTCTCCGATATATATGTGCACGTACTAAAACCGCCGCACGTATCGCTAAAGTCGAATCCAGTCTATGGGCGGCCATAAATCGCGTCAAGTTCTATTCATCGCCAAATACCCGCTTTTACGTTCGGTATTTACCCTAGATGCTTTGTTATTGACGCCAAGCGCACCGCAAGCATATAAACTGGATGGCATACGGAGACCATATGACCACGTACTAATTGCGTGCGTCATGCATCAAAAGAAACCAGGCCGACAAGCCGCGATGCCATGCCCAGTCCTATTGCAGCGCCTCTCTCGCAAAGCAGGTCCGACTCCCCGGATGGCGCCGCAAGCATGCCGCCCGAGGCCCGGCAAGCCATACTGGCCTTGACGCCCGAAACCCAGGCCTTGCTCGAAGACTTCCAGCTTGGCGACATCGTGTCGCATCTGCTGCGCCGCGCGCACTTCCTGGCCGAGGAAATGTTCTCCAACGAGTTCACCGGCGAGGCGCTGACGCCGCGGCAAAAGGCCGCGCTCATCGTCGTGTACCAGCAGCCCGGGCTGAACCAGAACGCGCTGGCCGACCGCCTGTTCATGGACCGCAACACCATTGCGGACATGGTCAAGCGCTTGGTGTCCGGCAAGCTGCTGGTGCGCCAGGCGGCGCGAAACGACCATCGCGCCTACCAGCTTTACTTGGCGCCGGCGGGCGCGCAATTGCTCAACCGCGTGCTGCCGCGCGACGCAAACATTGAAACCCGCCTGCTCGAACGCCTGCCCGAAGAATACCGGCCGCTCTTCCTGAAGTGCCTCAAGGTGCTTGTCGGGGCGGCGCCCCATTCCACCAAATAGACTGACCCCACCCGCCAGGAGCCCCTCGATTATGGAAAACAGTCTCGGCATCATTCTTTTGACGATCGTCATCGTCGTCATCGCCATCGCCGTGCTCTGGTGGCTGCTCTCCAAGCTGTACCAGCGCTCCACCACCGAACTGTCGTTCGTGCGCACCGGCTTTCTGGGCGAAAAGGTCGCCATCTCGGGCGGGGCCTTCGTCTTTCCCGTCGTTCACGACGTCACGCGCGTCAACATGAACACGCTGCGCATCAGCGTCGGCCATTTCGACAAGGACGCCCTCATCACCCAAGACCGCCTGCGCATCAACATCGAGGCCGACTTCTACGTGCGCGTCAAGCCCGAGCGCCATGCCGTCGCGGCCGCCGCGCGCACGCTGGGCAGCCGCACCTTGTCGGTGGACGCCATGCGCCAGCTGCTCGAAGCGCGCTTCAACGACGCCCTGCGCACCGCCGCCGCCGAACAGCCCATGGAAGCCCTGCACGAGAACCGCGGCGTGTATTCACAGCGCGTGCGCGAACTGGCCTCCATCGGCCTCGAAGCCAGCGGGCTGGAAATCGACAGCGTCTCCATCTCCACGCTGGACCAAGCCTCGCGCGAGTTCTTCAACCCCAACAACGCCTTCGACGCCGAAGGCCTGACCAAGCTGACGGCCGAGATCGAAGAACGCCGCAAGAAGCGCAACGAAATCGAGCGTGATGCCCAGGTCGCCATCCAGCGCAAGAACCTGGCCGCCGAGCAGCAGATGCTGGAGCTGCAGCGCGAAGAAGAATACGCTCGCATGAAGCAGGAGCACGAAATCTCGGTGCGCCGCGCCGAACAGCAAAGCCGTATCGCCGCCGAGGTGGCCGACCTCAAGCGCGAGTCGCAAGTGGCCGAGGTGACCGCCAACGAATCCATAGAGAAAGCGCGCATCGCTTCCGACCGCACGCTGCGTGAACAGAAGATCGCGCTCGAACAGCAGATCAAGACCATGGAGATCGAACGTTCGCGCGCGGTGGAAATCGCCGAGACCGAACGCCGCAAGGCGCTGGAACTCGCGCAGCAAGCCGTCGAAATCGAAATCGCCGAACACTCCAAGCAGCGCAACGCCGCGTTGGCCGAGGCTGAAGCCAGCCGCGCGGCCTCGGTGCGCGCCGAAGAAGGCGTGGTCTCGGCACGCGAACTCGAACGCGCCGAGCGCGAGAAGGCCCTGGCCCTGATCGCCGCCCAGCGCGAAATCGAAGCGGCCGGGCTCTCCACGGTTCAAACGGCCGAAGCGGAAAAGGCGGCCGCCGAACACCGCGCCCAGATGACGCGCCTGGTGGCCGAGGCGCAAGCCTTCGCCGACAAGCTGCAGCGCGAAGGCAAGGATGCGCGCTACGAAATCGAAGCACGCGGCCGCCGTGCGCTGAACGAAGCCGAAAACCTGATGAGCCCCGAAGCGATGAAGCTGCGCGCCCAACTGGCCGCCATCGAACAAGTGCAAACCGTGGTGCGCGAAAGCGTCAAGCCGCTGGAGCACATCAGCGACATCAAGATCCTGCACGTGGACGGCCTGGGTGGCGCGCCCGGCGCCTCGTCAGACCTCCCCGGCGCGGGCGCCAGCCTCAGCGACCAGGTGATGTCGTCGGCATTGAAGTACAAACTGCAAGCCCCGCTGCTGGACACCCTGCTGCAAACCGCCGGTTTGCAAAGCGACGACGCGGTGCAGCCTTTGAAGAATGCGTTGAAGGGCGATGCGCAAAAGTGAGCGCCACGCGTTGACAAGTGAAGCACCGAGCTTGAAATAACGCCCAGCGAAATCGTCATTCCCCATATGCAAAAAATCCCCCGGCGTGCCGGGGGATTCAGGATAAGCAAGACGGCGATACAGCCTGGCCTCGATCAACCCATCTTGCACTCCGCCGCATAGCGGTCGCCGTAGTCGCGCAGCACGCCTTCCTGCACCATCTTGAACTCCGGCTTGCCGTCGGCGCCGGCTTGCAGCTTGAAGATGTGGTAGTCCTGCACCGGGTAGTTGTTGTTGCCGAACTTGAAGTTGCCGCGCAGCGATTCGAACTCCACCGTCTTGATGGCCTGGGCCAGCGCCTTCTTGTCGGAGACGTCGCCGTCCAGCTTGCGTATGGCGGCGTCCAATATCTTGGCCGCGTCGTAGCTGAAAGCCGCGTAGGCCGAAGCCAGCTTGCCGTACTTGTCCTGGTAGGCCTTGACGAAGCGGCGCGTCTGCTCGTTGTCCAGGCCCGGCGTCCACGTGTCGCCGACGACCGCGCCGATCACCGCTTCGCCCATGGCCGCCACGCCCGAGCCTTCGATGGAGTTGGCCATGTACAGCGGCACTTTCTGGTTCATGCCCGCCTGGCGGTACTGGCGCACGAAGCTGATGGCCAGCGCGCCGGGGTAGAAAGAAAAGATGGCATCGGGCTTGGACGACGCCACCTGGGTCAGCTCGGCCGAGAAATCCAGCTGCGTCAAGGGCGTGTAGATTTCATCCGCGATCTCGCCCTTGTACAGGTGCTTGAAGCCGGCCACCTTGTCCTTGCCGCCGACGAAATTGGGCGTCAGCGTGCTGACCCGCTTGACGCCCTGGTCGCTCAGGTACTTGCCCAAGGCTTCGGCCGGCACGTCGCTTTGCCACGAGGAAATAAACAGATTGGGCTTGCAAGCCGCGCCGGCCGTGGGCGACGGCCCGCCCACCGAACCGACGAATGGCACGTCGGTCGCCGCTATGCGGGACTGCAAGGCCATGATGATGTGAGCGAAGGTCAAGCCGGTGACGACGTCCACCTTGTCGCGTTCGAGCAGCTTGCCTGCGCCGTTCAGCGCAACCTCCGGCTTGGATTGGTCGTCCTCGACGATCAGCGTGGCCGGCACGCCGCCCAGCTTGCCGCCCAGTTCTTCCAGCGCCAGCTGAAAGCCGGCAAGCTGATCCTGCCCCACCTCGGCCGACGGCCCGGACAAGGTTGCCATGAAGCCCACCTTCACGTCCGCTTGCGCGGCCGTGGTGATGCCCGCCAATGCCAGCGCCAAGGCCAGCTTTCTGAATGTCGTGTTCATATTGTCTCCTCCGGTTTCTTTAAACGATCCGGGTCTCGAGTTCGCCCAGACCTTCTATCCATACCCGCATGACATCGCCCCGCTTGAGAAACACGCCGGTTTCCATGCCCACGCCCGCCGGCGTTCCCGTCAACAGAATGTCGCCCGGCATCAAATCCAGGCGGTGGCTCAGGTAGCTGATCTGGTCGGCCACGCCATACAAATGGTTGGATGTGTTGGAATCCTGGCGCAGGTCGTCGTTGAGCCACAGCTTGATGCCCAGGTTTTCGGGCGACGCCACGAAAGACGCGGGCGTCACGAACGGCCCCAGCGGGCAGGAGCCGGTGAAACACTTGTGCCCTATCCAGTCGAAGCGGAAGGGCGAGCTGGCATCCACCTGCTGGCGCGTCAGGTTGTCGCGCGCGGAAAGATCGTTGGCGCAGGTATAGCCGGCAACGAAATCCAAGGCCTGCTCCGGCGAAACCCTGGAAGCGCGGCGGCCGATGATGACGGCCAGCTCTGCTTCCCAATCGAGCTTTTCGGTGTGCTCGGGAAGCGGTACCGCCTGCCGGTGGCCGGCCAGCGTCGACTGCCCCGCCTTCAGAAAATGCCAGGGCGGCAAGCCGTCCTTTTTGGGGTCCAGGTTCAGCTTCATGTTCATCGCGCGGCCCATGGCCTCGACGTGATCGCGGTAGTTGGCGCCGGCCGCGTAGACCACGCCGCAACGCGTCAATGGCGGCAGGTATTCGATGCCCTGCTCCAGCGCATACGGCCGGGCCTGTTCGGGCTTGGCGGCCCACTCGCCGGCCAGCGCCCGCAGCCAGGGATCGGCCTGCTCCCAGTCGCTCAGCAGATCGTCCACCGAGCGCCAGCGTTCGGTTTTGTCGCGCAGCACCTGGCCCAGCGCGTAGGGGCGCTCGTCCAGGTACAGGCCAGGCTCGGGCCTGCCGTCCCGCCCCCTATAGGTGAACAGCTGGTATTTCATATTGCTTGTCCTTGATGCGTATGTGCTTTGCTTGCGTGTCAGCGCAGTTGATAGCTTTGGTCGGAGAAACGCACCGACACCGTCATACTGCCTTCCATCAGTACCCAGCGCTTGACCTCGGCGGTGAACACGCCCTGCTTGATGAAGGGGTCCTGCTCGATGATGCGCCAGGCGGCGGCCTCAGAATCGGCGCGCAGTATCGTCATGCTGCCCTGCGTGCCCGGCCGCGCGCCGTCGGCCATGAACGGCCCCGACATGAACAGCTCGCCGCGCCGCTCGGCTTGTATCGCCCATTCCAGATGGGCGGCCAGCAGCGACTCCAGCCGGGACAGGTCGGCCGGCTTGCGCAAGGCCACGTAGAAAGGCTTGTTCAGCATGCCCGCCAGCTGAGCCTTCGCGTCGGGTTGGGCTTTTGCGTCGGCCATATCAGTCGCGCTCCTCGAAATTCAGGACGAAATCCTCGGGCGGCGGCGTCGTGGCCCAGACGAACATCACGTCGTGGGGCGGCGCGTCTATCGGCTCCCAATCCTCGTCCTCGGGAATCACGTCTATGTCCCAGAAGTACTCGATCAGGCTGCCCCAGGGGTCGCGCAGATAATGGAAGTAGTTGGAGCCGCCGACGTGGCGCCCCAGGCCGAAGGCATCCTTGTAGCCCGCGCGCAGCATGGTCTGCGCGCCGATCTCGATTTCGTCGAGATCGGCCACCTCGAAGCTGAGGTGATGCAGGCCGGTGTGCGAACTCTTGGCAAAAGCCACCATGTGATGATCGCCGCCGGCCGAGCCGCGCAGAAAGGCCAGGATGTCCAGCGACTTGTCCGAGATCTTCATGCCCAGCACTTCGGTGTAGAAGGCCGCGGAAGCCGGCACGTCGGGCGAGAACTTGATGAGGTGGCCCAGGCGCAAAGGCCGGGCCCGCTTGGCTTTCGTACTGATGTCGCAGGCGCGCTTGCCGATGCGGCGATAGCGCCCGTGCGCGTTGATTTCGGGCGGCAAGGCATGGGTGTCGGCCGGCGCCGGCTCGGCCACCTGCACGTTCAGCCAGTCGCCGTGCGGATCCTGGAACCAGACGCCGCCGAAGGGCACGTCGAAGGGCGCCGGCTGCAGGGGCACGTTCGCCTCGCGCAATTTGCGCAGCAGCACTTCCATGCCGGCCTCGTTGGTGCCCAGCGAGGTATAGCTGAGCTTTTTCTTGGGGCCTTGCATCAGCCGGATCTGATCCTGGTCGCGGCCCGGACAGCGGAACACGTAGTCATTGCCCGAGGCGCGCATTTCCAGCCCGAAGGTTTCATAGAAGGCGCGCCCGATCTCCAGATCGGGCACCGTCATGCCTATGTGCAGCAAAGAACGAATCATTCGAGTCTCCTACTTGGATTGCGCTTCCAGCAGCTTGATGACGGCGGCGATGTCCTCATCGCGCATGGGGCCGTCCAGCGCCTGCCGGTAATAAGGTTCGGCTGCCGAGAACAGAGGGGTCGCGCAGCCCAGCTCGTCGGCCATCTCGCGGCCCAGCTGCAGGTATTTTTCGAGCGTGCGGAACGGCCCGGGCGCGGGGCTGAACTGGCGCTTGGCCATCAGCGGCGCGCGCACGTTGAACATGACGGAACCGCCCGCGCCCTCGCGCAGCACCTCGACCGCGCGCTGCGGGTCGAAGCCGGCGCGCACGGCCATGTTCATGGCCTCGGCGGCGGCCAGGGTGTGTATGGTCAGCAGATAGTTCGCGATCAGCTTCATCGCCACCGCGCTGCCGAACGGCCCGATGTGGAATTGATTGGGGCTGATGGTTTCCAGCAGAGGACGGCAGGTTTCCACCAATTCCGAGGCGCCGCCAAGATACAGCGCGGCCTTGCCCTGGCGCACCATGATGGGCGAACCGCTGACCTCGGCCTCGAGTATTTGCGCGCCCTTGGCCTGCACCTTGCGCGCAAGCGCCAGCTTGAAGGACTTGCGGTAGGTGCCCAGTTCGATCACGATCTGATTCGGGCGCAAGCCGGCCAGGACGCCGGACTCGCCTTCAAGCACCTGCTCGGCGGCTTCCTCCGAAGGCAGGCACAGGAACAGCACATCCACGGCTTGCGCCAAGGCGGTCGGCGACTCGGCCCATTGCCCGCCAGCCTCCACCGGCGTGTCCTTGCGCGTGCGCTGGTAGGCATACAGCTCGTAACCCGCCCGCAGCAGATTTTCGGCCACGGGGCCGCCCAGCTGGCCGACACCGACGATGCCCACGGTCTTGAAACGGCTGACCATGTTTTGTCTCCTTCTTTTGTCTATGGAAAAATTCTATCTAAGGCGTGATGTTTAACCTATATATATTCATTGATTGTTCAGTATTAATAAAATTAATACTTTTACCGATGGCGGGGCCAGGAAAGCCTCCGTTGCGGGTCCATACGTAGTGCGTAGGTTGGCGCTGAGCGCAGCGAGCCTAGACCGCTTCCGGCGAATAAGTCTGCACGATCAGTTCTCGCAGCCAGCGGTTGCCGGGATCCTGGTGATAGCGCTCGTGCCAGTACAGCGCGATTTCGAAATCAGGCAGTTCGATGGGCAGGGGCTTGATCACCAGCGGGTAGTGGTGGCTGAGCGTGTGCGCCAGCGTGGACGGCACGCACCACAGCAAGTCGGTGGAAAGAATGAAATGCGGCGCCGACAGGTATTGCGGCAGGCGCACCTTGATCTGGTGGCGCAGCCCCGCCTTGATCAGGCCCTGCTCGATGACGCGATGGCCGCTGCCCGAGTATTCCACCAGCAGATGATCGCAGGCGCGAAAGCGCTCCGCCGTCAGCGTCTGGCGCTCCAGCGCGTGGCCGGCGCGCATCACGCAGACATAGCTCTGCGACCCCAGCGAACGCCGATGAATGTCGGTTTCCAGCGAAGGCAGGAAGCCCATGGCCAGGTCTATGCGCCCGCTTGCCAGGCCGGCCAGCGTTTCGTCTATCGACACGAAAGTGGTGCGCAGGCGCACGTAGGGTGCCTCGTGCACCAGCTGCGCCAGGATGCGGGGAAAGCATACGACCTCGCCGACGTCGCGGGTGCGTATCGTGAACAACCGGCGCGAGGTGGCGGGTTCGAACGGCGTCTGATGATTGGATGCCTTGCGCACCAGCGCCAGCGCCGTCAGCAGGCTTTGCGCAATACTGGACGCGTACGGGGTGGGCTCCATGCGCCGCCCCACTTGCGTGAACAGCTTGTCGCCGTGCTCATGGCGCAGGCGCTTGAGCGCACTGCTGACGGCCGCCTGGGTGAGATCCAGGCGCTCGGCCGCCAGCGTGACGGAGCGCTCTATCCAGATTGCCTCGAACACATAGAGCAGGTTGAGATCTTTCACCCCTGGCTCCACGTAGGCGTATACGCCTATACACCCAGATACTGCTGGACGATCTGGTTGTCGGCGCGCAGTTCGTCGGAGGTGCCCATCCAGACGACCTTGCCTTTTTCCAGCACGTAGTGCCGGTCGGCGAAGGGCAGCAAGGCCCCGACGTTCTTGTCGATGACGATCTGCGACTGCCCCTGGGCCTTGAGCGCCGTCAGGGCTTCCCAGATCTCGGCGCGGATCAGCGGCGCCAGGCCCTCGGTGGCTTCGTCCAGCACCAGCAGGCGCGGATTGGTCATGAGGGCGCGGCCGATGGCCAGCATCTGCTGTTCGCCGCCCGACAATTGGCCGCCCAGATTGCCGCGCCGCTCTTTCAGGCGCGGGAAGAACTGGTAGACGCGGTCTAGCGTCCAGGGTTCGGCCGATCGGTCGAGAGGCGGGCGCGCCGTGGCGACCAGGTTTTCTTCGACGGACAAGTTGGGAAAGACCTGGCGCCCTTCGGGGACGATGCCCAGGCCCAGCTTGGCGATGGCATACGAAGGCAAGGTATGCACCGGCTTGCCGTCGAAGTGGATCTCGCCCTGGGTAATCGGCAGCAGACCGAACAGGCATTTGATGGTGGTGGACCGCCCCATGCCGTTGCGGCCCAGCAGGGTGACCACCTGGCCGGCCTCGACCTGGAAGGAAACGCCGAACAAGGCCTGTGCGTGGCCGTAGGCGGCATGGATATCTTTTACGTCTAGCAAAGTCTTCATGTCGTCTTACCCTATGGCCTCGTCACCCAGATACACCGTACGGACCTCGGGGTTGCTGCGGATTTCGTCGGGCGTGCCGGAGATCATGGCCTTGCCGTACACCAGCACCGTAATGCGGTCGGCCAGGGCGAACACGGCATTCATGTCGTGCTCGATGAGCAGAATGGTCTGTTTGCCCTTCAGGCGCTTGAGCAGGTCGACCACGCCGGCCGATTCCTGCACGCTCATGCCGGCCATGGGCTCGTCCAGCAGCAGCAGCTTGGGCTTGGCCGCCAGGGCCATGGCCAGTTCGAGCTGGCGGCGCTGGCCGTAGGCGAGTTCGGCCGCCGGCACGTCGGCCAGCTCGCCAAGCTGCGTGACTTCCAGCGCCTCGCGGGCGGTCTGGACCAGGTCTTGGCGCGCCAGCATGGGCTTCCAGAAGCGGAAGGCGTGCTCTTGGGCGCCCATCGCGGCCAGCGTCGTGTTTTCGAGCACGGTGAAGCCCTCGAAAATGGACGTGATCTGGTAAGAGCGCAGCAGGCCGCGGCGCGCGCGATGGTGGATGGGGATGGCGGTGACGTCGGCCGAGTCGAACAATACCTTGCCCGAATTGGAGCCGAGTTCGCCCGACAACTGGTTGATGAGCGTGGTTTTACCGGCGCCGTTGGGGCCGATGATGGCGTGCAGTTCGCCTTCGCGCACGTCGAGGGAAACCGAGTCGGTGACCAGCAGGCCGCCGTAGCGCTTGACCAGGTTTTCGGTGCGCAGCATTACGTTCTGTTGAGTGCTCATGCCTGGCCCCCTTTAGCCGCCGCTGCCTTGCGCGGCTTGTTCATGCTCTCGAAGAATCCCACGATGCCGGCGCGGCCCAGCAGGCCGATCATGACGATGACCAGGCCGAAGACGGCCAGCCAGTGCGTGGTGAACATCTTGAGGATTTCTTCCAGGCCCAGGAAGGCGAAAGCGCCGAACAGCGGGCCGAACACCGTGCCCAGGCCGCCCAGCACCAGCATGACGACGAGGTCGCCCGAGATGATCCAGGACAGCGTGGAAGGCGAGGCGAAGGCGTTGAGGTTGGCCAGCAGCAGGCCGGCGACGCCGCAGATGACGGCGGAAATGACGTAGGACACCAGCAGGTAGCGCTTGGCCGGAAAGCCCACCGCATTGACGCGCCGGGCGTTCTGGCGCGCGCCGCGCAGCACCATGCCGAACGGCGCCACGCGCAGCCGCGCCGTCCACCAGGTAACCAGCATGAGCAGGACCAGCGAGGTGATGTACACCGTATAGACGCCGCCCATGTCCAGACCGAAGAAGTTGCTGGTGTAGGAGATGCTGGTGCCGTCGTCGCCGCCGTACTGCTTCAGGCTGACGAACAGGAAGTAGCCCATTTGCGCGAAGGCCAGCGTAATCATGATGAAGCCGATGCCGGTGGTGCGCAGGCTGATGGCGCCGGTGATAAGCCCGACGACGGCGCAGCTGGCCACGCAGATCAGCAGATGTATCCAGCCGTTGTCGATGCCGTAGAAGGCCGGCAGCGCCACGCTGTACGAGCCCAGGCCCAGGAACAGCGCATGCCCCAGGCTGATGAGGCCGCCATAGCCCAGCGCCACGTTCAGGGCGACCACGGCGATGGCATAGATGACGATGCGGGCGAAGAACGCCACGTAAAAGCCCTGCCCGGCCGAGTAGCCCCAGATGGGCACCAGAACGAGCAGCAGGAACAGCGCCAGGCCTACCCAGGTGGCGATGCTGCGGTGATTGTTTGCGGACATTATTTCGCCCCCCCGACGAACAGACCTTGCGGGCGTATGGCGAGCACGACGGCCATCAAGACGTAGATAAGCATGGAAGCGATGGCCGGACCCGCCGCGTTGGCGATGTCGCGCGCCATGACTTCGCGCAGCAGCATGGGCAGGAAGGCGCGGCCCAGGGTGTCGGCGATGCCCACGATGAGCGCGGCGTAGAACGCCCCGCTGACCGAGCCGATGCCACCGATGACGATGACCACCAGCGTGGTGATGAGCACGGGCTCGCCCATGCCGGACTGCACCGACAGGATGGGGCCGGCCATGACGCCCGCCAGCCCGGCCAGCGCGGCGCCGATGGCGAACAGCAAGGCGTTGAGCATCTTGATGTTGACGCCCAGCGCCCCGACGATGGCGGGGTTGACGGAGCCGGCGCGAATCAACATGCCCAGCCTGGTCTTATGGATGAGCAGGTAGGAGCCGACCGCGGCCAGCAGGCCGACCACGATGATGGCGAAGCGGTAGGCCGGGTAGGTGATGCCGAACAGATTGACGGTTTGATCCAGCCAGCCGGGCACGGGTAGGAAGTACGGCTGGGTGCCCCAGATGATCTGGGCCAGTTCGTTGAAGAACAGCACCAGGCCGAAGGTGACGAGCACGTGGTCCAGGTGGTCGCGTGAATATAGCTTGGACACCGCCACCCTTTCGAGGATGATGCCCAATATGACGCAGCCGACCAGCGCGGCCACTACCGCCAGCAGGAAGGAGTTGGTATGGTTGTAGGCGGTGGCCGCGAAATACGCGCCCATCATGTACAGCGAGCCGTGCGCCAGATTGACGAAGCTCATGATGCCGAATACGAGCGTCAGCCCCGCAGCCAACAAGAACAGCAAAATGCCGTATTGCACGCCGTTCAGCAATTGCGACAACAATAAGTTTGTCATCCTCCCCCGTCTCCTTTATCTGTATTTGGGGTTGATCGTTTCGTGGAATGAAGCTTATTCCACCTCTACCCATACTCTACCCGCCTCGATCTTGACTGGATATACTCGGATATCCTGAGTCAAGGGCGCGCACATGGCCTTGCCCGAACGCACGTCGAAGCGTCCCTGATGCAGCGGGCATTCTATTTCGTGATCTTCCAAAAATCCATCACAAAGTCTGGCGTGGCCGTGCGTACAGATGTTGTCGGTGACGTAAACCTCGCCCTCGACGCCGTACACGGCCAGGTCGCGCCCGCCCGCTTGCACGCCCACCACGTCGTCTTCCGGCACGTCGTCCTGCGCCAGAACGTCTATCCATTCAGCCATGTTGCGTCTCCTAGATCGGGTAGATGATGGAATTCGGAATCATCTCCGAATCGTAAATGCACAGACGCGACCGGATTTTCAGGCCGTTGGCGCCGACGGTGATGCGGTCGAGGTAGCGGCCGACATTGAACACGGTGGACTCGCCATTGTATTTCGTACGAAATACCGCGTAGTTGGCCTCCGATTCGATGACGCCGTTCTCGAACGACAGCACGCGCGGCGCACCGACGACGTGACGCTGGTAATAAGGGTCGTGAAACAGGGTTTCCTGAATGCCGTAGGCGCGGTCTTTCAACATGCCCTGGCTGATGAAGTTCATCGTGGCCAGCGGAAAACCGCGTTCGTAGTTTTCGCGGGGCTGGACTTTATAGGTGCAGTCTTCTTCGAAGAAGGCCACCCAGCCGTCCCAGTCCTTGGCATCGACCGCCGCAGCGTAGTCAGTATACAACTTGCTCAATTGGTAATAGGTTTCGAAGTCCATGTCTCAGATCTCCATGACTTTGCGCCAGTATTCGTACATGCCGCGAATGAGGGTTTCGGTCACCATGTGCTCGGTGTCCTCGACCTCGCGGCCGCCCAGTTCGGCCAGCGTGCGGTGGTAGGGTTTTTGCTCGAAGCCTTCCTGCGACAGCTCGATGACTTCGCCGTCGTCGGCGGAAACGAAGCCGGCCGGGCCGAACAGGTTGGCCTGCACCAGGCGGCGCTCGGTCATTTCAGGGGTGTCGTCCTCGTAGCCGAAGTGCGTCCAGACGAAATCGAACACGCCCGGCCCGGCGGGCTGAATATGGCGCGTGGAGACGCTGTTGACCTGCTGCTGGAAGATGACGCTGGGGAAGATCGTGGTCATGACCGCGGTGGGCTCGCCCCACCAGTCTTCGTGCACGATGTCCAGCAGGCGCTTGTCGTTGATCTCCATGGCCTCTTTGAACGAGGTGACGCCCGAGGTGATCTCGTTCTTGGCGCCGGCGTTGCCGCGGCGGGAAATCATGGCGGCATGGCGGTGATGCGCGTCCATGCGCAGCGCCGACTTGTTGTCGGCGCGCCAGAGCCCGTAGGTGATGAACCAGGTGTGCAGCAGGCCCGGATGGTAGGGGTCTTTGATGTTTTCCTGCATCAGCTTCCAGTTGCCCGGAATGCGCTGGCGGTTGTAGCCCAGGATGGTCAGCTTGCGGCCGTTGAACATGCGGTCGAAGTATTGCAGGATCTCGGGGCCGAGGAAGTCTTCCAGGCTTTCGATGTCGTGTTTGAACGAGGCGAACACCACGCCGCCGCGCGTGGCCACGCGCAGCTTGTTCAGGTTGTTTTCGTCGCGCTTGAAGTCTTTGGGCATGCCGCCGTTGACCTTGCCGTCCTGCTTGACGCCGCGCAGGAAGGGCACGCCCTGCAGGTCGCCCTTGAGCGTGTAGCTCCACTGGTGGTAGGCGCAGACCAGGTCTTGGCGGTTGCCGTAGCGTTCGCGCACGAACTGCATGCCGCGATGCGCACAGACGTTCTCGATGACGTTGATTTCGCCATCCATGTCGCGCGTCATGACGACCGAGCGCTCGCCGACGACGGTGCGCTTGAAGTCGCCGGGGTTGGGCACTTCGGCTTCCAGGCCGATGTAGCACCAGTGGTTGTCATAGAAAAGCCGCTCCAGCTCTCGGCGGTAGATGTCTTCGCTCGTGTAGGCCCAGAATGGAATGCGGCTGCTTCCCTCGTCCTGCCAGGCAGGGTTTTCAGGGAAGACGGCAGGCGTTTGGCTCATGGTGGTCTCCTGTTGTTTGTCTCGAATCAATCGGCGGCGGCGTAGAACGCGTCGGCATAGACGCGTTCGGCCGGTATGCCCTTGGACGTCAGCAGCAAGGCGGCTGCCTCGACCATGGGCGGCGCGCCGCAAACGTAGGCGCGAAAACCTTCCAGATCGCCCCAGTCTTCGGCCACGGCGTCGGTGACCAAGCCCTGGCGGCGCTCGGCGCCTTGCGCGCCGGTGGTCACCACGACCTGCACCTTGATCTGCGGGTGCTCGGCGGCCAGCGCGTTCAGCTCTTGCTCATAATAAACGTCGGCGGGCGAACGCACGCCGAAATAGATATGGATGGGGTTGTCCATGCCCTGCGCCAGCGCGCCGCGCACGATGGACAGCACGGGCGCCAGCCCGGTGCCGCCGGCGATGCACAGCATGGGGCCTTCGTGGCGCGAGCGCAGGTAGGCCGTACCCAGCGGGCCGCTGACGCGCACGGCGTCGCCCACCTTCAGTTCGCTGGCGATGTAATTGCTGACGCGCCCGCCCGGCACCACGCGCACGTGGAACTCCATTTCGCCGTCGTCGGACAGGCCGGCCATGGAATACGGGCGGATCATGTCGGGGGTGAACTGCAGGCGCACGTACTGGCCCGCGGAGAACGACAGCGGCTTGGCCAGTTGCATGCGCACGCGGCAGATGTCGTGCGTCAGCATGCTGATGTCGCTGACCTTGGCCTTGATGATGCGCGCCGGGTGCGTGACGATCTCGTCCGGCTCCGGGATTTCGATCGTACAGGACTCGGTCAGCACGCTCATACAGGCCAGCACGTAGCGGCCGTCGTCCAGCCCCGTCAGCTTGAATTCGCGCCCGGATTCCAGCACCGAACCCTGCACGACCTTGCAGCGACAGGTGCCGCAGCGGCCGGCCATGCAGCTATACGACACGGGAATCTCGTTCGCCTGCAGGGTTTCCAGCAAATTGGCGCCGGCGGCGGCTTCCAGGGTACGGGCCAGAGGTTCGACTTGGACGGTCAGTGACATGGGCGGCTAGCCATATAAAACGGGAAGGAAGATGGGCGCAGTATAAGGACGGCCGGCAGATTTATAAATAGAATAGTGTGAATTTTATGCATTCTTGAACTAAATATAGCCGCCTGCGCTCGTATCATCCGCACAGGCTTTCAGAATGCCCGTCATTGTTTTTCCACGCCATGAACCTGCAAGACATAGACCTGAATCTGTTGGTGGTTTTCAATCAGCTTCACAACGACGGCAGCGTGTCGGTGGCCGCCGAGAAGCTGGGGCTGAGCCAGCCCACCGTCAGCAATGCGCTGCGGCGGCTGCGCGTGCTGCTGAACGACGAATTGTTTCTGCGCACTACCAAGGGCATGGAGCCCACGCCCTATGCCGCCCAACTGGCCGAGCCCATCGCCTATGCGCTCAACACCATCCAGCGCTCGCTGGCCAGCCCGATGGTGTTCGAGCCTTCGGCCAGCAAGCGCACGTTCACGGTCGCCATGACCGACCTGGGGGAAATAGAGCTGTTGCCGCCGCTGATGCATGCGCTGCACGAACTGGCGCCGGGCGTGACGCTAAGCACGGTGCGCAACAACCGCGAAAGCCTGCGCGAGGAAATGGAGACCGGCCAGGTCGACCTGGCCATAGGGCTGATTCCGCAGCTGAAGACGGGCTTTTTCCAGCAGCGGCTGTTCATGCAGCGCTACGTTTGCCTGTTCCGCGAGGGCCACCCGCTGGACGGCGCGCGCCTGACGCGCCGCCAGTTCTACGACGCCGAGCACGTGGTGGTGGTCTCGGCCGGCACGGGGCACGACAAGGTGCACGAGATCATAGACAGCGCGCCG
Organism: uncultured Burkholderiaceae bacterium; assembly: GCA_934525625.1. Lineage (GTDB taxonomy): Bacteria > Pseudomonadota > Gammaproteobacteria > Burkholderiales > Burkholderiaceae_B > Mesopusillimonas. The sequence continues at coordinate 150,544 of CAKSZL010000001.1, forward strand.
GAGAAGCGCCGCGTCAGGCTATACGTGCCGCACTTCGTGGCGCTGGGCCACATCGTGCGCAATTCGGACATGATCGCCACCGTGCCTGAACGCTACGCGCTACGCTCGTCGCAGCCTTTCGGCCTGCGCTACCTGCCCCACCCCGTGCCCTTGCCCACCATAGGCATCAATATGTTCTGGCACGCCAAGTTCCACCGCGAACCCGGCAACCAGTGGCTGCGGCAACTGGTGTTCAAGCTGTTCTCGGACTCCTGATCAGGGGCGAGACGCTGAAAAGCATGGCGTTTCAGCGGGTGAGGCTGAGCAGGTCTTCTTCAACCAACCTTTGCTTGTGTTAGCTGATGCTCGGCACATCCAGCAAGAAGCGCGATTCCATGCTCTTGGCAAGACCGATGCGACACGCCTGCTGCATCTGACTTTCACCCTACGCCAAGCAGGAAGCCTGATCCGCGTAATCTCCGCCAGAGATATGCACCGAAAGGAGCGAGCCATCTATGAACAAGCCGATTAAGACCACAAACAAAACAAAAGCCATCCCTCGGTTTGCGAACGAAGCCGATGAACGGGTCTTCTGGGAAACGCACGACTCCGCCGAATACCTTGACTGGTCGAACGCCCAGCGCGCCATGCTGCCCAACCTCAAACCCAGCACCCGCACCATTTCGCTTCGGCTGCCGCAGCACTTGTTGGACGCCATCAAGGCCGCCGCCAATGCGCGGGACGTGCCCTACCAGTCGCTCATCAAGATTTGGCTACAAGAAAAGGTGCACGACTGATTCGAGGCAAGCCCGACCGTTCCAGCCTGATCAGAGTTTCTTGGTTTACCAGAACCCCAGCGCCTTCCACCACAGCCCGCCGACCACCGAGAAGATCAGCAGTTCCACGACGGCCATCACGAAGCCCACGCGCCACCACAGGCCCATAGTGACGTAGCCGCTGCCGAACACGATGGGCGAGGTGCCGGTGGCGTAGTGCGTCAGCGTCATCATGATGGCCGAGGACGCCACCATGATCAGCATGAAGAGGTTGATGTATTCGGGCGGTATCAGTTGCACGCCGACGGTGAGGAAGGCCAGCATCATGGCGCTGATGTGGGCGGTAGTGCTAGCGAAGAAGTAGTGCGAGAACAGGAAGATGAGCACCAGCACGGCGGCGGCCATCTCCCAGCTCATGCCGCTGCTCAGGATGCCGGCCTGCAGATTGCCCGAGAACCACGAGATGACGCCGTGCTTGTTCAACTGGCCGGCCATCATGACGAGCGCGCCGAACCAGACGAGGGTGTCCCAGGCGCTTTTCTCGCCCAGCACGTCGTCCCAGGTAATGGTGCCGCTAAGCAGCAACAGAAACAGGCCCAGCAGGGCCACGGCGGTGGCGTCCAGCGAGAAGGCCGGCCCGAACAGCATGCCCGGCACATCGGCCCACAGCACCAGCAGCAGCACGAACACGCCCATCATCACGATTTCGGGCGGCTTGACCTGGCCCAGCTTACGCAACTCCTCTTTGGCAAAAGACACGGCATTGGGCGTATGCTTGACCTCGGGCGGGGCCAACAGATAGATGATGACGGGCATCACCAGCATGGCGACCAGACCGGGCAGCAGCATGCACAGCGCCCAGGTCGACCACGACAGGTGCAGGTTCTGGTTGGTGGCGCGGCCCACGAAATCGACCACCAGCGGATTGGGCGCGGTGGCCGTGACGAACATGGCCGAGGTAATGGGGTTGGCGTGGTAGTTGACCAGCGCCAGATAAGTGCCCACCTTGCCCTGCGTGCCTTTCTCGGGGTCGGAATCGAAGGCGTTGGCGATGGAGCGCATGATGGGGTGAACGATGCCGCCGCCGCGCGCCGTGTTGCTGGGCGTGAACGGCGCCAGCAGCAGTTCGCACACGGCCAGGCCGTAGCCTATGCCTATGGTGCGCTTGCCCAGCAGCGAGATGAAGACGTAGCCGATGCGTGCGCCCAGGCCGGTTTTCTTCAGGCCGCGCGAAATCAGGATGGAAATCACGATGAGCCAGATCAAGGGGCTGGCAAAGCTGCTCAGCGCGTCGGCGATGGCCGCCGAGGACGACTCGGCCGTCACCTGCGAGAGCGCGACGATCATGATGGCCATCATCGCCATCACGCCTATCGCCATCACCTTCAGGATGATGGCGACGATGGTCGTGATGAAAATGGCCAGCAGGCTCCAGGCCTTGGGCGTCAAACCCTCGGGCGTGGGCACCAGCAGCAGCCCGACAAGCACGCAGGTAGTGATGGCGGCCGGCCAGAACTTGAAGGGAACGGCCTCTTTGAAGTAGGCGAGCATGTTCAAATGATAATCCTCCGGGGCGAAGGGCAGCGGCCGCCTGAAGCCTGCCAACACCAAAAAATCCCGTACAGTGCTAGAACCGGATTGCAGGCTAGACGCGCAGGACGGCGCATCATCGACGAAGTTTTGCCAGCATACCCGCAAAAATCAAAAGCCCATTGATAAACAAGGGCTTTTGATGAGAATTATCAAAGGATGTCCACGCTGCGCACCGGCTCCTTTTACAGCGGGGCCGGTGCGTGCGTCCGTCTTACAGCGGGCAACTAGCGTGGTAGGCGTCTTTGTAGTTTTCCAGCGGCGTGGCGATGGTCTTCAGGTTCAAGCGGCCCTTGTCGTCCTTGGCCACTTCCATCACGTGCATGCTTTGCACCGGGAAGTGGTTGTTGCCGAAGCTGAAGTCGCCGCGCACCGAGGCGAAGTCCGCTTCTTTCAAGGCCGCCAGCAAGGCTTTCTTATCCGTTACGTTGCCGCTAACCTTGGCCAGCGAGGAATCCAGCAGCGCGGCGGCGTCATAGCTTTGCGCGGCGTAGTTCGAAGGAATGCGGCCATATTTCTTCTCGAAGTCGGCAACGAACTGGCGGCTTTGGGCGTTGTCGAAATCGGGCGCCCAGAAGCCGCCGCTGATGATGCCCTGCGCCGCATCGCCGATGGCGGGCAGCGACAATGCATCGACGACGAAGGTCGTCAGCAGCGGTACCTTGCCCATCAGGCCGGCCTGCGCATACTGCTTGGCGAAGGCCACGCCCAGGCCGCCGGGAAAGAAGGCGAATACGGCATCGGGCTTGGCAGCGGTTACCGTCGCCAGTTCGGCGGAGAAGTCCAACTGCGTCAGCGGCGTGTAGATTTCCTCGGCCAGCGGCTGCGCGTAGTAGCGCTTGAAGCCGGTGACGATGTCCTTGCCCGCCTGATAGTTGGGCGCCAGCACGGCGATGTTCTTGAAGCCTTTCTCTTGCGCGTACTTGCCCACGGCCTCGGCCGCCTGGTCGCCCTGCCATGAGGTGACGAACTGGTAAGGCGAGCATTGCGCGCCCGCAATCTGCGAAGGCCCGGCGTTGGAGCTGAGCAGCACCACTTCGTGGCTGGTAATGTACTTGTGGATGGCCATCATCACGTTCGAGAACGACACGCCGGTAATGATGGAAACCTTGTCGCGCTCGACCAGGCGGCGCGCAGCCTGCATCGCCACGTCGGGCTTGAACTGGCTGTCTTCCACCACCAGCTCCACCGGCACGCCGCCCAGCTTGCCGTCCTTGGCCTCCAGATACAACTTGAAGCCGTCGAGCTGGTCCTGGCCAACGCCGGCCGTCGGGCCGGACAGCTCGCCGATGAAGCCGATCTTGACGGGGTCTTGCGCCTGCGCGCCGGTACAGAACGCCGCCGTTATGGCCGCCGCGGCCAGTACGGCCCTGAATTTTCCTTGCATGATGAGTCTCCTGGTATTGTTGCTCTGCTTGTGCTTGCCGACTTGATACCGCTACGCGCCTCGCGGGGCTGGCAGACCCCGCGAGCCGTTTTTCGAATAAGTTGAGCGGACGCCGGCTTAGGCGTGCGCGGCTTCCGCTTGCTTGCGCTCGGCGCCGCCCTGTTCCGCGGCGATCATTTTTTCCAGCGTGCGGCGCATGCGCACCGGCCCCGCGTCCACGCTCAGCAAGACAGGTTTCAAGTCCCAGAAATTGGCGTCGCCTATGGCCTGCTGCTGCGCGGCGATGATGGGCTTGTCTTGCATCTCGAAGGCGTAGCGGCGCAGGGTGCGGAATTTCTCATCGTCTTCCGGGGACAGATTGGTGCCCGGCGGCATGGCCGCGATGAAGTGGTAGTGCGTAGTGTGTTCGGTTTCGGGCGTAAGAATGTGTATGCCGTAGTACCAGCCGTGGTCTTCGCGCTGGCCGCCCACCTCGTGCACGCCGGTATCCAGCAGGAAGCAGCTCGGCGCCATCCAGCGCATGTTCGTCCACATGTCGACGGGCTTGCCGTCGCGGCGGTACAGCAGGTCGAAAATGCCAGGCACCGACACATTGGGCATCCAGCGATTGCACTGCACCCCGTCTTCCTGCTCGGCCATGACCTGATCAGCCCCCACCTGCTCGGGGCTGCCGAGATAGCCGTCGTGCAGGTAGGTGATGTGGCTGAGGTCGAGCAGGTTTTCGCCCATCAGCTCATAATTACAGGCCATGTGCAGATAGCCGCCGCTGATGCCGAAGCCCGTGCCTTCGTCCAATACGCTGTAATCGGGAATGCGCGCCGGGTCGGCCGACTGGTCGCCCATCCACACCCATAGCAGGCCGTGCTTTTCCTGCACGGGGTAGGCGTCCACCCGCGCCGCCGCCGGAATCCGGCCGTCGCCGTGCGGGTTCTTGATGCACTTGCCGCTGCAATCGAATTGCAAGCCGTGGTAGGCGCATTCGATGGCGTCGCCGACCACCTTGCCCATGCTCAGCGGAATGAAGCGGTGCGGGCAGCGGTCTTGTATGGCCACCGCTTCGCCATTCTGCTTGCGGTAGAACACGATTTTTTCGCCCAGAATCTGGCGTGCGAAAGGTTCGCCGGTTTTGATGGTTTCCTGAGTACAGACCACGTACCAAGCGTTTCGTACGAATGCCATGCTTGTCTCCTTGTGTTGTGCGCGGGTCATGCAGTGCGATATGGATTAATTTATCACAAACAGAGCGCACGGTTTGTAAATTTGAGATAATACAGATACCCGGAAAAACCCTCATGGATATAATCCCCGCAACACTCCCGAGCCCCCAGGCCCGGCCGCCTCGCAGACATTGGCCGCTTATGACTACCACTACCGCCCGCGCCGCCGAAAAAACTGGCTCGCCATCACGTCAGCCACTTCCCCGCCGCAAGCAGGAAGACCGCAGCCGCGATGCGCGCGAGCGTCTGCTGAGCGCCACGATAGAAGTGCTGCTGCAACGAGGATACAACGGCCTGACGACCAAGGAGGTCGCCAAGACGGCGGGCATGTCCAATGGCGCGCTGATGCATCACTACGCCACCAAGGGCGAGCTGGTCATCGCCGCCACCAAGGCCGTCTACGACGAATGGATACTGCGCGGCCAGCGCATCGCGCGCACGCCCGAGGCCGTGGAACACCCGCTGGAAGGCTTCATCTCGGACAGCACCAGCGTGTACTTCGACTGGCCCTACTTCGCCGCGCTGGAAGTGGTAATCGTGGCGCGCACCGACGAAGCCCTAATGCGACACATCGTGCCCGTGATGGAGCACTACCGCGAAACCACCAACGCCTTGTGGCTGGAAGTATTCCGCAAGGCGGGCTATTCGGAAACCGACGCGCAGAGCATACTGAACCTGACGCTGAACATGGTGCGGGGCATGGGCATCAACCGCATCTGGAAGCACGACGACGCCCGCTACCGGGCCTTGCTGAAAGACTGGGTGGCGTTCGTGAACAAGCAGTTCGGCCCGCCCAAGAGGCGGGCGCAAGCCGCGCCGGCCGCTAAACCCGCCGCCAAGGCCGCCGCGCGCAAACGTCAGCCCCGGCCCTCATAGCCACCTGCCCTAGCCGCCGAGCCTTGAGCCCGCCATTTGCGCGGGACTCAAGGCTTTTTCACGTCCGGCTTTTTCATGTCCACCAGACGGCGCGTCAACTGGTCGAAGTTCATCGCGCCACCGACCCGGGTGCCGTCCTCGAAGAACACCGCGGGCGTGCCGCGCACGTTGTGCTGTTTACCGAAAGCCAGCAGTTCGTCGATATTGGTTTCGCAGGTGGCCTTGGGCGGCAGTTTGCCGTCCAGCATCCACGCGCGCAGCGTCGCCACCGAATCCTTGGCGCACATGATGTGTTCGGCTTTTTCGCGCGAATCCGGCGCCAGGATGGGGAACATCACCGAGTAGATGGTAATGTCGTCGAAACGCTCCAGCGTGCGGTGGAACTGCTTGCAGTAGCCGCAGTTGGGGTCTTCGAAGATGGCGATCTTGCGCTCGCCGGTGCCGCGCACCTGCTTGACGGCGGACGCCAGCGGCAGGTTTTCGAAGGGAATGGCGGTCAGCCTGGCCATGCGTTCGGCCGTCAGGTCGGTGCGCGTTTCCAGGTCGATGAGCGAACCCTGCAACACGTAGCGCCCGGTGGCGTCGACGTAGAACAACTCGCCCTGCACCGGAATCTCGTACACGCCGGTGAAGGGGGTTTCGATGGCCTCGCCCACCGCCAGGCCGGGGAAGCGCTTGTCGAAGCTTTGCTTGATGTTGGCCTTGATGGCTTCCAGCGAGGCGCGCTCGGCGGCGGCCGTGTCGACGGCCGGGGCGACCGCGCCGGCTGACTGTTCGGCGGCGCCGGAGACCGCGGCGTCCGCAACGGCGGCATTGCCAGAGTCGGCAGCGCTTGCGCCGCTGGCGCCGGCGGCGGGCGCCGCGCTTTCCGCCTGGGCGGCCGGCTGCGACGCCGAGGTGTCTGCCCAGGACGCCGTTCCCATCAACCCCCAGCAGGCGGCCAAAGCCAAAGCGCTCTTCGAGATGGTGTGCCGTGCCGGGCGGAAATGAGGCAGGGAAAGACGAACAGGCATACGTATCCTCGTACGAAAAATCAGTTATTCGAAGCGGCGGCGATAAGCCGCTGCTTGACCCAGGGCAGGCGGTCGACCAGCTTCATGCCCAGGTTTCGCCCCAGCACCAGCGGGGGCAGGTCGGCGGCGAACAGGCGGTGCAGGCCATCGGTAGCCATGCGCATGGCCCACACGGGTTCGGCCCGCGCACGCCGGTAGCGGCGCAATATGGTTTCGTCGCCGGGGCTGACCAGCGCTGGCTTTTCGACCAGCACGCGCAGCAAATGTTCCACGTCGCCCAGGCCCAGGTTCAAGCCCTGGCCGGCCAGCGGGTGCACGCGATGCGCGGCGTCGCCCACCAGCGCCACGCCGGGCGCGATCATGTCGCTATAGGCCAGCGTCAGCGGAAAACCCAGCACGTCGGCGCGCACTGCCAGCGTTCCCAGGCAGCCGCCGGTGACGGCCGCCAGCAAGGCCTGCACGTATTCGGCGCGCGCTTCGGACGCCATCGCCAGCACGGCCTGCGCGCGCGAGCGCTCCATGGACCAGACCAGCGACACCTGCGGCCCCTGGGCCGTATCGGGCATGGGCAGCAAGGCCACGACTTCGCCGTCGACGAACCACTGCCGGGCGATGCCGTCGTGCGGCACTTGCGCCGTCAGGTGCGCCACCAAACCTACTTGATGATAATCGCGTTCGGTGAAGGCAATGCCCGCCGCCTGCCGCACGGCCGAGTGCATGCCGTCCGCGCCGATGACCAGTTGTGCCGCCAATTCACGGCCCGAGGCCGTGGCCAGGCCCTCGGGCGTGAGGCGCTCGAAGCGGTCTTCCAGCCAATCGACGCCGAAAATCTGCAAGGCCTGGTACAGGCCGCGCTCCAGCTCGCCGGACTCGACTATCCAGGCCAAAGCCGGCTGCATGCGCTGCCAGGCGCGCAGGTCGACGCTGCCGCCGGCGTCGCCGTGCACCTGCATGCCCTCGACGGCGGTGATGCGCTTGGCGTCGAGCAAACCCCAGACGCCCAGCTCTTGCAGAAAACCCTGCGCGGGCGGCGACACCGCATACACGCGGGGGTGATAGACGTCGCGCTCGGCCGGCGCGGGCGGCTGGCGCGGGCCCAACAGGCAGGGCTTGCAGCCGGCGCGCGCCAGGCCCAGGGCGGCGGCCAGGCCCACCAGGCCCGTGCCGCATACGGCGATGGAGGAAGATTTCATCGGGCTGTCGGGGCTCCTGCCTGGCGCGGCCACAGCACCCACATCTGGCCGCTTTGCTTCATGCGGCCGGCCTGTTCGCCGGCTTCGGAGCCGGAGCCCCAGTAGAAGTCGGTGCGCGCCGCACCCTTGATGGCGGCGCCGGTGTCCTGGGCGAACATCAAGCGGCGCAGGGGTGTGCTGGAAGCCGGATAAGTAGTGGCCAGGTACACCGGCGTGCCCAGCGGCACGAAACCGGCGTCCACCGCCACCGAACGCTGTCCGATCAGGGGAATGCTGTACGCCCCTTTGGGGCCGAGCGCGGGGTCGACGATGGCCTCTTCGCTGAAGAACACCATGGCCGGATTGGCGTTGAGCATTTCCTGCACGCGGCCGGGGTTGCGCTGCGCCCAGGCCTTGATGTTCTGCATGGAGGCCTGCGACAACGGCACCTCGCCCTTGTCGGCCAGCCATTTGCCTATGGAGGCATAAGGACGGCCGTTGTGGTCGGCATAGGCCAGGCGCAGCATGCTGCCGTCGGGTAGGCGCACGCGCCCGGAGCCCTGGATTTGCAGGAAGAAGGCCTCGACCGGGTCGGCCGCCCACACCAGCACGGGTGGCTGCTGCGGCGACGCGGCGATCTGCGCCCGGGTGTCGTAGGGTACCACGCGCTTGCCTTGCAGCTTGCCGCGCACGCGCTTGCCGGCCAACTCGGGGTAGACCGAACCCAGGTCTATGGTGAGCAGGTCGGCCGGCGGCGCATACAGCGGCCACTGATACTGGCCTTCGCGCCGCTTGGAGCCCTCGATAATAGGCTCGTAATAGCCCGTGACGGTGTTGCTGGCGGGCTTGCCGGCGGCGTCCAGCACGCGCCAGGGGCGCAAATGGGTTTGCAGGAAGTCGCGCATCGCGGCGGCGTCCGGCGCGGGCTGGTCCTGCCATTGCGCGGCCGCCGCGCATACGGGCTGCCAGGCGCGCGGCGCGGCGCGCGCGGGCAGCGCCAGCGAGCCGGACACCGGCCGCATCAAGCCCTTGCAATTGTTCAAGAATGCCTTCCAGACCTGTTCGAGATCGTCTTCGCGCCAGCCCGGCAGCACCGACCAATCGACCGCGACGAACTTGCCGGCCAGCGGGCGCACCGGCGTTTCCGGCAATTGGGTAAGCGCGGGCACGCGCAGGGGCTGAACTGCGAAGTCCGGGCTGGGCGCGCCGGGCTCGGCGGGCTGCCCGGGCTCGTGGGGCACGCTGCTGCACGCCGCCAATACCAACACCACGGCGGACAACAAAACAAGAGACGCGGGTTTCTTCATGAATGCGATACCTGATTCTTCTTCAATAGGCCGGGAAAGACGACTGCCGCCCGCCGGCCGGCGCTGCTTGCCGCCCTTCGGCGAATGCCGCTCAGTGCAGGGTTCTGGGCATGGCCAGCACGAATTCGGCGATGGGCACTTCGAACGGCAGGCCATTATCGCCCACGCAATGGTAAGAACCCTTCATCGTACCGAAGGGCGTGGGCAAGGGACAACCGCTGGTGTACTCGAAGGTTTCGCCCGGGCTGAGCAAAGGCTGCTGCCCCACGACGCCCAGGCCGTGGACTTCCTGGACGTGCTGGTCGCCATCGGTGATGATCCAGTGCCGGCTGATGACTTGCGCCGGATGCTGGCCCTGGTTGGTGATGCGCACCGTATAGGCGAAGAAATACGCCTGTTCGGCCGGATTGGATTGCTCCGGCAAATACTGGGCGGAAACCGTTACGGCGATGTCGTAGTTTTTCATGGATTTTTCCCGCGGAGTCGGGCCGGCTGGCGGCTCGGCCAATGGCGACTACAATACCCGCTGCTGCCGGCAGCGGCATCGCGCCTGTCGATATTCGCTAGTTTATTACGCCAATGAACGCTTCTACCAATACCCGCATCGCCCCCAGCCTGCTGTCGGCGGATTTCGCCCGGCTGGGCGAGGAAGTCCGCACGGTGGTCGCCGCCGGCGCCGACTGGATCCACCTGGACGTCATGGACAACCATTACGTTCCCAACCTTACCGTCGGCCCCATGGTGTGCCAGGCCCTGCGCCCGCACACCACCGCGCCCATCGACGTGCACCTGATGGTCGAGCCGGTGGACGCCCTGGTGCCGATGTTCGCCAAGGCCGGCGCCGACATCATCACCTTCCACCCGGAGGCCTCGCGGCACCCCGACCGCACGCTGGCGCTGATCCGCGACGCCGGCTGTCAGGCCGGCCTGGTGTTCAACCCGGCCACGCCCCTGAACTGGATGGACTACGTCATGGACAAGCTCGACGTGGTGCTGCTGATGTCGGTGAACCCCGGCTTCGGCGGCCAGAGCTTCATTCCCGCCACGCTGCACAAGCTGCGCCAGGCGCGCCGCCGCATCGACGCCTGGGTCGCCGAAGGCGGCCAGCCTATCGCGCTGGAAGTGGACGGCGGCGTCAAGGTGGACAACATCGCCCAGATACGCGCGGCCGGCGCCGACACCTTCGTGGCCGGCTCGGCCATTTTCGGCCAGCCCGACTACGCCCGGGTCATCGGCGCCATGCGCGAAGAAATACTGCGCGGCGAATCCGTTTCCACCTGATTGCAATTCCAGACTCTGAAAGGACACGCCATGTCGTTCTCCGCCGTGCTGCTGGATCTGGACGGGACGCTGCTGAACACGCTGCCCGACCTGGCCGACGCCACCAACGCCATGCGCATCGAGCTGGGCATGCCGCCGCTCGGGCAGGGCATCGTCGCCACCTACCTGGGCAAGGGCACGCACAACCTGGTCAGCCGCGCGCTGTCCAACAGCCTGGACGCCCCCGTCAACGAGATAATGGTCGAGCGCGGCCTGGAGATCTTCCAGCACGCCTATCACCTGGTCAACGGCGACAAGACCCTGCTGTATCCGGGCGTGCTCGAAGGCCTGGCGTCCTTCCGCGACCAGGGCATGCGCCTGGCCGTCGTCACCAACAAGCCGCAGGCCTTTACGCTGCCGCTGCTCGAACGCACCGGCCTGCTGCACTTCTTCGAGCACGTCGTCTGCGGCGACACCTGTGCGCGGCGCAAGCCCGACCCCATGCCCATGCTGCACGCCTGTGAGCTGCTCGACGTCGCCCCCGCCGACACGCTGGCCATCGGCGATTCGTGCAATGACGCGCTGGCCGCGCGCGCCGCCGGCATCGCGGTGCTGGCCGTGCCCTACGACTACAACGAAGGCCAGAGCGTGCATACGCTGGAAGTCGATGATATAGTTACGACCATCGAAGAAGCGGCCCAATGGGCGCGGAATCATTAAGCAACGTCACCGAACACATGCATTCCATCGCCACCCTCTCGCACACCGACCGCTACGCCAGCTATTGGCGCTGGTGGCGTTCGTGCGCCGGGCGGCGGTAATCGTTCCCGGCATGCAGGCGGCTTCGCCCTGCGTGCCCTGATACCAGCCTCATCAAAGCCCGGCGCCGTACATGTGCCGGGCTTTTTTGCGTTTATCTTCAGCATCCGGCGCGGCGCTCTTTCAAAACAGCAAAAGACAGCAACCGAGACTTCCATGACAGAAATAGAATTCAACGCATTGGCCGCCCAGGGCTACAACCGCATTCCCCTGCTGGCGGAAACCTACGCCGACCTGGATACCCCGCTGGCCATCTACCTGAAGCTGGCGCACGCCGGCCCCGAAGGCGGGCGCAACAGCTGCCTGATGGAATCCGTGGTGGGCGGCGAGCGTTTCGGCCGCTATTCCTTCATCGGCCTGCCCGCCAAGACCGTCATCCGTGCCACCGGCCGGCTCACCGAAGTGCTGAGCCAGGGCCAGATCGTGGAAACCCACGAAGGCGATCCGCTGGACTTCATCGAAAACTATCAAAAGCGCTTCAAGGTGGCGCTGCGCCCCGGCATGCCGCGCTTCGCGGGCGGCCTGGCCGGCTATTTCGGCTACGACACCGTGCGCCATATAGAGCCGCGCCTGGGGCCGGCGGTCAAGCCCTTTCCCGCCGGCATGACAGACGGCACGCCCGACATCATGCTGCTGCACATCGACGAGCTGGTCGTGGTGGACAATCTGGCCGGGCGCACCTACCTGGTCGTCTACGCCGACCCGCGCGAACCCGAGGCCTATGCCAACGCGCGCAAGCGCCTGAAAGACCTGCGCCTGAAGCTGCGCGCGCCGGTCACCATTCCCTACGCCTACGCCAGCCTGCAAACGGACTCCTACCGCGACTTCAAAAAGGAGGACTACCTGGACGCCGTGCGCAAGGCCAAGGAATACATCGCCGCCGGCGACCTGATGCAGGTGCAGATCGGCCAGGTCATCGCCAAGCCCTACCGCGACGCGCCGCTGTCGCTGTACCGCGCGCTGCGCTCGCTCAACCCCTCGCCCTATATGTACTACTGGGACTTCGACCAGTTCCACGTGGTGGGCTCGTCGCCGGAGATCCTGGTGCGCCAGGAAACCGTCACCAAGGATCAAAACCAGAAAACCCAGGTCACCATTCGCCCGCTGGCCGGCACGCGCAAGCGCGGCGGCACGCCCGACGAAGACCTGCGCCTGGCCGACGAACTGCTGGCCGACCCGAAAGAGCGCGCCGAGCACGTCATGCTGATAGACCTGGCCCGCAACGACATCGGCCGCGTCGCCAAGATAGGCAGCGTGGAGGTAACCGACACCATGACCATCGAGCGCTACTCGCACGTCATGCACCTGGTCTCCAACGTCGCGGGCGAACTGAACGACGGCATGAGCAATATGGACGTGCTGCGCGCCACCTTCCCGGCCGGCACGCTGACCGGCGCGCCCAAGGTGCGCGCCATGGAGATCATCGACGAACTGGAACCCGTGCGCCGGGGCATCTACGGCGGCGCGGCGGGCTACCTGAGCTATAGCGGCGAAATGGACATCGCCATCGCCATACGCACCGGCATCATCAAGGACGGCATGCTGTACGTGCAGGCCGCCGCCGGCATCGTGGCCGACTCCGACCCCGAAAAAGAATGGCAGGAAACCGAGGCCAAAGCCCGCGCCGTGCTGCGCGCGGCCGAAAAGGTGCAGTTCGGCCTGGACGAGCCTATTTGAACGAAGGCAAGCGAGCGCCTAGTGCTTGTTGGGTTAAGGCGCTTATCCCTCTGATGGATCGGGTTTGTGTTCTTGAGGCGGTCGAGAGCTAGCGCAGGCCTGGCTCCCGCCAGCGGCCGCCAGTTTGAATAGGGGAAAACTGGGGGCTACGCGAAGAAGTCAGCCCAGCCCGCGCTTGCGGGCGATCATCTGGCGTTCGAGCCCGAAAATATAGTTTTGCAGCAGGTTTTGCTCACCGCCCGCCAGGCCGACGAAAGCAGCGCCCACGTGGCGCACGCGCTTGCCGTTGGCCAGTTCGTGTTCTTCCTCGCGCACGACCTGCAGATCGGCCTGCATGCGCCCCACGCCCGGCAGCGTCAACGTGGCATTGCGCAACATCGCCCCGATAGGCAAGTGGATTTCGGGGCGGAACAGCAGCAGCGCCAGGCCGCTGGCGCTGAGGTCGTGCAAGGCCAGGGTAAGGGGCGTGGGCCGCATCGCCAGTGTGCACATGGCCGGATTGGAAACCGGCACCTGTACGCGGTAGCTGCCGCGCCGCTGAATACGCCGCACGCTTTCCGGCAGCGGCAGCGCCAAAGCCGGCCGCCCTTCGAATTGCGCCGCCTGCAAAGGCTTGCCGACGAACTGCACCTTGACCTGCTCGACCAGCACCTCGAAGTTGGCCTTACCGTCGTCGAGAAAGCCCTGATTGATCGAAGCCACCGGCGCGCAATCGACCACCAGCCTGCCGGCCCGGGCATCGATGTCCAGCAGCGTCGTCACCGTGGAGATCGTATGCAGCCGCCCTTTCATCTGAATGAGCAAGCCGTTGTCCTGCATGCGTCGGAACAGATGCAGGATTTCGTGGCGGGACGTGAGCAGGAAAGGATCTTGCTCGGAGGATGGAGGATCGGAAACGCCGGACATATCAAATAAAAATGTGGCGGCCGCAGCCGCAGTTGCTAGCAAACGCTAGGATACTAGCATTTGTTACGTATTCATACCGAATACATAAACGGCCTGATATCCGTGTGCGCCCGCCCTGTCCGTGCTCGGCGCCAAAAACCGCCCGAGACTTGTGCGCCGGTTTGAAGCGCAAGCCCACGCCTCCAGCCTGCGGTCTTACCGCGACGTGTGCGGGTCTGTCGGCCCCTGGTTGGGCGCGGCGTAGAACTCGACGTACATCCTGACCGCGCCGTGCGGCTGAACCGAATGCACGACTTCCGGGGCGACGATGCCGGGGGCGCCGGGCGACAGGATGTCGTCGTAGCTCCAGCTTGGCACGCGGTAGCGCAGTTGCCCTTCCAGCACATGTATCAAGGCCCAGACGCCGGGCTTGGTGGAGTGTTCGTTGCGCATCTTGGCAGGCATGGTGTCCTGGTCGAACTCGACGGTGCGGCGATAGGCGACGACGTCTTCCGGCAGGCTGGCGGGACGGGAATTCGCATGATCGGAAAGCGGCATGATTCACCTCCTTGGGTTCAATAATTCAGGATACGCCGGCGGGGCGCTATCGGCTACGGCCCGAAGCGGTTCAGGCCATCTAGCCTTATGTCATCATGAACATAGCCGCACAGACATTGATAATTGTCATTCTCAACCGCAATGGAAGAAAATAGACTGATAGTCTATGACCATGCGTACGGTTCTTCGGCCCCTAGGGCGCCATTCGTTCTTGTTCGCCTCCCGGCTGCAACGCTGGGCGGCTGGCTTGCTGCTTGTCCTGCTGGCCGCCACGGCCGGCGCGGCGGATACGGCCCCGGCGCGCCAGCGCCTCGTGCTGTCCGGCCCACCCACCGTGGTTTCCTACCCCTTGCTGCACATGATGGAAAGCGGAGTGCTGGCCGACGTAGCGCGGGAAGTCGGCTTCGTGCGCTGGAACAACCCCGACCAGTTGCGCGCCCTGGCGCTGGAAGGCAAGGCCGATTTCGTCGCCATGCCCACCAACGTCGCCGCCAATCTGTACAACCGGGGCGTCAAGCTGCGCTTGATGAACGTTTCGGTGTGGGGAATGCTATGGGTCGTCACGCGCGACCCCACGCTGAAAACCCTGGCCGACCTGAAAGGCCGGGAAGTGGCCGTGCCCTTCAGGGCCGACATGCCGGACATCGTGTTCGGCTTTCTGGCCGAGCGCGCCGGCCTGGACCCGCGCCGCGACATCACCGTGCGCTATCTCGCCTCGCCGATGGACGCCATGCAGTGGCTGGTGATGCGCCGGGTCGACCACGCCCTGCTGGCCGAGCCCGCGGTGTCGATGGCGCTGCGCAAAACGCACAGTTTTCCCCTTTCCGTGGTGGCGCCCGAGCTGTATCGCGGGCTGAACCTGCAAGCGGAATGGGGACGCCTGATGAACACGGAGGCGCGCCTGCCGCAGGCCGGCATGGCCGTCATGGGGCAGGCCGTGAACGACCCGGCCCTGGCCCGCCGCCTGGAAGCCGCCTACGCAAACTCGTACCGCTGGTGCGCCGAACAGCCGCAGGCTTGCGGCGAACTGGCCGCCAAGCACATCGACATTCTTACCCCGGAAGCCGCCGCCGACTCGGTACGAGCGCTGCCCGCCCATTACGCCACGGCCGGTCAGGCCAGGCCCGAACTCGAAACCTTTTTGCAACTGCTGCTCGAACGCCAGCCCGCCACGGTAGGCGGCAAACTGCCGGACGACGGCTTCTACGGGCAGGACGCGCCATGACGCCGGCCCGCTTACGCCACGGCGCGGCTTCGGCGGGCGCCTATCTTTGGAGCGGCTGGGGAGCCATCGCCAGCCTGCTGCTGTTTTGCGCGCTTTGGGAGTTCGGCGCCGGCATATACGGCGAGCTGGTTCTGCCCGGCCCCTTGGCCACCTTCACGCATCTTCACGAGATGCTGCACGCCGGCATCGCCGTGCCGGAACTGGTGATTTCCGCCCGGCGCGCGCTGTACGGCCTGGGCCTGGCGCTGGCCGCCGGCACCGTGCTGGGCTTGCTGGCCGGGCGCTCCATCACTGCCGCCATGGTGTCCCGCCCGCTGGTCACGCTGCTGCTGGGCATGCCGCCCATCGCCTGGCTGGTGCTGGCCATGCTGTGGTTCGGCATGGGCGACGCCACGCCCGTCTTCACCGTGCTGGTGGCCTGTTTTCCCATCGCTTTCGCCGGCGCCATGCAGGGCGCGCGCACGCTGGACAACAAGCTGCAGGACGTAGGCCGCGCTTTCCGGCTGCCCGCGCGCATGATGCTAACGGACGTCTATTTGCCGCACATCGCCTCTTACCTGTTTCCGGCCTGGATCACCGCGCTGGGCTCGGCCTGGAAGGTCGTGGTCATGGCCGAACTGCTAACCACCTCCGACGGCGTCGGCGCCGCGCTGGCGGTGTCGCGCGCCCAACTGGACACCGCCACCTCCCTGGGCTGGATCGTCGCCGTGCTGGGCCTGCTGCTGGCCTTCGAATACCTGCTGCTCGAACCCCTCAAGCGCCGTATCGAGCGCTGGCGCACGGAGCCGGCCTCATGAGCGCGCTGCGCGTACGCCACCTGTACTACCGCTATGGCCTGACCGACGTACTGGCAGATGTGAACCTGGACTTGCGCGCCGGCGAAACCCTAGCGCTGGTCGGCCCGTCCGGCTGCGGCAAAAGCACGCTGCTGCACATCGTGGCTGGGCTGCTGACGCCGTCCGAAGGCAGCTTGCAATCGGACTTCCGCACCGTCTCCTGCGTATTCCAGGACCCTCGCCTGCTGCCCTGGAAAACCGCGGCGGACAACATCGCCCTCGGGCTCAAGGCGCTGGGCCGGCCCAAGCATGCGCGGCGGCGCGAAGCGCACGAACTGGGCCTGCGCCTGGGGCTGGCCGCCGCCGACCTCGACAAGTACCCGCATGAACTCTCCGGCGGCATGCAAAGCCGCGTGGCCCTGGCCCGGGCCTTGGCCATCCGCCCCGACCTGCTCCTGCTGGACGAGCCCTTCTCGGCGCTGGACATCGGCCTCAAAACCCGTCTGTACGAGCTGCTGGACACGCAAGTACGCCAAACCGGCACGGCGGTGCTGATGATTACCCACGACCTGATGGAGGCCGTGCGCCTGGCCGACCGTATTTTGATGATGGCGCCGAATCCGGGGCGCCTGGTCAAGGAGCTCGCGCTGGAAGCCGCCCCCGCCATGCGCAACGGCAACTGGGTCTATGAAACCACCGCCGCGCTGATGCAGGTGGACGAGGTGCGCATAGGCTTCGGCCTGATGGAGGGCAAACTGCGGGCGGAATCGCCGCCGCCGGAGGTAGGCCAGCCCAGCCAAGCAACGGGCGAACCACACACCAGCGAATCGGCCCGGCGCCATGCGGGGTGCCGGCCATGACGCGATTGTCCGCCGCGCTGTCGAACGCGCTGCAAGGGCGCTGGCCAGTTTTCATGTGTGGTTTCCGCCCCTTCTTCGTCCTGGCCGCCGCCAGCGCTCCCTTGCTGATCGCCATATGGCTGCTGGCGCTGTTCGGCCATCTACCCGCTTTCAGTCCGCCCGGCGGCAGCCTGCTGTGGCATGGCCACGAACTGATCTTCGGCTTCGCCGGCGCCGCCATCGCGGGCTTCGCGCTGACCGCCATTCCCGAGTTCACCGGCACGCCCCCCATCGGCGCCCGGCCGCTGGCGCGCCTGAGCCTGTTGTGGCTGCTGGCGCGCCTGGCCTATTTGGCGGCGGGCTGGTGGCCTGAAATCGGCCTGTGGCCGGCGGCGCTGATCAACATGCTGTTCTGGTGGCGGCTGGTGGCGCAAGCCGCACCCCCGGCCTGGCGCGCCCCCCGGCATCAGCATGCCAGCTTCGCCTGGGCGCTGGGCGGCCTGGCGCTGCTGCAGGCGGGTTTCTTTCTGACGCTATTGCTGGGCGGGCCGGCCGCCGACCCTGGCGCCTGGCTGCGCGCTTCGGTCGGGGCCATCATGGTTTTGATCGTGCTGGCGGCCAGCCGCGTTTCCATGGCCGTGGTCAACGGGCTGATAGAACAAGGCCGGCCCGGCGAGCCGGCCGCGCCCGACCCCGTGTACCTGGCGCGCCTGCCACGCCGCAAGCTGGCGGTGTTCTGCATCGCCGCCTGCAGCGCGGCCGAGTTCGGCTTCGGGGCCGGCGCCATCACGGGCTGGACGGCGCTGGCGGCGTCGGCCGCCATGCTCAATCTGCTGAACGACTGGCACATCGGGCGCGCACTGTTCAAGCGCTGGGCCTTGATGCTGTATGCCTGCTACTGGCTGATCGCGCTGGGCTACGGCGCCATGGGCCTGGCCTGGCTGGGCCTGCCCTGGATGCCTTCGGCGGGGCGCCATCTGCTGATGGCCGGCGCCATGGGGCTGTCCATCTTCACAATCATGGCCATCGTGGGCCGCATTCATAGCGGCCTGTGGCTAGACAGGCGCGTCTGGCTGCCCATTACCGCCATCGCGCTAGTGCTGGCCGCGCTGCTGCGCGCGCTGGCCGGCCTGCCCGCCGGGCAAAGCTGGTTCATGCCTTTGCTGATGCTGTCCGGCGGTTTGTGGGGCGCTTGCTTCCTGCTGTTTCTGGCCGTAACGTGGCCGGTGCTGACCGGCCCCCGCAGCGACGGGCAAACCGGCTGCGCCGAACCGCTGGAACGCCAGACAGGCGCAAACGACCCGGCCTGCCGGCCTTAGCGTATTTCTGGAATGCGTCCAAGCCGTTCTCATGCCGATTGGCTCTGCCGCAGCATGACCGCCGCATTGCATGGCTTTTCGCGACGCGAAAACGAAGAAGCTGATGCTGGCCAGTACGAAGACGCTGATCGCGCCGTAAACCATGACCCAGCCAAACCCCGCCACCAGCGCGGCATGAACGGCGTCTTGAGGGGCCGCCACGTGCGCCAGCACCTCGATGCTCTGCTGTGCGGCCACGTCGCCGGGCTGCCAGCGCTGGGCAAGGCGCTCGGCCAGCGGAGGAACGAACAAGGTGGGCAAGGTATAGGCCAGCAACGCCAGCCCCGTCTGTACGGTGTCATACCCCAGGCCGACGATGTCCAGACGGCCCGCGTGCGGGTCGCGCGACTCCAGAACGCCGGCCCGAGCCAGCAGCAAAGTCACGACGGCCAGCACGACGTGAACCAGGAAGACCCATTCCCAGCTCGCCAGCGCCAAAATCGCTCCACCCACGATAGGGCCGAAGCCCAGACCCGCGCCGAACACGATGCCCCACCAGGCGAATGCCTTGCCGCGCTGCCGCCCGTCCCGAAACTGATTGGACAAGATGGCGATCGGGCAGATCAGCATCATGGCCGCGCTCAAGCCCTGGAGGAATCGGGCGACGATCAGCACAGCGGCGCTTTCCGTCAGGCCGCATACCAGCGAGGTAATGCCGAAGGCCACGATACCGATAGTGAAGTTGAGCACGTGCGTCTAGCCGCCATAGTGCTCGCCAAAGGTCAGGTGCCGGGTCGGATCGTTGGGCGACGGCGGGACGTAGAGGCAGTCGGCCTTTCCGACGCGGCGCGGCGTAAAAAAAGCCCCCTTCAAAAGGGGGCCTCAAGCCGAAGGCGTAGCGTGGGGGGTGTTTGCTACGCCCCGGGACCGCCGGTGCCGAACACTTCGGCGTGTATGCGCTCGGCGGGCACGCCCAGTTCTTTCAGCGTGCGGCGCTGGGCCTGCATGAAGGGCACGGGCCCGCACAGGAAGTAATCAGCCTCGGGCACGATGGCTTGGTCGCGGATGGTCATCAGGTCGACGCGGCCCACGTGGTCGTAGTCGCGGCCTTCCTCATCCTGCGGCCCGACTTGCTCGTAGAACACCGACTTGCGCACGTTGCCGCGTTCCGATGCAATGCTGTTGACGTGATCCTTCATGGCGTGCACCTGGCCGTTTCGGCAGCCGTGGATGAAGCGGATCTGGCGGTCGTCGTCCAGCTCGACCAGGTGGTTCAGCATGGAGATCATGGGCGTCAGGCCCACGCCGCCGCTCAGCAATACCACCGGGCGGTCGCCGTCCACCGGCAGGTGGAAGTCGCCCAGCGGAGGCGCGACGTCCAGCACGTCGCCTACCTGGTAGTTGTCGTGCAGCATGTTGGAAACCTGGCCCGCCGGCGTTTCGGCGCCGCCCCGCTCGCGCTTGACCGAAATGCGCAGGCGGCCTTGGCCCGGGCGGTCGGAAACCGTGTATTGGCGCGGCTGCATCAAGTCGAGTTCGGGCACGTAGATGCGCACGGAAACGTACTGGCCGGGCTGGTAGGCGGGCACTTCGCCGCCATCGGTGGGCACCAGGTAGAACGAAGTGATTTCGGCGCTTTCGAGCACCTTGGCGTCGATGCGGAAGGCGCGCCAGCCCGACCAGCCGCCCGGCTGCGCGGTTACCTTGGCGTACAGGCGAGCCTCTTCGGCGATGAGCAGATCGGCCAATTGCCCGTAGGCGGCGGCCCAGGCCGCTATCAGTTCGTCGGTGGCCGCGTCGCCCAGCACTTCGCTGATGGAGGCCAGCAAATGCTTGCCCACGATGGCGTAATGCTCGGGCCGTATGCCCAGGCTGACGTGCTTGTGCACGATGCGCTCGACCACCGGCATCAGCACGGAGGGGGCTTCGATGTTTTCGGCATAGGCCGCCACTGCGCCGGCCAGCGCCTGTTGCTGCTGGCCGCCAACCTGGTGGCCTTGATTGAATATGTGCTTCAGCTCGGGATTATGGCGGAACATCCGGGCATAAAAATGGCGGGTCAATGCCTCGCCATGAGTTTTGAGCACGGGTGCGGTGCCCTTGACCAGGGCAATCATATCGGGAGTCAGCATGGGGTTCCTGCGGTTTGCCGCCTGGACGCCCGGCACATGGCGGATGGGCCGGCTCGGCGGTCGTGGTTGAAAAAACCTTTAAAGATGTATTTATAATACATCTTTTAGGGTAAACCCGCAATACCGCAGGCGTATGCAAATGCAACGCCCGAGCCGTCCATTTCTATGGCGTGGCACTGGCGCTTGCCGCCGTGGCCGCCGCTATGCCGAGGAGCCCGTAAAATTTGCTGAACGGCGGCAATGCATCGTGCTAAACTACCCTCGGTTTACGGCTTGCGCGCCTTTATTCGCGGCGCTGGCCCACATTAGAACAACACCCTTCCCATTCGATCATGACGTCTTTCGTTTCGGCCAATATCGCTTCGTGGTGGCGCTTCCAATAGGAAGCGGCTCGTCGTTGCGGTCGAAACACCGTACCTTGCCGCCGTACCGGTAGGCAAGGTTCAAGTCACAAGCAAGTACCCCCCGGCACGGCGGCTCCAGAATCCAGGAGAATCCCCCCGTGCCTCACTTGCTCATGCTAGACAACTACGATTCCTTCACCTACAACCTCGTACAGTACTTCGGCGAGCTCGGCGCCGAGGTTACCGTCGTTCGCAACGACCAGGCCACGGTGGAAGACATCCGGCGCCTGAATCCCGAACGCCTCTGCATCTCGCCCGGCCCGTGCTCGCCCGCCGAGGCCGGCATCTCGGTGCCGCTGATCCAGGCCTTCGCCGGCCAAATACCCATACTGGGCGTCTGCCTGGGCCACCAGGCCATCGGCGCCGCCTATGGCGCCGACATCGTGCGCGCCCAGCGCCAGATGCACGGCAAGACCTCCACCGTGCGCCACAACGGCCAAGACGTGTTCCAAGACATCCCCTCTCCCTACACCGTTACGCGCTACCACTCGCTGGTCATAGACGCGGCCACCATGCCCGACTGCCTCGAAGTGACCGCAAGCGCCGAGGACGACGGCGAGATCATGGGCGTGCGCCACAAGCACTTGCCCATACACGGTGTACAGTTTCACCCCGAATCCATCTTGAGCGAGCATGGCCACGCCCTGCTGCGCAACTTTCTGACGCTATAAGAAAAGGACGACAATCATGCCCATTACGCCCACCGAAGCCCTGACCCGCTGCATCGAACACCGGGAGATCTTCCACGAGGAAATGCTGCACCTGATGCGCATGCTGATGCGCGGCGAGCTGTCGCCGCAAATCGCCAGCGCGCTCATCATGGGCCTGCGCGTCAAGAAGGAAACCATAGGCGAGATCAGCGCAGCCGCCATGGTGATGCGCGAGTTCGCGCTGCAAGTGCATACGCCCAACCCCGACGAGTTGCTGGACATGTGCGGCACCGGCGGCGACGGCTCGCACACCTTCAACATCTCGACCGCCGCGATGTTCGTGGCCGCCGCCGCCGGCGTCAAGGTCGCCAAGCACGCGGGCCGCAGCGCGTCGTCGTCGTCCGGCAGCGCCGACGTCATGGAAGAGCTGGGCGCCAACATCAACCTGGGCCCGGGCCAGATCGCCGAGAGCCTGGAGCGCACCGGCATCGGCTTCATGTTCGCCCCCGCCCACCACGCCGCAATGAAGAACGTCGCCCCCATCCGCAAGGAGCTGGCCGTCAAGACCATCTTCAACATCCTGGGGCCGCTGACCAACCCCGCCAACGCCGCCAACCAGTTGATGGGCGTGTTCCACCCCGACCTGGTCGGCATCCAGGTGCGGGTGCTGCAGCGCCTGGGCTCCAAGCACGTGCTCATCGTGCACGGCCGCGACGGCATGGATGAAGCCTCGCTGGGCGCCGCCACCATGGTGGGCGAGCTGAAAGACGGCGAAGTGCGCGAGTACGAAATCCATCCCGAAGACTACGGCATGGCCATGGTGTCCAACCGCAGCCTGAAGGTCGCCACCCGCGCCGAATCGGCCCAGGTGATTCTCGAAGCGCTGGACAACAAACCGGGCGCGGCTCGTGATATCGTCGGCTTCAACGCCGGCCTGGCCATTTACGCGGGCAACCGCGCCGCCTCGGTCAAGGACGGCCTGAAACAAGCTTTCGAACTGCTGGCCAGCGGCGCCGCGCGCGCCAAACTGGACGAGTTCTGCACCTATACACGGAAGCTGCAGTCATGAACGACATTCTGGAAAAAATCCTTGCCACCAAGCGCACCGAGGTGGCCACCGCGCGCCAGATGCGCAGCGAAGCCGAAATTCTGCGCGAAGCCAAAAGCCGCAAGGACGTGCGCGGCTTCGTGCGCGCCCTGGAAGACAAGATCGCCCAGGGCAAGCCGGCAGTCATCGCCGAGGTGAAGAAGGCCTCGCCCTCGAAGGGCGTGATACGCGAGAACTTCAACCCGGCGCAGATCGCCAGTTCGTACGCCGCCCACGGCGCGGCCTGCCTGTCAGTGCTGACCGACGTGCAGTACTTCCAGGGCTCGTACGACTACCTGCGCCAGGCGCGCGCGGCGTGCTCACTGCCAGTGCTGCGCAAGGACTTCATGATAGACCCCTACCAGGTCGCGCATGCGCGCGCGCTGGGCGCCGACTGCATTTTGCTGATCGTGGCCGCGCTCGGCCAGTCGCAGATGCAAGAGCTGGAAAGCCTGGCCATGGAGCTGGGCATGGACGTGCTGGTCGAGGTGCACGACCGCGACGAACTGGACGCCGCGCTGCGGTTGAAGACGCCGCTGCTGGGCATCAACAACCGCAACCTGCGCACCTTCGAAACCTCGCTCAACAACACCATAGACCTGCTGCCGCATGTGCCCGCCGGCAAGCGCGTCGTCACCGAGAGCGCCATCCTGACGCCCGAAGACGTCGCCCTGATGCGCAGCCACGGCGTGCAGGCCTTTCTGGTGGGCGAACGCTTCATGCGCGCCGAGGAGCCGGGCGAAGCGCTTGGCGAATTGTTCGGCGTTATTTGAACAGCCAGGGCTCGCGTTCGCGCCGGCGCTGCTCGTAGGCGCGGATGGCGTCGGCGTCGCTCAGCGTCAGGCCGATGTCGTCCAGCCCGTTCAGCAGGCAATGCTTGCGAAACTCGTCCACCTCGAAGGGCAGCGCCCGCCCCGCCGGCGTCGTCACCTGTTGCGCGGCCAGGTCTATGGCAAGCATGTAGCCCGGCGTGGCATCCACTTCGCGGAATAAATCGGCGATCACCTCCGGCGCCAGCACAATGGGCAGCAGGCCGCACTTGAAGCAGTTGCCGAAGAAGATGTCGGCGAAGCTGGGCGCTATCAGCGCCCGAAAGCCGTAATCGTGCAAGGCCCAGACCGCATGCTCGCGGCTGGAGCCGCAGCCGAAGTTGTCGCGCGCCAGCAATATGCGCGCGCCCTGGTAGCGCGGCAGATTCAACGAGAACTCAGCGCGCAGCGGCCGCGTGGCGCAGTCCTGGCCGGGTTCGCCGTAGTCTTCGTAGCGCCATTCGTCGAACAGGTTCTGCCCGAAACCGGTGCGCTGTATGGACTTCAAAAATTGCTTGGGAATAATGGCGTCGGTGTCGACGTTGGCGCGATCCAGCGGCGCCGCCAATGCATGCAGATAAGTAAAGGCTTCCATGCCGGGCCTCACGCGGTAATGTCGTCGAAATGCCCGGCCAGCGCGGCCGCGGCGGCCATGGCGGGGCTGAGCAGATGCGTGCGCCCCTGCGCGCCCTGGCGTCCTTCGAAGTTGCGGTTCGACGTCGAGGCGCAGCGCTCGCCGGGCGCCAGGCGGTCGTCGTTCATGCCCAGGCACATAGAGCAGCCCGGCGAACGCCACTCGAAACCGGCCTGCACGAAAATGCGGTCCAGGCCTTCGGCTTCGGCTTGCGCCTTGACCAGGCCCGAACCCGGCACCACCAGCGCCTGGCGCACGTTGGCCGCCACCCGCGCGCCGGGCTTGGCGCGCACCACGGCGGCGGCCGCGCGCAAGTCTTCGATGCGGGCATTCGTGCACGAGCCGATGAACACCTTGTCCACGTCGATGTCCCGAATACGCCTGCCGGCTTCTAGGCCCATATAAGCCAGCGCGCGCGCCATGCTCTCGCGCCGGACCGGGTCCGCCTCTTGCGCCGGGTCGGGCACACAGCCTTCTATGCTGCCAACCATCTCGGGCGACGTGCCCCAGGTCACCATGGGGCGCAGGCGCGAGGCGTCCAGGCTGATCTCGCGCTCGAACACGGCGGCGGCGTCAGAGCGCAGCGTGCGCCAGTAGGCGACCGCCTGCGTCCAGCGCTCGCCCACGGGCGCGAACGGCCGGCCTTGCAGATAGGCGATGGTCTTGTCGTCGACCGCCACCAGCCCTACCCTGGCTCCGGCCTCTATCGCCATATTGCACAAGGTCATGCGGCCTTCCATGGAGAGCGATTCGATGGCGCCGCCGGCAAACTCCAGCGCATAGCCGGTGCCGCCGCCCGCCCCCAGTTCGCCGATGACGGCCAGGATCAGGTCTTTGGCGCTGAGGCCGGGCGGCAGCGCGCCATCGACCGTCACCCGCATGGACGCCGGCTTGCGCATGGCCAGGCACTGCGTCGCCAGCACGTGTTCGACCTCCGACGTGCCCACGCCGAAAGCCAGCGCGGCGAAAGCGCCGTGCGTGCTGGTGTGCGAATCGCCCGCCACCACCGTCATGCCGGGCAAGGTAGCGCCCTGTTCGGGGCCGATGACGTGGATGATGCCCTGGCGCTTGTCTTCCAGGCCGAACTCCATCACGCTGAAGTCCCGGCAATTGCGCGTCAATTGTTCCACCTGCGCCCGCGAGAAGGGGTCGCGTATGGCGGCGGTGGACGAACGCTCGCGCGCCACCGTGGGCACGTTGTGGTCCGCCGTGGCCAGCACGGTTTCCGCACGCCATATCTTGCGGCCCGCCAGGCGCAGGCCCTCGAAGGCCTGCGGGCTGGTCACCTCGTAGACGAGATGGCGGTCCACATACAACAGCGACGCACCGCCGGGCAATTCCTTGACCACATGCGCCGCCCAAAGCTTGTCGAACAAAGTCTGTGCCATGGTTTTCTCCTTGCGCTTTTCAAGCAGCCCGGCCGGGCAAGGGATGCAGGCGGGTCGACGGCCCCGCCCGCATGACCTGGCTGGGCACGTCGTGCCCCACGATCTCCGGCAAACGCCGGGCTTGCTGGATCAGGCTTTCCAGGTTCACGCCCGTGTCGTAGCCCATGGCTTGCAGCATGTGCGCGAGGTCTTCGGTACAGATGTTGCCGCTGGCGCCGGGCGCGTAGGGGCATCCGCCCAGTCCGCCCAGCGAGGCGTCGAAGCGGTCGACCCCGGCCTGCAGGGCAGCCAGCACGTTGGCCAGGCCCATGCCGCGCGTGTTGTGGAAATGCGCGGTCAGCTCCAGCCTTGGCCAGCGCGCCATCACTTGCGCGCACAGCTCGGCCACCTGAACCGGATGCGCCATGCCGGTGGTGTCGCACAGCGTCACGCCGGGTATGCCCATGTCCGCAATGCGCCCGACCAGTTCCATGACGCGCCCCGCCGGCACCTCGCCCTCGAAGGGGCAGCCGAAGGCGGTGGAAATGGACGCGTTGATGCCGGCATGCCCACCCACCGCGAAGGCGATGGCCTCGAACTGCTTGAGCGAGTCTTCGGGGCTCATGCGCAGATTGGCGCGGCTATGGCTTGCGCTGGCCGACATGACGAGATTGATTTCATCGACGCCGCTGGACATGGCCCGCTCGCAGCCGCGCAGATTGGGCACCAGCGCGGTGTACTTGACGCCGGCCACACGCCGCACCCGGCCCATCACCGCCTCGGCGTCCGCCAGGGCCGGTATGGCCTTGGGCGAGGTGAAGGACGTCACTTCTATCTTGGCCAGCCCGGCCTGCGCCAGGCGCTCGACGAGATCAACCTTGACCTCGGTGGGCACGAACACCGGCTCCATCTGGAAGCCGTCGCGCAACGCCACTTCCTGCACGTATATCCGCTTGCCCGGCGGCGGCATTTGCAAAGGCTTCATATCACTTGCTCCTCGCGCAGTCGCTGTATCTGTTCCCGCGCCAGGCCCAGCCCCGCCAGGATTTCAGCGGTATGCTCGCCCAGCGCCGGCCCCACCCATTGCGTGCGGCCCGGGGTTTGGCTCAGCTTGGGCACGATGCCCGGCAACTCCACCGGCGTGCCGTCGGGCAGCTCGGCCGGCTCTATCATGCCGCGCGCGCGGTAGTGTTCGTTCTTATGGATGTCGGCCGCCGTATAGATGCGGCCGCTGGGCACGGCAGCCTGTTCCAGTATGCCCAGCACCGTGTCCAGGTCGCGCGCCGCCGTCCAGGCCGAGATGGCCGCGTCCAGTTCCTCGTTGCGCAGCACGCGGCCGTCGTTATGCGCCAGCGCGGGGTCTTCGGCCAGGTCGGCGCGGCCCATGGCGTGCATCAGCCGCTTGAAAATGCCGTCGCCATTGCCCGCGACGACCACGTAATTGCCGTCGCCGCACAAATAGGTATTGGAAGGCGAGATGCCCGGCAGGCTGGCGCCGCTGCGCTCGCGCACCGTGCCCGCATGCGAGTATTCGGGAATCAGGCTCTCCATGACGGCGAATACCGATTCGTACAGCGCCACGTCTATGTACTGGCCTTGGCCGCCGTTGGCTTTCAGATGGTGCATGGCCACCAGCGCGCCCACCGTGCCATACAGCGACGCCAGCGTATCGCCCAGGCTGACGCCCACGCGGACGGGCGGCCGGTCGGGAAAGCCGGTAACGTGGCGCAGCCCGCCCATGCATTCCGCAATCGCCGCAAAGCCGGGCTTGCCGCTGTAGGGGCCGTCCTGCCCATAGCCCGAGATACGCACCATGATGAGCGCGGGGTTGACGGCATGCAGCTGCTCCCAGCCCAGGCCCCATTTTTCCAGCGTGCCGGGGCGGAAGTTCTCGATGACGATGTCGGCGCTTTCGGCCATGCGGCGCACGATCTCCTGCGCCTCGGGCCGCTTCAAGTCCAGCGTCACCGATTTCTTGTTGCGGCTTTGGGTGTACCACCACAGCGAGGTGCCCTCGTGCAGCTTGCGCCATTTGCGCAAAGGGTCGCCCTGGCCCGGCGGCTCTATCTTGATGACCTCGGCTCCGAACTGGGCCAGCAGGGCTCCGGCATAAGGCCCTGCGATCAGCGAACCCATTTCCAGCACCCGTATGCCGGCCAAGGGCAGGGCTTTGCCTTGTTGCGTGTTCTCCACCATCTCACCTTCGCAAAATTTGATGATGAAATGATGGTAAGAACCGTATACCTTCAAGTAAAGTAGGATTTTTCGATGCCATCATCGCAAATTGCGATGATAAACACCGTACTCCTTCCTATACATCTGTGTCTATGAGCCTGGATCCCAAATCACTGAAGCTCTTCATCTCCGTCATCGAGGCCGGCACGATTACCGCGGCGGCCGAACGCGAGCACATCGCCGCGGCCGCCATCAGCCGGCGCATCAGCGAACTGGAAGCCGCGCTGGGCACGGAACTGGTCATGCGCAGCAACAAGGGCCTGCTGCCCACGCCCGCCGGGCAGGCGCTGTTGGGCCTGTCGCACCGCGTGCTCAACGAGCTGGACGAAATCCGCGCGCTAATGCGCGACTACGCCCAAGGCCTGACCGGCTACGTACGCGTGTACGCCAACATCTCGTCCATCACGCAATTCATGCCCGCCGCGCTGGGCGGCTTTCTGAAAGCCAACCCTTCCATCGAGATACACCTGGAAGAGAAAACCAGCACCGCCATCGCCCAGGCCGTGCTGGACAACCTGGCGGACGTCGGCGTGCTGGTCATGGGCGCGCCCGTAGCCGGGCTGGAATTCCACCCCTACCGGCAAGACGAACTGGTCATCGCCACGCCCATGGCCCACCCGCTGGCCCGGCTGCCCGAGGCAAGCTTCGAACAGACCCTGGGCTTCGATTACGTGGGCCTGCATGCGCAAAGCCAGCTGAACCTGCAGCTGACCCAGGCCGCCAGCGAACTGGGCCGCTTCTGGAAGCCGCGCATACAAGTCACCAGCTACGACGCGCTGTGCCTGATGATAGAAGAGGGGCTGGGCATAGGCGTGCTGCCCAAGCGCATCGCGCAATCCTATGCCAGGGCCTTGCGCATCCAGGCCGTGCCGCTGGCCGAGCCCTGGGCGCGGCGCGACCTGGCCGTCTGCATCCGCTCGTACGCGGCGCTATCGCCGGCGGCGCAACTGCTGGTGGATCATTTGCTGCGCCAGGAAGAACGCGGCTGATCAATCGCTGGAACACGGCTAGGCGACGCCACGCTTGCCACCGCACGGCGTCGCGGCCCGGAAGTAAAAAGGCGTATCATCGGCTCATGCATTGCAAGCCGGAACGGCTCCGCAAGCCCTGGCCCATACATGAACCAATAGCATTCCAGCAGCCATGACCCACCAGCCCGACTGCCCGCTCTGCCAGCCCGCCAACCCCGCCGACGTCATCTGGCGCAACGGCAAGCTGCGCGTCATTCGCGTCGACGATGCGGATTTCCCCGGCTTTACGCGCGTCATCTGGCACGACCATGTTTCCGAAATGACCGAACTGTCCGAGGCCGACCGCCTGGCTTTCATGGACGTGGTCTGGCGGGTCGAGGCCGTCATGCGCACCGAACTGTCGCCCAAGAAGGTGAACCTGGCGCAACTGGGCAATATGGTGCCGCACCTGCATTGGCACGTCATTCCGCGCTGGCCGCTGGACAGCCGCTTTCCCGATGCCGTGTGGGCCGCGCCGCGCGCGCGTACGCCCGAACAGGAACTGGCCTGGGCCGTGTTCCAAGAAAACCAGCAGGCGCAGCTACCCGTCTACCGCCGGGCGCTGCGCGAGGCGCTGGAACGCCTGCCCGCCTGACGGCCACCGGCTTGCGGCAGCTCGGCGGCGCGCAAACAGCCTTGATGATGCGCCGCAACAACACTTACGGCGCCCGGA
Source organism: uncultured Burkholderiaceae bacterium (assembly GCA_934525625.1). Lineage (GTDB taxonomy): Bacteria > Pseudomonadota > Gammaproteobacteria > Burkholderiales > Burkholderiaceae_B > Mesopusillimonas. The sequence goes on from CAKSZL010000001.1 coordinate 180,199, forward strand.
CGGCTTATCCGCGTATAATGCGGGCACTGCATGACCCATGCGTCGACATCCTCATACGGCGGCGCGCCGTATCTGGGCAGTTGCCCGGCTCTTCCAGCACCCATGTCGCGCATCATCGCTCCCTGACCCCAAACCTTGGCAGGCACTGAAACCCAGTGCATCCCTTGCGGCTCGTACCGCGCTGGTTGTCTGGTCGGCACGATGCACCATTCAATCACCGCGCACGCCCCGTCTTTTCAGGCGGGCATTACCGTCGCCCGTCCATGCCGGACGCGCCGCAAAGGAACCCTATGTCATTCGAATCCCTGGGGCTGGCCCCCGTCATCCTGTCCGCCTTGCAAGAAGCGGGCTTCAAGCAACCCACCACCGTGCAGGAACAAGCCATTCCCGCCGCGCTGGCCGGCCAGGACCTGATGGTCAGCGCCCAGACCGGCAGCGGCAAGACGGCTGCTTTCATGCTGCCCTCGCTGCAGCGCATTTCGCATCGCGCCGCCAACAAAGGCAAGGGCGTGCAGATTCTGGTGCTGACGCCCACGCGCGAACTGGCCATGCAGATCAGCGACGCCACGCGCAACTACGGCGCCAACATGACGGGCTTGCGCTCGGCCACGGTGGTCGGCGGCGTGCCTTACGGCGCGCAACTGAAGGCGCTCAGCCGCCGCGTCGACGTGCTGGTGGCCACGCCCGGCCGCCTGATCGACCACCTGAAGGCCAAGCGCGTGGACCTTTCCGGCCTGCAAGTGCTGGTGCTGGACGAAGCCGACCGCATGCTGGACATGGGCTTCATCGAAGACATCGAAACCATCGTCGCTGCCACGCCCGCCACGCGCCAGACCCTGCTGTTCTCGGCCACGCTGGACAACTCCATCGCCCGCCTGGCGCGCGACATGCTGCGCGACCCGCAGCGCATAGACGTGATGGGCGCCAAGAGCAAGCACGAGAACATCACGCAAAGCCTGCTGTACGCCGACAATGAACAGCACAAGCTGCAATTGCTGAACCATCTGCTGCGCGACGCCAGCCTGGATCAGGCCATCGTCTTCACCGCCACCAAGCGCGGCGCCGACCAGTTGGCCGGGCAGTTGTCCGAACAAGGCTTTCCCGCCGCGCCGCTGCATGGCGACATGAACCAGCGCCAGCGCACGCGCACGCTGGACCAACTGCATCGCCGCCGCCTGCGCATCCTGGTCGCCACCGACGTGGCCGCGCGCGGCATCGACGTGCCCGGCATCAGCCACGCCATCAACTACGACCTGCCCATGCAACCCGAAGACTACACCCACCGCATCGGCCGCACCGGCCGCGCCGGCAATCAGGGTTCGGCCTTCACGCTGGCCACGCACACCGAGCGCCACAAGATCAAGCGCCTGGAACGCTTCCTGGGGCAGCCCATACCCGCGCAAACCATCGCCGGCCTGGAGCCGCGCAAGATGGAAGCGGCCAAGCCCGCCCGCAAGCGTCCTGCGGGCGCACGCCCCGGCGCTCCCGCCAAGCGCGGCTTCGGCGACAAGCCGGGGTTTGAAGGCAAGCGTAGCTTTGGCGACAAGCCCGCGTTCGAAGGCAAGCGCAGCTTCGGTGACAAGCCGGCCTTTGAAGGCAAGCGCAGCTTTGGCGACAAGCCCGCCTTTGAAGGCAAACGCAGCTTCGAGGACAGGCCTGCTTTCGAAGGCAAGCGCAGCCACGAAGGCCGTCCGGCCGCGCGCCCCGGCAAGCCCTCGGGCCCCGGCGCTTATGGTTCGGGCCGCCCTCACGGCAAACCGGCCGCCACCGGCCGCAAGCCCGGCAGGTTTGCCAGCCGCGCAGGCTGATCGCCTTATTCCATTTCCATATCAAACGATTACTTTGTGATCGCAAGCACCGCCCGCCACCGCGCGGGCGGTTTTGCTTTGTGCACGGCGCGCGGCCGGCTTCCCCCCTACAATTGAGCTTTCGCCACTCAGCTTGTCCCGCGACCTTGCTCAGCCATGCCTGTCCCGCGCAAACTTGCCGACCGTCTCCACGCCCTCGCCCGCCCCTTGCTGCAACTGGCGTCGCGCCCGCTGACGCTGGCCGCCTGTCTGGTGCTGCCGGCCTGGTTCCTGCTGGACAACTTCGTCGTAGCCTGCGCCGTCAGCCTGCTGCTGGCGTTTTTCGCCACCATGCTGCGTACACTCTGGCTTTTACGCCGCAACTCCAAGTAAGCCCATGCCTCAACGCGCCGTACCGCCCGCCCTGGCCCTGACACCGGACGAACAAATCCATTTGCAAGCCGTGCAAGACCATCTGGCCCTGCTCATCCGGCAACGCGACGGCTTCATGCCTTTCGACGAGTGGATGAGCCACGCGCTGTACGCGCCGGGCCTGGGCTACTACGCGGCGGGCGCCGGCAAGCTCGGTGCGGTTGCGCATTCGGGCGACTTCACCACCGCGCCCGAATTGACGCCGCTGTTCGGCCAGGCGCTGGCCGGGCAGGTGGCGCAGATATTGGCCGCCAGCCATTCCACCGAGATACTGGAGTTCGGCGCGGGCACCGGCGCGCTGGCCGCCGCGCTCATTCCCGCGCTGAAGCTGCTGGGCGTGGAGCCGCGCTACCGCATTCTCGAAGTCTCGGCCGACCTGCGCTCACGCCAGCAGCGCAGGCTGGCCGATCTGGACGCCGAAATCATCTGGCTGGACGCCCTGCCCGCCGCCTTCGAGGGCTGCGTGCTGGCCAACGAAGTGCTGGACGCCATGCCCGTCACCTTGTTCCACTGGGACGCCGACGGCCAATTGGGCGAGTTGGGCGTCGCGCTGGCCGAGGACGGCCCGGCGCAGTACGCCCCCGACCTGCCCGCCAGCCCTTTCCGCTTCGCCGAGCGGCCCGCCGACGGCCACCTGCTGGACACCGTCTCGCGGCGCATGCCCGCCCTGCCCGGCTATCGCTCCGAAATCAACTTCCAGGCGGAAGCCTGGGTGCGCCAGATGGGCGGCTGGCTGCGCAAAGGCGCGGCCCTGCTCATCGACTACGGGTTTCCGCAGTTCGAGTACTACCATCCGCAGCGCATGGAAGGCACGCTGATGTGCCACTTCCGCCATCACGCGCACGCCCATCCTTTAGTGCTGGCCGGCCTGCAGGACATCACCGCCCACGTCGATTTCAGCGCCATGGCGCAAGCCGCCCGCGACGGCGGCCTGGAAGTGCTGGGCTATACCTCGCAGGCGCGCTTCCTGATGAACGCCGGCCTGACCGAACTGCTCACGCAGCTGGACCCGTCCGACGCTCAGGCCTACAGCCGCGCGGTGGGGCCGGTGCAGCGCCTGCTCTCCGAGGCTGAAATGGGCGAACTGTTCAAGTTCATGGCGGTGGGGCGCGGCATAGACGCCCCGCTGATGGGCTTTCTGCGCGGCGACCGCCGGGGCCGCCTGGCCGACAACTGAAGGCGCGCCGATTGCCTAGTCGCTTGGGCACGGCGTACAGTACAGCCTTGCCGGGCGTAGCAACGCAATCGGCGGCACCCGGATGATGAATGAAGAAGCAATGAACGCGCAGACCAATACCCGCAAGAACGTGGACGGCTTTGCATTCGGCCTGATGGCCGTGCTGTGCCTGTCGTGGGCTTTCCAGCAGATCGTGCTCAAGGTGGCCGCGGTCGACGTTTCCCCCGTGCTGCAAATCTGCCTGCGCTCGGCCATCGCCGCCGTGCTGGTGATCGCGATGATGGCATGGCGGCGCGAGCCCCTGAACCTGGCGGACGGCTCGTGGCGGCCCGGCATCGTGGTCGGCGTGCTGTTCGCCGCGGAATTCCTGTTCCTGGGCGAAGCCTTGCGTTTCACGACGGCCTCGCACGTCGCGGTGCTGATCTACAGCGCCCCGATCTTCGCCGCCATCGGCCTGCACTGGCGCCTGCCCGAAGAGCGCCTGGCTTCCTTGCAATGGGTGGGCATAGCCCTGGCCTTCGCCGGCATTGCCGTCGCCATCCTCGGCGCCAAGCCCAATGCGCCCACGGCCGCCGCGCCCAACATGCTGCTGGGCGACGTCCTGGCCCTTATCGGCGGCCTGCTGTGGGGCGCCACCACCGTCGCCATCCGCTGCACCCGGCTGACGCGCACGTCGGCCACCAAAACGCTGCTGTACCAGTTGATCGGCGCCTTCTTCGTGCTCGGCATCGCCACCATCGCACTGGGGCAATTGTCGTTCCGCTCCACGCCGCTGGCGTGGGGCAGCATTCTGTTCCAGGGCGTCATCATGTCGTTCGGCACCTTGCTGGCCTGGTTCTGGCTGCTGCGCGTCTACCAGGCCGCCAGCCTGGGCGTGTTCTCGTTCATGACGCCGCTGTTCGGCATCTTGCTGGGCGCCTGGCTGCTGGACGACCCCATGGACCCCAGCTTCCTGCTGGGCTCGGCCCTAGTGGTGTGCGGCATCGTGCTGGTCAGCGGCTACGGCTGGTTCGCGCGGCGCAGGCAATCCGCCTGAGCCGCAGCGCCAGGCGCTATTGTTCGAGATCGATCAGTATCTTTCCGGCGACTCCGCCCTTTTCCAGCATCTCGTGGGCTTCGCCGATGCGCGACAGCGGCACCGTCGCCCCGATCAAAGGCGCAAGGCTGCCGTCGTTCAGGAAGGAAACCGCCGCCCTGGCCCCCGCCATCGTCCCCAGGCTGTAGCCCATTATCGTCAACTGCTTGATGATCATGACGACGGCGTCGGTTCGCAGCGTCTGGCCCGTCGTCAGGCCGGCGTTCACGATACGCGCGCCGGCGCTGGCCAGCAGCATGGAGCGCTCCCACGTGGCGGCGCCGGTATGTTCTATGACGACGGTCGCGCCCACGCCGTGGGTGGCTTCCATGACCTCGCCGACGATATCGTCGTTGTGGTGATCCAGAACCAGCCCCGACGTCCGGCGCCTGAGAATGTCGAGCTTGTGCGGATGACCGGCGGTCGTGATGATTCTTGCGTTGACCAGTTTCGCGATGTCCACGGCGGCGCTGCCCACGCCGCTCGTGCCCGCCCAGATGAACACCGTGTCCTCGGGCGTGAGCCTGGCCCGGTTGATGAGCATTTCCCACGCCGTGATGTAGGTGTTGGCGAAACAGGCGGCGGCATCGGCGCCGACCGAATCGGCCAGCCGTATGGCCTGGCTTTCGGCAACCTTCGCGTACTGGGCGTAGGAGCCATTGGCGATGTCCACGTTCATGCAGAACTGCGGACGCTGGCCCGTGCACGCCTCGCAGCGCCCGCAGGCGAACTGCGGGTTGGCGACGATGCGGTCGCCGACGGCGAACCGGGTGACGCTCTTGCCGACCTCGACGACTTCGCCGGAAAAGTCCACCCCGAGCACCGCCGGCAGGTCGATCTGGAACGTGTCGTCGGACAGGCCCTTGCGTATCCAGACGTCGCGGTGATTGGCCGACGTACGAGTTTGCCGGATCACGAGGTCGCCCGGGCCGGGCGCCGGTTCTGGGACGCCGTCCTCGAACGTGAGAACTTCGGGGCCGCCATGTCTATGGATTCTTGCTGCACGCATTGCAAACACACTCCTTCATAGGGAGCCGGCCGGCACCGCAAGCGCAGCGGCCCGGCGCGGCGACGTTCAGCCGGGAAGGCGGACGGTGACTTCGATCTCGATCAGCAAGCCGGGCACCGCAAGCCCGGTCACGCCTATGATCGTCTGGGCCGGGTGCTCCGTGCCGCCCTGCACTTCCTCTATCGCGGCCGTCATGACTTCGTATTCGGTGGGATGCAGCGTATAGATCGTCCGGCGCACCACGTCTTCCCATGAAGCGCCCACCGCCTTCAGCGCCGCCTCGATGTTGCGCATCGCCGCCTTGGTCTGCTGTCCCAGGTCGTCGCCGCCGATGACGGAAAAGTCGGGTGCCAGCGCGACCTGCCCCGCGAAGTAGGCGATGGTTCCGGGCTCGGCGACGGTAATGTGGCTGAAGCCGGGAGCGGGATGCAGTTCAGAGGGATTGATCAGTTTTCGCGCCATGGCGGTCTCCTTGATTGACGGGTGGACATTCGGGATTTTTTTCGCTGGTCAGATAGCAAGCGGCGTAGATGCCGTCCACCATTTCCGAACCGCCGGGAAACTCCGCCGCGATGGCGCCCTCACGCACGACGAGCACGCGGTCCGAACACCCGGCGACTTCGTCGATATCGGAAGAAACGTAGAACACGGCCGTGCCTTGCGCGGCCGCCTTGCGTATCAGCGCGACCAGATCGCGCCGGGTCATTTCATCCACGCCCTCGGTGGGCTCGTGCAGCAGCAGCACTTTGGGACGGTCTTCGAGAACGCGCGCCAGCAGTACCTTCTGCTGGTTTCCGCCGCTCAGCGTGGCAATGAGCGCGTCGGGATGCGCCGCGACGACCTGGAACGCGCCGCAAACCTTGCCCGCCCACGCCAGCTCGCGCCGCCTGGAGAGCAGGCCCGCCCGCGTATGGCCGGGCCGGGCCAGAGGCGAAAGATTCTCGCGCACGGTGGCTTGAAGCAGTATCCCCTGAGACAGCCGCTCGGCGGGGACCAGGCCGATGCCATGGCGACGGCTCTGATGGGCGCCTTTGCGCCGCACCCGCCGGCCCCACACCCGCACCTCGGCGTCGCCGCGATGGGTCACCCCCGCGATCAGGTAGGGAACCTCCTCGTGGCCCGCGCCCGGCGCGCCGGTCAGGCCGACGACCTCGCCCGCGCCGATGGCGATCTCGCCGTCGCAGGAAAACAGGTCTCCCTTCATGCGGGATACGGTAAGCGCCGCCTCGGCTCCGGCGCGATGCGCCGGCGGGACGTCCGCCCGCCGCTGGCGCGCCGCCGTCACCTGACGGCCGCTGGCCAGTTCGAGCAATTCTTCCTCCGAGCTGCGGGCGACGTCCACGATGCCCGCGACCCGGCCATTCATCAGGACGGTTGCGCGATCGGCGGCTCGCAGCACTTCGGCCATATGATGCGTCACGATCAGCACGCCGCCGCCTTGCTTGGCCACCAGGCGCGCGGTGGCCAGCACCTTCTCGGCGTCGCTGCCGCGCAAGCGCGCGGTCGCCTCGTCCAGCACGAGCAAATCCAGGTTGCCGTGGGCCGTGGCGCGCTTCAACGCCCGGGCGATGGCCACGATCGCCTGGTTCGCCGGCGACAAGTCGCGCACCATCGCCGAACTCGGAAATTCCGCGTCCAGGTATTCGAGTATCGGCGCAATGCTGCGGCGCTCCGCGGCCCAGTCTATGGCGCCGAAACGCGTGGGCCCATACCCGGCCATGCAGCAGTTCTCCAGCACGGTCGCATCGAAGCACAAACCCAGATCCTGGTGAACCACGCCGATCTGCGCCGGTTCGCCGCGTTTGCCGCTGACCGAGACCGAGCCCGCGTCTGCATCGACCACGCCGCTGATGATCTTGACCATGGTCGATTTGCCCGAACCGTTGTGGCCCAGCAGGGCATGGACCTCGCCGCGCATGACCTCGATGGAAACGTCCTGCAGCGCCACGGTGCGCCCGAAGCGTTTTTCCACGTGTCGCGCCTCAAAGACGGCGCGGCGCTCGTGCGCGGGGACGGCTGCGTCCGCCATCACTTCAATCCCCACAGCTTGAGGAAGCCTTCTTTGTAGTCGTCCCCGAAAAGCGCCAGCGAAAGCGCTTTGGAAGACGAGGTATCGACGTCCTTGAGATCCGGCGTCGACACGTAGCGGATCGGGGCGATCGGATGCGCGGGTTCCATGCCCAGCATGCCGCGCATGGCCTGGTCGACGACCGCCCAGCCTATCCACTCATGGTCTTCGGCGGTGTTGACCGCATAGATGTCCCCCTTCTTCACCAGCGCCTGGGCCGCGGGCGTGCCGTTGAACGACGCAATGTGCACTCGGCCCGTCGCCCCGGCCTGCTGGATGCCGGCCGTCGCGAAAATGCCCATGTCGCTATAGATGGGCAGCAAGTAATTGACCTGGGGCTGGCTGCGCACCAGGGTGGCGGTCAGGCTGGTAAGCCCGGTGGACCATTGCTCCAGCGGCGTGTCCGTCACCTGCACGATGGCGCAAGCGGCGCATTTTTCCAGCACGTCCTTCATCCCCTTGACGATGGTCGGCGACGCGGAAACCTCGGAGGTGTTCATGATGACGACCTGGGCGTTGCCATTCGTGTTGACCACGGCGGCCGCCGCCGATAGCTGCCCGGCGAGAAACGCGTCCGGGGCGATGTTGCCGAAGGTGTTGGGGTCGGAGCCCTGGCCGGGCACGCCCACGACCGGCGGCGAGTTGATCGCCTCGACGGTTGGAATGCCCTTTTCCTTCGCGGCCTTGATCTGGTTGGCGATGATCTTGACGACGTTCCCGTCGTTCACGATGGCATCCGCGCCCGTGTTGATGGCCTCCTGGAACCCTTGCTGCATGCGGACGGGCGAGCTTTTCGCATCGAACACCGTGGTTTTCAGCCCCGCCTGCGCGGCGGCTTCCTGAACCGCGTCGGCCACGTCCTTGATCGCGCCTATGCGCCCGTCGATCATCTGGATGGCGATGGTCTTGCCTTTCAGCTTGGAGGCATCCAGCGGCGGCCCCGGCGGGGTGAATACCGGCCTGGCCGAATTTTCTTCGATGAACTTGCGCATCTCGCCGACGACGTCCGGCGAGGAAGCGGCAAGCGCGCCGCCCCAGCAGGCAAGCATTCCCGTGGCCATGAACAGCAGGGCCGCGCCGTTCACGGCGTTCTTTCGTTTTGCTAGCAACATCATGGTTCACTCCTTGGTCAAAACCGCCAGCGCGGTCACTAGCGGGAACTTCGCGCGAATACCGCGGAAAAGGTGACGGCCAGCACGAGCACCGCGCCCTCGAAGACGTTCACCACCCAGCTTTGCAGCCCGAGGAACTGCAATCCCGTCGTGCCCACGGCCAGAAAATAAACGGCCCAGATCGTGCCCCACACGTTGAAGCGCCCCGGCGTAAACGCGGTGGAGCCGAGAAACACCGCCGCATACGCCGGCAGCAGAAAGGCGTTGGCGATCGTCGGGGAAGCCGCGGCGGTCTGGCCGCACAGGACTATCCCCGCCAAGGCCGCCAGCACCGCCGCAAGCACCAGCGAGACCGCGCGTATCCGTTCGGTGCGTATGCCCGCCAGCATCGCCGCCTTGCGCGCATTGCCCGTGAAGAACATGCTGCGGCCTATGGGCATGAAGCCCAGCGCGACGTAAAAGCACAGCCCCAGGACGAGCATGTAGACGAACGACAGTTGCACGCCCATCAGTTGGATCTGGAAAACCGTGGTGAACGTATTGGGCAGGCCGCCTATCGTCATGGAGCCGAACGCGCCCACCGCCGCTCCGGTGACCAGCGTGCCCATGCCGAGCGTGACGATGAAGGAGTTGATTCCCAGCCGCACGATGAACAGCGCGTTGACGGCGCCGATGGCCGCCGCCAGCCCCAGCGCAACCAGGCAGGCAAGCACGGGATGCATGTCGACGCCGGTGGTGAAGTAGGCGACCGCGCTGGCCGACATTCCCATGACCGAGGCGGCGGACAAGTCGAACTCTCCCACGAGCATCACGATAGTCACGCCTATGGCCAGTATCACCAGGGCGGCCTGGGTGCCGAGTATGGTCGTCAGGTTGCCGAGGGTGAAAAACGTCGCGGGCCGCAGAAACGAGAACACGGCAATGAAAACGATCAAGGCGATCAGCAGGGCATAGCGCTGCATCAGGGGCGCCAAACGCATGCCCCGCCCGGACTGCGCCCTGGCCGCCGCGCCGGCTGTGTCGGTATTCATCCGCATCTCGTGTACTCGGCTCATGTCGTTGTAGGAAAACTAATATTCAAGGACTATCTTTCCGATCACCTTGCCCGCCTCCATCAGTTCGTGGGCGTGCGCGATCTCCTCCAAAGGCAGCGCCGTTCCGATCAGGGGCTTGAAATAGCCCGAGTTCAGGTGCCGCACACCGTCCGACAAATCCTTCACGGTGCCCAGCCGCGAACCCATGATCCGGATCTGCTTCACGAATGCGTAGGTGATGTCCATGGTGACCATGTCGCCGCTCGTCGCGCCCGCCGTCACGATCGTGCCCCCGTGCGCGCAAAGCTCCAGCGTTCTTTGCCACGTCGCGGCGCCCACGTGCTCGAACACGATGGACGCGCCCTTGCCCTCGGTGAACGCCATGACGTGCTCCACCATGCCGGGCTCGTGGTGATCCACGATCAGATCGGGCTCGTACCTTTTCAGCATCTCCAGTTTCTCGGCGGTTCCGGCGCTCGCCATGACCTTGGCGCCGGCCAGCTTCGCGATCTCAATGGCCGCGCTTCCCAGCCCGCTGGTTCCGGCCCAGATGAACACCGTGTCGGCGGGCCCGACGTTCGCCTTGCCCACCAGCATTTGCCAGGCGGTGATGTAGCTGTTGGGGAAAGCCGCCGCATGCGTGACGGGAACGTCGGGGGAGAGCTGGACGGCGTTGTCGGCCGGAATCACGGCGTATTCCGCGTAGCTGCCGTTGTAGACGGAAAAGCGCGGGCAATACTGGAACTCGCCCCGCCGGCAATAGTCGCATTTGCCGCAGGGGATATAAGGATTGGCGATGACGCGGTTTCCCGGCTGGAAGCCGGAGTCCACGTCTTCGCCCACTTCTTCGATAACGCCGCACACGTCCACCCCCAGCACCACCGGCAAATCGACGTGATAGGCCGGATGGGGATGGCCTTTGCGTATCCATACGTCGCGATGGTTGACCGAGGTGGACAGCATTCTCACCAGCAGTTGGCCCCGACCCGGCTTGGGGACGTCAAGCTCTTCCACACGCAGCACGCCGGAGTCTCCGTGTTTTCTTATCAGGGCAGCTCTCATGCGCGGTCTCCGTCAGGTGTGGACTCGTGCCGTCCACCGAACCTGCCACCCAATATAAGGCCGTGGCTTCCGTGCTTATCGCCGCATATCGAAATTTCCGCAGGCTGGGGATCGGCGCTGCATTCTCGTGACAAAACCCGCGGCAAGCAGCGCCAGCCGGCGCTCTCACTCCTAGTAGAAACCCCCGGTCAATACGCCATCAGCGCGTATTAGCATATATGTCGGCACGTCAATTCGACGCGCCATCGAGAGACAGGATTCCGGGATGGCCCTGATCACAGACACCGCCCGCTTGCACCGCGCAAGAAGCTATCGCGACACGTTCATCTCAAGCGACCTGGACGAAACCAAGCACTACATCGGCAAGGCCCTCAAGCCGCATGCCCTGACCCTGCTCGACCGCAGGCAGTCGCTGAACGTCAAGGTCGGCCGAACCGGCTTCGGCCCGATGTCGTTCATGTACATACACCACGGCGCGGACGTGCACGTTTATCCGGGCAAGCTCGAAACGCTTTTTCTGCTGCAAGTGCCTATCCGCGCCAACGGGCAGCAGGTGCGCGTGGGCAATTCGGTCATCAAGGTCTCGCCGGGCATCGCCTACGTGGTGTCGCCCACCCTCGACCTCGAACTCAGGATGTCGGAACAGTGCGACAACATGGTGCTGGCCATCGAACGGAACTGGCTGGAGGAATATCTGGAGCGGCAATTGCAGCGCCGCCTCGACAAGCCGCTGGAATTCAAGCCCAAGATAGAGCTCAAGGATTCCGAGTGCCAGGAGCTGGTTGCGCTGATGTCGCACATGACCAGGCAGTTGAACCTGCCCTCGTCCAGCCTGCGGCACACCATGATTCAGCCGCAGGCCGAATCGCTGCTGATCAGCACCATGCTGGTCAATCTGGATCACAACTACCGCGACGAACTCCTGAGCGAAGCCGCAACGCCCAAGCCCCGCTACATCAAGCGCGCGCAGGCCTACATTCTTGAAAACGCGCACCGGCCCCTGACGCCGCAAGACGTCGCCCAGGAAGTCTGCATCAGCCTGCGATCGATCTACTCGGGCTTTCAAGCCTTCTTGCACTGCACGCCCATGGCCTACATAAAAGGCGTCAAGCTCGACAAGATACGCGAAGAACTCGGGCAGGCCCATGCTCATGAAACATCCGTCGCGCAGGTTGCGTCCAAGTACGGAATCTCCAGCCTGGGGAACTTCGCGGCGTGCTATCGCCGGCGCTTCGGCGAATTGCCGCGCGACACGCTGCTGAAAAAACGCGCCTAGCGCATTTTTGGTTTAAGTGATTGCAAATTTAATCAATACTGAGGTCGAGGGCCGGTGCAGGCTTGGCCGTGCGTCCAGCGTACGCCGACTGGTGTGCCGTGGGACGGGGGATGTCGGCGCCAGCCTGTCTGAATCCCGAGCCGCGTAGCGGCGAGGTTGAGTTCTGCCGCCGCCCGGCCCGCGGTGCGCCAGGCGGGCAGCCCGAAGGGCCGGACGATGCGCACGGCCAAGCCTGCACCGGCTCTCGACCGGCTCAAGAACACCAACCCATCACATCAGGTTTGTCAGCACTTAAACCAAAAATGCGCTAGGCTTGCGCCAGGTTTTCCAGCGCGGCCAGCCGGGCCTGCCTCAGCGCGGTCTTGATGCGCTCCGGCTCGCCGCCCGCCGCCTTGGCGACGGCTCCGGCATCGATCGCGCGCACGGCTTCCAGCCGCTGGCGCCATGTCGGCACGTCGGCCGGCGCGACGCATCGCGCGGCCTGCAGCAGCTCCAGCAAGCGCTCGGGCTTGCGCAGGCCGTCGGCCCGCTCGATCAGCGCCAGCCACTGTTCGGGCCGGACGTGGGCCTGCGCTTCCACCACCATGGGCAGCAGCCGCGCAACGTCAGCGCATTCGGCCGACGCCCGCACACCGCGGGCAATGGAAGCTGGGTCTTCCGAAGCCAGGCACAGCAAGGCGAAACGCTGGGGCAAGGACAAGCCCTGCGTCGCCGCGGCGTCCAGCCAGCGCGCCACGTCCGGCGTCCAGGCCAGGCCAGGCATCACCCGCGCCAAGGCGCCGGTTTGCGCCAGCACGTAGAACATGCGGGCTGGGTGCGCGGTCATCAAACCCTTGACGATCTCCTGCCAGACGCGCTCGGGCACCAGCGCGTCGACTTCGCCCTCTTGCACCAGGCGGCGCGCCAGCGCCAGGGTTTCGGGCGCGATGGAAAAATCGTGAAAGCGCGCCGCAAAACGCGCCAGCCGCAGCAAGCGCACCGGATCTTCGCAAAAGGCTTCGCCCACGTGGCGCAATACTCGCGCCCGCACGTCGGCGCGGCCGTCCAGCGGGTCGATGATGCGGCCGTCGGCGGCCTGCGCGATGGCGTTGACGGTCAGGTCGCGGCGCTTGAGGTCTTGCTCCAGCGTGACGTCCGCGCCGGTATAAAAAGTAAAGCCCTTGTAGCCGCGCCCCGATTTGCGCTCGGTGCGCGCCAGGGCGTATTCCTCTTTGCTGCGCGGATGCAGGAACACCGGAAAATCGCCGCCAACTGGGATGAAGCCACGCTCGGCCATCTGCTCGGGCGTCGCGCCCACCACCACCCAGTCGCGGTCGCCGGCGGGCCGCCCAAGCAAGGCGTCGCGCACCGCGCCGCCCACGATGTAGACGTCCAGCCCGCGCAACGCCGGGTCTTCAGCGCCGCTGTTGCCAGCGCCGTTGTTGCCAACACCAGCCGGGCCGCCTTGCGTAGCTGCCACGCCGCCGGCCTTGTCCCTCGTGCCGCTCAAGGCAGCGCCACCTGGCGCGAGGGGCGCGGCGCCACGGTGCCCAGCCGCGCCTTCAGCGATTGCGGTTCGCCGGTGAACTTGAGCGCGTAGTAAACCGTGTTGGCCAGCACGTTCTTCACGTACAGCCGCGTCTCGGTAAAGGGAATGGTCTCGGCGAAGATGGCGCCTTCGACCGGGCCGGGCAGGCGCGAGCGCCACTGCACCGGGCGGCCGGGGCCGGCGTTGTAGCCGGCGGTGGCCAGCATCTGCGAGCCGTCCAGGTCGTTGAGCACCATGCTGAGGTAGCTGGTGCCCAACACCGTGTTGGTGTCGAAATCGTTGACGGATGAGGGCGTGAAGTCTTTCATGCCTATCTTGCGCGCCACCCACTTGGCCGTGGCCGGCATCAGTTGCATCAGCCCCGAGGCCCCCACGTGCGAACGGGCGTCCATGATGAAGCGGGATTCCTGCCGGATCAGGCCGTAGACCCAGGCCGGCTCCAGGCCGACTTCTTTGGCTTTCGCGCTGACGCGGCCCTCGAAGGGCGCCAGGAAGCGCTGGGTGACGTCGTTTTCGTTCTGAGCCAGCAGCGAAGTGTTGATGACCCTGTCGTATACATGGGCCTGGCGCGCCAGTTCGGCGGCCGCGCGCAATTGGCGGTCGTCCATGCCGCGCAGCGTGAAATTCCAGGCCGGCACGGCTTCGGCGCGCGCGCCCAGGTGGAACAGGCGTATGGCGCGCTGCAAGCCCATATTGGTCTTGGCGGCGGCGAGTTCTTCGGCTGTTACGGGCGCCGGCACGGGTGGCAGCGTCAGGGCGATGCCCAGCTCTTCGCGCGCCAGCAGGCCGTAGAAGTCATCGCTGGCCGCGGTTTCCGTGTACAGCTGGCGGGCGGCGTCGGCCTGGCCCAGGGCGCTCAGGGCGCGGGCGCGCCAATAACGCCAGGCGGTTTCGATTTGCTGACGCGGCGTCATCTTGCGCACCGCCGCATCGACGCGCTTCCAGTCGATCTTGGCTTCACGCAGTTCGGCGCGCACTTCCCAGGCGTGGTTGTAATCGGTTTTGGCGTCGGCGCCGGAGCGCCGATACCATTTGGCGGCATTCGGATCGCCGTTCAGCACAGCCACCAGGCCAGCCTGCCCCCACACCCAATGGCGATGGGCCTCGGGCAGGCGCTCGGCCCATTGTTTTTCGAAGTAGGCGGCCGAGGCTTCGCGGTCGCCGCCGCGCATCGAACGCGCCAGGGCCAGCGCCACCAGTTCGCGCTGCGCGCGGGTCTTGGGCGCCTGCTGCGTTTTCAGCCAGTTGCTTGGATTTTTCATCAGCGCGGCGTAGTCGCGCATCTGGCGTGCGTCGAACATCAGAGCGGCCATACGCTGGGCGTCGCCGGTGCGGTTGGCTTCCAGCATGGCGCGCAATTCCCATTGCAGCGCGGGCCAGCCCACCACGCCCTTGGCGACGAATTCGTCCAGCATGGACCAGCACGTGGCGCCGGGCGAGAACTTCTCCATGGCTTCTTCGCCGTCGATCTTGTCGCCCGTCATGTGGCGCGCCATCAGCAGCGCGCAGTCTATGGGCGCATTGGTATATTGCACCGGCGCGATGCGCAGCGCCTGGCCGTAGTTGCCGGCTCGCACGGCCGCGATGATCCATTCGCCCTTCAGCCGGTCGGCCAAGTAAGCGTCGTTGCTCCATTGTTGAACCAGATTCTGCAAGGCGTCGTCGGGCACGGGCGTAGTACCCACACGCAACTGCTGGCGCGTCTGCCAATACAGGGGGTAAGCGCCCACCAGGGGTTCGGATGCCGCTTGCGGCACCAGCGACTGCAAGACGTTCCACTGCTTTTTCTGGACGGCCTCGTGCGCGCTGGCCACCGCTTCGGCGGCGGCATCCAGCGGCGCCTGGGCCGACGCCCCGAAAGACAAGCCGGCCAGCAAAGCCAGGCCCCATGCCTTCATGCGCCAGCCATGAGAAAGATTTCCGTTTTTCTGATACCGTTGCCCTGAAAACCCGAACATCCTGGAAAGCCCCGCTTGCTGATCAACCATGCCCGACAGTATAGAGAATAACGTCGCCGCCATACGCGCCGAATTGAAACAACGCCGCGCCGAGCAAAACCCGGTGGATACGCGGCGCGGCGCCCTGCTGATGCGCGGCCGCCTGTTCACCTGGTTGGCCACCTATCGGCAGGCCAGGCGCGCGGCCGGGCAACGCCCCCCCGCACACATCGCCGCGTTCTGGGCGCTGCCCGCCGAGCCCGACCTGGCCCCCTTGCTGGCCCAATGGGTCGAGGAAGACGGCTTGACGGTCTCGCTGCCCGTCATCGACCGCGACGACGGCGTGCTGTCCTTCCGGCTCTGGACGCCCGGCACGCCCATGCGCGCCGGCGCTTTCGGCATCCAGGAACCCCAGGGCGAGCCCGCGCCCCTGCCCGACGTCGTGCTCGTGCCCACGCTGGGCTTTACCCGCCAGGGCGACCGCGTGGGCTACGGCAAAGGCCATTACGACCGCACGCTGGCCGACCTCAAGGCACGCGGCCACGACTTCGTCAGCCTGGGCATCGCCTGGGCCTGCGGCGATCTCAGCGGCCGACCCTATGCTCCGGCGCCGCACGACGTGCCCCTGGATTCCATCCTGACGGACAAGGGCTGGGCCGTACCGGCGCCGGTGTAGACATTTTGGGAGCCGCCCAGCGGCAAAAAAAGCCCCCACGCTGCGCCTTCGGCTTGCTGCCCCCCTGGGGGGCGCTTTTTGCCTTGGGGCGGCCCGGCGGCAAAAAAACATCCCGATTCGCCCGTGTTGCCAGCCCGTTAAAATGGGCGTACAGTGATTTCAAGATCCTGGCTCTCGCAACACTCATTGCCGGTTCTGCCGGCGGCACATCCGCACATTATGTTCGACATCCTCGTCTACCTGTTCGAGAACTACTACACTCCCGAGTCGTGTCCCGATGCCGACGTGCTGGCCCATAAGCTTGCGGCGGCCGGCTTCGAGCATGACGACATCCACGACGCCTTGGGCTGGCTATACGGCCTGGCGCAAACCACCGAGCAATGCGTGCAGTTGGCGCAAACGCCTCAAACCTCCAGCCTGCGCGCCTATACCGACGACGAATACCGTCGGCTGGGTTCCGCCGCCATCGGTTTCATCACCTTTCTCGAAAGCTCGGGCGTGCTGCCCGCCGCGCTGCGCGAAATCCTCATCGACCGCGCGCTGGCCGTCAACGAATCTCCCATCACCCTCGAAAAAATCAAGATCATTGCGCTGATGGTGCTCTGGAGCCAAGAGGCCGAGGTAGACCATCTGGTGCTCGAAGAACTGCTTACCGACGACCGCCAGCGCCTGTCGCACTAAGCGCCGGGCACTTGGCATACTCCCGCATACCGACATTGCCGCCTTCGGCCGGCACGCCGCCCCGTCATACATGGCGACGCTCCAACCTCCCGCCTCTAATAAATATGTAGGGCGCTTCGCGCCCAGCCCCAGCGGCCCGCTGCACAACGGCTCGCTGGTCGCCGCCATGGCCAGCTACCTGGACGCCCGCGCCCACGGCGGCTTATGGCTGCTGCGCGTGGAAGACATAGACACCCCGCGCGTGGCCGAGGGCGCGGACCGCGTCATCATGGGCCAGTTGCAGGCTCTGGGCATGCGCTGGGACGGCGAGCCGGTCTGGCAGTCGCGGCGGCTGGCGCACTACCAGGCCGTGTTCGGGCAATTGAAAGAGCAAGGGCGCGCCTATGGCTGCGGCTGCACGCGCGCCGAAATCGGCAACCGCCCCTACCCCGGCACCTGCCGGCAGGGCGTGCCGCCCGGCCGCAAGGTGCGCGCCTGGCGTTTTCTCGTGCCGGACGGCGTCGTGCGCTTCGAAGACCGCTGGCTCGGCCCTCAGCAGCAGGACGTGGCGCGTGAAGTGGGCGACTTCATCATCCACCGCGCCGACGGCCTGTGGGCCTATCAGTTCGTCGTAGTCATAGACGACATCCTCCAGGGCGTCACCGACGTCGTGCGCGGCGCCGATCTGCTGGATTCCACCGCGCGCCAGCAGGCGCTAACACGCCACCTTGGGCATCAGCCGCCGCGCATGATGCACGTGCCGCTGGTGCTGGACGAAAACGGCAACAAGCTCTCCAAGCAAAACCACGCCACGCCGCTGGATACGCAGCGCCCGCTGGATAGCCTGCAACGCGCCTGGCGCCATCTGGGACTGCCCCCGCTGCCCGCCGCCGACAGCCTTGACGGCTTCTGGCGAACGGCGACGGCATATTGGGCTAGGCACTGGCAGCAACGGGCGCACCCATAGATCGGTGCACCGGACCTCGCTTTACGAAGCGCCAAGCCGCGCTCGCCATCACGCCTTCCCGCAATGTCTACCGGGTACGGCGATATCCGCGGTTTTTTTTACACATTTGATATATTGAGCCTCGGCGCGGCGGGCTTTCCGGCACGGCCAGAGGTTCCCCCGACTTGCACGGTGGGGCGCTAGGCTCGTATCATCCGCGCTATTGCTGCCAATGCCGGCCACTGGAACACCATGAGTAAATCACTGATCATTGCCGAGAAACCCTCGGTGGCCCTCGACATTTCCCGCGCCCTGGGTGGCTTCACCCGGGAGGGGGACTATTTCGAAAGCGACCAGTACGTGCTGGCATCCAGCATCGGGCATTTGCTGACTCTGGTGGCGCCTAACGACCCCGTGCGCGGCAAATGGAGCTTTACGCACCTGCCCGTCATTCCGCCTCAGTTCGAGCTGGGGCCCACCGACAAGAAATCCGCCGAACGCCTGAAGCTGCTGGTGCGTTTGCTCAAGCGCAAGGACGTCACCGCCATCATCAACGCCTGCGACGCGGGCCGCGAGGGCGAACTGATCTTCCGCTACATCGTGCAGTTTGCCGGCGTCAAGAAACCCATCCAGCGCCTGTGGCTGCAGTCGATGACGCAAACGGCCATACGCGAGGCCTTCCAGCAGCTGCGCGACGACGCCGACCTGAAGCCGCTGGAGTCGGCCGCGCGCTCGCGCGCCGAAGCCGACTGGCTGGTGGGCATCAACGGCACCCGCGCGATGACGGCCTTCAACAGCAAGGACGGCGGCTTCTTCAAAACGCCGGTGGGCCGCGTGCAAACACCCACGCTGGCCATCGTGAACGAACGCGAAGAACGCATACGCCGCTTCGTCTCGCGCGACTACTGGGAAGTCCACGCCACCTTCGTGGCCGCCGCCGGGCTGTACACCGGGCGCTGGTACGACCCCCAATTCAAGAAAGACGAACTCGACCCCGAAAAGCGCGATTCGCGGCTGTGGTCGCAAGTGGCCGCCCAGACCGTCGTCACCGCCTGCGAAGGCAAGCCAGGCATCGTCAACGAAGAATCCAAGCCTTCCACGCAGCTGTCGCCCGCGCTGTTCGACCTGACTTCGCTGCAGCGCGAAGCCAACTCGCGTTTCGGCTTCTCGGCCAAGACCACGCTGGCGCTGGCGCAAACGCTGTACGAACGCCACAAGGCGCTCACGTACCCGCGTACCGATTCGCGCTATCTGCCCGAAGACTACCTGCCCACGGTCAAGAGCACCGTGCGCGCCCTGGCCGAGAACCGAACGTCGGCCAACGCCAGCACCCAGCCTTTCGCCGAGCAATTGGGCAAGACCGACTGGATACGCCCGAACAAGCGCATCTTCGACAACAAGAAGGTGTCGGACCACTTCGCCATCATCCCCACGCTGCAAGTGCCGCGCGAACTCAGCGACGCCGAGGGCAAGATCTACGAGCTGGTCGTGCGCCGCTTCCTGGCGGTGTTCTTCCCAGCGGCCGAGTTCCGCGTCACCACGCGCATTACCGAAGTCTCGGGCCACCACTTCAAGACCGAAGGCAAGGTGCTGGTCAAGCCGGGCTGGCTGGCCATCTACGGCCGTGAAAGCCAGGGCGGCGACAGCAACCTGGTTCCGGTGGCCGAAGGCGAGAAAGTGCGCACCGAAGACGTGGAACTGCGCGCGCTGGCCACCAAGCCGCCCGCGCGCTACACCGAAGCCACGCTGCTGTCAGCCATGGAAGGCGCGGGCAAGCTGGTCGACGACGAAGCCCTGCGCGAAGCCATGTCCGAGCGCGGGCTGGGCACGCCGGCCACGCGCGCGGCCATCATCGAAGGCCTGCTCAACGAAAGCTATCTGCGCCGCGAAGGGCGCGAACTGATTCCCACCGCCAAGGCGCGCCAGCTGATGACGCTGCTTTCGGGCCTGGGCGTCAACGAACTGACCTCGCCCGAACTGACCGGCGACTGGGAGCACCAGCTCAAGCAGATAGAACAGGGGCAGCTGGGCCGCGAAGCCTTCATGCGCGACATCGCCCAGATGACGCAGGTCATCGTCAAGCGCGCCAAGGAATACGAGCGCGACACCGTGCCGGGCGACTACGTCACGCTGCAAGCGCCCTGCCCCAAATGCGGCGGCGTGGTCAAAGAGAACTACCGCCGCTACGCCTGCACGCAATGCGATTTCTCCATCGGCAAGCACCCCGGCGGGCGCACCTTCGAAGTGCCGGAAGTGGAGACCCTGCTGCGCGAACGCACGCTGGGGCCGCTGACGGGCTTCATCAGCAAGATGGGCCGCCCGTTCTCGGCGCTGCTGCGCATCACCGACGAATACAAGCTGGAATTCGACTTCGGCCAGAACGACGCCGATGACGACGAACCGGTCGACTTCTCGGCGCTGTCGCCGCTAGGCAACTGCCCCAAATGCGGCAGCCGCGTGTTCGAGCACGGCATGAACTACGTGTGCGAGAAATCGGTGGGCCCGGACAAAAGCTGCGACTTCCGCTCGGGCAAAGTCATTTTGCAGCAAGAAATCTCGCAAGCGCAGTTCTCCAAGCTGCTGGCCGAAGGCAAAACCGATTTGCTGGACGGTTTCGTTTCCAGCCGCACCAACCGCAAGTTCAAGGCGTATCTGGCCAAGCAGGCCGACGGCAAGATAGGCTTTGAATTCGAGCCGCGCGCGAGCAAGACGCCGGCGAAGAAGGCGGCGGCCAAGACGGCAAGCAAAACCGCCGCCGCGCCGGCCAAGAAGGCCGCAGTGAAAAAGACGGCGGCAAAAAAGGCCGCGGCCAAGAAAGCCCCAAGCAAGGCCGCCGCCAAGAAGGTAGCCCGCAAAACCAGTGCCCCGGACGACGACGCCCCGTTCTGATGCCGCGCATGGGGCGTCCGCCATGCGGTTGGCGCCCCGCTGAAGCAAAACATGGGCTTTCATTCCCAGACCCGACCAGACACCTGAAGCAATGGCCAAACGACAAACGCCCTGGCACGAAGTCCGCCGCTCTCCCCTGCACGGCAACGGCGTCTTCGCCTTGCGCGACATTCCCGCGGGCACGAACATCCTGCCCTATACCGGCGCGCGCATCACGCCCGAAGAAGCGGACGCCAAGCATCCCGCCAACCCGGACGACCCCTTCCACACCTTCTTTTTTGCGCTGTCCAGCGGCAAGGTCATAGACGGCGGCCAGAAGGGCAACGACGCCCGCTGGATCAACCACAGCTGCGCACCCAACTGCGAAACGCAGGAAAGTCACGACGGCACGCGCGTCACCATCGTGGCCCTGTGCGACATCAAGGCCGGCGAAGAGCTCTTTTACGACTACGGCCTGGTCATAGACGAAGAAGTCACCGAGCAGATGAAGCTGGACTACCGCTGCCTGTGCGGCGCCGCCGACTGCCGGGGCACGATGCTGGCGCTGCCGGACGCTGGAACCGAAAGCGGCGATGCGCACGCCGACGACGCCACCGCCGAACTGGCCGGCAAGCTCAAGCGCCTGCGGAAAAAACACAAGAAGCTCAAGAAGCAGGTGCGCAGGCTGGAAAAGAAAACCAGCGCGCTGCTGCAATTATTGGCCGACCCGGAAGCGGGCTGACCGCGGGCCGTAGGCGCCAGGGCGATTGTCGTGGAGAAGGGATAATGGCGGTTGCCCATTCACTGACACGGCGCCTCTAGTAAAAAGCCCCCACGCTGCACAGGCTTGCGCCTGTTTGCTGCCCCCCAAGGGGGCGCTTTTTTGCCTTGGGAGCGGCCCGGCGGCAAAAAAAGATATTCACCTGTCGGCGAATACGTCGTCCAGCGTGGCGGCATCCAGCACGTTCATGGCCCAGGCGTCCACTTGTCCGGAGGTTGCCGTAGATAGTTTTTGTTGGATGGGCGATGGCAGGGAGCCGAATTTACGGGTCAATAGCTGGCGCAGCAAGGTTGCCTTGCCCTCTTCCCGTCCTTTTTCTCGCCCTTCTTCCCGTCCCTCTTTCAAGCCCTCTCGCCGCGCCTCCTGGCGCTCGAATGCCAGCGAGTCCTGTTCCTCGGCCGCCGCCATTTCCCGGCGCATCGCCGCCCAGCGCAGGCCTTCTTCGGTTGACATGCCCCTTAGATACTCCAGGGCCTCTTGCACTGGCTTATGCGTGATCTCGCTCATGATGTCTTCCTCCGCGGAGTGCCGCAGGCATGTGATCCAGGCCGACAGATTCGGCGGCAAGCCGCCCAGGCGCTCAGCCTTGCGCAATTCGATTATATGCACTTGCAGCGCCTGGCCCAACTGCACGTCCAGCCTGGCGGTATCACGCAAGGTAAAGTGCCAGCAAGCCTGTTCAGCCTGTTCGGGAAACAAATCATGCATCAGCAGGCTGATGCCGATGGCCGGCTTGAGGTGAAGATAAGGCTCGCCTTTCTTCAACTGCTGGGACAAGGAACGCGCCAGATAGTACAGGTTGCGCTCGGGCCAGTGCAGGTAGCGGCGCACCTGCATCTCGACGATGAACAGCGTGCCGTGCGCATCTCGGGCCAGGACGTCCAGCACAATGTGCTTGCCGGAGACGTCTTCGGGCAGGATATCCGGACTCAATACCTCGACCACCGACACCGGCGGCAGGCCGTGACGCACGGCGTTGATCAAGTCGGCCAGCAAATGCCGCTGGCGGCTGAACAGCACCTTGAACACCAGGTCGTTGGACAGCGGCAGCAGCGGTACGGCAGAGGAAGAAGGCATGGCCCAGGCTTGTGAAGCGACACGAGCGGGCAGCTTACGGCAGGGCCGGGCATCTGGAAATTAGGCAAAAATGTCCGCGTGGACACTTTTGCGGCATCTCCGTGCTCACCTTACGGCAGCCAAATGCGAACGCAACGGACAAAACCCCGCCAACTCTAAAAGAAGTCCCGCACAGCCGCTGGAAAGCGGGCTGCCCCAGGAAGCAGGATACTGATGCCGGCTTCGGCGGGCGACTTGAAGACGCTCCGCGCCTTGGAACCTATTCACGATCTCGTCCGCAGGCCGCCTGAAGGGGCCTTGGGACTGCTGCCGGAGCGATCATGAACAGGTTCTTAGACCGCCCGGGTGACGCCGCCGTCGACGCGAATGTTCTGGCCGGTGATATAACCCGCGCCCTCCGACAGCAGAAAGGCCACGGTGGCGGCGATTTCCTCGGCTTTGCCGTAGCGCCCCATGGGTACGCTGCCGCGCCGCTCTTCGACTTCGGGCAGGCTGTCTATCCAGCCGGGCTGTACATTGTTCATGCGGATGTTCCTGGCCCCGTATTTGTCGGCGAAGATCTTGGTGAAGCTGGCCAGCCCCGCGCGAAACACCGTCGAGGTCGGGAACATCTCCACGGGCTCGAATGCCCAGGCGGTGGAAATATTGACGATGGCGCCGCCGCCCTGCGCCTCCATGATGGGCGTCACCAGCCGCACCGGCCGCACGGCGTTCAGAAAATAAACCTCCATGCCCTGATGCCAGTCTTCGTCGGTGATGTCGAGTATGGGCGCGCGCGGGCCGTGTCCGGCGGAATTGACCAGCGCATCGATGCGCCCCCATTTCCCCATCGCCAGGTCGACGAGCCGGCGTATGTCGTCGTTGGACTGGTTCGAACCGGTAACGCCTACGCCGCCTAGTTCCCGGGCCAGAGTTTCGCCCTTGCCCGACGACGACAGCACCGCGACGCGATAACCATCTTGGGCCAGCCTCCTGGCGACGGCGGCCCCCATGCCGGAGCCGCCGGCGGTGATGAGTGCGACTTTTTCTACAGACATTGGAATCTCCTGATGATAGCTGCCCGCAAAAATGCCTACAGCCTGCTTATAGAAATTATTCCATTACGCCCGCGAAAATTCGCGCTATAAATAAACACTACACCATGTAGAAAAACTACTGCCCAAACCATACGCTCACCATCATGAACCCGCCACGCCGCAAACTGCCGCCCCTGAACGCCTTGCGCGCCTTCGAAGCCGCCGGCCGCCAGCGCAGCTTCCGCGCCGCCGCCGACGAATTGAGCGTGACGCAGGGCGCCGTGGCGCAGCAAGTGCGCGCACTGGAAGACCATCTTGGCGTGGCGCTGTTCCAGCGCCTGCCGCGCGGCTTGGCCCTGACGCCGCCGGGCGCGGCCTATCTTGCGGAAGTCACCCGTGCGCTCGACATTCTGGTGGAGTCCACCGGCAGGCTTTTAGCCAGGCCCGAGATGGTGACGATCAGCGTTCCGCCCACCGTGGCCGCCAAGCTGCTGATACCGCGCCTGGCCGAGTTCCAGGCCACATTGCCGGGCGTGGAGCTGCGCACCGTCGCCACCGAGGCGCTGTCGGATTTCGACCGGGATCAGGTGGACATCGCGGTACGCATGGGCCGCCCGCCGTTTCCGGCCGACCAGGAGGCGCGGCTGCTGTTCCGCCAGGAACTGGTCGCGGTGGCCAGCCCGCACCTGCTCGGCGGCATGACGCTGCCTCTAGGCATGGAACAATTGCGTCAACTGCCGCTGCTGCATGACGCCCACGACCACTGGCCAGCCTTCCTGCGCACCAGCGCCAAGCTGCCCGGCGCGGCATTCAACCAGACCACGCTGGCGCTGGACGCCGCCATGGCCGGCCAGGGGGTCGCCTTGGCCAGCCGGGCTTTCGTGGCAGCCGACCTGGAAGCCGGCCGGCTGCTGCAAGCAACGGGCGCCACCATCCTCGTGGCGCCCGACTACTTTCTCGTCCGCAAGCGCACGCCCGCTCCGCGAGACGCCGTGCGTGCGGTATGGGAGTGGTGCGGAAAACGGCTGCACTTTCCGTGCGAAAGCGAAATGCTGGCCACGTAAGCCGGTACGCGGATGGGTCTTGGCCCTACAGTTTCTCTTCACGATCCAGCTCGCGCTGAATCAAGGCCCGGAACTGCCCCAGCGCGGCATCCAGGCCGCAGCCCACTGGCTGGAAATCCGGGTTGCGCCGCAAGCTGCCGGCCTGCGCCATGATCACCGCCCTGTCCTCCTCGAAGGCTTTCAGCACGCTACGATACAAGGCTTGGTTGACCTCCTCGCTGTCCTTGTCGAAGTTGCGCGGCTGGGCGAAGAAGTAATGACAGGAGTCTTCGGTTTCGGGAGTCACGGCCTGGCAATGGCGAAACTCGATGGCACCCTCGCGGTTTCCGTGTTCGGCCCCCGTCCCGGCAATGGCGAAACCGGAATCCATGATCAGTACGCCCGGCAGCATGAAGTCGTAGTTGTTCCACCTGTCCACATTACCCGCCATGCCCTTGGCTCGCACCAGTTTCTCGACGAAAGGCGCAGGCGGCCTGTCCATGAACCAGCGCGTGATGCGCAAGCCCCGCTCAAGGCGTTCGATCCTGGAGCGCAGTTGCGCATATTCCTCCGAGCCGCCCAGCGTGGTTGGATGCACATAGGACAAGTGCGAGAAGTCCAGCAGGTTGTCGTTGACGAGTTGGTAATTGACGTCGTAGTGCAGATAGCCTGGCGGCGTGCATGCCCAATCGGGATCATCCAGCCAGCGTGTGTCCGGTATCCAGGCGGGTTCGGCCGCCTGTGGTTCGCCCATCCACAGCCAGACCCAACGATGCCTCTCTTGCACTGCGTAGGACCGCACTTTGGCATTGCCGGGAATCCTGTCCTGGCCCGGAATCTCGACGCAGACGCCTCGGGTATCGAACAGAAAGCCGTGATACATGCAGCGTACGGCATTGCCCTCGTGCCGCCCGATGGACAAAGGCGCCCCGCGATGGCAGCACAGGTCTTCGAACGCATGCAGCGTACCCGATTCGTCGCGCCAGAACAGGATAGGCCGTCCGCAGACCGTGCGCGTCAGGAACTGACCCACTGGAATTTCGTGCGTCCAGGCCGCCACGTACCAGCAATTCTTGATGAACATCGTCTTCCTCCCTTTACTCTTGCTGCCTGGCGGCACGCTCTATCAGCTCGCGCAGACGCTGCGGATCATCGATCTCCAGCATGGCCAGCAAGGCGAAGCGCGCCAGGAAACCGGCAACCCTCTTATCGTCGGCGTCTCCCATGGCCCGGCAAAGCGCCGTGTACACGCCATCCAATTCCATTTCCGTCATGCCTGAGCCTCCTGTTCCGTCGCAGCGGACAATATCCACCGCACGGCTGGCGCCAAATCCTGCGGCTTCGCTCGGCGCCAGCGGGCACCCACATAGCCGTCAGGCCTGATCAAGTACAAGGCGCCGGCAGCCGCATCGTAGCGCCGCGACGCCAGCCCGGTGTCGTCCCGCACCTGCGTCCATGCCGCTGGCGCCGTACCGGGCGCTCCCACCCATATGCCTTCAATGGGCGCACCGGCATCGCGCACGCGGGACAAGGCCTCGGCCCATGCGGCGTCGGGCGGCTCGCCATCCGAAAAATACAGCGCCATGAAAGCGCCGGGCCGCATCAACCGGCCCAGGTACACTCCCTCGGCCTGAGCGGCTGCTTGCACGGGCGCATCCGGCATGGCCTCTCCCGCGGCCGCACCAGCGTTGAAGCCAGGGTCGTCTCGAAAGCCTCCCAACTCAGACGCATAGCGTATGGCAGTGGTTTGCCGCGGGTTGATCAGTGATCGCACGGCTTCGGTGTCCGTGGCCAGTTCCAGGGTGGCCTGGCGCATGATCTGGAATGCGCGCGTGGGCGGCGCCATGAACTCGGTGCTCTTCATTCCATGCGCCAGATTGACCTTGGCTGCGAACACTCGCTCACGGGAATAGGCATCCAGCAAACCATCCTCCGCCCTTGCGTGCAGTACGCAGGCCAACCGCCAAGCCAGGTTGTCCACGTCGTCGATAGCCGAGTTGGCGCCGCGCACCCCGAAAATGGGCACCAGATGGGCGGCATCGCCGGCGAACAGAACCCGGCCGTGGCGATACGAATCCAGCGTCAAGGCATTGGCCTTGTACAGCGTGATCCAGATGGGATGCCAGTCTTGATGGCATCCCAGCATCTCCAGATGCGCCTGCACACGCGGCAGCACGTTTCCGGGCTTGACCGCCTCGCGCTCATCCTCGCCGTCGCGTAACTGATAGTCGATGCGCCAGATGCCGTCCGGCTGCTTGTGCATCAGCAGCGTCGAGCCTGGGTTGGAAGGCGGATCGAACCACGCCAGGCGCCCGGCGGGCATATCCAGATCCAACTCGATGTCCACGATGACGTAGCGCCCTTCATAGCTGGTGCCTTGCAGCGACAAGCCCAGCGCCTCGCGGATGGCGCTGCGCCCGCCATCGCAGGCCACCAGCCACTTGGCCCGCATCCGGTAGACGTCGTCCTGCTGGCCAGTGACGGTGGCCATGACGTCGTCCGCAGTCTGTTCAACCGCGCTGATGCGGCTACCCCAGCGTATCTCCACCAGGTCGGCATAGGCCTGCAAGGCCTCAACCAGGTAGGCCTCCATGTAGTACTGCTGGATGTTGATCATGGGCGGAAGGCGTCCCGCCTCGTCGGCCGGCATCGAGAACCGCAGAACCTCCTGGTCGCGGTAGAAAGACCGGCCGCTTTGCCAAGCCAGGCCTTTGTCCAGCAGCGGCTGCGCCACGCCCAGCCGGTCGAAAATCTCCAGGCTGCGGCGCGAAATGCATATGGCGCGGCTGCCTATGCAGACCGTATCGTCCGCTTCGATCACTACGCATGGTATCCCTTGCCGGGCCAACGACAGCGCCAGCGTCAACCCGGCCACCCCGCCGCCGGCGATCACGACTTCGTGCGCTTCCTCGCCATGCTTTTGCGCCCGGCTGAAGCGGTGCCTGATGAAGTCGAAGGGATAAGGCTTCATCGGCTTATCCCCGGCATGAGCTTGCGTCTGCTTCATTTAACGTACCGCCATTGTCCGTTCTTGATTTCCACCAGTACCTGGCTGCGCTCGTCCGCACCGTTGTGATCCTGGGGCGTCATGGTGTAGACGCCTTGTGTCAGCACCATGCCGCGAGTCTCTTCCAGGGCCTGCCTAAGCGCTTGGCGAAATGCTTCGGTGCCGGGTTGCGCCTGGCGCAACGCCACGGGTACGGCATTCTCCAGCAACAAAAAGGCGTCCCAGGCCATGCCGCCAAACAGCGACGGCTGCTCGTTGGCATATTGAGCCTGATAAGTTTGTACGTAGCGCATCGCCACCGGCTTGATGACGTTGTCGTCGGGCAGTTGCTCGGCCACCAGCAGGGGAGAGACCGGCATGCGCGTGCCCTCCACGGCCTGCCCGCCTACACGCAGAAAGTCGTTGTTGGCAACGGCCTGGGTCTGGTAGAACTGGCCCTTGTAGCCGCGCTTGGCCAGTTCCAACTGAGGCATGGCGGCCGGTGTACCCGCCGCGGCGATCAGGATGGCATCCGGCTTGGCGGCCAGGAGTTTCAGCGCCTGGGAAACAAAGCTGGTGTCCGTGCCGGCAAAGCGTTCGACCGATACGACATCGATCCGGGCGTCGGGCGCGATCTTCCGGGCCTCGTCCACGAAGGCCTGCCCATAGGCGTTGCTCATGGCGACGATCGCCAGCCGGCTTTGCTTGCGCGCCTTCATGTCCTCGAAAATCATACTCAAGGGAATATGCTCGCCCGGAGGCATTTTGTAGACCCAACGGCGCACATCGTCCATGGGCGTCACCAGCGTCCCGCCTCCGGCCAGGCTCAGCATGGGCGTGCGCGACTCGGCGGCCACCTGCATGGCGGACAAGGACGTGGGGGTTACCGAAGGCCCGACCAGTACGTCAACTTGTTGTTCGGTGGTGAGTTTGCGCGCCGCCAGCGTCGCCGCTGTGGCGTCGGAGGCGTCGTCCAGCACCGACACCTTGAGCGGCTGGCCGGCGATGGATTTAGGCCACACTACAATGGTGTTGCGCGCCGGAATGCCCAACGAAGCCGCGCCCCCCGTCAGCGACAGCACCACCCCGACATGTATTTCGGCAACCGCGGCCCGTGTCCCGAAACCTATGAAAGCGATGAGAAGCCATGGCAGAAAATTCCTCATTTTTTTCTCCATTTATTGAATAATGAGAAATTAGTTTATTTTTTCATTAAAAATAAGTCAATTACCTTGATCCATAAGATACGGAGAATCCCGTATGGCGTCTGCCAGCCACACTTCCGTCATCCAGCGCGTCACGGGCATCCTGAACCTGTTCAGCGCAAGCAAACCCTTGATAACAATCGATGACATCGCCACGTGCCTGGACATCAGCACAGCCTCGGCATATCGGTACGCGGCCGAACTCTCGCAGGCCGGCCTGATCTCTCCAACCTCGGGCCGGTACCGTCTGGGGCCGAAGATCATCGAACTCGAATACCTGATCCGCTCGTACGACCCCATCATCCAGGCCGGACATCCACTGATGACGGGGTTGGCCGAGCTGACCGGCTGCGACGTCCTGCTGTGCAACGTGTATGACACGCACATCGTCAACGTCCATCACATCCGCGGCGAACAACCCCTGAGCATCACCTACACCAAAGGCCTGCCCATGCCTTTGTTTCGGGGTTCGCAAGCACGCATCGCCCTCGCGCACATGGACAGGCGAAAATTGAAAAGGCTTTACGAACAAGGCATGGCGGACCCGCATCTGTGCGCGGACGTGCGGCAACTGGGCGATAGCTGGCAGGCGTTTTCCAAGACGCTCAAGCGCATCCGCAGTCAGGGCTATTACATTTCAAGGGGAGAGTTGGACGAGGACGTAACAGGCATCGCGGCCCCGATCTTCGGTGGAAACGACGATATCCAGGCCAGCCTGGTCATAGGCCGGCATAGCCAATTGCCATCCCGCCTAAGCGAAGCGGCGCTGATCAATCTAGCCATGGAAACCGCCAAGGAAATCTCCCGGCGCATCGGTATCGGGGGCTCGCCGGAGCCAGAGGCTGCAGGCAGCGCGCCCGGCGGCCATTGAGGCAATCGTCGCCGGGCACGCGTTGCGAAAGAAGGGTGTTAACGTCGCGGGCTAGCGGTTCGATTCGTTATCAGCTTCGCTATCCGCGATGACAAAAAGCTGCTTGAAGAGACGCTCGGATTCGCGCAAGCCTTCTTCGGTGGACATGGCGCGCAGCCTTGCGCAATTCGATTATATGCACTTGCAGGGCCTGAACCACTACTGGAACGGCGTCTCCAGAAAGCTGCGCAGCTTGCGTGAATGTAGTCTGGCGGGGGGCATTTCGCGCAGCTTTTCCAGCGCACGTATGCCTATGTGCATGTGCTGGCCGACCTGAGCGCGGTAGAAGGCGCTGGCCATGCCAGGCAGCTTCAGCTCGCCGTGCAGGGGCTTGTCGGAGACGCATAGCAAGGTGCCGTACGGTACGCGAAAGCGGAAGCCGTTGGCGGCGATGGCGGCCGATTCCATGTCGAGCGCGATGGCGCGCGATTGCGACAGCTGCTGCACGGGCTGGTCGTGGTCGCGCAGTTCCCAGTTGCGGTTGTCGGTGCTGGCCACCGTGCCGGTGCGCATAATGCGCTTGAGCTCCCAGCCCGACAGCCCGGAAACCTCGGCCACAGCCTGTTCCAGCGCCACCTGTATCTCGGCCAGCGGCGGCACCGGCACCCACAGGGGCAGGTCGTCGTCCAGCACGTGATCCTGGCGCACGTAGCCGTGGGCCAGCACGTAGTCGCCCAGGCGCTGCGTGGTGCGCAGCCCGGCGCAGTGCCCCAGCATCAGCCAGGCCGAGGGCCGCAGCACCGCCACGTGGTCGGTGATGGTTTTGGCGTTGGACGGCCCGACGCCGATGTTGATGAGCGTGATGCCCGTATGCGCGTCGCGCATCAGGTGGTAGGAAGGCATTTGCGGCACGCGCGCCGGCGGCTCGCCTTCGCGCACCAGGCGGCCGTCCGCCCAGCGGGTGATCACGTTGCCGGGTTCGACCAGCGCCGTGTAGCCGGCCGAGGTGTCCGCCAGCTTGGCCCGCGCCCATTCGCAGAACTCGTCTATATAGAACTGGTAATTGGTGAACAGCACGAAGTTCTGGAAATGGCGCGGCGCCGTGGCGGTGTAATGCTGCAGGCGGTGCAGGGAGTAATCCACGCGCGGCGCGGTAAACGGCGCCAGCGGCATGGAGCCGTTGCCGCGCCAGGTGCCGTTGACGATGGCGTCGTCGGTAATGGCCAGGTCGGGCGTGTCGAAGTGGTCGCGCAAGGCGTCGCCCAGCGCATCCGAACACACCGTGCCGACGTGCTCGCCGTCGCCGAAGGCGAAATGCAAGGGCATGGGTACGTCCGACTCGCCCACTTCCACCGGCACGCCATGGTTCTCCAGCAGCAGACCGATCTGTTCGCGCAGGTAATCGGCGAACAGGCCGGGCTGGGTCACCGTGGTGGTGTAGACGCCGGGCTCGACCACGTGCCCGTAGGACAAGCGGCTATCCACTTCCTGGTAGGTATCCACCGCCAGGCGCAAGGCGGGGTAATAGGCGCGGATGCGTTCGCTGCGCGCGGCCTTGCCCTGGGCGTATTCCGTGTAGCGCTCGCGCAGAAACGCCGTGTTGCGGGCGTAGATCTCAGCCAGCCGCGCCACGGCGGCATCGGCGTCACGGTAGCGCGTAAAGGGAATGGTTTCCGGCGTCAGCAGCCGGCTTTCTGGCATACGGGTGGGCATCATTTTATTAAAGACTATTCCTATCCAAATAAAATATCTATTACATAAGTTTTAGTTAAAAGTGATGTGACCGCCAGCCGCTTGAGCCGCTGCTGGCGACAGTACATACTAGTATCCCTCTCGCAAGAGAGTCAGCCGACTCTAAACTTGCCACATTGCTGTATCGTGACTCGAACCCGCCACACCCAGGAACACACCATGACGCAAAGAACCCGCCGCCACCGCCTGCAAGTCGCCACGATTCTGCATGATTTCATCGAAAACGAAGCCCTGCCCGGCACCGGCGTAGACCCCGAAGCCTTCTGGGCCGGCTTCGACGCCATCGTACACGAGCTGACGCCGCGCAACCGCGAGCTGCTGGCCGAGCGCGACCGCCTGCAAAACGAGATCGACGCCTGGCACCGCACCCACTCCGGCCACATTACCGACAAAGCCGCCTACCGTGGTTTTCTGGAGCAGATCGGCTATCTGCGCCCCGATCCGGGCGAGGTCAAGATCCGTCCGCAAAACCTGGACGCCGAATTCACCCAGCAAGCCGGCCCGCAGCTGGTGGTGCCCATTACCAACGCCCGCTACGCCCTGAACGCCGCCAACGCGCGCTGGGGCAGCCTGTACGACGCGCTGTACGGCACCGACGCCATTCCCGAAAGCGATGGCGCCACCATGGCCGGCGCCTACAACCCGGTGCGCGGCGCCAAGGTTATCGCCTACGCCCGCCGCGTGCTGGACGACACCCTGCCGCTGGCGCAAGGCTCGCACGCCGACGCCCAGCGCTATTCCGTGGCCGGCGGCGCGCTGCGCGTCGAGCTCAAGAACGGCACGGCCACCACGCTGGCCGACCCGGCGCTGTTCCTGGGCTATCGCGGCCAGGCCGCCACGCCCGATGCGCTGGTCTTCCGCCACAACGGCCTGCATCTGGAAATCCAGATCGACAAGAACCACCCCATCGGCGGCCAAGACCCGGCCAACGTCAAAGACGTGCTGCTGGAAGCCGCGCTGACCACCATCATGGACTGCGAAGACTCGGTCGCCACCGTCGACGCCGAAGACAAGACGCTGGCCTACCGCAACTGGCTGGGCCTGATGCAAGGCACGCTGGCCGAAGAAGTCAGCAAGGGCGGCAAGAGCTTCACGCGCAAGCTCAACGCCGACCGCGAATACACCGACCTGCAAGGCAACAAGCAGGTGCTGCCGGCCCGCTCGCTGATGCTGGTGCGCAACGTCGGCCACCTGATGACCAACCCCGCCATTCTCGACGCCGACGGCAACGAAGTCTTCGAGGGCATCATGGACGCCGTGGTCACCTCGCTGGCCGCCCTGCACGACCTCAAGCGCAAGGGCAACTCGCGCAAGGGCTCGGTCTACATCGTCAAGCCCAAGATGCACGGCCCCGACGAAGTCGCCTTCACCGCCGAGCTGTTCGGCCGCGTCGAACAACTGCTGGGCATGGAACCCAACACGCTCAAGATGGGCATCATGGACGAAGAGCGCCGCACCAGCGTCAACCTGCGCGCCTGCATCGGCCAGGCCGTCGACCGCGTCGCCTTCATCAACACCGGCTTCCTCGACCGCACCGGCGACGAAATGCACACCTCCATGCTGGCCGGCCCGATGATACGCAAGGGCGACATGAAGCGCAGCGCCTGGATCGACGCCTACGAACGCAACAACGTACAGACCGGCCTGGCTTGCGGCCTGCGCGGCAAGGCGCAAATCGGCAAGGGCATGTGGGCCATGCCCGACCTGATGGCCGCCATGCTCGAACAGAAAATCGGCCACCTGAAGGCCGGCGGCAACACCGCCTGGGTTCCTTCGCCCACCGCCGCGACGCTGCACGCCCTGCACTACCATCAGGTCGACGTGCAGGCCATCCAGCAGGGCATGGAAGGCAAGCAGGAACCCCTACTGGACAGCATCCTCGAAGTGCCCGTCGCGCCCAAGCCCGACTGGTCGCCCGAAGACATCCAGCAAGAACTCGACAACAACGCCCAAGGCATTCTGGGCTACGTGGTGCGCTGGATCGACCAGGGCGTGGGCTGCTCCAAGGTGCCCGACATCCACGACGTCGGCCTGATGGAAGACCGCGCCACGCTGCGCATCTCCAGCCAGCACATGGCCAACTGGCTGCATCACGGCATCGTCACGCGCGAACAGGTCGAGGAAACCCTCAAGCGCATGGCCAAGGTGGTGGACGGCCAGAACGCCGGCGACCCGCACTACAAGCCCATGGCGCCCAACTTCGACCAGTCCTTCGCCTTCAAAGCCGCCAGCGACCTCGTGTTCAAGGGCAAAGAGCAGCCCAACGGCTACACCGAGCCGCTGCTGCATTACTGGCGCCAGCAGGTCAAGGCGCACGCGTAAGCGTCTAGCAGTTCAGCGCCATCCAACCGCCGCCCGGCGCAGTAAACTTCCGCTGCGCCGGGCGGCGGTTTTTGTTTGTGCGACAGTTCCCGCGATGGAAACACCTCCAAGGCTCATCCGCTTCTTTTCCGCCTCCCGGAGCAACGCTTCTAACTTAGGAACAGCCAAGCGTTTAAAGGACACACCATGAGCATCCAACGACTTCAGCATCTGCGCGCGATCGATTACCCGCGCATGCCCTGGCGCAACGGCGGGGGCGTCACCGCCGAAGTGGCATGCAACGACGGCGGCGGCCTGCAAGGATTCGAATGGCGCCTGTCCATCGCCGACGTAGGCCAGGACGGCCCGTTTTCAGCCTTCTTCGGCATGCAGCGCCTCATTGCGGTGCTGGAGGGCGCAGGCATAGAAATGACGGTGGACGGCCAGAAACAAGCGCCGCTACGCCCGGGCCAGCCGTATGCCTTTTCCGGCGACAGCCAGGTGCAATGCCGGCTGCTGAACGGCCCCATACGAGACTTCAACCTGATCTATTCGCCCACGCATTACCGGGCGCGCCTGCAATGGCTGGGCGGGTTGGCGGATCAGTCGTTCCATAGCAGCGCGGCTACGGTGCTGGTGTTCAATGCGGGGGAGGCTTTGCGGGTGGAGGTGGGTGGACGGATGGATGGCGTTGTTCTGGCGCACCATGATTGCCTGCATATTGGTACGGATGCCGAGTTGGCGGAATACCGTTTGCGGGCGCAGCCACAACAAGGCGCGGGTATCAATGCTTGCGTGATTGAGTTGCAGCCTTGTGCTTAAGAAATGCAGCCATGCCCCTAAAGCCTAGGGAAATGGTTTGCTCGTGCTGCTGATGTGGTTTGCCTAGGCTGCTGGTTTTCTTAACCCGCCCGGCGCCGTATGCGTCTGTCCAGACCCGGTCGCTCGGCTCGGGCACTCCAGCATGTGCCCTCGGCCCGCTACGCGGGCTGCCCTCGCTCCAACGTGTCTGGACAGACGCATACAACGCCGGGCTAGGCGTTAGTGATCAAGCGCAATAGCCACGGATACTCTGATGCTGGCACGGCCCTCAAACCCGAGATGCCGTGAGTATCGTCGGGGCGGGGAGGGTCTGGGGGCACTGTTGGAGTGCTCGCCCGAGCGGAAGCGAACGGAGGCACGAAGGTGCCGGAGGAGCGAGCGACGGGTTGCCGCCGTATTTCCGGAATGCACATTCCGGAAATACAAGGACGAGTACGACCAGTGCCCCCAGACCCTCCCCGCTTCGACGATGCGGCAACGGAGTTAAAGTAACTAACGCCCCGCCCGAGCAATCAACTCATCCAGCCAAGCCAGCATCAAGTCAATCTCCTCGACGCTGACATTCAACGCCGGCATGAAGCGCAACAAATTGGGACGAGGCGCATTCAACAACAGCCCCTCGGGCGAACGCTCGATGGCCGCCTTGACCAGCGCCGGGCCGATATCCCGGCCCAGCTTCAGCGCCCGCAGCATCCCCAAGCCGCGCTCGCCTTCCATTCCGTGCTTATCGGACAAGCGATTCAAGCCATCCGACAAATGCTTGGCGCTGGCGTTGACGGCATCCAGGAAACCCGGCGCGGCCACGGTGTCGAACACCGCCAAACCAGCCGCGGCCATCAAGGGATTGCCGTTGTAGGTGCCGCCCTGGTCGCCGTGCTTGAACACGCTGACCTCTTCGCGGGAACACAGCGCCGCCAGCGGTACGCCGCCGCCTATGCCCTTGGCCAGCGTCATGATGTCGGGCTCGATGCCGAAATGCTGGTACGCAAACAGCGTGCCGGTGCGGCCCACGCCGGTTTGCACTTCGTCCACGATCAGCAGCATGTCATGCGCTCGGGTCAGCTCGCGCAGCCCCTGCATGAACTCGGCGGTAACGGGGATGACGCCGCTTTCGCCCTGCACGGGCTCCAGCATCACCGCCACGGTCTCGTCGTCGATGAGCGCGCGCACCGAATCGAGATCGTTCAGTTTGGCCTTGGGAAACCCCGGCACCTGGGGCGCGAAGATGGTGTCCCAGCCTGGCTTGCCCGACGCCGACATGGTCGCCAGCGTGCGGCCGTGGAAGCTGTGCTCGAAGGTGATGATCTTGTAGGCGCCGCCGCGCTTGACCTGGCCCCACTTGCGCGCCAGCTTGATGGCGCCCTCGTTGGCCTCGGCGCCGCTGTTGGCGAAGAACACGCGGTCGAAGCACGATGCCTGCGTCAGGCGGCGCGCCAAATCCATGGAAGGCTGGTTATAGAACGCGGGCGAGGGGTTGAGCAGCGTGGCCGCCTGCCGCGTGATGGCGTCGACCACGGGCTGGGGACAGTGGCCCAGGCAGTTGACCGCCCAGCCCTGCATGAAATCCAGATATCGCTTGCCCTGGTGATCCTCCAGCCACGAACCTTGGCC
Source organism: uncultured Burkholderiaceae bacterium (assembly GCA_934525625.1). Lineage (GTDB taxonomy): Bacteria > Pseudomonadota > Gammaproteobacteria > Burkholderiales > Burkholderiaceae_B > Mesopusillimonas. The sequence goes on from CAKSZL010000001.1 coordinate 216,290, forward strand.
GCGCACGAACACGAGTTCCGGGCGGGACGTAATTTCCATCAGCGCCTGTGCGCCAGCCTGATCGAATTGCATGGTGGGTTTTCCAGGATGAGAAATGAAAAAAGCCGGCGCGGCCTCATTTATTCCATTTCTAGATCAAACGAGTACGCGAAGACGAAGCGCAGGCAGTACAACTCGTACGGCAAGCAAAGTCGACAAAGTAATCGCTTGATATGGAAATGGAATTAGCACCCCACCGGCGGGAGCATAGCAAGCGCCCCTGCGATCAAGCGGATTTTAGCGTAGAAAGAAAGCGGACAGCCCGAACCGATGGCCCGGGCTGCCCGCTTCGTTGCCGTATGCAGACACTACTTGAAGATGGGCGCCGCGTTGTCGTCGCCCCACATGGAGTCGCCGAAACCGCCTTCCATCTTGATCTCCACCGTGCTGGGATCAACCTGGCTGACGCCCGCCTTGTAGTGCGTAACCAGCGAGGGGAAAGCCAGGATGATGGCCACCATGAACAGCTGGATGCAGATGAAGGGGATGGAGCCCCGGTATATCTGGCCCGTCGTCACCTTGGGAATCAGCTTGCCCGTCACCTTGTCGATGTAGTCCTCCTTCGGCGCGACCGAACGCAGATAGAACAGGGCGAAACCGAAAGGCGGGTGCATGAAGGACGTCTGCATGTTCATGGCCAGCAGCACGCCGAACCAGATCGGATCTATCCCCATCGTGGCCGCTACCGGCGCCAGCAGCGGCACCACGATGAAGGCCAGTTCGAAGAAGTCCAGGAAGAAGGCCAGCACGAATACGAAGACGCTGACGAAGATGAGGAAGCCAAGTTCGCCGCCCGGCATGTTCACCAGCAGGTGCTCGACCCACAGGTCGCCGTCCACGCCGCGGAAGGTCAGCGTGAAAACCGTGGCCCCCACCAGGATGAAGATGACGAAGGAGGTCAGCTTGATGGACGTATCCATGGCCTGGCGCAGCAGACCCATGGACAGGCGTTTGCGGCTGAGCGCCATGATGATGGCGCCCACCGCGCCCATGGCGCCGCCTTCGGTCGGCGTGGCCAGGCCCAGGAAGATCGTGCCCAGCACCAGGAAGATCAGCACCAGCGGCGGAATCATCGCGAACGTGACGCGCTCGGCGATCTGCGACAGCAGCTTCAGGCCCAGCAGCTTGTTGATCACCGCCAGCGCGAAGGCCACCAGCCCCCATGCCAGCACGCCGATCACCACGGTTTCATCGACGGCGGCGTCTTCCAGCACCATCCATTCAACGATGCCCAGCGCCGCGACGATGGAAACGCCCATCAGCACCAGCAGCGAGCGTGTGCCATGGCTGCCGTTAGGCTCGATCATGACGCGGGCTTCCTCCGGCATGGCCGGCGCGCGCTTGGGGCTGAGCAGCGCCAGCACCACGATGTACACCAGATAGCAGCCCACCAGCAGGAAGCCCGGCAGAATGGCGCCGCGATACATGTCGCCGACGGGGCGGCCGAGCTGGTCGGCCAGCACGATCAGCACCACCGACGGCGGAATGATCTGCGACAGCGTGCCCACCGCCGCGATGGTGCCCGTGGCCAGACGCCGGTCGTAGCCGTAGCGCAGCATGATGGGCAACGAGATCAGGCCCATGGCGATGACCGACGCCGACACCACGCCGGTGGTGGCCGCCAGCACGGTGCCTACCACGACCACGGCGATCGCCAGCCCGCCCTTCAAGGGGCCGAACAATTGGCCCACGGTTTCCAGCAATTCCTCGGCCATGCCGGAGCGCTCCAGTATGAGCCCCATGAAGGTGAAGAAGGGAATGGCCAGCAAGGTGTCGTTGGCGATGATGCCGAAAATGCGCTGAGGCAAGGCCTGGAACAGCGCGGGCGTGAACAGGCCCAGCTCGATGCCGATGACGCCGAACAGCAAGCCGTGCGCGGCCAGCGTAAAGGCAATGGGGAACCCCAACAGCAAAAACAGAATCAGCGAGGCGAACATGATGGGGGCCATGTTGGCCGTAATGAGCTCTAGCATCGGCAACCCCTTATTTTTGTTCTTTCAATGCGGCGTTGCGCGCGATTTCTTCGGCCAGCAACTCTTCAGGCGTTTTTTCGTCGACCCGCTTCATGGGGTTGCGGCATACGCCGCGCAAGAACCCCACGCACTTGATCAAGTGCGACAGCGCCGCCAGCAACAGAAACGTGAAGCCCACGGGAATCAGCATCTTGGCGGGCCAGCGGATCAGGCCGCCGGAGTTGGACGACATCTCGCCCGAGAAGTAGGACTCCAGCGCCATCGGCCAGGACAGCCACAGTATCGTCAGGCACATGGGCAGCAGAAAGACCAGGGTGCCGAACACGTCGAGCTTGACCTGCGTGCGCTCCGACCTGCGGGCGGCCAGCACGTCCACCCGTACGTGCTGGTTGTTGAGCAGGGTGTAGCCGGCGCCCAGCAGAAAGATGGCGCCGAACATATACCACTGCGCTTCCAGCCAGGCATTGGAACTCATGCCGAAGAATTTACGGATCAAGGCATTGGAGGCACTGATGACGACGACGATCAGGATGATCCATCCCACTCCCTTGCCGACCCAGCGGTTCAGAGCGTCTATGAAACGCGATAAGGCTAAAAGACTGCGCATGAATTCCCCTTGAATAGCGCAAACAAAATACGGGTTCCGGTAACGCGAACCGCCGCCGGCGCGATGCCGGCGGCGGAGGCTCAATCCTCGTGCACCTGCCGCCACGGCATGGCGCGCCGCTCCAGCCAGGCCAGCACGCCATACAGCAGCAAGCCCAGGGCCGCCAGGATGAACAGCGCGGCGAATACGCGTACGGTGTCGAAGGTGCCCTGAGCGCTCATGATGACGTAGCCCAGGCCGCGCTGGGACGACACGAACTCGCCGACGATGGCGCCGACCAGCGCCAGGGACATGGCCACTTTCATGCCCGCCACCATGGAAGGCAGCGCGCACGGCAGCTTGACCTTGACGAAGAAGTCCCACGCCGAACCCTTGAGCACCTTGCCCAGGTCGATGATGTCGTTCGGCACCGAGCGTAGGCCATGCACCGAATCGACGATGATGGCGAACACCGCGATCAGCAGCGCAATGGCGATCTTGGGCTCGGCGCCGGTTCCCAGCCACACCACGAACAGCGGCGCCAGCGCGACCTTGGGCACGCTGTTGAAGCCGATGATAAGCGGGTACAGAAAGCGCTCGAACAAGCGCGAACTGACCAGCGCCACGGCGATCAGCACGCCCAGCACCACCGCCAGCAAGAAGCCCGCCACCGTCGTCCACAAGGTGTACAGCGTATGGCGCACGTACCAGGCCGGCTCCGAGGCCAGCTCGGCGAATATCCTGGACGGCAGCGGCAGCATGATGTCGCGCACCTGCAGCAGGCGGCACAACACTTCCCACACGATCAGCACGACCACCAGCGAGATCAGGCCGGCGCTCACCATGCCCAGGCGTCCTATCAACGGCTTCATGATTTTTCCTCCCGCCCTTCGCCCATGTCGTCGAACAGGCCGCGGATATGGGCCGTGTAGCGCCCGAACTCGGGGGTTTCGCGCACCGACAGCGGGCGTGGACGCGGCAAGTCTATGGTGATGGTTTCCAGCAGGCGGCCCGGGCGCGGCGAGAACACCATCACCTCGTCGCCCAGGTACACCGCTTCGGAAATGCCGTGCGTCACGAACAGCACCGTGTTCCTGGTTTCCATCCAGATGCGCTGCAGCTCGACGTTCATCAGGTCGCGCGTGAAGGCGTCCAGCGCCCCGAAGGGCTCGTCCATCAACAGCAGGCCGGGGTCGTCCACCAGCGCGCGGCAGATGGCGGCGCGCTGGCGCATGCCGCCGGAAAGCTCGCGCGGGTAGCTGCGCCCGAAGTCGGCCAGGCCGGTCAGCTTGAGCAGGGAGTCGACCTTCTGCTCGTACGCGCTCACCGACTTGCCGGCGAACTCGATGGGCAGCAGGATGTTGCGCCGGATGTTGCGCCACTCCAGCAAGGCGTCGCGCTGGAACACCATGCCTATGCCGTCGGGCGGCCCCTGCACCTCGTGGTCGTTGACCTTGAGCTGCCCTTCGGAGATGGTTTCCAGCCCGGCCACGCAACGCAGAAACGTGCTCTTGCCGCAGCCGCTGGGCCCCAGGATGCTGATGAAACGCCCCGCCGGAATCTGAGCGCTGACGTTGGACAAGGCCAGGACGCCGCGCTCGCCCGCATAGCGTTTGGTGACGCCGTTCGCGCTTACCGCCAGCCTGGTCATTTAGCCACCATCTCGTCGTAGCGCTCGGGATGCACGAGGCCGGTGGCGTAGAATTCCGCCGCGAACCTGTCCTTGCCGATCAGGCCGACGGAAGTCAGCGTCTTGACGGCTTCTTCCCAATCGGACGCCACGGGCACGCCTATGCGCTCGCCCTTGGCCGGCTTGCCGAAGTATTCATACAGAATGTCGATCTGGGCCCTGAGCACCTTGGGGTCCAGGCGCGCCTGGGGCCGTTGGGCGATGATGGCCTGCACCGCCTCGTCTTGATGGCCGTCGTAGATGTACTGCCATGCGCGCGCCGTCACGCTGGCGAACTTGCCGATGGCGTCGCCGCGCTTGGCCAGTTTTTCTTCGCTGGCGAAGATGCCGAAGCTGGGCATGTTCAGGCCATAATCGGCAAACAGAATCGCCCGGGAAGGCCTTTTCTCGGTCGCCAAAGACATCACGAACGGAATCGTCGACACCACGGCGTCCGCCCGGTTCATGATGTAAGTGGTCATCTTGCCGGCCGCTTCCACGTTGAGCAATTCAACGTCGTCGCGCTTCAGGTTGCCCGCCTTCAGGAAGGAATCCATGAACGGCGCTTCGAGCGAACCGGCCGTGTACACCAGTTTCTTGCCGCGCAGGCCCGAAGGATCGGTAATGCCGGAATCCTCGGGTACCAGCACGCCAATGTCGCTGCGGCGGGCGAATGGCGCAACCGCCTTGACCGGCAGGCCCTTGTCGCGCGCGATCATCATCGACGACAGCGCGGCATGGCCGACGTCGAAGCGGTCGCTGGACCCCACGATCTGCACCGTGGTGACCGAACCGTTGCCGTCCTCTATGGAAACGTCCAGGCCGGCCTCCTTGTACCAGCCTTTCTGCTGGGCCAGATGGAAGGCTCCATGCGTGCCCCAAGGCGTCCAATCCAGACGCACGTTCACGGGCTCCAGCTTCTGCTGGGCCGCCGCCGCGCCCGCCCACAACATGCCTGCCAACAACATGCTTCCTGCTTTCAAAAACACTTTTTTCATGCCGGTTCTCCTGAAAATCGGCGCAACACGCCACCCTGGGCCAGCGATAGCCGCGGCCCCACCCTGATTTCTGTACTGCCAAGCCGCCTTTCCCAACGAGGTGGGATTCATGCGCTCAACGGCGGCCAAAGATTCGCTTGATACGCTCCCAAAGCACGCTGAAGAACATGCCCACTGGATTGAATTGCGCCTGAGGCAATGGGCTGTCGTCGCCCGGATGGGCCAGGCGCTGCGATACGTTGCGGCCGAAGTCCGCAATCATGCGTTTGACGAAATCCTGCACCAGGCCCGAGCGCGAAAACTGCGCCAGCGGCCCTTGCAGCGAATACAGCAGATCGACCTCGACGCGCGAGGCCTGATCGCCCGCGGCCACGACGCGATAGGCGACGTCGCCCTTGGCGCGCGATTGGCTGACGGTGTCCTGGCCTGCGCCGCGCAGCACGGCGGATTTGCCGGCCGGGTTCAGTTCGAGGTCGGCCGAGCCCTTGAAGGCCGCCGACATGGGGCCGAACTTGATGGCGATGCGGCCTTGCACGCTCTTGCCGTCGTACGACTCGATGACCGCGCCCGGCAGACAGGCCGCCACGCGTTCGAGGTCGGTCATGAAGGCCCAGACCTCGTCGGCGGGGAAAGGCGCATCGAAACCGCCGGACACCTGCGTGCCGCCCTTGACGCCGCCGCGGGCTTTGTCGGCGGGCGCGGCTGGGGTTGCGGCGGCGGGTGCGGATGCGGCGCTCTCGGCCTTGACCAGCGCGGCCGTAAAGCCTGCGAACGCGGCGGCCTGCGCCACCGCCGGCGCGTCGCCCTTGCCTTCGGCCACGGCGGCGCGCAATGCCTCGACTTCCTCGTCGCGCGTCTCGCGCAGCGCCTTCAGCACCGACATGACGGCGGCGGTAATGCCTTGGTAGCCCGTGCAGCGGCAGATGTTGCCCGACAATTCGATGCGTACCCGCTTTTCGTCCGCGTCCGGCAGACGCAGCACGATGTCGCGCGACGTGGCCAGCATGCCCGGCGTGCAGAAGCCGCACTGCAAGGCGTGGTTGGCCGAAAACGCGGTGCGCAGGCGGCGCATGACGGGATCGTCGTCGTAGCCTTCGATGGTGGTGATGCACTTGCCGTCCGCGGCGGCCGCAAAGGTGATGCAGGAGCGCACCGGCTTGCCGTCCATCAAAACGGTGCAAGCGCCGCACACGCCGTGTTCGCAGCTAAGGTTGGTGCCGGTCAGGCGCAGTTCCTCGCGCAGGAAATCGCCCAGGTGCGTGCGCGCCGCGGCGCTGCCCTGAACCTTGCGTCCATTGACTTCCAACGTGATATCAGACATTTCTTGCTCCCAGCACCTGCTCCAGGCAACGCTCTATCGCGGTCGCCAGCAATTGTTTCTTGGCTTCGGACGCCTGCGGCGCAATGCTTTCGACCTGCTTGTGCAAGGCCTGCGTATCGGCGGCGTCCCAGCCTCGCGCCGCCACGTCGGCGGCGAAGGCGTCCAGCAGCGCCGGCGCGCCGTCCAGGGCCCCGACGGCGATGCGCGCGGTGCGCGTGGAGGGCTCGAAATAGGCGGCGCAACTGGCCTCGGCGAATTCGCCCGTCTTGCGACAGAACTTCCAGTAGCCCCAACGCGTCGCATCGGTGCGCGCGGGCGCGATGACCGCGGTGATCAAGTCTTGCGGGCCCAGGTCGACGGTATAGGCGCCCTGCATGAACTCCGGCATCGTCGCCTCGCGCTTGCCTTGCGGGCCGGTGATTTCCAACGTGGCGCCCAGCCCGCTGGCGACGACGACCCAATCGGCCGCCGGGTCGGCGTGCGCCAGGCTGCCGCCCACGGTGCCGCGATTGCGCACGCCACGGTAGGCGATGCGCCCCGCCACCTCTTGCATCAGATGCCCGCGCAGCGGCGCGAATATGCCGTCTTCGATTTCGGCATGCGTAACGGCGGCGCCGATGCGGATGGTCTTGCCGCTTTCAGCCACGCCGCGCAGTTCGTCGATGCCGGAGATGTCCACCACCTTGGCCGGGCGCGCCAGGCGCAGGTTCAGCATGGGGCCGAAGGACTGGCTGCCCGACATGGGCTTGACCGTTTTGTCTCCATCGTTCAGCTCGCCTATCGCCTGCTGCAGGCTGGCGGCGCGCACGTAATCGAATTTTGCTGCCTTCATGGCCTTAATTCCTTACCGTATCAGCCACGCGGCTATCGACTTTCAACCCCACTCCGGACCACTGCCGCATGCCTTCGTGCAGGGCGTCCAGCAAGCGTTCCGGCGTCAGCGGCGTGTGCGAGACTTCCACTTTGTAGCCATAGGCATGCAAGGCGTCGTTGACCGCGTTGAACAGCACGGCGGGCGGGGCGATGCCGCCGCCTTCGCCCACGCCCTTGGCGCCGAACTCGGTGTGCGGCGAAGGCGTGACAAAGTGGTCGATGCGCAGATTGGGCACTTCGGTGGCGCCGGGCATAACGTAGTCGGCCAGCGTGGAAGCCAGGGGCGTGCCGAACTCGTCGTACGGCATTTCTTCGTACAGCGCCGTGCCTATGCCCTGGGCCACGCCGCCTATGGTCTGGCCTTCCACCACCATGGGGTTGACCATGACGCCGCAGTCTTCGACGACGACGTAATCCAGAATTTCCACGCCGCCGGTTTCGGGGTCGATGGCCACGACCGCCGCCTGGCTGCAATAGGTGAAACAGCCGGTGTCCACCTTGGGCTTGTAGCCTTTGCTGATTTCCAGCCCTTCGGGGTCGGCGTCGGGCGGCAGTTTTTGCGGATTCAAGTACCAGGCGTCGGCGATCTCGGCGACGGAGACGGAACGCTCGCCCGCCCATACCGCGCCGTCGCGGAATTCGGCCTGGGTCTGGTCCACCTGCAGCATGTGCGCGCCTATCTTGACGAGGCGCGGCAGCAGCGCCTTACAGGCCACCGCCACGGCGCCGCCCGACATCACCAGCGAACGCGAGGCGTAGGTGCCGGTGGAATAGGGCGTGCGGCCGGTATCGCCATGCACCAGGCGGATGCGCGCGACGTCTATGCCCAGCACGTCGTTGCCGATCTGGGCGAACGTGGTTTCCATGCCCTGGCCGTGCGAATGAATGCCGGCGCGGATTTCCAGGCCGCCGTCCGGCAGGATGCGCACGTAGACCTGGTCGTAGCCCGGAATGACGGGCGTGCCCCAGGCCGCGAACACCGACGTGCCGTGCGCCGATTGTTCGGTATAGGTGCCGAAGCCCACGCCTATCAGGCGGCCGTCGGCGCGCGGCTGCTTCTGGCGTTCGCGCCAGGCGCCCAGGTCCACCATTTCCAGGACGCGCTTGAGACTGGCCGGGTAATCGCCCCCGTCCATGTGTTTGTTGGTGACGTTGACGTAAGGCATCTGCTCGGGCTGCACCAGGTTTTCCATGCGCACTTGCCAGGGTTCGCGCCCCACTTCGCGCGCGATGGCGTCCATCAGCGATTCGATGGCGAAGCACACCCCGGTGCGCGCCACGCCGCGATACGGCGTGAACGACGGCTTGTTGGTCGCCACGCAGCGCGTGACGCAGCGATAGCCGTCGAAGGCGTAGGGCCCGGGCAGATTGCCCACCGCCTGTCCGCCTTCCAGGCCCTGCGTGAACGGCCAGACGGAATAGGCGCCGCCGTTGATGGTGATCTTGGCGTCCAGCGCCAGCAGCCTGCCGGTATTGGAGATGTAGCCGGTCAGTTCGTAATGGTGTTCACGTGTGTTGGCGCCCGCGATCAAGTGTTCGCGGCGATCTTCCAGATAGCGGAAGGGGCGCTTGTAGGTTTTGGCCAGCCAGGCCACGCACAGCTCTTCCTGCTGCAAAATGCATTTGTAGCCGAAGCCGCCGCCCACATCGGGGGAAATCACGCGCACCTGTTCTTGCGACAGCCCTAGAAACTGGGCCAGCGCGGTACGGATGAGATGCGGCACCTGGGTCGAGGCGTAAACCACCAGTTGGTCTTGGGGGTGGTCCCAATACGCCATGACAGCCATGCCTTCCATGGGCAGCATGCATTGGCGCGCCAGGCTTACCGAGCGACGGACCACTTTGTCCGCCTTGGCGGACAGTTCGTCGAAGCGTTTGTCCACCGACAGCGTGACGAAGACGTTGTCCTTCCAGCCGTCGTGCATCAGGTTGTCGGTCGCCGCCATCGCGGTTTCGGCGTCCACGTAAACCGGCAGCTCGTCGTAGTCGACCTCTATCATTTCGGCGAGGTCTTCGGCCTCGGCGCGCGTGCGCGCCACGGCCATGGCCACGGGTTCGCCGACGAAGCGCACCTTGCCGTGCGCCAGCGGCGGCTGGCCCGACACCTGATAGCTGGGCAGCGTGGAGTCGGCCACGATGTCCTGGGCGTCGGGCATGGACGATCTGAAGTAGACATGGCCCGCCGCCTCGTCGGCGACGCGAGTGCCCGTTATGCGGGCATGCGCCAGCGGGCTGCGCAGAAAAGCCACTTCGCTCAGCCCCGGCATGCTCATGTTGGCGATGAAGTTTCCGCGCCCATGCAAGTGCCGCGCGTCTTCCTTGCGAAGCACGCGCGCACCGATGCCTTGACCGGATTCGGTCGAGCCATGCCTATCGTTCATATCGTCTCCTGCTCATTCAAACCAACGGCTCCATCAACGCTTGCTGACCGCATTGAACGTGTAGTTGTCCAACGCGTTTTCGGAAACGCGGAACCAACTGACTTCGGCCTCTTGGAATTTCTTCCATTCGGGGTAGATCTTGGCGAAATCCGGGTTCTTGTCGGACAGTTCCGTCCACAGTTCCTGGGTCGCCTTGTAGGAGGCGTCCATGACGTCTCGCGGGAAGTAATTAAGCTTGGCGCCGGCGGCCACCAGCTTGCGCAGCGCCGCGGGGTTGGCCGCGTCGTAGTGCGCCAGCATGCGCATGGTCTGCTCGTTGCAGGCGCATTCGAAGGCGGCCTTGTAGCGGTCGGGCAGCGCCTTCCAGGCGTCGGCGTTGACCATGGTGCTGATCGACGCGCTGCCTTCCCACCAGCCAGGCGCGTAGTAGAACGGCGCCACTTTGTTGAAGCCCAGCTTTTCGTCGTCGTACGGGCCTATCCATTCGGCCGCGTCGATCACGCCGCGCTCGAGCGAGGGATAGATGTCGCCGGGCGGAATCTGCTGCGGAATCACGCCGAGCTTGGACATGATCATGCCGCCGATGCCGCCGATGCGCATCTTCAGGCCTTTCAGGTCGTCCACCGACTTGATCTCTTTACGATACCAGCCGCCCATCTGCACGCCCACGTTGCCGCAGACGAAGTTGACGATGTTGTGCTTGGCATACATCTCGCGCAGCAGTTGGAGGCCGCCGCCGTATTGCACCCAGGCGTTGTGCTGGCGCGCGTTGAGGCCGAACGACAGGCCGGTGTCGAAAGCCACCGCCGTGTTGGTGCCGATGTGCGCGGCGCTGAGCACGTGGTTGCACTCGACGGTGCCGTTGCTGACCGATTCCATGTTTTGCGCATAGGGCACCAGTTCGCCGCCGGGGAACGGGCGGATCTCGAACTTGCCTTCGGTCAGTTCGGACACCCGCTTACACAGCTCTTCGGCCGAGCCGTAGATGGTGTCCAGGCTTTTGGGCCAGCCGGTGGACATGCGCCAGCGTACCGCGGGCGCTTCCTGGGCAATGGCCGGGAAGCCAACCGCCGCTACCCCCACCCCTGTCGTCGCGGCCGCATGCCTTAAAAATCGACGTCTTTCCATGTATTTCTCCTCATGTCGAGAAAAGCACAAATTCGTGCGGTTTGCTTCCAAAACTAATCAGCATGCTGATTTATTTGCAAGTATGCTGATGACTATTTTTGGTGTCAACGAGGGTAAATACGGATACATAAATATTGTATACAATATTCTTATTACCATCTTACCTTAAAATTATCGCTCGACCGAATAATTATAATAAACAATTGATTTAGTTACGAATCGGCGCAATATATATAAAAACATAGCGCTGTATCCCGATCGAACTCTCTAGTAAAAACCCTAGTTTTTAGATGCTAAAATATACAGCATACTGACTATATTAATCAGCATACTTAGGAATTTTTCGGCTATGGAATGGATAAGAATCGCAGCGGTCGGACAGGTCGAAGAAGACGCCTCGCTGGCGCTGGACGTGCAGGGCAAAAAGCTGGCGCTGCACCATAGCGAAGGCGAATACTTCGTGACCGACAACATCTGTACGCACCAATACGCGCTGCTGTCCGACGGCTATATAGAAGACGGCTGCGTCGAATGCCCGCTGCACCAGGCGCAGTTCGATCTGCGCACGGGCAAGGCCCTGAGCGCCCCCGCCACCGTCGACATCCAGGTCTACCCCGTCAAGGTGGAAGGCGAAGACATCCTGGTTTCCCTGTAACGCGCATTCGTTTGCCTACCTCTTGGCGTCCATCATGAACACCCAGGCTCTCACCACATCCGTTCTCATCGTCGGCGCGGGGCAGGCGGCAGCGGTCGCCGCCGCCACGCTGCGCCAACTGGGCTATGCGGACAGCATCCTCATGGTCGGCCAGGAGGCCCACCCGCCCTACGAAAGGCCGCCGCTCTCCAAGGAAGCGCTGGCGGCGCCGGCCGGCATGGAGCCGGAAATCGCCGTACAGCCCGCCGATTTCTACGACACGCAAAACATTGCCACACGCTGGTCCACCCGCGTCGTCAGCCTGGACGTTCAGGCGCGCCGGGCCCGCTTGTCGGACGGCGCCGACGTCGCCTTCGAGCACTGCATCCTGGCCACGGGCGGCCGGGCGCGGCAACTGCCCGGCCTGCCGGCCAACCCGCCCCTCGTGCATTACCTGCGCACGCTGGAAGACGCCGCCGCCATACGCCAGGCTTTCGCGCAAGGCGGCAGCGTCGCCGTGCTGGGCGGCGGTTTTCTGGGCCTGGAAGTCGCCTCGACCGCGCGGCAGCTAGGCCTGGAAGCCACCATCGTCGAGCAGGAACCGCGCCTGCTGGCCCGCGCCGTGCCCGAAATCTTTTCCAACTGGCTGTCGAACCGCGCGCAAGCGGCCGGCGTTCGCCTGCACCTGGGCCAGCGCATGGAATCGTGCCAAGCCGGCGCCGACGGCGTCGCGCTGGCGCTGGCGCTGGCCGGCGGCGCGCAGCTTACAGCCGACACCGCCGTGGTCTCGATAGGCCTGGAGCCCGAAACCGAACTGGCGCGCGATGCCGGCCTGGCCATACACCCCGGCAACCGGGGCATAGAAGTCAACGCGCAATGCCGCGCCAGCCAGCCCGGCATCTACGCCATCGGCGACTGCACCAGCCAGATGCTGCCCGGCTGCGATGCGGCCATCCGCCTGGAGTCGTGGCAGAACGCTAACGAACAGGCGCGCATCGCGGCCCACGCCATCGCCGGCCAGGAGGCCGCCCCCGCCGCCCTGCCCTGGTTCTGGACGGACCAGTTCGGCTGCAACATCCAGATGCTGGGCCTGCTGCAACCCGGCCTGCAATTCCACGTGCGCGGCGACATGGCCGTGGACGAACCGAATCCGCAGTTCCTCATTCTGGGCCTGGCCGACGGCCGAGCCGTATACGCCTTGTCGGTCAACGCCGCCAAGGATTTGCGCGCCTTGCGTTCCCTCGTCGAACAACGGCGCCCGGTGGATGCCTCCGCCTTCCTCGACCCGGCCGTTTCCCTGCGCGCTTTCGCCAAGGCGCAGACGGCCTGAACGCAAACGGACACGCCTCTTTTTCAGGAGATACGCCATGTATCAATCGCAAAACGTCATTGGACAAACCGTGGGCCGCAAAGACGGTCCGCTTTCTCAATACAAATGGCCCGAAGGCGGGCTGCAGTACATTCCCGACTGGGTCTACACCAGCCAGGAGGTCTACGACCTGGAGATGGATCGCATCTTCCATGGCGACACCTGGAACTTCGTCGCGCTGGAAGCGGAGATTCCCAACCCCGGCGACTACAAGCGCTCTTACGTCGGCGCCGCGCCCGTCATCGTCTCGCGCGCCGAGGACGGCACGCTGCACGTGTTCGAGAACCGCTGCGCCCACCGCGGCGCCGAGTTCTGTCGCGTCCCCAAGGGCAACACCAATGAATTCGTCTGCCCCTACCACCAGTGGTCGTACAACCTGAAAGGCGATCTGCAAGGCGTTCCGTTCCGGCGCGGCGTCAACAAGGAAGGCGGCATGCCCAAGGACTTCCGCCCGCAAGACCACGGCCTGCTCAAGCTGAACGTCACCACGCTGAACGGCGTCATCTTCGCTTCGTACTCGGACAAGGTCGAACCCATAGAGGAATACCTGACGCCGGAAATCCTGGAGGACTTCCGCGTGGCCTTCCCGGGCAAGCCGCTGAAGATTCTGGGCTACTACCGCAACGAGCTGCCCTGCAACTGGAAGATGTACCACGAGAACCTGAAGGATCCCTACCACGCCACGCTGCTGCATTCCTTCCTGGTGGTGTTCGGCCTGCTGGTGGCGGGCAACAAGTCCATCATGCTGTCCGACAGCGTGCACGGCCGCCACGGCTACATGGGGTCGGCGAAAACCGACGATTTGTACGCCGAGGTCAATCCCGACACCAAGAAGGAAATGCGCTCCTTCCACGAAGGCATGCGCCTGCGCGACGAGCGTTTCCTGCACTTCGTCAAGGAATTCGATTCGCCGTGGTCCGTCACCATGCAAACCATCTGGCCCAACCTGATCGTGCAGCGCGAGATGAACACGCTGGGCGTGCGGCAAATCATCCCCAACGGCCCCAACAGCCAGATCATGCAATGGACGATGTTCGGCTACGAGGACGACACCGAGGAAATGACCCAGCACCGGCTGCGCCAGGGCAACCTGATGGGGCCGTCGGGCTTTCTGGGCCTGGAAGACAACGAGGCCATGAAGTTCGTGCAAGAAGGCGTGCGGCGTTCCAGTACCGATTTGAACGTCCTGAAGCTGGACGGCGACCGCATCGGCACCTCGCCCACCCTGATCTCCGAGGCGTCCATCCGCGCCATGTACCAGTATTACCGCAGCGTCATGGGATTCTAAAATCATGCATACGTCGACCAAACCCTTCAATCACTACGTCGCCTCGAAAACCGACCCGGCCGCCTGCCGCGAGCTGCGCCTGGACCTGGAAGCCTTTCACGCCGAGTACTGCGCCGCACTGGACAACAACGACGTCGAGAAATGGCCCGACTTCTTCTGCGAAGACGCGCTGTACCGCATTACCGCGCGCGAGAACGCCGCGCACGGCCTGCCCGTCGGCCTGGTCTACGCCGAAGGCCGCGACATGATGATGGATCGCGCCACCGCCATCGCCCACACGCAGATGTTCGCGCCGCGCTATACCCAGCATATGGTCAGCAACCTGCGCATCGTCGAGATGCACGACGACGGCCGCATCGAGGCCGAGGCCAACTTCCTGCTGCTGCAAACGCTGGTGGAAGGCCCTTCGACGGTGCACTTGACGGGCCGCTACTACGACACCTTCGTGCGCGAGAACGGCCGCCTGCTGCTCAAGGAGCGCCAGGCGATTTACGACACGGCTATTCTGGCAAACGATTTGGTTTACCCCGTGTAATCATCTTGCGGGATAAATGCTAACCCGCCCGTAGCCGGGCGAAGCCCTATCGCGGCCCAGGTTCTTCGGCTCGGGCACTCCAGCATGTGCCCTCGGCCCGCTACGCGGGCTTCCCTCACTCCAATGTGCCGCGATAGGGCTTCGCCCGGCTACGGGCTGGACGCTTGAGAATCATCGAACGCCCCGATGAAGATGGCCGGGTCCACGCGCGCGTCGTTCAGGCTGACGTTCCAGTGCAGGTGCGGCCCGGTGGCCCGGCCGGTGGCGCCGACCTTGCCCAGCGTTTCGCCGCGCGCGAGTGTCTGGCCCACCTTCACGCCGATCTCGGACAAATGGCAGAACATGCTGATGAAGCCCTGGCCGTGATCGACGAACACCGTCTTGCCGTTGAAGAAGTAATCGCCCACCAGAATCACCTTGCCCGCCGCCGGCGCCTTCACCGGCGTGCCGGCTGGCGAGGCGAAGTCCAGGCCGGAATGGGGGTTGCGCGGCTCGCCGTTGAAGAACCGCCGCAGGCCGAAGGGGCTGGACAAGCGCCCCGGCACCGGGCGGTCCAGCATGACGTTGCTGGGCAGGCCCGGGCTGAACCGCCGGTACGCCGCCTGCTGTTCGTCGCGCTCGCGCTCGAAGCGTTTCAGGTTTTCCGGGCTGGGATTAACGTGCTGCGGGTTCTTCACCGTGATGTGCTGGGCGACGTATTTCTTGCTGCCCACCCGGAAGTCCAGGCCGTGCCGCGCGCCGTCCTGCTCCACCGTCAGCGTCTGTGTCGAGCCGGGCGGGGTGTCCAGCGAGATGCCCGCCACCGCTATCCACTCCCCGGACGCTTCGCGCAGCACCATGACCCGGCGCTCGCCCAAGTGCGCCACCGGGGCCTGGGGCGCCTGCCCCAGTTGCACCACCGCCACCCCGCCCGGCACGGGCTTGTTCAGCATGCGGGTAATGTAACCTTCGGCACGTACCGCCGCCGACACGGCCAACAACGCAAAAAACAGCAGAATCCTGGGCATGGGGCGCCTCTCGCTTACCTTTTTCCTGAATGCCCGTAACTGTAACGCGGCCAGAGAAAATCCACAGCCGGGCACACGCGGCGTCATGAATCTGTAATAATTGCACGTCTCCGCAATAAGCCCCCATCATGCTCGACCTATTCTCTGGCCTGACTATCGCAGTCGGGCTCAGCTTGGTGCTTGCTCTCCTTTTCGTGTTGGCCTTCGAATTCATCAACGGTTTTCACGACACCGCCAACGCCGTCGCCACCGTCATCTATACCAAGGCCATGCCGCCGCACCTCGCGGTGATAGCCTCCGGCATCTTCAACTTTCTGGGCGTGCTGCTGGGCGGCGTGGGGGTGGCCTACGCCATCGTCCATCTGCTGCCCGTGGAGCTGCTGCTCAACCTGGACAGCGGGCGCGGCCTGGCGATGGTGTTCGCCATGCTGGCCGCCGCCATCGCCTGGAACCTGGGCACCTGGTATTTCGGCATTCCCGCCTCCAGTTCGCACACGCTGATCGGCTCGGTGCTGGGCGTGGGCCTGGCCAACGCCCTGATCACCGACCTGCCGGTGGGCGCCGGCGTCAACTGGGGCAAGGCCATCGACATCGGCCTGTCGCTGATCGTGTCGCCGCTGGCCGGCTTCGCGGTGGCGGCGCTGCTGCTGATCGCCTTGAAAAAACTGTATGCCGACTCCAAGATGCACAAGACGCCCGAACAGCGCCGCACCGTCGACGACAAAAAGCGCCCTCCTTTCTGGAACCGGCTGGTGCTGGTGCTGTCGGCCATGGGCGTCAGCTTCGTGCACGGCTCCAACGACGGGCAAAAAGGCATAGGCCTGATCATGCTGGTGCTGATCGGCATCGTCCCGGCCAAGTTCGTGCTGGATCCGGCCAGCACGCCCTATCAAATCCAGCGCACCTACGACGCGGCCGCCCACCTGGGCGACTTCTACGAGCGCAATGCGGATACCCTGGGCGAGTACCTGGCGCTGCGGCGCGGGCCGCGCAACGGCGACCTGCCACCCACCTTCCGCTGCGATCCGCAAGACACCCTGCCCACCATCGCGGCGGTGCGCCAAAACCTGAACGGCGTACAAACCTATAGCGACCTGCCGCCCGAGACGCGCATACGCGTGCGCCGCTATCTGCTGTGCCTGGACGACACGGCCCGCAAAGTGGGGAACCTGAGAGACCTGCCCCTGCGCGAAAAAGCCGACCTCAAGCGCCTGCGCGCCGACCTGACCGCCACCACCGAATACGCCCCCCTGTGGGTCATCATCGCGGTGGCGCTGGCCTTGGGCTTGGGCACCATGGTGGGCTGGCGCCGCGTGGTGCTGACCGTGGGCGAAAAAATAGGCAAGCAGGGCATGACCTACGCCCAGGGCATGGCGGCCCAGATTACCGCCGCCGGCGCCATCGGCGTGGCCAATATGTTCAGCCTGCCGGTCTCGACCACGCACGTGCTGTCTTCGGGCGTGGCCGGCACCATGGTCGCCAACCGCAGCGGCCTGCACAACGGCACCGTGCGCACCATTCTGCTGGCCTGGGTATTGACCCTGCCGGCCAGCATGCTGCTGGCCTCGGGCTTGTTCGCGCTGGCCGTGTACGTGCTGGGCGTCTGATTGCGCATTCGCCCCGCTTGAGCCGGGACGCGCAGCAAAAACCCGGCACGTCCTTTACAGGCTCGGCCGGGCAATAAGGTTGCAGCTTGCGCTTTACAGCTTGAACAGCTTCTTCGCGTTCTCGTAGCAGACCTTGGCGCGGGTTTGCTCGTCCAGCGGCGCGGTTTCGATGAATTCCGCCGCGATCTGCGTCGACTCGTAGGGATAGTCCACCGAGAACATCACGGCGTCCGCCCCCATTTCGCCTATCGCGCCCGTCAGGGCGGCATGCGAGCACACGCCCGAAGTCGTGATCAGGATGTTGCTGCCTATGTATTCCGAGGGCTTGCGCGCCAAGGTAACGCCGCAGGGGTAGGTCGAGAAGCGGCTGTCGAAGCGCCAGCGCAGGTAAGGCAGGCAGCCCTCGCCCATGTGGCCCACGACCACCTTGGCGCCGGGGTGACGGTCGAACACGCCACCGAACAGAATACGCAGCGCGTGCGTGGCGGTTTCCACGCCCCAGCCCCAGGTTGCGCCGGTCAGCTCCGGGTGGCCTTCGTAAAAATAGGGCTGGTCGTAGGAATAGAAGGGATGCAGGTAGAAAGGCACGTCCAGCTCTTGCAGACACGCCCAGAATTCGTCGTATTGCGGCGCGTCGTAGTAGACGCCCAGCGTGTGGCCGTTGACCAGCGTGCCCTTGAAGCCCAGCTCTTTCACCGCGCGTTCCAGTTCCTTGATGGCCTGGGCGGGGTCCTGCATGGGCAGCGTCGCAAAGCCGCCGAAACGGGTGGGATGTTTCGCGATCTTCTCGGCCAGGTAGTCGTTGTTGGCCTTGGAGTTCGAGATCGCCTTGGCCACGTCCGTCTCCGCCTGGACGCTGGGGCCGGTCTGCGACAAGATCACGTACTCGATGCCGGCATCGTCCATTTCCTTCAGGCGCAGTTCGCCGACGTCCAGCAGGCGGCGCGACAGGTCGGCGGCGACGTCAGGGTCTATCTGGCTGACGAAAGCCTTGGAATACGCGGCGAAATCCGGTGTGGTGAAATGCTCCTCGAACGCGATCTTGCGGATTCGTCCCATGCTTGTTCTCCTGGTCGGTGTCGCATGCCGGTCGAACGGACGGTTTTGCCCGCTTTTTAATCAGCATACTGACAATATGATCAAAAAAAACGGGATGCACGCCAAGCCGGCGGCGCAACAGCCGCCGCCCCTGGACAGGGCGCGGGCCTCCCGGATACTGTAAGTATACTGACAAATATTCCAGCGGCGAACCCGATTGCGCCGTCGAATGCCCCGGGAATTACCCCTATAGATCCTTGAGCGTGGCGCGGCCGTACTGGTTGTTGGCTTCCACCACCTGCAGCAGCAGGGTCAGAAACGTGCGCTGCTCTTTCAGCGAAAGCGGCGCCAGCAGCTTGCGCTGAGAGCTCTCCACCCCCGCCTGCATGTCTTCCATGGCGGTCAGGCCTTCTTTGGTGAGCGCCACCAGGCGCGAACGGCGGTCTTGTTCGTTGACGCGGCGCTCGACCCAGCCCTTGTCCTCCAGCCGCCGGATGACGTCGGCCACCGTCGTGCGATCCAGGCCGACTTCGTAGCCTACAGCCGTCTGATCCAGCCATGGGTTGCGCGCCAGCACCGTCAGGATGCCGTATTGCACCGGCGTGATGCCGTTCTTGCTTTCCTCGAAGAACAGCGCGCAATGTATCTGGTGCAGGCGGCGCACCAGAAAGCCCGGCCGCGACCAGACCCCGCCGCCTATCATGTCCAGCTCGTCTATGTACTGCATCAAGCGTTTTTTCGCGGCGCTACCCTCCCGCTGCAGCGTCGCAGTTTGAGTTTCCGTGCTGCTCTTCGTCATACGCGGCTATCCGTCCGTAACCATTCATACTGTTTTATTCAGTATACAGATTATCATGAGATTAGCATGAGCCCGAGGCTGGGCGATTTGCGCAAAAACAAGCCATCCCGGCCCTGCCAGCGCCATCGATGGTTTCTTCCGGCAGGGTGGCCGCAAACCTTGGAACCTGGATGTCAATACAGCGAAAGCTGCCCATCGCCCGCGTCGGCATCGCCCACCGTCAGCTTGCCCACCCGTATGCCCAGCAGGCGTATGCGGCTGCGCATGGGAATGCGTTTCAGGCACTGGCGCGCGGCGTCCAGTATGGCTTGCGGTTCGTCGGTGAGGCTGGGCACGGTGTGGTCGCGCGTGACCGTGCGGAAGTCTTCGAAGCGCAGCTTGACGCCTATGGTGCGGCCTTTGCAGCGCTTGCGCCGCAAGTCGTCGGCCACGCGCTCGCACAGTTGCACCAGCACTTGCGACAGCTCGCCGCGGTCGCGCGCCACGTGCAGGTCGCGTTCGAAAGTGGTTTCGCGGCTGATGGACTTGGGCTCGGAATACGTGACGACGGGGCGTTCGTCCTGGCCTTGCGCCACGCGCAGCAGCCAAGCCGCATAGCTTAGCCCGAACACCTCCTGCAACAGCGCGGGCGCGGCCTGGGCCAATTGGCCTATGGTTTCTATGCCCATGGCCTTCAGCTTGAGGGTGGACTTCGGCCCTATGCCGTTGATCTTGCCGACCGCCAGCGGCCAGATGCGCACCGGCACGTCCTCCATGGTCAACAGCGTGATGCCGTCGGGCTTGTCCAGGTCGGAACCTATCTTGGAGAGCAGCTTGTTGGGCGTAATCGCAATCGAACAGCTCAGGCCGGTGGCGTCGCGCACGGCCTGCTTGATGCGCCGGGCCAGCGTCAGGTCGTCGGGCTCGGGGTGGTCGGTGAGATCCAGGTAGATCTCGTCTATGCCGCGGTCTTCCATGGCGTCCACCACCGTCGCCACGGCTTGCTTGAAGCGGCGCGAATATTCGCGATAGGCCTGGAAATCCGAAGGCAGCAAGATGGCCTCGGGCGCCAACTGCGCCGCTTTCATGATGCCCATGGCCGAGAACACGCCGTATTGGCGGGCCTCGTAGGTGGAAGTCGTCAGCACGCCACGGCCCACGTAGTCGCGCAAGCGCCGATAGCGGTAGCTGCCGTCGGCCAGCTTTTCGGGCGGCGCGCCGCGCCCGCCCACCACCACCGGCCGGCCGCGCAAGTCGGGATAGCGCAGCAACTCCACGGACGCAAAGAATGCATCCATGTCCAGATGCGCAATGCGGCGGCGAGGTGTGGAAGTATCGGCGGACACGGCTAGGCGAATGAAACAGGCATCCTCTTGAGGCCGGGCGGAAAAATGCCGCGCCGGGCATGGCCGGGTTCAAACCCGGTTCGCGCGCGGGATGCTGGTGCGCACCGGTGCAAGTTTATCGCCTTGGCAAAGAGCGGGGGCGCGGCAAGCGGTGCTAGCTGTTCTTCGTAGGCTGCGTCTTTTGTTTTTTTTGGTTCTTAAGCGCTGCCGGAGATGGGTGAGCTGGGGTTGAGTTCTTTAGCGCTGCCGGAGGCGGGGGCCGATGTTTGAGTTCTTTAGCGCTGCCGGAGGCGGGGGCCGATGTTTGAGTTCTTTAGCGCTGCCGGTGGCAAGCCCACTGACGCGGCCGGTCGGGCGGCCCCGCTGCGCGGGGCTTCCCGCGTCTACCTCGTACGTGCGGGCGACGAAAGAACTCGCCCTCAGCGCTGCGCGCTTGCGGTGCTCGGGCAGCTTTCGCCGACTGCCCCCGCACTGCCTTCGGTAGCACGCGGCGCCCTCCAACGGCCGCGTCAGTGGGCTTGCCGCCGGCAGCTTGGCGATGGTGTCATGCATCTAAACCACTTGGGTTGAGCGTTGCCTGTTGCTGTAGTGCAGCATGGCGGCAAAAACAAGGGCGCCCAGCGGCGCCCTTGTTTTCCTTTTGCATCCGCGAGGAATCAGAAATCCATTCTGACCCCCAGCGTGACGCGGCGGCCGGGCAGCGGCGCGACATGCGACAGGAAGGAGGAATGATTCAAGGCGAGCTGGTTGAACAGGTTGCTGGCGCGCAGGTAAACCATGTAGTCCACGCCGCCCATGCTGTCGGCATAAGACACACCCAGGTTCATCATGTTGTAGCCCGGCGTTTCCTGCTCGTAGCTGGCGATGCGGTTCTGGTGGAAGACGCGGTACAGCTCGACGTCGCCGGCCCAGTTGCCCCATTTGACCTTGCCGCGCACGCCCGCCCTGGCCGCCGGAATGCGAGGCAGATTGCCTTCGCCGCCCGAGAGCTTGCCGCGCACCACGTCGCCGAACACGCCCAAGGTGAAGTGGCGGTTGAAGGCGTAGTCCACCTGCCCTTCCACGCCCGTGAACTGCGCATCGTGCTGGCGGTAATCGATCAAGCGGAAGTCCTCCACCTGGTCCACTGTTTCGGCATAGATGTAGTTCTTCACGCGGTTGTGGAACAGGCTGACCGCGAACGTCAGGTCGCCCGCGTGCTTGCGCAGCGTCAGGTCGATGTTGTTGGAGGTTTCCTTGCCCAGGTTGGGGTCGCCGCGCTCGTAGGTGTTGGTCGCCAGGTGCACGCCGTCGGCGTACAGCTCTTGCGCATTGGGCAGGCGGTGCGAGTGCGACAAGGACAGCGACAAGGCGTAGGCCGGCGTCAGGCTCCAGATCGCCGCGCCCGAGACCGAGGTGGCGTTGAAGCTGGCCTTGGGCTGGCCGTTCCGCGGCGTTACCGACTTCCAGTCGTGGCGCGCGCCCAGCTCGAAGCGCCAGGCGTCGCTGGGCTGATAGGTCTCCAGCAAAAAGATGCCGGTGCTGTTGGTGCGCGTTTCGGGCAGGAAGGCTTCTTCGCCCAGCGCGCTGAAATCGCTGCGCGCCGTCTGCACGCCGGCCACGCCGCGCCAGTTGCCCAGGCGCGCGTGCTCGGCCTCCACGCGCATGTCGTAGCCGCGGTTCTTGAAGGTCGTGCCGACCACGCCCGCCTCGATTTCATCGTGGCGGTAGTCCGTCCAGCCGCCGCGCAGCCGCACGCGCTCGATGCCGGCGAAGGGCTGGCGATACTCGCCGCGCACGTCCACGCGCTTGCTCTTGGCCTCTACCCAAGGCGCGGCATGGTCGTGATCATGGTCGTGTCCGTGATCGTCATGGCCGTGCTCATCGTGGGCATGATCGTCATGGTCATGGTCGTGATCATCGTGGCCGTGGCCATCATGATCGTCGTGATCGTCATGCCCGTGATCGTGGCCATGGCCGTCGTCGGGACAATGCAGGTGGCTGCCGTGCGGATGGCAACCCGCGTATTCGTGCGTATGGCCCGGCAGGCCGTACTTTCTGTCCGTCTGCGTGTAGGCCACGCCGAAGTAGCCTCGGCTACCCACCCACGACATGCCTATGCTGCCGCGCGAGGTGTCTTCGTACGATCCGTCCAGCCGGTCGCTGCTCCATTTGGGCACACGATAGTCGTCCGAGCGCCGCTTCATGCCTTCCACGTGCAGGGCGAAACTGCCTTCGCCCGCCGTCAGCGCGAACGCGCCTTCGCGCGTCTTGCTGCCCGTCGTGCCGCGCAAATCCACGCTGCCCTCGATGCCGCGCTCCGGTACGCGGGTGGGAATCTTGTTGTCGATGACGTTGACGACCCCGCCGATGGCCCCGCCGCCGTACAGCAGCGTCGCCGGGCCGCGCAGCACTTCCAGCCGCTCCGTCAGCATGGGCTCCACGTCGACGGCATGGTCGGGCGAAATCGCCGATGCGTCCATTACCTCCGAGCCATCGGTCAAGGTCAGCACCCGAGGCGAAGTCTGGCCGCGCACCACCGGGCGGCTGGCGCCTGCGCCGAAGGTGTCCGCATGCACGCCCATCAAGCCGTTCAAGGTGTCGCCCAGCGTGCCCTGGCGCTGCAGAATCAAATCGTCGCCCGCCAGAATTTCGGCCGGCGTGCTCATGGATTCCACACGCTGGCCGAACGGATCGGCCGATACGGTAATGGATTCCAATTGCTCGACCTCGCCCCGCTGCGCCGTCTGCGCCTGCGCCATCGCCGCGCACGCCATGCCCACGGCCAATGCCAGCGGCCGTATGCAGACTTTCCCTGCTTTCATGAATGCTTCCCCGTTGTCTGATTGACGTCGATGCACTTGTTCTGCATCGATTTTCATTCGAAATGTTATAACATAACAGATCGATTATGCAAGCAGGGATGCCTGGGCTAGATCCGCGGAATCATGGCGCGATCAAGCGCGCCGCCCAGCGGCCTCCAAGCCCGGCCAGACCTGCAATGAAAGGCCGGCTAGGGTTGAACTGCCCCCCCCCAAAGGTTGGAAACCATGTCCAACTTGCGGGGAGCAGTTCACGGTTGACGGGCTTCCCGGCCTTCTTTCAGCGTCTGGCTTTGTTCCTGCGTGTACGCGTGTTCGCGGAACAGGAACTCGGCGCGCTCGGGCTGCCCTTGCTCGATGGCCCGCACGATGTTGTGATGCTGGCCATGCGCATAGAACAGCAGGTCGAACATGCGGTCTTTGCTGCTGCTGGAAAACGCGATGCTCAGCGGCGCGGTAAACGGCACGACGTTGCAGCGCTCGATCAGGGAAGCCAGCAAGGGGCTTTGCGCCGCTTCGATGACCAGCCGATGAAAGCGCTCGTTCATCTGCGCATAGCGCGATTCCGCGTCTTCGTTCAAAGTGCGCTGCGCGAAGATGGCGTCGCCTTCGCTCAGGCATTGCTTCAACTCGGCCAGCAGTTCGGGCGCCGCGCCGCGCTCGGCCAGCGTACGCGCCGCGACGCCTTCGAGCACCGCGCGCAGCCTCAGGGCCTCCAGCGTCTGTTCCAGCGTAAAGGCGCGCACCGCATAGCCGCGCTTGCCCGCGGGCGCCAGCAAGCCTTCTTGCGCCAGCACCGGCAAAGCCTGGCGTATGGGCATGCGCGACACGCCCAGGCGTGCGGCCAGCTCGACCTCCAGCATGCGTTCGCCGGGCCGCACCCGCCCTTGCAGAATCATTTCTCTAAGCTGGACGATGACGGAAGTCTGTTGGCTCATATGGATGAGGCGGGCGGGAACGGACGCCGCCGGGCATGGGAAAAGAAGGGGAAACGCACGTCGGCCAAGACCGGCTGCAAGTGTAGCGCACGGGTTAAAAGCGTCTACGGTTTGCGTCTACGGTTTGCGGTTCATTTTGGATCCAAAATTATAATTAAAACCCTAGAATTAACCCTTATTCTTTAATTTTGGATCCCAAAATATAATTTCCAGGTAATCTTCCGCTACCGGCCGCTTCTTCTTCCGGCCTTTCTTCACACGCCACGGGCTTCTTGCCATGCAACACAGCAAATTCGACGTCGAAGTCGCCGGCATCCGGCAACTGACGCCGCGCATCCGCGAGTATCTGCTGCGCGCCTGCAACGGCGCCGCGCTGCCCGGCTACGAGCCCGGCGCGCATATCGAACTGCATACGGCTTCGCCCGACACCGGCCCCATCGTGCGCCATTACTCGCTCATCGGCGGCGCGGGCGATTGGGACGACACGCCCGACATCTACCGCATCGCCGTCCAGCGCGAAAACCGCCAGCGCGGCTCGGCTCATATCCACGACACGTTCACGCTGGGCACGCGGCTGCGGGTCTCCGCGCCCAAAAACCATTTTCTGCTCGACAGGCGCGGCCACAAGACGCTGTTCATCGCCGGCGGCATAGGCATCACGCCCATCTACGCCATGCTGCGCAGCGTGGTTCGGCGCAACAAGCCCTTCGAAATGGTGTATGCCGGCCGCAGCGCGCAAGACATGGCCTATGCGCAAGACGTGCTGCGGCTGGGCGGCGCCTGTACGCGGCTGCACGTCAGCGGCCCCGACGACGCAAACCGCCTCGACCTGCACAGCCTGCTGGGCGCGCAGCCCGGCGACGCCCACATCTACGTCTGCGGGCCGGCCGGGCTCATCCAAGGCGTCGCCGACACCGCCGCCGAGCTGGGCATGGATCCATTGCGCGTGCACTACGAACTGTTTTCCTCCGGCCCCGCCGCCGACGACAACGCCTTCGACGTCGAACTGCGCGGCTCGGGCCGCCAGGTGCGCGTGGGCCGCGACACCAGCATTCTCGAAGCGCTCGACGCCGCCGGCATTCCCATGATGGCCGACTGCCGGCGCGGCGAATGCGGGCTGTGTCCGGTCAAGGTCGTCGAAACCGACGGCGAGCTCGTGCACCGCGACCGCTACCTCGACGACGAAGACCGCGCCGCCGGCCAGCTTTGCATCTGCGTATCCCGAACGACCGGCTCGCGCCTGCTCATAGACGCCTGATTTCACTTCCAGACCAAACGAGTACGCGAAGCCGACAATGCCATCCTCGACCTGGAAACGGCATAACGCTCCTCTTGAACGGAGACTCACCATGAACCAAACCACCGCCGATTTCATCTTCCAGCCCGGCGCCTATGCCGACGAAAGCACGCCGCTGGTGCGCAATACCTGGTTTGTCGCGGGACTTAGCTCGGAAATCTCGCGCGACATCATCAGCCGCCGCTTCCTGGGCGTGGACGTCGCCCTGTACCGCACGCTGGCGGGCGAGCCCGTGGCCGTGCGCAACCGCTGTCCGCACCGCTCGTTTCCGCTGGCCATGGGCAAGCTCGAAGGCGACATCCTGGTTTGCGGCTATCACGGCATGCAGTTCGACCCCGCCGGGCGCTGCGTGAACATGCCTTCCATGCCCATCGTGCCGGCCAACGCCAACGTGCGCAGTTTTCCCGTGGTCGAACGCACGCCGCTGGTCTGGATCTGGATGGGCAACCCGGACAAGGCCGACGAAAGCCTGATTCCCGACACCCACTGGCTGAGCGACACCACCACCTGGAAAAGCGTCACCGGCAGCCTGCCCATGGATGCCGACTACGTCTCCATGCACGAAAACCTGCTGGATCAAACCCACTTTCCGTTCCTGCATCCCGGCACCGTGGGCACGCCCGAATACGCGCGCTCCAAGCTGGACGCCCGCCGCGAGGGCAACAGCGTGCTGCTCGACCGCGTGCTGAAGAACTCGCCGCCGCCGGGCATCTACGGCATTCCCGCCGGCATCATGCACAAGAAGGTCGACCGCTATTCCGATGCGGCCTACGTGTCGCCCGCCATGCACCGCGCCTTCGCCAAGATCGTCGACCACGAACCCGACGAAGGCAAGCCCTCGGTGTACCGCTTCAACATCACCCACTTGATCACGCCGGAATCCAACGGGCGCATCCATTACTGGTGGTTCAACTCGCGCGACTTCGCCCACGGCGACGCCGAGATAGACAAGTTCATGTTCGAGGCCTCCACCAAGGCCTATATGGAAGACGTGGTCGCGCTGGAGGCCATTCTGAAGGTCGTGCAGAACGACGCCGAGCCGCAATTCGACCTGAACTTCGGCCCCGACAAGCCGGGCCTGATGATGCGCGCCATCCTTTACGAAATGGCCGCCGCCGAGGCCGGATACCGGCTCAACGCGCCGCAGTTGCAGCCGGCGTAAGCCACGGCCAGTGCATTTTCGTTTGATGTCTAAACACCGAAGTCCAGCGCGCGGGTTAGCACTTAACTGGCAGCAGGTGCGGCTAAATCGAAAATGCCCCAACACCGCAAAATTGCCTGTATCATCAAATTCAGTACACTCATTCTGACCCGTCCTCTCCGGGCGGGCCTATTCATACTTATAACGACAAGCACCCTTGAACCGGGCAGCGCCATACGCCCGGCTCGCAAAACCACTCCATCAGGAGGAGACTCATGGCAACTAATCGCGGCGTCGCATACGTCGGGCCCGGCAAAGTCGAGGTCCAATCCATTCCCTTTCCCGAACTGGTCGCGCCCAACGGCAAGTCCGCCCACCACGGCGTCATTCTGAAGGTTCTTTCCACCAACATCTGCGGTTCGGACCAGCACATGGTGCGCGGCCGCACCACGGCTCCGGCCGGCCTGATCCTGGGCCACGAAATCACCGGCGAAGTGCTCGAAGCGGGCCGCGACGTCGAGTTCCTGAAAAAAGGCGACCTGGTCTCCGTGCCGTTCAACGTGGCCTGCGGCCGCTGCCGCACCTGCAAGGAACAGGACACCGGCGTGTGCCTGAGCGTGAACCCGTCGCGCGCGGGCGGCGCCTACGGCTACGTCGACATGGGCGGCTGGATAGGCGGCCAGGCCGAATACGTCATGGTGCCTTACGCCGACTTCAACCTGCTGAAGTTCCCCGACCGCGACCAGGCCCTGGCCAAGATCCGCGACCTGACCTGCCTGTCCGACATTCTGCCCACGGGCTTTCATGGCGCCGTCACCGCCGGCGTGGGCCCGGGCAGCACAGTGTATGTCGCCGGCGCGGGCCCCGTGGGCCTGGCCGCCGCCGCTTCGGCCCGCCTGCTGGGCGCCGCTGTCGTCATCGTCGGCGACCTCAACCCGCTGCGCTTGGCGCACGCCAAGCAGGCCGGCTTCGAAGTGGTCGACGTCTCCAGCGATGCGCCGCTGGGCGAACAAATCGCCGCCATCCTGGGCACGCCCGAAGTCGACTGCGCCATCGACGCCGTGGGTTTCGAAGCCCGCGGCCACGGCCATTCGGGCTCGCAGGTCGAGGCCCCCGCCACGGTGCTGAACTCGCTGATGGACATCACCCGCGAGGCCGGCAAGATCGGCATTCCCGGCCTGTACGTCACCGAAGATCCGGGCGCCACCGACAAGGCCGCCCAGCATGGCTCGCTCAGCGTGCGCTTCGGCCTGGGCTGGGCCAAGTCGCACAGCTTCTTCACGGGCCAGACGCCCGTCATGAAGTACAACCGCGCACTGATGCAAGCCATTCTGTGGGACCGCATCAACATCGCGGACGTGGTGGGCGTGGAGGTCATCTCGCTGGACGACGCCCCGCGCGGCTACGCCGACTTCGATCAGGGCGCGCCCAAGAAGTTCGTCATCGATCCGCACAGCCAGTTGCGCAAAGCGGCCTGACCCCCACCCGGAATCCGCCTTCTCTCACCGCGCGCCATATGGTGCGCGGTTTTTTTGCCCGAAAGGCAAGTTCGTAGGCTGGCGCTGAGCGCCAGCCTACAGGTAAACCCTGATTTACCCGACTATGCTTGAGCCGCGCCGGGCCCGCATGGTAATACTCACAGCTCATAGAGGCCGCAACCGGGCTTCGATATTTGTCAGTCAATTTGTCAGTCAAAATGAAAATGGAGGCATCATGGCATTCTTCTTCCCAGACCAAGAGGGTCTGAGGCGTGTGGCCGACGACCTGGGCATCGAGTTGTCCCAGGGTGAAGCCGACAGCTATCACGAGTTCCTCAGCGCCGTCGCGCCGGCGCTGCGCATGATAGAGCAGTTGCCGGATCTGCCGCCCGAAGTGAAATACCCGCGTACGCCGGGCTACCGTCCCGATCCCGCCGACAACCCTTACAACGCCTGGTACTACAAGACCAGCATCAAGGGCGCGCCGCAGGGCAAACTGGCGGGCAAGCGCATCGCCGTCAAGGACAACGTTTTCGTCGCCGGGGTGCCGCTAACCAACGGCGCGTCCATACTCGACGGCTTCGTGCCGGACACCGACGCCACCATCGTGACCCGCATGCTGGACGCCGGCGCCGAGATCGCCGGCAAGGCGGTGGCCGAATACCTGTGCTTTTCCACCAGCAGCGCCACCGCCTCCACCGGCGTCATCGAGAACCCGCGCGCGCCCGGACACACCACCGGCGGGTCGAGCAACGGCAGCGCGGCCCTGGTGGCGGCGCACGAAGTCGATATGTCCATAGGCGCCGACCAGGCCGGGTCCATACGCATGCCGGCCTCTTTCTGCGGCATCGTCGGCCTCAAGCCCACCTACGGTCTCGTACCCTATACCGGCGTGCTCGGCATCGAATACAGCCTGGACCACGTCGGCCCCATGGCCGACACCGTGGAGGAATGCGCTTTGCTGCTGGAGGTGATCGCGGGGGACGACGGCATCGACGGCCGCCAGAAAGGCGTGCGCACGCAAGCCTACACCGAAGGCCTGGATCAAGGCGTGCGCGGCCTGCGCATCGCCGTGGTGCAGGAAGGATTCGGCCGGCCCGAATCCGAAGCCGGCGTCGACAAAGCGGTACGCGAAGCCGCCAAGCGCCTGCAAAAAAAGGGGGCCACCGTCGACAAGGTGTCCATACCCTGGCACAACATCGGCTCGGCGCTGTGGCTGCCCATCTGTATAGAAGGCTCGTACCACAATCTGATGCACTCCCACGCCATGGGTTTCTACGGCGTCAACGCCGCCTATTCCCTGCCCTTCATGCGCGCCATGGCGGGCTGGGAACAGCATATGAACGAGCTGCCCCCGACCATCAAGGGCGGCTTGATGACCGGCGAGATTTTCTCCAGGCATGGCGGCTATCTGTACGCCAAGGCGCGCAACCAGGTCAGGCGCCTGCGCGCCGAATACGACGCCTGGCTGGCCAAGTACGACGTACTGCTGATGCCCACCACCCCCATGACGGCCACGCGCCTGCTGCCGGACGATGCCTCTCCGGCCGACGTGCTCAAGGCCAGTTGGGGGCCGATCAACAACACCAGCCCCTTCGACATCGCCGGGCATCCGGCCATCTCGGTATGCTGCGGCTTGTCGGAAAACAAACCCGTCGGGCTGATGCTGGTGGGCCGCCATTTCGACGACGCCACCTTGTTCAGGGTGGCGCAGGCGGCGCATAAAGAGCTGGGCTGAGCAGCGGCCCGGCGCGCCGCAAGGCAATATTTGCGGCTGGCATGCCCATGCGCCAGCCGCAATACGGGCTGCAGGCCGAACCCACCAGCCCTATTTGCCCCCGTCGCGCAGCTTGTCGGTAAACGCCGGCCAGTCGAACGTTTGCCCGTGGGGATACGGCAGGCCGCGTTCGGCCATGGCGTCGACGAAGGCGTCCTGCAAGCGGGCGGTGGCGTCCGCCATGCGCGGCTCGACGCCGACGTCTTGCAGAGTCTCCATGACTTCGCGCATTTCGGCGGCGCGGCGGCGGCCGTGTTCGGCGACGCGGCTGATCAGGTAGTGCGGCTGCGCTTCCAGCCAGCCCATGGAGGGAAAGGTTTCGTCCAGCGAAGCCAGCACGGCCTGCTCGGCGCCGTAGCGGCGCGCCGCCGTCAGGCACTCCACCGTCAGCGCCTCTATGCCCTTGATCATCACGCTGCGGCACATTTTGATGGCCGAGGCGACGCCGGTTTCGGTGGAGACCGCCTTGGTGCGCAGGCCCAGCGCATTCAAGGCCGTCGACAAGGCCTGGGCGCGTTCGCCGCCCAGCAGCATGGGCACCTTGATGCCGTAGGGCGGCACCGGCGCCATCACGGCGGATTCGACGTAATGGCCCTGGGCGCCGGCGATGGCGTCGCGGTCTTTGCACTTGGTGGCGGGCGACACCGAGTTGATGTCCATGAAGAACTGCCCAGGCTTCAGGTGCTCGGCCACGGCGATGGCCGCATCGGTGGCCGAACTGGCCGTCACCGCGGAGACCACCAGGTCTACGCCTTCGACGGCCTGCGCCAGCGTATCGCACATTTGCGCGCCGCAAGCCTGGGCGCGAGCGCGCATCTCCTCGGCCAGTGCTGCATTTTTCAGCTTGATGTCGTAGGCCTTGACCTTCAGGCCGGCCTGGGCGAAGCCCTGGGCCAGCAAGGCGCCCGCTTCGCCCAGCCCCACCAGGGCGACGCTGGACAATGCAATCGCTTGCGTATCGCTCATGCCTACTCCCGGTAGATTAGGAAGGAGGACACGCGTTTCTCGATGCGCCATCCTTCCGGCGTGCAAATCAATATGTCGTCGTATTCGCCCAGCACCTGGCGCGGATCGGCCTTGCGGCCGAAGGCCTCGACGGACGCCGTGGTCTGGGTGCTCCAGAGCAGCACGCTGGTGACGGCATGCACCCGGCCGTCGTCCAGTTGCTCCATGACGGAATGCCCCACCATGTGGCGCGTCATGCGTTCGGCGGGGCGCGTGCGGTAGCTATCCACGATGGCCGCGCGGCCGACCATGGGTTCGCCGTTGGGGCGCTTAAGCTGGCCCGACTCGACGAACAAAGCGGCATAGCCTTCGAAATTTCCGGTGTCCGTCAGGTAGGAAGAATGCTCGATGATCTGCTTGCAAGCCGCGTAGGTCGCCGCATCCGGCAGTTTGGGATGGCTCACTCGATACTCCTTGAAAATTCGTTGCAGGCGCAGGTTGACGCCGAGCATGGCGAAGCCCAACGCCAAGGCCGCGCTGCTGTTTGTTGAGCTTCGCCATGCTCAGCGCCAATCTACACTAGTACGTTCAGCCAGGCGTTCAGCAAAGCTGTGACTTCGGCGGGCTTTTCCATGGTGGACATATGGCCGCAATCGGCGATGCCTTCCAGCCCGGCCCACTGCGCCGGCACCATCTTGCTCATGGCTTCATGGCGCGCAAAAGGGCTCCAGGCGTCATCGTGGCCGCATATCAGCCAGGTGGGGCAATGCATGCCGCGCAGCACGGGCTCGGCATCGGGGCGCGCCAGCAAGGCCGTGATCTGCGCCTCGAATTGATCGGGCGTGCGGCGTTCGATCATGTCGAGTATGGCGTCGAACAAAGGCGTGCCGAGCTGGCCGGGGTGCACCATGCCGGGCGCCCACAGCTTGCCCATCTCGCGCATGCCGGCGCTGCGCGCGCGTTCGAGCAAGGCGTAGCGCTTGGCTTTTTCCTGCTCGCCGGCTGCGCCGCCCGCGAAAGGCTCGTAGCCGGTGTCCAGCAAGGCCAGCCGGCGCACGCGCTGCGGGGCCTGGCGCACGACCTCCAGCGCCACGCGGCCGCCCATGGAATGGCCGGCCAGGTTGAAGACTTCGGCGGGCGCCGTCTTCAAGACGTGGCGCGCCATGTCGGGAATGCTGTTCAGCATGCCGTAGTCGGGCACGTAGCTGTCGGCGCGATGCGCCAGGCCGGCTATTTGATCGGGCCAGACGGCCTCGTCGCACAGCAGGCCGGGCAGCAGAACCAGGGCTTCCTTGCTCATGCTTCGTCCTCCACGGGCCAGACTTCGCCGGGCACGTAGACCCGGCCGTCGGCCAGCCAGCGCGCGGTGCGGATGAGGGCGGCGGTTTCGACGGACTTGCCGTCTTCGCCCAGGCGGATCTGCACGCCCATGGAGCCCGTGGGGTGTTCGATGTCCATATTCAGCACCGAGCCGGTGCCCAGCACCGCCAGGCCTTCGCACACCGTGCCCGGCAGGGCGGCGGCCGTGGCCACGCTGACCGCGCCCAGCACGCCGATGGAGGCGTGGCAGCGATGCGGAATGAAGGTGCGCGTACTGATCGCGCCGCCTTGGCGCGGTTCGGCCACCAGGCACATCTTGGGCACCGTGCGCGAGGTGACGTCGCCCAGGTTCATCATGGGGCCCACCTTGAGGCGGATGGCCTCGACGCGCGCCTTGAGCTCTTCGTCGGCGTCCAGTTCGGCGCGGGTTTCGTAGCCGGTGCGGCCCATGTCGGCGGCGCGCATCAGCACCAGCGGCATGCCGTTGTCTATGCAGGTGACTTCGACGCCGTTGATCTCGTCGCACAGATTGCCCGTGGGCAGCAGCGCGCCGCAGCTGGAGCCGGCCGTATCGCGGAATTCGAGCGGAATGGCGGCGGCCGTGCCCGGCACGCCGTCTATGGCCTGGTCGCCGCTGTACTTGACGCGGCCATTGGGCGTTTCCACCGTGGCCACGGCGATCTGCCCGGTATTGACCATGTGTATCGCCACCGTGGTCTGGCCGTCATGCGAGGCGATCAGCCCGGTTTCGATGGCGAAGGGGCCCACGCCGGCCAGCATGTTGCCGCAGTTCTGGCCGTAATCGACGCGCGCCTCGTTCACCACGACCTGCGCGAACAGGTAGTCGACGTCGGCGTCCGGGCACGTGGCCGGCGACACGATGGCGACCTTGCTGGTCAGCGGGTCGGCGCCGCCCAGGCCGTCTATCTGGCGGATGTCGGGCGAACCCATCGCGGCCAGTAGTACGCGGTCGCGCAGTTCGGGATCGGAAGGCAGGTCGGAGGCATGGAAGAACAGCCCCTTGGAGGTGCCTCCACGCATTTGAACGGCGGGAATCGGTCTTTGCATCATGTCATGCTCATACGAAAATTAGAGTGCCATGGCGCAGCGGCAAAGCGCGCGGCGCGTGTCCGGCATCAATCATAACGCTTGGGGAAGCGAAGCGAGTCAGGCCAGATCCAGCCCTATCAGTTGGGCCAGCCTCGCCGGATCGTGCAGCAACTGGCCGCTGGCGCCCTGCCAGCTGATGCAGCCCCGGTCGAGGACGATGGCGTTTTCGGTCAGTTCCAGCGCCAGTTCGGCGTGCTGCTCGACCAGCACAATACCTATGTCGCTGGAGCGGCGCAAGGTGTTGAAGGCCTCGACCAAGGTGTCGACGATGACCGGCGCCAGCCCTTCGAAAGGCTCGTCCAGCAGCAGCACCTTGGGGTTGCCGATGAGCGCGCGGCCGATGGCCAGCATCTGCTGCTCGCCGCCCGACAACTGGTTGCCCATGTTGCGATGGCGCTCCCGCAGGCGCGGAAACAGTTCGTACACGGCCTGCAGCGTCCAGTTGCCCGGCGCGGCGGCGACCTTGAGGTTTTCCTCCACCGTCAGCGAGGGGAATATCTCGCGCTCTTGCGGCACCAGGCCCAGGCCGGCCGTGGCGCGCTGGTGGCTGGGCATTTTTTCCATGCCCTTGCCCTGGTAAAGGATGCTGCCCGAATGCAGCGTGGTCAGGCCCAGCACGGTGTTGAGCAGCGTGCTCTTGCCCACGCCGTTGCGGCCCAGCACGCTGAGCGCCTGGCCGGCCTGCAGCGTCAGGCCAACGCCGTCCAGCACCACGGTTTCGCCGTAGCCGGCGCGGATGTCTTTCAGTTCAAGCAGCGTGGTCATGGCGCTCTCCAAGATAAACGGCCCTGACGCGCGGGTCGGTGCGCACCGCCTGCACGTCGTCCTCGACCAGCACGGCGCCTTCGACCAGCACCGTGATGCGCTTGGCGAAGCGGAACACCAGATCCATGTCGTGCTCGATGACCAGCGTGGCGACCTCGGCGGGCAGGCGTTCGAGCAGGTCGAAAAAGCGGTTGCCCTCGGCGCTGGGCACGCCGGCCACGGGTTCGTCCAGCAGCAGCACGCGCGGCTTCAGGGCCAGCGCCAGCGCAATCTCGATGAGACGCCGCTGGCCGTAGGCCAACTGCACGATGTCTCGATGGGCCAGGCCCAGCAGGCCAAGGCTGTCGAGCAGGGCGGCGGCCTCGTCCATCAGGGGGCCGTCGTGCGTAACGTCGCGCAGCAGATAGCCGTCCATGCCCTCGCGTGCCTGCAAGGCCAGGCCGATGTTCTCGGCGACGGTAAGGTGGTTGAACAGCGAATTGATCTGGAAGGTGCGCGCCAGGCCCAGCTTGACGCGCTTTTCGGGCGACAGGTTGGTGACGTCCTGGCCGCCCAGCAGCACCTTGCCCGCCGACGGCTTGAGCAGGCCGGTGATTTGATGCACCAGCGTGCTTTTGCCGGCCCCGTTGGGCCCGATCAGCGCATGGCGCGCGCCCGGCTGCAAACTGAGGTTGACGTTTTGCGTCACCTTGAGCTGGCCGAACTGCTTGCTCAGCCCTTGAAGTTCGAGAACGGGGCTCATGACGGCCTTCCTTTGCGGTCGGTGAAGCGCGCCAGCCAGCCCGCAACGCCCTGGGGCGCATAGCGCACCACCAGAATCAGCACCACGCCCAGCACGGCCAGCCAGTTGGTGGGGTCCCACGCCGCCGCGCGGTCGGACAGCACGACGAAAATGATGGCGCCGAAAAACGCGCCGTACAGACGGCCCAGGCCGCCCAGGGTCAGCATGACGACGACGTTGGCCGACAGCATGAACATGAGCGTGTCCAGGCCGACGATGCGGTTGATCTGCGCCGACAAGGCGCCGGCCACCCCCGCCACGGCGGCGGAGATCGTGTACAGCAGCCACAAGCGGCGCTCGACCGGCACGCCCAGCATCCTCATGCGCACGCGGTTTTCGCGTATGCCCTGAGCTGTGAGGCCAATGGCCGAATTGACCAGGCACTTGAGCAAGGCGTAGATGGCCAACAGCACGGCGCAGCCATACACGAAGGCCGTCTTGCCGTAGATGTCGAACTCGAACAGCCCCAGGACGGGCGAGATGGAATAGCCCGTCAGGCCGTCGTCGCCGTTGGTGACGGACTTCATCACGTTGGCCAGCTCGAACAGCAAGGTGGCCACCGCCAGCGTCAGCATCAATTGCGTCAGGCCGTGGGTGCGCAAGATGGCAAAGCCCGACAGCAGGCCCACCACGGCCGCCGCGGCCGCCCCCACCAGCAGGCCGCTGAGCGGCTCGGGCGAGACGTGCAGCGCGTACAGCGCGGCCGCGTAAGCGCCGGTGCCGAAAAAGGCCGCATGGCCCAGGGTTTCGATGCCGCCATAGCCTTGGGCCAAGTCCAGCGACAGCGCGAAGATGATCATGATGACCACCATGGCCGCCAGGGCCAGGTAGTACTCGGCGAAGAAGAAGGTAAGCACGGCCGCGGCCAGCAGCGCGGCGTCTATCCAGGTGTAGCGCTGGCGCCCGAAGGCGGCGGCGACGCGATTGCCAGGTGTTTGTTGAGTCATGATGCCGTCCTCTTAGCCCGCGTGCCCGACCAGGCCGCGCGGCCGCGCCAGCAGAATCGCCAGTACCGCCAGATAGATGATGAAGCCGCCCAGCGCGGGCACGTAGTAGCGCCCCCAGGTGTCGATCAGGCCCAGCAGCAGGGCCGAGTACAGCGAGCCCTTCAGGCTGCCGACCCCGCCCACCGCCACGACGATGAGCACCAGCACCAGATACTTGAGGCCGTAGTAGGGTTCCAGCGGCAGCATCTGCGTGCCCACCGCGCCGCCCAGCGCCGCCAGGCCGCAGCCGATGGCGAAGGTGACCGAGAACACCATGGGCACGTTGATGCCCACGCAGCGCGCCATGCGCGGGTTGTCCACCGCCGCGCGCAGCTTGGCGCCGAAGGTGGTGTATTCGAGTATGAGCCACAGCGCGCCGGCCACCGCCACGCTGAGCAGCAGCACGAACAGGCGATACACCGACACGTTGAAGCCGCCCAGCGACATCTGCCCCGTCAGCGCGGCCGGCAGAACCAGGCTTTGTATCTGCGGCCCCGCCAGATTCTTGGCCACGGCCGTGAGCACGAAAGCCATGCCTATGGTGATGAGCAGTTGGCCCAGCGCATTGGCCTGGTACACCCATTGGTATAGCGTGCGTTCCAGCACCAGGCTGACCGCCATGGTGACCAGCACGCCCAGCGGCAGCGCAACGAAGTAATGCATGCCGCCCGCCTGCATGAACCACAGCGCGAAATAGCCGCCTATCATGGCGAAGGCCGAGTGCATCAGGTTGACCACGCGCATCACGCCCAGCGTGATGGTGAGCCCTACGGAAATGAGGAACAGCATCATTCCATAGGACACCCCGTCGACGGTGAGCGTCAGGAAGGTAGATAAAGCATTGGGCATGAAACAGCGCCTTGGAATGGTTTATTTGCCGGCTTCGCGGACGTGCCAGGGTTCGGGCACCGCCTCGAAGGTATGGAAGGCGATGTTGCCCAGCTTGCCGTCCACCTTCTCGATGCGGCGCATGTAGACGTTCTGCACGATCTCGCGCGTATCGGCGTCTATGGTGACGGGGCCGCGCGGGCTTTCCCAGCGATGCCCCTTGACGGCTTCCATGGCCTGGTCGCCGTCCTTCTTGCCGTCGGTGGCTTCGATCATGCGGGCGATCATGTGCATGCCGTCGTAGACGGCCAGCGAAGCCAGGCTAGGCAGGGCGTCTTTGCCGAACTTGGCCTGATAGCGCTGAACGAAAGCCTTGTTGGCCGGGGTGTCCAGGTAAGGCGTGTAATGCTGCGCGGTTACCATGCCGATGGCGCCATCGCCGATGGCGGGCAGGTCGGATTCCATGGTTTCGTTGGTGGCCATCAGCGCAATGCCCTGCTTGTGCAGGCCGCGCTCATAAAACGCCTTGATCAGCCCGGCGGACATCGGCCCCACCGGCATGAACATGAACACATGCTTGGCGCCGCTGTCGCTGACGCGCTGCAGGTAAGTGGAGAAGTCGGTCGTGCCCAGCGGCACGCGGATTTCGTCGGCGATGCGCCCGCCGGCCTCTTCGAAGCCCACGGTGTAGGCCTTGATGGCGTCGTGGCCCGGCGCGAAGTCGGCCGCGACGATGACGGCTTCGCGCGCGCCCTGCTCATACGCCCATTGCGTCAGCGGAATATTCAGCTGCCACTGGGTAAAGCCCATGCGCACGAAATACGGGGATTTGTCCGTGACGCTGGACGTGCCGGTGTTGCCCATCAGGTACGGCGTCTTGGTTTGGTTGACGATGTCGGCCGTGCCCATGATGGTGGGCGTGAACGCGCCGCCTATCAGGTATTGCACCTTGTCGCGCACCACCAGTTCCTGGGCCAGCTGGCGCGAACGCGCCGGACTGGTGCCGCCCTCGTCGCGCTTGACGACGGCAATCGTGTGATTGCCGACCTTGCCGCCGGTTTCGTCCAGGAAAAGCTCGACGCCGCGGTCATATTCCTGGCCCCACCACGCATACGTGCCGGAGTACTGGCTAAGCAGCCCGATCTTGATTTCGTCGGCCGCCGCCGGGGCGGCGCCGAGTGCGCCCGCCATCAGCAACGCGCCCGCACAGGCGGCCTTGCGGCCCAGATTCATCCATTTCATTCGTCTGCTCCAGTCGATTTTTATTGCGCTGCGCCGGCAAGGCGGGGCGCCCCGGTTTTCGGGACGCGCCCTGCCGCGGCGGTATGCTTCATGCCGGCCTTGACGCCGTTCCTACTTGGCCGCCCGCTTGGCTTCGTGCCAAGGCTCCTTCACTGATTCGTAGGCATGAATGGGCACGTTGCCCAGCTTGCCGTCCACTTTCTCGACCCGGCGAATGTAGACGTTCTGCGTGATTTCACGCGTGTCGGCCTCTATCTTGGACGGGCCGCGCGGGCTTTCCCAGGCATAGCCCTTGATGGCTTCCAGGGCTTTTTCGCCGTCCTTCTTGCCGTTAGTGGCTTCGACCATGCGGGCCACCAGATGCATGGCGTCGTAGGCGCCCATGGCGGCCAGGCTGGGCACGGCGTCAGCGCCGTACTTGGCCTGGAAGCGCTTGACGAAATCCTTGTTGGCCGGGGTGTCGAGATAGGGCGAGTAATGCAAGGCGGTGACGATGCCCAGCGCCGAATCGCCCACGGCGGGCAGGTCGGATTCCTGGGTTTCGGCGCCCGCGTACAAAGCCACGCCGTCTTTACCCAGGCCGCGTTCCTGGAAGGCCTTGATGAAACCGGCCGACATCGGGCCCACTGGCATGAACATGAACACGTGCTCGACGCCGGTGTCCTTGACGCGCTGCAGATAGGCCGAGAAGTCGGTGGTGCCCATGGGCACGCGGATGTTGTCGACCATCTCGCCGCCCAGCTTCTTGAAGGTGTCGTTGTAGGCGTTTTCGATGTCTATGCCGGGCGCGTAGTCGGCGACGATGGTGGCGGCCTTGCGCACGCCCTGCTCGTACACCCATTTGACCAGCGGCTCACAGTATGTCCACGAGGTATAGCCCACGCGCACGAAATACGGGGTTTTTTCGGTCATGCTGGAGGTGGCGCCGTTGACGAACACGTAAGGCGTCTTGGTTTGGTCGACGATGTCGGCCGTGCCCATGACGGTGGGCGTGAAGGTGCCGCCTATCAAGTACTGCACCTTGTCGCGCACCACCAGTTCCTGGGCCAGTTGGCGCGAACGCGCCGGGCTGGTGCCGCCTTCGTCGCGCTTGATGATGGCAAGCGTGTGCTCGCCGATCTTGCCGCCGGTTTCGTCCATGAAAAGCTGGACGCCGCGGTCGTACTCCTGGCCCCACCACGAATACGTGCCGGAATACTGGCTGAGCAGCCCCACCTTGACTTCGTCGGCGTGGGCCGGCGCCGCCAGCATCAGGCCTGCCGCGCAGGCGATGGCGCCGATCTTGAAACGCGCCATGAAACGGGTATGCATGAAAATCTCCTCGTCCTCGGGTGACTCTTCTATAGGCTGAATATGGGTTGAAATTCGCAATCAGCACACTGAATGTCGCATGAGTTTATCGATTTCATGCCGGATTTGGAATCGTATTAACCAGCATATCGGCGGCCATGAACCCCCTCTCAATCCCCGCCCGGCCCGCCAATGCACGCTGCGCCCGCCTTCATTCGTATTTTCCCTAAAGCCTGTTTTTTTGTTTTCATTTTATTAATTGATCGTTTAATATTCACCTATCCACCCAAAGGAGCCACACCATGTCCAGAACACTCAAAGTCGGCATCGTCGGCGGCGGCATAGGCGGCGTCACGGCCGCCGTCGCGCTGGCCCAGCGCGGCATCGAAGCCCATCTGTTCGAGCGCGCCGCCGAATTCGGCGAAGTCGGCGCCGGCATCCAGATGACGCCCAACGCCGTCAAGGTCATCCGCGCCCTGGGCGCCTGGGACGACCTGGCCAAGGTAGCGTTCCTGCCCGAAGCGCTGGTCGGGCGCAACTGGGACACCGCCGAAGAAACCTTCCGCATTCCGCTCAAGGAAGACTGCCCGCGCATATACGGCGCGGAGTTCTTCCACGTGCACCGCGCCGACCTGCACCAACTGATGGCCGACCGGGTCGACCTGAAGAACGTGCGCTTCTCCACCGCTTGCACCGGCGTGACGCAAGACGCGAACACCGCCGTCGCCCATTTCGCCGACGGCTCGTCGTTCGAGGCCGACCTCATCATCGGCGCGGACGGCGTGCGCTCGGCCGTGCGCCACGCGCTGTTCGGCGACGACGACCCCAAGTTCACCGGCCACATGTGCTACCGCGCCGTCGTGCCTTTCGACGAGCGCCCGGATTTCGTGCCGCCCGAAGCCGCTTTCTGGATGGGTCCGAGCAGCCACGTCGTCACTTATTACGTGAAGGGCGGCAAGGCCGTGAACATCGTGGCCGTGCACGAAACCCAAGACTGGGTGGAAGAATCCTGGCACACGCGGTCTACGCGCGAAGCCCTGATGGCCGACTTCCAGGGCTGGCATCCGCACATCATCAGCCTGTTCGAGCGCGTCACCGAGGTCTACCGCTGGGGCCTGTTCGACCGCGACCCCATGCAGACCTGGTCCCAGGGCCGCGTCACGCTGATGGGCGACGCCTCGCACCCCATGCTGCCCTTTCTGTCGCAAGGCGCGGCCATGGCCATCGAAGACGCCTACGTGCTGGCCAAGGCCGTCGCGGCCCTGCCCAACCGCCTGGAAGACGCCCTGCGCCAGTACGAGCAGGAACGCCTGCCGCGCACCAGCCGCGTGCAGCTCGAAGCGCGCGAACGCGGCCGCACCTACCACCTTTCCTCCAAGGAGGAGCAGGCCAAGCGCGACGCCGAGTACCGCGCCCAGCAGCAGAAAGACCCGCACGCCGGCGGCATCAAGGCCAACTGGGTCTACGCGTACAACGCCACGGATTTCGAGCCCGCTGTGTAGTTCCAGCGCTGGAACAAGCCGCTCGAAATGCCAGCGTTGCTCTCGGAACCGTTTGTTATCATCACGACGCGCCCGGGCCGCTTCGCCCTTATCCATCAAGAGACGCCGCCTTCCCCCATGCCAGACGCCCCCGATTCCTCTTCCGCCAAACCGCAGAAACGCGGCCGCCCCGGCCGGCCGGAAGGCACGGGGGACAACGCGTCCGAACGCATTCTGGACGCGGCCGAGGAAGAATTCGCGCTAACCGGCTACGCCGGCACCAGCCTGCGCACCATCGCCGACAAGGCGGCCGTTACCCAGGCGCTGATCAGCTATTACTTCGGCTCCAAATACGAGCTATACGAAGCCGTGTTCATCCGGCGCGGCCGCCAGGTGTCGGACGAGCGTATGGCGCGGCTGCAGGCCTTGCAGGCCGAAGGGCGCGAGATAGGCGCCGAAGAACTGGTGCGCGCCTTTCTGGAGCCCACCATGGCCCAGCGCGCCACCGAAGGCGGGCGCCGCTTCCTGCGCCTGCAGGCGCGGCTGCACACCGAGCCGGCGGAGATTTCGTACAAGCTGCGCAAGGACGCCTACGATGCCTCCACCCGCGCCTACGTCGAAATGCTGCAGCGGATGTTTCCCGACATGCCCGCGCGCGACCTGTTCTGGCGCGTGGCGCTGATGGTGGGCGCCTACATGTATATTTTCTCGGACAGCCACCGCCTGGAGGAACTGTCGCAGGACATCTGCAACCCCGAGGACGCCGAGGAAGTCATCGCCGAACTGACGGCGTTCGTCACGGGCGGCATCCTGGCGCCGCCCACCGCACTGCCTTGAGGATAGGCCATGCCGCCGCTGGACAAGGACCCCGCCCCGATCGCGCTGCACCACCTGAAGCTGCGCCCCCTGCTGATCTTCGACAAGGTGCTCAATTCGCCGTCCATCGCCAGCGCCGCGCGCGAACTGAACATGTCGCAATCGGCCGTTACCAAGGCCATACAAGAGCTCGAAAAAAGCCTGGGCGTGCCGCTGTTCGAGCGCAGCAACAAAGGCGTGGCGCCCACCTGCTACGCCACCGTCATCAGCGAAAGGCTGCGGTCGGTGAAGTCTTCGCTGCGCCACCTTACCGACGAGCTGAACGCCTTCCGTTCGGGCGGCAGCGGCCACGTCATCGTCGGCACGCTAATCTCGGCCTCGGCCGAATTGTTGCCCAAGGCCATCCTCAAGCTCAAGCGCGACCACCCCGGCATACTGGTGACGGTGTACGAAGGCTCGAACGAGCACCTGTTCCACAGCCTGGCCAACGGCGAAATGGACATCGTCGTGGGCCGCCTGCCCGAAGCCCACCTGCCGCTGATGCGCCAGTACCCGCTCGGACACACCATTCTGTACGAGGACTCCATCTGCGCGGTGGCGCGCGCGCACCACCCCCTCACGCAAGGCCAGGATCTCCACCTGGCCGACCTGACCGGCTATCCGTGGATCTTCCCGCTGCACGACTCGCCCTCGCGCGCCCTGCTGGAGCGCCACCTGCACGAGCAAGGCCTGAAAGTGCCCGACAACCTGACCGAGTCGCTTTCGCTGGTTACCAACATCGGCCTGCTGCAGGGCTCGGACACCATCATGTTCATCCCCCTGACGGCCGCCCGCCACTTCGCCCGCCTGGGCCTGCTAACCATCCTGAAGACCCCTCATCTGGGCTCCTTCGGCCAGGTGGGCTACTCGGTGAAAGCCGAGCACAGCCTGCCTCCAGCCACGCAGTTGTTCATTCGCTGCTTGTATTGACGCATTGAACCCAAACGTCCAGCCCGTGAACGGGTTCGGCTTCGCTACGTACCGCTAGTGCATTTTGGGCTTAAGTGCTTGTAAGCCTGATGGGGCCGGTTTGAGTTCTTGAGCCGGACGAGAGCCGATGCAGGCTTGGCCGTGCGCATCGTCCGGCCCTTCGG
This sequence comes from uncultured Burkholderiaceae bacterium, assembly GCA_934525625.1. Classification (GTDB taxonomy): domain Bacteria; phylum Pseudomonadota; class Gammaproteobacteria; order Burkholderiales; family Burkholderiaceae_B; genus Mesopusillimonas. The sequence goes on from CAKSZL010000001.1 coordinate 258,989, forward strand.
GCTGCCCGAATTTTTCTGATGAGGCCGGGCGGCGGCAGAACTCAACCTCGCCGCTACGCGGCTCGGGATTCAGACAGGCTGGCGCCGACACCCCCCGGCCTCATCAGAAAAATTCGGCGTACGCTGAACGCACGGCCAAGCCTGCATCGGCCCTCGTCCTCAGTGTTGGGCAAGCTTGTAAGCACTTAAACCCAAAATGCACCAGGGATGCGGTCAGGGGTTTCTTGAGACGTCTCTGGGCAGCGTGGATGCTTGAGCGTTACTGGGTTTCGTATGTCGGCTGTTGGTTAGTGTTGAATCCAATCTATATCGAATATATTCATAGCAAGCGTCTTATATTTCACTATGAGATATAGCGAAGACTCCCTATACTCATATCCATCCCCCTAGACAACCTCCACCAAGGGCTTGCACAACATGACCACCCAATCCACCGTCGTCGCCGGCAAAGCCAAGCCTCGCGGCAAGTTTCCGCACATCAAGCGCGCCGGCGACTTCCTGTTCGTCTCGGGCACCAGCTCACGCCTGCCCGACAACACCTTCGCCGGCGCCGAGGCCGACGAAATGGGCGTCACCAAGCTGGACATCCGCGCACAGACGCGCGCCGTCATCGAGAACATCGCCGACATCCTCGCCAGCGAGGGCGCCAGCCTGAAAGACGTCGTCGAAATCTCCAGCTACCTGGTCAACATGAACGATTTCGGCGGCTACAACGAAGTCTATGGCGAATATTTCGACTTCGACGGCCCCACCCGCACCACCGTGGCCGTGCATCAGCTACCCCACCCGCTTCTGCTGATCGAAATCAAAGCCATCGCCTATAAACCGCTCGCAAAATAGCCGGACACCCCGTCCACAGGAGACCCTCTATGTTCCGCTACGGCCCCCCGCTCAACTTCCAGCGCTGGCTCGAAGAAAACGACCATCTGCTCAAGCCGCCCGTCGGCAACCAGCAAATCTGGAAAGACGCCGACTTCATCGTCACCGTGGTCGGCGGCCCCAACCACCGCACCGACTACCACGACGACCCGCTCGAAGAATTCTTCTACCAGTTCAAGGGCAACGCCTACCTGAACATCATGGACAACGGCAAGCCGGGCCGCATCGACCTGAAAGAAGGCGACATGTACCTGATGCCGCCGCACGTGCGCCACTCGCCGCAGCGTCCCGAGCCGGACAGCCGCTGCATCGTCATCGAACGCCAGCGCCCCAAGGGCCTGCTGGACGGCTTCGAATGGTATTGCCTCTCGTGCGGCGGCCTGGTGCATCGCGTCGAAGTGCAGCTCGAAAGCATCGTCGACGATCTGCCCCCGCTGTTCGAGAAGTTCTATCAAACGCCTGAGCTGCGCGTCTGTCCCGCTTGCGGCACCGTGCACCCCGGCAAGCATGCCCACGGCCAGCCCGCCGCCGGCGCCTCGTCGCAAGCGTCACCCCAAGGGAGCCAGTCTTGAGCAAGCCACCCGTCATCGACATCCACTCGCATTTCTTCCCGCCTATCACGCAGGCCGAAGCCCATGCGCTCGACCCCGCCGCGGCGCCCTGGCTGCGCGACAACGGCGATGGCACCGGCCACATCATGCAAGGCGACAAAGCCTTCCGCCCGGTGTATTCGGCGCTATGGGACCCGGCCAAGCGCCTGGAGGAAATGGACGCGCTGGGCGTGGACGTGCAGATCACCTGCGCCACGCCCATCATGTTCGGCTACCGCTATCCCATCGAACGCGCCCTGCCCTGGGCCCAGCGCATGAACGACCTGGCGCTGGAGCAATGCGCCCCGGCCCCCGACCGCATCAAGGTGCTGGCGCAGGTGCCGCTGCAAGACGTCGACGCCGCCTGTAAAGAGGCCTCGCGCGCCAAAAGCAACGGCCACGTCGGCGTGCAGATCGGCAACCACATGGGCGACAAAGACCTCGACCACGAGGCACTGGTCACCTTCCTGGCCCACTGCGCGCAAGAAGACATCCCGCTGCTGGTGCACCCCTGGGACATGATGGGCGGCAAAGACCGCATGAAGCAATGGATGCTGCCCTGGCTGGTGGCCATGCCGGCCGAAACGCAGCTGGGCATTCTGTCGCTGATACTGTCGGGCGCCTTCGAGCGCCTGCCGCGTTCGCTGAAAATCTGCTTCGCGCACGGCGGCGGCAGCTTCGCCTTCCTGCTGGGCCGCGTCGACAACGCCTGGCGCGAACGCGACATCGTGCGCAAAGACTGCCCCAACCCGCCCAGCAGCTACGTCGACCGCTTCCACGTCGACTCGGCCGTGTTCGATCAGGGTTCGCTGCGCCTGCTGGTGGACGTCATGGGCGAAAGCCAGGTCATGCTGGGCTCGGATTATCCGTTCCCGTTGGGAGAAATCCAGATCGGCCAGCTGATTCGCGGCAGCGGCTTCGGCGACTCGACCAAAGAACGCCTGATGGGGGGTAACGCCCAGGCATTTTTCGGGTTATAAACAGTAGCATGGCGTATCAGATTGGTACGCCTCCGATTATGTAGAAAATCCTTCCAGGAGACACCATGCAGCCTTTTTTCAAAGCCACACTTTGCGCTTCCGCCCTCGCCCTCGCCCTCGGCCTCGGCTTGACGCCCGCACAGGCCGCCGTCAAGATCGGCCTGATGACCACGCTGTCGGGCCCCGGCGCGGCCCTGGGCCACGACCAGCGCGATGCCTTCCTGCTGGCGGTGGAGCAGAACGGCGGCAAACTGGGCGGCCAAGACGTCGAAATGGTCATTGAAGACGACCAGCTCAAGCCCGACCTGGGCGTTCAAATCGCGCGCAAGTTCGTCGACAACGACAAAGTCGATTTCGTTACCGGCATCATCTTCTCCAACGTGATGATGGCCGCGCAAAAGCCCATTCTCGATTCGAAAACCTTCCTCATCGGCTCCAACGCCGGCCCCTCGCCCATGAGCGGCGCCAGCTGCTCGCCCTTCTTCTTCTCCACCTCGTGGAACAACGACCAGTTGCATGAAGGCGGCGGCAAGATGGCCACCGACAGCGGCTACAAGAAGATGTACCTGATGGCCCCCAACTACCAAGCGGGCAAAGACGCCCTTACCGGCTTCAAGCGCTTCTACAAGGGCGAAGTCATCGACGAGGTCTACACCCAGGTCAACCAGCCCGACTACTCCGTCGAAATCTCGCAACTGCAAATGGCCAACCCCGACGCCGTCTACGTGTTTTATCCCGGCGGCATGGGCGTGAACTTCGTCAAGCAGTACCGCCAGGCCGGCCTGCTGGGCAAGATCCCCCTCATCTCGGCCAGCACGGTCGACGGCTCCACGCTGCCCGCTCTCAAGCAGGACGCCATCGGCGCCATCACGAACGCGCCCTACGCGCCCGACCTGGACAACGCGCAGAACAAGCAGTTCGTCGAAGCCTTCCAGAAAAAGTACAACCGCGTGCCGTCGCTGTACGCCGCGCAGTCGTACGACGCCGCCAACCTGATCGCCTCGGCCCTCAAGAAGCTGGACGGCAAGCTGAACGACAAGGAAGCCGTGCGCGCCGCCCTGAAGGCCGCCGACTTCGAATCCGTGCGCGGCCCGTTCGCGTTCAACACCAACCAGTTCCCGATCGCCAACTTCTACCGCGTCGAAGCCGTCAAGGGCAAAGACGGCGAGGCCGAACTCTCGGCAACCGGCATCAACTTCGAGAACCACAAAGACGCTTACTACCAGCAGTGCCCCATGAAGTAAGTATCCAGTTTGCATAGCCCGCCCGGCGGGCTCTCGCCCCGTTTCCCGGCAAGCGCCAGGAGCGGGGCGTTTTCATGTCCGGCGCAAGATAGCCGCCATGGCGCGGCGCGCGCCGGAGCGTATACCGCAACACGTGCCGAAGCGCACTTTGGGGCGATCCGCTCGGCAAGCGAATTGCTCTATACTTTTTCGCCTCTCCCCCTACTCGCCAAGCCCGCCGCCATCATGCCTCCCGCCCTTCCGGCAGTGTCCCCATCGGCCATGTTGCGGCGCTTGCTGCTGTGCTTGGGAGTGCTTCTGGCAGGTATCGCCCACGCCGCCGGCCCGGACCTGGCCGACGCCCCCGCCGTTCCCGACCTGGCTTCCTGCCACGGCATGAAAGACCTGGCCTTCGTCGGGCACATGGACGACGACCTGCTGTTCATGAACCCCGACATCGAATCCGTCATCCGCGACGGCGGATGCGTGCGCGTGGTTTACCTGACCGCCAGCGAACGCAACGAAGGCGAGGAATACATGCTCAGCCGCGAACGCGGCGTGCAGGCGGCCTACGCCTACATGGCCAGCCAGCCCGACGACTGGATCGCCTCGACGGCGCAGGCCGGCGGCCACCAGGTGGCGGCCTACACGCTGCGCGGGCGGCCCGGCATACAGCTATGGCACATGCGCCTGCGCGACCCGTGGCTGGGCAAGGGCTGGGGCAGCCTGACCCCGCTCAGCCACGCCGAGTCCGTGCCCGGCACGCCCGTCGACACCCTGGAAGCCACGCCCCAGCGCTACACGCGCCAGGAGCTCGTCGATACGCTGGCCAGCATCATCCGCGCCTACGCGCCCACCACGGTGCGCCACCTGGACGACTCCATCGCCGTGCCCTACACCCAGTTGTGCTGGCGCTGCCCGGGCCACGGCCACCCCGACCACATCGCCAGCGCCCGGCTGGTGCGCGAGGCCATGCGGCTGGCGCCGGGCAACTACGCGCAGACGGCCTACCAGGACTATCCCATCCAGGAATACGCCAGCAACCTGACGGCGGACGAAATCGCCGGCAAGACCGAGACCTTCCGCCGCTATGCCTGGGTGGATTACCGCTACTGCCAGGGCCCGGTCAACTGCCGCCAGCCCGACGGCCCGGCGGCGGCCTGGGTGGGGCGCGCCTATTACGTTTCGCGCCACGATACCGGCGCCATGCTGGCGGCCGACCCGGCCCAACCGCACATGCCGTGGCTGCTGACGACGGGGGAACAGAACGATGCCGTCAGCATATGGCACGCAGCCGTCGGGCAATGGAAAATGCTGGGCGGGCGCAGCAGCGAAGCCCCTGCCGTGGCCATCAGCCGCCACGGCGGCGCCAGCCTGCTGGCGCGCGACGCAGTGGGTCGCATCTGGGTGAAGAAACAGGCCGCCGACGGGTTGTGGAGCGAATGGCAAGCCGTGCCGGGCGCGCGGCTGACCCGCCTGCCGGCCGTCGCCACCGACGGCGCGGCCGCCATCGCCCTGGGCACGGACGAACGCTACTACTGGAGCGCCACCGACCCGGCCTCGAAAGGCTGGCGCGAGTGGGCCGCGCTGCCGGTTCTGCCCACCCCGCACGGCAACGCCGCCGTCGCCCTGGACGAGCAGGCAAGGCTGACGGCCGCCGCCGTCAACATGCAAGGCAAGCTGTACCTGACCCGGCAGGCGTCGCCGCAATCGACGCAATGGGAAGCCTGGCGGGCCGTGGACGCCCCGCCCGCCGACACGGGGCTGGCGCTCATCCACGACGGCCAGGGCCGGCTGACGATTTACCTGCGCGACAAGCGCGACGGGCGGCTGTGGCGCATGAGGAAAGTTGAAACAAGGGCCGAAGCAGAAACGGCTGGTGGAATCGGTGCCAATGCGGGTACGGGTGCCGGTGCCGGTGCCGGTGCCGGTGCCGGTGCCGGTGCCGGTGCCACAGCGTATGACGCCGGCTGGGAACCCGCGCAAGACCTGGGCCTGAACACCGACACCGCGCCGGCGGCAGCGCGCGATGCGCAAGGCCGTATCGCCGTCGCCGTGCGCACTGCGCCCGACGGCGCCTTATGGATGCTGCAAGAAGGCCGGCGGCTCAAACTGGCCGACGCCGTCGCCTCGGCCCCCGCGCTGCAAAACATCGAAGGCAAGCTGTACCTGACGGCCCGGCTTGCGGGGCCTGCCCAGCGCTATCAGGTCTGGCGCCAGGAGACAGACCAGCAATGGCTGGCGCTCTCGCCGACAGGCGAACCGCCCGGCGACGGCGGCACGGCCTTCCAGCTGCCGCCCGCGCCGGCGGCGCAGCCGCCCATCGTAGCGGGGCGGCCGGCGGCCCAGCCATAAAACCGGGCGCGGCGACAAGGCCTCTTGCCGCCAACCCGCCACCCGTTCATGTTCAAAAAGGCCTGGGCTTGCCGAACTGCACCGGCAGGCGCACGGTGGCCTCTGGCAGGCCGGCCTTGAGCACGTTCAAGCCCTCCACCGCCTGGCCGAATTCGGCATAGCGCAGCACCGTGATGCCGGTGGGCGTGTAATGGCGCACGGTAAGCGGCGCATGCGCCGCGCGCGAGGCCGCCGCGCGCACCTGGTCTTCCTGCGCGTTGGCGACGGTGATTTCGTTGTAGCTGATGCCCACCATGCCCTGCGCGTTCAGCAGCAAGGTGCCCTGGCCGTCGGCGGGCCGTTCGGGCAAGACGCCGAAGCGGGTGGAGCCGATGTCGTAGCCGGGCAGTTCGCCCCACCGGGCCAATTGCTCCGGCGTGGCCGTCTGGCCGGGCTCCAGCGCCGAGGCGGATTGGCTGGCCATCATCATCGTCAGCCCCAACGCGCCCAACACCGCACCCAAAGCCTTTTGCACTGTCTTTTCCATGTCATCGTCCTGAGTGGGTGTCCGTTACTGCGCGATGATGCGCGCTTCGATGGCGAATTTATAGTCCAAGGGCTTTCCTTTTTCGTCCGTCGAAGGACATTTGTCGGAAAGCGAAATCTCGCGCTTGCCATCAATTATCCGGTAGATCTCGATCTGTTCGTCGGGGTTGGCGGCCACGGTGAGGATTTCCCAATCGCCCCTGGCCGGCTCTCCGTAGAACGCCACGCTGGACAAAGCATAGTCATTGAACATCAACTGTCCGTTTGCCCGGAAATGATCGTTGGGCAGCTTCAGCAGCGACACCGTACCCGAAGGCGATTTGACGGCCATGCCTATCGAGCCCAGGCAGACGTAGCTTCCGCTCAGGCGCAACTGGAACTGGTCCACCACTTCATCGCCGCCGGTCAAGACGCCGGAATACGTCACAGTGCGGTACGGGAAAGCGCCGCCCAGGCGTACGTCGGCTTCGCCCGTATCAACAGGTGGGTTGTCCAGGTCGTGCTGCCAGTATCCCACCAGCTTGAACTTGGGGATCTTGACGTCGCCGCCTCGGCTCAGCGAGGGGTTCTGCTTGTATTCCAGCGCAAGCCCCACCGCCTTCTCGGCGTCCGGCACGCCGAAGCCGTACCAGTTCGAGTGCTCGAGCCCGGCCGCGTTCTTCTGCCAGCCCAGTTCCACCGGAATGACGATGGAGCCGCTCTTGACGTCGGCCGCGGTGCCGCGCCAGCTCAGCAGCTTGTTGCTGTTCAGGCTCATCAAGGCGCCGTAGGGCTTGTCGCCGCCCGCGGGAATACGGCTGGCGTAGTTGTCGTCCACCTTGCGCGCCGACAGCCGCAGAATGTCGCGCACGTCGCGCCAGCTAAGCGCCGGGTTGGCGCTCAGCACCAGCGCCGTTACGCCGCTGAGGGTGGGCGTGGCCGACGAGGTGCCGTTCATGTAGGTGTAGTCGCAATTGGCGTTGTCGGCTTGCCCGTCGCGGCTGGTTTCGCCGCGCAGGAACGGCGTGCGTGCGCCCGCGCGGCTGTAGCCGTGCGTGCAGCCGCGCAGGTCGGTGCTGTAAATGGTGGGCCCGTCGTCGCCGCGCGCGCCCGCGCCTTCGCCGTAGGTGCCCTCGGAACCGAATTCGCCGGCCATGCCGGTAACCCATACGACCGAACCCGCGCTGCTATAGCTGCTGGCCTGCCCCATGGTGTTCAGGGCCGCCACGGTAATGACGTTGGACTCCAGCGTCGTGCGGTCGTTGGCAGGATTGGTGCAGTCGTAGTGGCGCTTGTCCAGGCCGCACAAACCGCCGTCGAAGGAGTTGCCCGCCGCCTTCATGAACAACGCGCCACGGCCTTCGCGCAGCTTTTTCATGCCCCTGAGCGCGGAGGTGATGACGTCGGTGTCGGCTTCGTAGGACAGCGCCTCTTGGTCGCCGCCGTAAGACGCATTGAATATGTGCGCCTTGCTGGACCATTCCGCACCACCGTAGGCGGCATAGACGTCCTCGACCGTGCCTCGGCTGGAGAGATAATTGGCGCCGCCCAGAGTCGCTCGCGGCGCGATACCCATCACGCCTTTGCCATTCTGCGCCGCGCCGATGATGCCCGACACGACCGTGCCATGCGGGGCGTAATTCGGGTCGGTGGTGTCGGGGTAGGGGTCGTGCTGCTGCGTCTGGAAGTTCCAGGACATGCCGAAATCGGCATTCGGCGCCAGGTCTTCGTTGTGCAGATCGACGCCCGAATCCAGCACCAGCACCCTGACGCCCTGGCCCTTGATCTCCTGACGATGCACGGGCTCGACGTTCAAGTCCATCCCGCCGCTGAAGGCTGCGGGGAAATCCTTGAAGTAGCTGGCGGCGTAGTTCAGCGCCCACTGGAAGACGTAAAGCGGTTCGGTGCTGCCTGTTTTGCAGGCATAGTCGCCGCTTTCGGCGCAGGGTGTGGGGGGAAGCGGTTCGGGGGTGTCGTCCGACCCGCTGCCGCCGCAAGCGGCCAAGGTGGCCGCCACGAGGGGCGGCAAGCAAAAGCGTATTCTGGATTTCGGGCTCATGGTCTGGCTTCGCTTCGTCAGGAAGGGAGAGGTTTCGCTCCCCCGATTCTGACGAATTTTCGGCTCGCCAAGCTGAGCAAACCTGACACGGCCAAGACGAAGCCGCGTACGAGCTTATTCCATTTCCAGCTCGAACGAGCAAGCGAAGGCCAAGCGCGGATAGTACGAGTCGTACGGCTGGCTGTGCGCTACTGATACGGAAATGGAATTACTCCAGCGCGCACTCGGTGTAATAGGCGTCTTTATGCGCCGTCAAGGGCGTGCCGAGCTGCTTCATCGCCACGCCGCCGTCCGACTTCACCGCCTGGAAGGCATAGAAGTTCTGTATGAGCATGTTGTTCACGTTGAAGGACAGCGGGCCGCGCACCGACTCGAACTGCGCCCCCGCCCGCTTGACCGCCGCGGCGAACGCCTGCTTGTCGGACACCTTGCCGTCCAGGCCGGCGATGGCCTTGTCCAGCAGATTGGCCGCGTCGAAGCCCGCCGCCGCGTACAGGCTGGGCACGCGCTTGTACTTGTCCTGGAAGGCCTGCTTGAACCGGCTGCTTTGCGGCTGGTCGAGCGCGGCGTCCCACATGGCGCCGGCGATGACGCCTTCGGCCATGCCTTGCAGCGCGGGCAGCGTGGTGCCGTCGACGGTGAACACCGACAGCACCGGCAGCTTGCCCAGCAGGCCCGCCTGGCGCATCTGCTTGACGAAGTTGATGCCCATGCCGCCGGGGTAGAACACAAAGACCGCTTCGGCGCCCGAGGCCTGCAATTGCGAGATCTCCGCCGAGTAGTCGGCCTGGTTCAGCGGAGTGTAGACTTCGTCGACGACCTCGCCTTTGTAAAAGCGCTTGAAGCCGCCCAGCATTTCCTTGCCGGCCTGGTAGTTGGGCGCCATCAGATAGACCTTCTTGAAGCCCTGCTCGGTGGCGTAGACGCCCATGGATTCCGCCGGGCCGTCGCTCTGCCAGGCCAGCGAGAACACATTGGGCTGGCAGCCCTTGCCGGACAGCGCCAGCGGGCCGGAGTTGGTCGCAATCGCCACCACGCCCGACTGCGTGATCTGCGGCAGCATGGCCATCAGCACGTTGGTGTAGCCCAGGCCCACCAGCGCGTCCACCTTGTCGCGCTCGATCAGCTTGCGCACGGCCTGCAGGGCCACTTCGGGCTTGACCTGGTCGTCTTCGCGGATGACGACGGCCGGCTGGCCGCCCAGCTTGCCTTGCAACTGCTCGACGGCCAGCATGAAGCCGTCGTACTGGTCCTGGCCCAGCGCCGCCGCCGGCCCGGACAGCGCCCCGGTGAAGCCGATCTTGACGTCCGCGTGGGCCGGCAAGCCGCATAGGCCGGCCGCAAGCGCGGCGGCCATCCATGTTTTCCTGATTTTCATCCTTGTCTCCTTTGTGTTTTTGCCGCCGGGCCGCTCCAAAACAAAAGGCCCGGAGGCATGCTCTAGTCCGGCGCCGCGTCAGGCGCCGGCGGGGTGCGCATCGATCAGCACGAACCCCACCATCGCGGGCTGGTCGCTGCGATTGCTCCAGGCATGGCTGGTGCCGCGCTGCACGAGCACGTCGCCGGCCCGCATGCGGACTTCCTCCTCGTCCAGCACCGCCCATATCTCGCCTTCCAGCACGAAGGCGTAATCGACGGAATGCGTGGTGTGCATCATCTCGTGGCGCACGGAATCCTCATGCAAGGCCTGCGCCCCCGACTCGCCCATGGAGGCGAACGCCCTGTCGGGCTGCCATCTGCCGACGAACTCCTTGTCGGGCGGAAACTGCACCACCCGAAAAACCGTGCCCGACGGCGGCGGCGCCAGCGTGATGCGCACGTCCGCGCACGCGTCCTCGGCGCCGGCATTGCTGGCCGGCGACTCGTAGGTGCGCCACAGATCGGTGACGCCGAACGTGGCCACGCCCTCCAGCGTCATACAGTGCGGCGAAGGCGCGTCCGAGGCCACGATGGAACGCCCCTGGGCGTTCAGGCCCGTCACGATGCGGCGCACCGGCCGGATGCGGGCTGTTGCTTCTGCCATATCCATTCTCTTTTCTCGTTGAAATGAAATCCCGCGCAGCCGCACCCGGCGCGGCTGCGTATGTGTATGTGTATGCGTCGTTTGTTTTCGCGCACTCAGGAAAGCGGCGGCAGGCCCATGATTTGCCGGGCTTCGGCCGCGGTCGCGGGCTCGAAGCCCAGTTCACGCACGATGCGCACCATACGCTCGACCAGCATCACGTTGGTGGCCGGCACGCCGGGTTCATACATCAGGTTGTCCTCCAGGCCGACGCGCACGTGCCCGCCCAGCAGCAGGGCCTGCGTCGTGGCCGGCAACTGCGCAGCGCCGATGCCGCTGACGTTGAACACCGTGTCCTTGGGCAGGTGCTCCACCATCATCTGCAGAATCTTGGGGGTGTAGGGTAGCGCGCCCTGGAAGGCATTGACGCCCAGCACGATGTTGATGAAGTAGGGCGGCTTGTCCAGGCCGGCGGCGATGGCGCGCGTGACGTCCTGCAGGATGTCTTCCAGGCTGAAGACTTCCCACTCCGGCTTGATGCCGCGCTCCATCATCATCTGCGCCAACTGGCGGGTGCGCTTGGGCGTGGTGGGCACCAGGATTTCCTTGTCGCCGAAGCTGGCGCAGATGGTCTGCGCGTCCAGCGTGCACATCTCGGCACCGGGCGCCATCATGCCCTTGATGCGTTCCTCGAAATTAATTTCCCACAAGCCGTTGTTGAGCTGGTGGATCATGTCGCCATTGATGCCGCCGCCGGTCGAATTGTTCAGCACGATGTCGCAGCGTCCACGGATCAGCGCATTCATCTCGCCGTAAACGGCGGGATCGCAAGTGGCTTCGTCGTCGCTGGCGCGGCGCGCATGCAAGGCCACCACGCTGGCGCCGGCGTCATAGCAGCGCTGCACGTCTTCGGCGATCTCCCTGGGCTGGGTGGGCAGGTTGGGGTTCTGCTTCTTGCCGGCCATGCCGCCGGTGGGCGCGACGGTGACGATTACCTTGGGTTTGCTCATGCGCGGGTCTCCTGTGGATACCGCCCCGGACTGGGCGGCTTGGCTGTTCGTTCATGCCATCCTAGGTTCGCCTTGCTTATTTGAATACTGTTGCATCGTCATAGTGGCTATTCATTTCGCGGATAGCAGGCGGACACGCTGCTCGTCAACGCACGCGCCACAACGCAAAAAAGCCCGAAGGGCGCATGCGCATCCCTCCGGGCCTTGCTTGTCAGCAATGGCCAGCGCCCGCGCGCCTACCTGAGTTCGGGGTGCAGCGCTTCGTAGGCCTGCGCCAGCGCGGGATCGAGCCGGCGAATTTCCTCGTGGTTCAAGCGCCCGGTGCGCGTCATGTAGTTGTAGGCCAGCTCCACCGGCGCCAGACTGGGCACCCGCTCGTCCATCTCCTCGTACCAGCGCAGGCTGACGTTGGCCGCGTCCCAGATCTTGCGCGCCGGCGGCCAGCGCAGGGCCTGGAACCGGGCCAGCGCTGCCTGCACGTCGTCGCCGGTTTCCTGGAAGGCCTTGAACAGCGCGATGGCGTCCTCCATGGCCAGGCGCGTACCCGAGCCTATCGAAAAATGCGCGGTGCGCAGCGCGTCGCCCAGCAGGACCACGTTGCCGGCATGCCAGCGCTCGTTCCAGATGGCGGGGAAATTGCGCCAGTGGGAATGATTGGTGACGATGGGATGGCCTTCGAGCTCATGCGCGAACACCCGTTCGCAATGGCGTATGGTGTCTTCCGGGCTCATGTGCTCGAAGCCTGCGCGGCGCCAGGTGCCGTCGGTGACCTCGACCAGGAAGGTGCTCATGTCGGGCTTGTAGCGGTAATGGTGCGCGCAGAACACGCCCACGTCCGTTTCGCGGAAGGTGAGCGTCAGGCTGTTGAAGGCCTTGGTCGTGCCGTACCAGATGAACTTGTTGGGCCGCCAGTCGACCGTCGTGCCGAACTGGTCTTCGTTTTCGTTGCGCACCCAGGAAAACGCGCCGTTGGCGGCCACGACCAAGTCGGCCTCGCCGAGCGCCTGGAAATCGTTGACCTCGGTGTCGAAGTGGATCTTCACGCCCAGCTTTTCGACGTAGCCGTACAGCAGCGTCAGCAGCTCCAGGCGGCCGATGGACGAAAAGCCGTTGCCCGCTATCGGTATCTTGGTATCGTTGCTCGCCACCGTGATCTCGGGCCAGGTCTCCAGATGCGGCGTCAGGTATTGGTACATGGCCTCGTCATCGGCGCGCAGGAATTCCAGCGCCCGGTCGGAAAACACCACGCCGAAACCCCAGGTGGCATCGCGCGGATTGCGCTCGAACAGCTCGATGTCGTGCCGGGGATCGCGCTGTTTCATCAATGCCGCGAAATACAAGCCGGCGGGCCCGGCTCCCAGAATTCTTATCTTCATTGTCTACACTCCTTGAGTCCGCCGCCCGCGCGCCGGCGCCTGGCGTCATGAATGCGGCTCAGCCCCGCGCCTGGGCACTCTCGCCCATAGTCGGCTGCTGGCTGCTGGCTGCTGGCTGCTGGCTGCTGGCTGCTGGCTGATGGCTGCTGGCTGATGGCTGATGGCTGATGGCTGATGGCTGACACGTATCCTAATACCGATCGCGTTATATGAACACTGTCCGTATGATATATACGTTATTCAGTAAAAGGATAATGCCATGGAGTCCAGGCTTCTCGAATACATGCTGCGCGTGGCGGAACTGGGCAGCATCAACAAGGCCGCCGCCGACCTGCACTTGTCGCAGCCCGCCTTGTCGCGCCACATCGCCGCGCTGGAAGCCGAGATGGGCGCCAAGCTGTTCACGCGCACGCAAAGCGGCGTGCAACTGACGGACGCCGGCCTGCTGCTGACCGAAAAAGCCCGGCCCTTGCTGCGCCAATTCTCCATCCTGAAAGAACAGGTGGGCGAAACCGCCGCCGGCCAGTTGTCCGTCGGCGTGCCGCCCTCGTGGCACAAGGTGTTCACCACGCCCTTCATCCGTACGCTGGTCGATCAGCACCCGGACATCAAGCTGCGCATCCACGAAGGCGTCAGCCACCTGCTGCGCGACCAGTTGCTGGCCGGCATATTGGACTTGTGCGTCATGCCCTTCGACGCCTCGCCTCCCGCCGGCTTCAGGCAGACGGCGCTGGTGCGCGAACCGCTGATCGTGCTGGGCAACGCCGCCGAAAAACTGACGCCGAGCGAAGCCACCCCGATTGCGCGCCTGGACGGCGCCAAGCTGGTGCTGCCCGGCCGCCCGAACGCCCTGCGCGCGCTGGTGGAGCATATGCTGGTGCGCAAAGGCATGGTGTTCCGCACCGCCATCGAGGTCGGCACGCTAAGCCTGTGCATGGAGCTTGCCGAGCAAGGCATGGGCCTGACCGTGCTGCCGGCCTGCGCACTGAACAACGTGGCCCGCCAGGACGCCATCAGCTGGAGCCCCCTGCGCGGGCTGGCCCTGACCTGGGCCTTGTACGAAAACCAGGCCCGCTCGCACTCGCACGCGCTGCGCGAAGGCAAGCGCGTCATGATGGCGACGCTGGAACATGCCATCGACACCCGGCACTGGTATGGGCTGGAGGCCATGGGCAGCCTGGCCAAGAAGACGTCCTCCGTGGCGCCTTCCGCCGCCGGCCATGCGCCGGCATGAAAGCATCCGTCCCCGGCTTGAAGCGGGCGGCGGCAATCAGATCTTGCCCGTGCCCAGCCAGCCCTTGCCGGAAATGTCGAAGATGATGCCGTCCGGGTCTTTGTACTTGAGCTCGAAATTGTGCTTTTCGGGGTCGCCCAGCGTAAAGAAAAACGAGCCGCCGTGCTCTTCGATTCTTTTGCCCATCTCCTCGGTGTCGTCGACGATGAAGCCGAAGTGGTGCGAGCCGACAAAGCCTTCTCCGCGGCTGCCGGGCACGCCGTTGTTCATCTTGAGCAGCGCCAGGTTGACGACGCCGTCGCTCAGGTACACGCCCGAACCGAGCCCGATGGTTTCCTCGCCCACGCGCTTCAAGCCGAAGACGTTTTCGTAGAAGGCCGCGGAGGCCTCCAGATCGTTGACACAGATGGCGAAATGCCGAAGCCTGGCCATGATGAATCTCCTTGCAAACGAAAAGCGGAATGCGGCTTGCGCCGCACCACCCGCCCGATAAGATGATGATACGGCCATCGGCGGGCGCCGGCGGCCCTGGCTTTTCATTGCGCCAGCAGCGCGTTGGTGTAGGCGTCCGCCACTTTGTAGTCGGCGGGCAGAATGCCTGCCTTCACGTAGAAGTCGGCCAGCGTCTGCACGCGCTGTCCGTCCACGGGGCCGATCTTGCCGCCCGCGCCGCCCTGGTAGACAAGCTTCTTGTAGCTCTCCATTATCTCTTGCACCAGCGGCTGCTTGTCCGAGTATTGCGGCACGATGCGGGCGAATTCCACAGACATGGCCTTGGGGTCGTTGACGATGTCCTCCACCGCCTTGACGGTGGCGTTGACGAACTTGCCTATCAGCTCGGGGCGCTCGGCGATGGCCTTCTCGGAAGCCAGGATGATCTGGGCCAGGCCCGGAAAATACTGGGTGATGGGCATCATGTCCACGGGCACGCCCGCGCCTTCTATCATGATGCCGAATTCCGGCGTGGCCACGACGGCGTCCAGGTCGCCCGACACCATCAGCTGCGTAATGCCGGCGATGCCCACCGCCTGGATGGTCGCGTCTTCGCGCTTGAGCCCCACGGTGGAAAGCACGCCCTGCAGGTTGTAGTAGCCGCTGTCCTGGAAGCCGATGACGCCTATGGTCTTGCCTTTCAGGTCGGCCGGGCCGGTAATGTTGGCCGACTTGCGGAAGATGAGCTGGTAGTGCGTGCCGGTGCCCAGCACGCCGACGGCCTTGATGGGCACGCCGTTGGTGCGCACCACCATGGCGGTGTCGATGGCGCCGCCGCCCAGGTCGGCATTGCCCACGCCCACCTGCTTGGCGACGTCCGCGCCGCCCTTGCCCACCTGGAACACCACGTCCAGCCCGGCATCGGCGTAATAGCCGCGCGCCTTGGCCAATTGGTAGGGCGCGAAGGCAGGCAGGAATTCCGGCGCGGGAAATAGATAGGTGATTTTTTCCGCCGCGACGGCGGCCTGTCCCCAAGCGGAGACGGCCACCAGCCCTAGGGCGCACAGGCGTTTCATGATGCGCAACATATAGACCTCCAGGTGTCTAAGAGATGAACAGCTAGATGAACGGCTTCATGCCGTTTTTTCGGTAAGCGAAGGATTCAAGGCCTTGCACGACAAGGCGATGCGCGGCAATTCGCCTATCACCTCGTAGTGGTTGATGCCGGGCAGCAGGGTCAGGTCTACCTGCTTGTCGTGCGCCGCGGCCGTTTCATGGAAATGCTTGGCCTGGCGGCGGAACTCTGGGCTGTCGCCTTGGGCGTAGACGATGCTCAGCGGGCAGCTCAGCGCGTCGGCGTTCTCGATGGGGCTCAGGCGATGCTTTTCGTCTTGCGTCAGCTTCACGTAGGCGCGCCGGGCGCTGAGGAGCACAGGCTCCATGTCGTAAATGCCGCTGATGCACAAGCCGCCTTTGATGACGTCGGCGGGCAGGCCATGGCGCGTCCAGTCCAGCGTCAGCAGCGCCGCGCACAAATGCCCGCCGGACGAATGCCCGGAAAGATAGATGCGGTTTCTGTCGGCGCCGTAGCTCTCGGCATTGCGATACACCCACGAGACGGCGTGGACGAGCTGGCCCACCACGTCGGTCAGGCGCACGTTGGGCAGCGCGCTGAAATCCGGTGCGATGAAATGCATGCCGGCCTGCGTGAAGGCGGGCGCGGCGAAAGCGACGTCTTCCTTGCGCAGGTAGCGCCATGCGCCGCCATGAATATGCATGTGGATGGGTGCGCCGGCCCCGGCGGCCGGAAACCAGTCGAGCTGTTCGTCGGGCGTGCAGCCATAGCGCAGGCCGGCGTGAAAGCCGCCTGCCGCCAGCACGGCCTTGCCCGCCTCGCGGAAACCCGCCAGCACGGCCTCTGAATTGGCCGCCCAGACCCGCTGGTCGAATGCGCGATCCAGCGCCTCCTGATCGTAATCAAGGAACACATGGCATCCCATCTTCAGTCTCTCCCGCGTCGGCTTACGTATATTGGAATTCTAGGTATAAAGCCAAGACGGAGGCCTTGCATTTTCAGCCTGCAGTCATGTCAATTTCACATGGCCTATGCAACGGCATGCTTAATTCAGTGCAAGTCAATCCTAGGCCGCCGCCCCCATGCCCAGATAGGCATGCTGCACGTAGTCGCTCTTGAGCAGCTCCGCGCTGTTGCCCTGCAGGACAAGCTTGCCGGTCTCGATAACGTAGGCGCGGTCCGATATCTGCAGGGCAAGCGATGCGTTCTGCTCGACCAGCAGAACGGTAATGCCGGAACGATGGATGTCGCATATCAGATCCATCGTGCGGTCTATCATGATCGGCGCCAGCCCCAGGGACGGCTCGTCCAACAGCAGCATTTTCGGCCTGGACATCAGCGCCCTGCCGATGGCGACCATCTGCTGCTCTCCGCCGCTGAGCGTGCCCGCGTGCTGAGTACGCCTTTCGTACAGTCGCGGATACAGATCGTAGATGCGCTGCAGCTCGGTCTTCAGGCCACCGCCACGGCGGTGCACATAACCTCCCAACAGCAGGTTTTCCTCCACCGTCATGAACGGCCAGACTTTTCTGCCTTCGGGACAATGGGACATGCCGGCGCGCACGATAGAGGCTGACGCCGCGCCGGTAATGTCGGCATCTTCGAACTGTATGCGGCCGCCGCTGGGCTTGAGGAGACCGGACAGGGTTCTAAGCGTCGTCGTCTTGCCCGCGCCATTCGCGCCAAGCAGGGTAATGAATTCGCCCTGGCCCACTTCCAGGCTCACGTCGAACAATGCCTGCCGGCGACCATACTTCACACTTACATTCTCAAGCCGCAACATTTGCCGCCCCCCGTCCAAGATAGGCCTCGATCACCGCCGGATTCTTCTGTATGTCGGACGGCGCACCCTGGGCAATCAGTTTGCCGTGATCGAGAACGACGATGTGATCCGACAGCCCCATCACCAGTTTCATGTCATGTTCCACGAGCAGTATCGTGACGCCCCAATCCCGCAAATTCCGGATCAGTTGCATCATCCGGGCGGTTTCCTCCGGGTTCATGCCCGCCACAGGTTCGTCCAGCACCAGCAATTGCGGATCGGCCGCCAGCGCAATCGCTACTTCGAGCAGGCGTTGCTCACCGTAGGACAGATTGGACGTCAATTCGCCGGGGTCGCGCTCCAGCCCCACCTGCTTGAGCAAGGCGCGGGCACGGGCGGCGCGCTCTTTCCCGCAGGAGCCGGCCACCATCATCTTGAATATGCGCGGCCAGTTCAGGCCCAAGGTACGATGCAGGCCCACCTCGACCGCTTTGCCTATGGGCATGGACAGCAGCCCTCTCGTTGTCTGGAAGGTGCGGATCATGCCCAGCTCCGCGATCTGGTGAGCCAGCATCCGTCCACGCAACTGCCTGCCGTCGAAGACTATGAGGCCGGCATGGCGTGCGATGAAGCTCGTCACCAGGTTCAAGGTCGTCGTCTTACCCGCGCCGTTGGGGCCGATGAGACTAACGATCTGCCCTTGCCTTACTTCGAAGCTGACGTCGTCAACCGCCACCAGCCCGCCGAACCTGACCGTCAGCCCGTCGACGGTTAGCAGCGCCTCCCTGCCCGAGGGTCGAACGGCTTGCATGCGCCGCTTGCGCTCCTCCAGCGGGGAGCTATCATCCGCCATCTCCCCCTGCGCCTGGACGGGCGGGTGGGCGTGTTCACCACGCTTGCCCCAACGCGTGAACAGCAGCACCAGCCCCTGGGGCACCAGCAGCGTCGCCGCCACGAGTATGATGCCGAACAGAGGCTCCCTCCACGCATCCTGCAGCCGCAATACCTCCAGCAGCAGAATGATAATCAGGCTGCCGATGACGGGCCCCGACACCGTTCCCACACTGCCCAATATCACCATGACCAGAATCATGATCATGATGTTGAAATGGAAAATCTCCGGGCTGACGAAGCTGACGTAATGGGCATAGATGGCCCCGGCCATACCCGCCAAGCCCGCGCCGAACACGAACGCCAGCATCGAGTAGCGGTATTCGCTAATGCCTACCGCCTCGGCCAAATGCTCGTCTTCACGTACGGCCACCATCGCGTCACCCAAGGGGGAATTGACAATGCGCCAGATCACGTACAGGCAGGCCACGTCGAATCCAAGCACAAGCCAGTAGAAGCTGGCTCGACTGCCGAAAATCTGGTTCGCCTCCATGCTCTGATGGAACAGCGGCGACACCACGCCCGATAGCCCCATGGGGCCGCCCGTGATGTCTATCAGATTGTTGGCGAACAGATGCAGGATGGCGCCGAACGCTAGGGTCACCAGCACGAACTGCGCGCCTCGGAACCGCAATGTGATGTATCCCAGCAGCACCCCGGCGAACATGGTGACCAAGGCCGCTGCGGGCAGCGTGATGAACAGGCCCAGCCCCAGCTTGGAGGAAAGCAGTCCCGCAGTGTATCCCCCCAGACCGTAAAAGGCGGTATGCCCAAGCGAGAGACGGCCGATATAGCCATGAATCAGATTCAGGCCCGACGTAAGCATGATGAACAGCCCCGCCATGACCAGCACATGCAAATGGTAGTTCGGCAACAGCCAAGGCGCCGCCACCGCCGCCGCGAGGATGATTGCGAGGATCATTGGTTTTGTTCTGGATATGTACATGTCAAACCTGCCCCTTGCGCCCAAAAAGACCCTGTGGCTTGAACAGCAGAACCGCGATAACAATGAAGAACCCTATCGCTTCGCTGTAATCGGAAGAGATGAACCCGGACACGAAGCCTTCCACCACGCCCAGAATCAGGCCGCCGACGATGGCGCCCATGATGTTGCCTAGGCCGCCAACGATCACGATGATGAAGGCCTTCAGCACCGCTATCGCCCCCATGGAGGGATAGACCAGATAGATGGAGCCCAATAGCGCGCCGGCCAGGGCAGCCATGCCAGAGCCGAGAACAAAAGTCACGCTGGATATGCGATCGGTATCGATGCCCACCAACTGGGCTGCATCCTTTTGGGTGAAAGTGGCCCGCATCGCCTTGCCGATGAAGGTGTGCTTGAGCAGAACGTGAAAGCCGACAATGACCAGCGCGGTCATCACCAGCACGAACATCTGTATCGCCGTAAACGTCAGGCCCAGGAAGGTTATGGGTGCGTTACCGAAAGGCGTGGCGATGCTGCGGGGCACGGGCCCCATCACCAAGAGCATGATGTTCTGTATGAACACCGACAGCCCAATCGTGACGATGATGGTTGAGTCGATAGAGGCGTCTTTCAACCAGCGGAGAATGGAACGTTCCAGCAAGGCGCCGAAGGCCATGGCCAGTACCACCGCCAGCCCCAGCGCCAGAAAATAATTGATGTGCAGCATGCCGGTCAGGTAGAAGCAAAATACGCCTCCCAGCATGTAGAACTCGCCGTGGGCAAAGTTCACGATGCGCATGATGCCGAAGATCAGCGTCAGCCCAACCGCCAGCAAGGCATAGGAACTGCCGATGATGACGCCGTTCAGCGCCTGTTGCAGAATTTCGTTCACGTTGTATCGCTCCCGGTCGAAGAGGGAGGCGCAGCGGCGCCGCATCCCGCAAGGGCGGCCGCCGCCGGCCGTACGCTATCCCATGGTGCCCTTGTAGGCCCCACCGTCCAGCATCAGGTTCTGGCCAGTCAGAAAACCGGCATGCGCGCTGCACAGGAAGGCGCATACCGCGCCGAACTCCTGCGGCGTGCCGAACCGGCCAGCCGGCGTCTGCCGGATGTGATCCTGGCGGACTTCCTCCACGGATTTTCCGGATTTGCGCGCGCCCTCTTTGATGATGTCGGCGCGCCTGTCGGTATCGAAGGCACCAGGCAGAAGGTTATTGATGGTGACGTTGTGCTTGATCACGTCCCGCGACAAGCCGGCCACGAATCCAGTCAGCCCGGCTCTTGCGCCGTTCGATAGCCCGAGTACCGCAATGGGTTCCTTGACGCCGCTGGACGTGATGTTGATGATGCGCCCGAAGCCGCGCTCTATCATGCCGTCCAGCGTGGCGCGGATCAGCGCGATCGGCGTCAGCATATTGGCATCCAGCGCCTCTATCCACTGCTGGCGATCCCAACCGCGGAAATCACCCGGCGGCGGCCCGCCGGCGTTGGTCACCAGGATATCGGGATCGGGGCAGGCCTCAAGCACTTTGGCCTGGCCCGCCTGCGTCGTGATGTCGGCCGCGACAGTCTGGACGGACACCCCGGTTTCCTGCCTGATCTCCTCTGCCGCCGCCCTCAAAGTGGCGGGATCCCTTCCATTGATGACCAGATCAACGCCTTCCCGCGCCAAGGCCATCGCGCAACCTTTACCCAGACCGCGGCTTGCCGCGCACACAATCGCTTTTTTTCCTCTGATGTCGTAATCCATAGCTCGTCCGATAGTAGAGGGGTTGATACAAAACGCTTATTGGGCCGGCGATCGCCAGGCGATCGCCGATGCGCGGCTTACTGCCCTGCTTTCAAGATAATGATTGGCTTGCCGTCTTCTATGCGCGACATGGATTGGAAGGGCCTGGCTTGCTGCTGCTCGTCGAACGCGATGATGCCTTGCAGCGCCTCCAAGCGCATGGCTTTCAAGGCATCGCGGATTTTCTCCGGTTCATCCGACTTGGCCGCCTCGGCTGCCGCCGCCACCAGCTTCACGGCGTCGTAGCCGCTTACCGCGTATTTGTCGGCCAGGCGGCCCTTGTAGCGGCTTTCGTACGCCTGCTGGAACTCCTTGGAAGCCGCCTCCTGACCCGGCGCAGGGGCATACGGCACCCAGTAGTTCTGCACCAGCATGCCTTCGGCCGCATCCTTGCCGACCAAGGGGATGATGGCTTCGGCCGGGTTGCCGCTGGTCACGATGCGCTTAAGCCCCTGCAAGCCCATTTCGTAGGATTGCTTGATGATGTTGGATACCGTCGTCACGTCGCTGGTGATGACGATGGTATCGGCGCTGCTGTTCTTGATCTTCGTCAGCGTGGGAGAAAAATTCGTCTCGCCGGGTTTGTGGTACTCCGCAGCCACGATTTTCGCGCCTTGCGGCTCCAGCACGCGCGTCCAGTTGGAGACCACTGCGCGGCCGAAGTCGTTGTTGGCCGCCATAAAGGCTACGTTCTTCAAGCCCAGGTCCTTCACCAGATGCGGCCCCAGCACATCTGCATCGATCTTGCTGTTGGAGGCCGTCCGGAACACCCACGGATTGCCCGCCTCCGTAATTTTCTCGGCTGTCGACGTTTCAACCACCAAAGGTATGCCATAACGCTGCGTCAAAGGCATGACCGCCAGTGTCGCGGAACTTGCCCAGGCGCCGATCAAGGCCCTGACTTTGTCCCGGTCGATCAGCCGCTCGGCCGCGTTCAGGGATTCCGCCGGATCCGCCTTGCCATCCTGCAAGAGGATTTCGATTTGCCTGCCTCCCAGCACACCGCCACTCTCGTTGATCTGGGTCGCGGCCAATCTGGCCCCGTTGATGACGCTTTGCCCGTCGTAGGCGGCCGGGCCCGTCGCGGGCTGTATCAAACCGATTTTGAACGTGCTCTGCGCACTTGCCGCTCCGGCCGCCAGCATGATGCCCGCCGCTAGAGTCATGGTTTGCAGTTTCCATTTCATGGTGCTCTCCTGGTACCGTTATCTTCATAGTTATGTGCCTATCGGCACGGATGACGCAACAGCAACACCTTCCCCGGCCGCGCCTGGCTAACCAAGGCGGCAATACATGTTTGACTAGGATGATCGCGGGCGAGCTAGACGTGGACGCTGCCCGTAGTCCCGCGCTTAATCGAGCTCGAAGACGGCCTCGACTTCTACGGGAATGCCCGCAGGCAATTCAGTGACGCCGAAGGCGGAGCGCGCATGTTTGCCGGACTCGCCGAAAACCTCGACCAGGCAATCCGAGAACCCGTTTATCACCTTGGGCGCATCCACATAGCCATCCACGCAGTTCACCAGCCCCAGCACCTTGACCACTCTTTTGACGCGATCCAGGTCGCCCACCATGCCCTTGATGGATCCCAGCATGTTCAGCGCCACCTCGCGCGCCACCGCCTGCGCTTGTTCCGTCGTCATGTTGCGGCCCACCTTGCCCTGGCTGGTGACTTTCCCCTCGCTATCGAAGGGGCCATGGCCAGACATGAACAGCAGCTTTCCCACTTGCACGCCGGGCACGTAGCTACCCACCGGCTTGGCGGCGCCTGGCAGCGCGATGCCAAGCTCTTTCAATCGTCGTTCAGCACTCATGAGACTGCCTCCTTGATTGCCCTGCTCAAGGCAGAGTCGGCCCGGCCACGTCGGGAGTCGGGATGTTGCCGCGCGTGAAGCCACGCATCTTGCGCAGATAGACCGGGTGCATGAAGCCTACGAATCCTTCCACGCCCTTGATGCGCACCTTGTTGTCGCTGAACAGGAAGTCGTCTTCGGTTATGTGCAGCTTTTGTACATGACCTTCCGGGTGCATGACCTGGATGCGCATGCTGTCGTCGTCCAGGCGCTCATGGAATTCGATGAGCCATTCCTTGTCGTCGATGTCCCGCGCACGACCCGTTCCCACTTTCCGAATCGCGTCATAGATGAATTGCGGATTCAAAGTGTCCAATTCTGCAGTTACGGCCATTTCGCCTCTCCTCGTCAAACTTCATGCGTGTCAAAAGCGAACGTCACGTCGCCCACTGAATAGATCGCCCCGTGGTATTGCAGGATCTTGCCGGGGGCATTGCCCGTGGCGCCCGCAATCAAGGAAATATTGCACAGGTTGGCTTCCGGCGCCGCCGCCGCCCATAGCTCGGGATCGATGTCCGTGATCTCCAGGCTACGGCCTTCGCTGACCAGATCGCACACAAGCTGGTCGAACTGTCTGCCCTGTTCGAAGTACTCCTCCCTGGCGCTCTCGATGCGCAGATCCAGGCGGTGAGTGAGGTTGCCGGGAGCCAATAGCACGACCCGCAAGCCGCTTTCCTCGACCACTTGGCGAATGACTTTGCCCCAGCGCAGGCATTCATCGTGTGACCGCTGCGACATGGAGATTGGCACGATGGGCGTACGCACACCCATGACCTTCAAGGGGCAGAAAGCGCCGTGATCCATACCATAGGTTTTTTCTTTCACCGGCAGCCCGGCGTTTTGTCCGCCCTCTATCAAGGCGCGCGCCAGTTCGGGATGGCCCGGCATGACGTGGGTGAAAAAGCGGCGGCCAAAGGGCGCCGGACGCAGCACATAATCATGGAATGACTCGTGAATGCCGCCACAATCCACGAAGAAGGCGCTTTTGGGCAGCCAATGAGGCGAAGCCACGATGATTGCATCCGCATGCATGTCTTCGTCTATGGCTTTACCTATGGCATGCAGAACGCGCACCTGCTCGGCGTCGCTACCGTCCTCGGACAATTCCATCAGATAAGAACCGTTCGGCACGAAATAAGCCTTGAGCAGTTCTCCGCGATTTTGTGTCATGATGATTCCCTCCAATTGGATGTTCATGCACGTGATGTATTCAACGGTGAATTCATCATAGCAATCGAAGATCATTAGAAAATCCACGTAGAACTTCTATCACTTTAAAGTTTTCTTTATAGGAGTCGCCGGTGAACCACATCGTGGACATCGATACGTTTATCCTCGTGGCGCGTACCGGCAGCCTGTCAGCCGCCGCAAGAGAGATCGAGGTCAGTCCGGCGGCCGTCAGCTACCGTCTGGACAAACTGGAAAAGCATTTGGGCACGCGTCTGTTTCACCGCAGCACACGGCGGCTGACCTTGACACAGGATGGCGCCGACTATCTGCTCAAAGTCGAACACTTGCTAAACGAACTCAAAGAAGTCTCGGCCGCTGCGTCACGGCGTGACGAAGTGCCGCAAGGCACAC
Source organism: uncultured Burkholderiaceae bacterium (assembly GCA_934525625.1). Lineage (GTDB taxonomy): Bacteria > Pseudomonadota > Gammaproteobacteria > Burkholderiales > Burkholderiaceae_B > Mesopusillimonas. Next base: position 283,509 of record CAKSZL010000001.1, read on the forward strand.
TGAAAGTCACTATGCCCGCTTCGTTCGGACTGCAGCACATAACGCCCATCATGCCGAAGTTCCTCAAGCGCTACCCGGACATCCAACTCAATCTGGCGCTCAACGACGAGATCATCGACGTCATCGGCCAGGGGTTCGACGTGGCCATCCGTATTTGCGAGCTGCAGGATTCGGAATTGATCGCGCGCCGCCTGGCCGCTGATCGCCGCGTAGTCTGTGCATCGCCGTCCTATCTGGAGCGCCACGGCGTGCCCAAGCATCCTTCCGATCTCGTGAATCACAACTGTCTGATGCTCACGCAGCAACCTTACTGGACGTTCAATGGCCCCGATGGCCTGGAGCGCATCAAGGTTAAGGGAAATTATGTCTGTAATAACGGCGAAGCCATACGCGACGCCACATACGCGGGCCTGGGCATTTCATTGAAAGCAACCTGGGACGTCGCGGGCGCCATCAAACAGGGCCGCCTGCGCACCATACTTGACGACTATCCCATATCGAGCAACACCGCTATTTGGGCGGTGTATACCAGCCGCCGCCATACGCCAGCCAAGGTCAGCACTTTCATCAACTTCCTGAAAGAGCATTTCGACTCGCAGCCGCACTGGGACAGCTTGTTGCGCTAGCGTAGGCAAGCCTTAGCCCAATGCACGCGCAACCGCGTCGGCGGCTTCGCGCACCAGTACGGCGCCGCGCACCAGCGCCTCGCGCCGCGAGTCCGGCCCCGAGATGGAGATCGCCCCCAGCAGGCGGCCCTGAGCGATAACGGGAGCGGCCACGCAGACCAAGCCTTGCAGCAGCTCTTCGTCATCGATGGCGTAGCCCTGGCTACGCACACGGCCGAGCTCGGCCACCAGTTTCAAAGAATCCACCAGCGTCTTGTCCGTGTAGCGTTCCAGCGGCTGCGCCAGCAGCGCCTCCGTGATCGAGGGCTCCGACCAGGCCAGCAGTACTTTGCCCACCGCCGTGGCATGCAGAGGACCGCGCCAGCCCACGTGGCTGCTCATGCGTATGGCGTGCTCGCCGTCCACCTTGGCGATGTATCCCGCCTTGACGCCGTCCAGCACTGCGAAGTGGGCGGTCTCTCCGGTACTACGCGCCAGCTCGGCCAGATGCGGCTGGCAGACGGCCTGCATGGTCGTCATGGAAAAAGCGGACTCCGCCAGTTCCAGCAAACGCAGCGTCAGCCGGTAGCGCCGGCTTTCCCGCGTCACCCAGCCCTGCGACTGCAACGTAGTCAGCACGCGATATACCGTCGGACGCGGCAAGCCCAACTCGCGCGTCAATTCTGTGGCTGTCGCCCCCTGGGCGGCTGCCTCTTGCGCCAAATGAGCGATGAGCCGCAGCGCGTGCTCCACGCTGTTGACGCCACGCACGGCGGTCTGATGATTTTCTGTGGCCACTTTTACCTTGGTATCCGTTGCTTCCCGGAGCGCTCATACCGGGTTGGCCCGACAGCCGGGCTTTCGTCCTTCGGCAGCGTACGGCGCTCGCCCGACGCTTGTCAAACCCGCCTCTGGCATAGATAATAAACTTTATAGATACAATAATAGTTCATTATAGATACATTAATAGACAAACAGGAGACTAAATGCCTATCCATGATTCCAGCGCAACGACAACCGCCGCCGTCGTCCAGGCCGCCCCCGTCGTCTTCGATACCGAGCGCAGCCTGGAGAAAGTCCGCGACCTGGCCGCCGACGCAGCCCGCCGCGGTGCCAGCATCGTCGTATTCCCGGAAGCTTTCATAGGCGGCTATCCCAAAGGCTCCACCTTTGGCTCAGTCGTCGGCACCCGCAGCATGGACGGCCGCGAAGAATATCGCCGCTACTGGGCCAACGCTATAGATGTGCCTGGTCCGGCCACACTGACACTCGGCGACGTCGCCCGCGAAAACGGCATCTATCTCGTCATCGGCGTCATAGAGCGCGACGGCGGCACTCTGTATTGCTGCGTGCTGCATTTCTCACCGCAGGGCGAGTTGCTGGGCAAGCACAGAAAACTGATGCCCACCGGCTGCGAACGGCTGATCTGGGGATTCGGCGACGGCTCGACCATGCCCGTCTTCGACACGCCATATGGCCGCCTGGGCTCGGTTGTATGCTGGGAAAACTACATGCCGCTTCTGCGTATGGCCATGTATGCCAAGAACATTCAGATCTGGTGCGCACCCACAGCCGATCAGCGCGACACCTGGATATCCTCCATGCAGCACATCGCCTTCGAAGGCCGGTGCTTCGTGCTGTCCTGCAACCAGTACACGCTGCGCAGCGACTTCCCCGACGATTTTCCCTGCACGCTGGGCGATGCTCCCGATACCGTGATTTCGCGCGGCGGCAGTTGTATCGTCAACCCCTTTGGCGAGATTATCGCCGGCCCCGACTTCGAGAAAGAAACCATACTGACGGCCGAAATCGACCTGAATCAGGTCGCATGCGGCAAATTCGATTTCGACGTCGTCGGCCACTACGCCCGGCCCGATGTATTCCAGTTACTCGTCAACGAGCGCAAGCAGACACCCGTCAGTACGATCACGGATGGGCCAGCGCCCTGACGACGGCGGGGCAGGCGCACAGCGGAACTGTCAGGTCTCTGGAGGTCTTGTCTTTGACATTGCATTTTCAGCACCAAGCCATCACAATTTTGCATGAGCTTCGACAGAAAAGAACTGGCCGCTTTCCTGGCCGTGGTTCGGCTGGGCAGCATAGGGGGCGCCGCCGCCACGCTGTCCATGACCCAGCCGGCCATCAGCCGCATCCTGCATCGCCTGGAAGACCGCCTGGGTGCGCGGCTGTTCGTGCGCCATTCGGCCGGCATGGAACTGAACGCCTTCGGGCGGGCCCTGCTGCCCCACGCCGAATTGCTGGAAGCCGAAGCGCGGCGCGTGCACGAGGAAATCGAACTGCTCAAGGGCTCGGCTACCGGCCTGGTACGGGTAGGCACCGTACCCAGCGTCGCCTCGCAAGTGCTGCCGCAAGCCATACAACGCACGCTGCGGCAGTCGCCCAATCTGCATATTCACGTCATCGAAAGTACCGGCAACCAGTTGCTGGCCTCGCTGCTACGCCGCGAAATCGACTTCGCCATCGTCGGCCTATGGCGCGAACCGCTGGACGCGGGCGTCACCGCCACGCCGCTGTTCCACGACGAAGTCTGCATTCTGGGCCGCTGGGATCACCCGCTGATGCGCAAGCCCCAACCCCAGCTTGCCGACCTGCTGGCCTACCCCTGGGCCATCCCCGAGAAGGGCAACGTGCTCTGGAGCGAACTGAACGCCACGTTCATGCGCGCCGGGCTGGAGCCCCCCGTGGCGGCCATCACCGCCAACTCCATCCACACCTTGAAAGCCCTGGTCGCCACCACCGATTTCCTGAGCATGATGGCGCGCGAGTCCTTCCAGCTGGAACAGCAAAACGGCCTGCTGCGCCCCGTTCCGATGGAAGCCACCCGCTGGACGCGCCAACTGGCGCTGCTGCACCGCGCCCGGGGCAGGCTGCTGCCTGCGGCTAGTTTGTTGTTGGAGGAAATACGCAAGGCGGCCGGCGCGGTCAGGCCTACCTCATCCGCCTAAACGCGAACGCGCGCTACAAACCCAATAGCATCCGCTTACTGCCCGCGATGCGGCGGCGCTCTTTCATGTCGAAACCGGCGACGTCGTTGCGCCCCTCCACTGCCGCGATGGCTTCGCGATAGATGCCCAGCGCCTGTTCCCTGGCCACCGAGGGGCGAATGCGCGTCAACATCCAATCCAGCTTTTCATAGACGCGCGCCTTGCTCAACTTGCCGCTGGCCGCCCATTCGTAAGCCAGCCAATCCAACGTCACGAACCAGGAAAGCGAGTCGGCCGCCTGGAGAATGTCTTCCTCGTCGTTGCCGCCGATCTCATGGCGCAGCACCAGCTGGCGCACGCGCCGGATGAAGGGCTCGGGCACGCCGGGCTGCTTGCGCAGCCAATCTTCCACGAAATCGGCGGATCGCATGGAGTGGGCAAACAGGTAGTCTGGATCGTCGAAAGGCGCATCCGGGGTACCGGACGGCCCGCCGGGAAAGAAACGCTCGGCATCATGCACCAGTGCGGCAAACCTCAGTTCTTCCGAGGCCGTCGGCACAAGGCGTATGGCCCACTCCCGTGTGGAGAGCAGGTGTTCAAGCTGATAAAAGCCGTCCAGCCAATCCATGGCGGCGTGCTCCAAGGGAGTGAAACTGGAGTCGGCATAACGGCCGTGCAGCCGCGCTTCTAGGGATGGTGTCATGAGTGAATCCTTGCAAAAAAGGCCCGCGCCCGCCGCCTCCGTCGCCGTGGCGGCCCGGCTTATCGTTCATTCGTATTGCGGCGTGCGCATAGCCCGCCAAACCGCCTCGGGCGTAATGGGTAGCGCGGAGATCTCGACCTGGAACTCGGCCAGCGCATCGCAAATGGCATTGGCCACCGCGGCGGCGGGCGGTATGGTGCCGGCTTCGCCGGCGCCGCGCACACCGAAAGGCGTTACCGGAGACGGAATCTCGGTGTGGAGCAATTCGATGGGCGGCGCGTCAGCCGCCGTCAGCGCAAAATAATCCATCATGGTGCCATTCAGCAATTGGCCGGTTTGCGGGTCGTATTTCAGCTCTTCGCTCAGCGCGGCGCCCAGGCCCTGCATCAACCCGCCACGTACCTGGCCTTCCACCAGCAAAGGGTTGACCACGGTGCCGCAGTCGTGAACGATGAGGAAACGCTCGATTTCGTACTCTCCCGTCATCGGGTCGACCGCTATGCGAGCTGCCGCCGCGCCGAACGAAAAAGCGGCCTCGGGCGGCTCGTAGTGAGCCGTCGCGTCCAGCCCGGGCGTCTCTTCGGCGGGTATGCCCTGCCCCACAATGGCCCGGGTGAAAACCTGCTTCAGGGGTATGCTTCTTCCCGCCGCCTCGCGATGGCGCACCTCTCGTCCATGAACCTCCAGTTCGTCCACGGAGCATTCCAAAGCGCCAGCGGCAATGCGCAGCACCTTGCCGCGAAAAACTTCTCCCGCTTCCTTGATGGCGCCGGCCGAGGCGATCATGGTGCGCGATGCGAACGCTCCTGTGTTCAGCGGCGAAGACGCCGTGTCGCCGGCATGCACGCGGATGATGCCGATGTCCATACCCAGCACGTCCGCACACACCTGGGCCATTGCCGTCTCGGCACTCTGCCCTATCGACGACACGCCGGTATATAGATCGATGAAACCCGAGCGATTGGCGCGCAGGGTCAGGCTTTCATGTGCGCCGAACTGCGAGCCCCGCTTCATCAGAAAACGGGCGCTGGCATAGCCGGTCCGTTCGATGAACGACGAAAACCCTATGCCTATGCGCCGTCCATCCTGGCGCACTCTTGCCTTATCGGCCCTATGCGCCTGATAGCCTATGGCATCCACCGCCATCATCAAGCTGCGCGGATAATCGCCGCTGTCGTAAACCGCCCCGGAAGGCGTCGTCCAGGGCAAGTCATGGGGCTGCAACATGTTCTTCAAGCGCAGCGCCACCGGGTCCATGCCCAGCTTACGCGCGAGGCGATCCACCAGAATCTCGCGGGCAAAATTGACCTCGGGCTGGCCGTAACCGCGATAAGCGCCTACGGGTGTCTTGTTGGTCAAGGCCACGCGCCGCCGCACATACGCATCCCGAACCTTGTAGGGGCCGACGAAGGTGACGCTGGAAAGCTGCGAAGACCCGAACGAGGAGTTCCAGCCACCCAAGTCGGTCACGTAATCGTCCTTGACCGCCACAATGGTGCCATCGCGCGTGGCGCCTATCTGATAATCGTGCAGAGACTCCCTGCCATGCGTGGCGGAGCGGAAGTGCTCCAGCCTGTCTTCTATCCATTTCACCGGCTGGCGTGTGGCCATCGCATGCAACGCAGCCAGGATGTCCTCGGGGTAGACGCCCAGCTTCATGCCGAAGCCGCCCCCCACGTCCGACGCGCTGACGTCGATACAGCTTTCCTCCAGCCTGAGAATATCGGCCAGTTGCTTACGCACCAGGTGCGGCGTCTGCGTGGACATGCGAACCGTCAGCTTGCGCGCACCAGGGCGCCAGCTAGCCAATATGCCACGCGTCTCCATGGGCAGCGGCGTCACGCGGTTGACACGGAAACGGTCCTGCACGACGACCTCGGCCTGCGCCAGCCTGCCGTCCGCGTCGCCAGCCTGATCGACGTTTGCCGCCAGTATGTTGGTAGGCAGCACATCGGGATGCAGCGGCATGGCCTCCGGCTCTATGGCCAGGGCCGTATCCGTGATGCACGGCAACGGCTCGTATTCGATGTGTATTAGCTCTATGGCGTCTTCGGCAATCGCCCGGGTCTGCGCCGCCACGCTGACCACCGGCTGGCCTTCGTGCAGTGCACGGCCCTGGGCAAGCGCATAGTAGGGCAAGGCGGGAGCGCCGGGCACGGGGCGCAAGATCGTCAACGGCTCACTGTCGCGCCTGACGTCTTCGGGGCACAGAATATGCTTGACGCCGGGCAAGCGCAACGCCTCGGACACGTCGATGGACACTACCTTGGCGTGCGGAAAAGGGCACCGCGCCACAGCCATTTCCAGCATCCGGCTAGGCTGGTCGTCATCGACGTAGCAGCCATCGCCGCGTAGCAGGCGCAGATCTTCCACACGCAGGATCACCTGGCCGATATGGGGGGATTTTTCCTGTTCGATACCTGGCGGTTGTTCCGTGGGCGCCCGCTCGGTTTCCACCTGCGCCTTTATTCCAATTTGATCCAGCATGCCGTCTCCTATGCCTCGTCGGCGATCTGATCGCCCAGATACTGGGCAATGGCGCGCACCGGCCCCTCATAGCCAGTGCAACGGCACAGCACACCGCTCATTTCGTCGCGCAGTTGGGCAAGGGTATAGCGTTTTCCGCTGGACTTCAGATGCGTGGCCAGCATCAGGAAACCCGGCGTACAGAACCCGCACTGCAGGCCGTGATGCTCACGGAATGCGCGCTGCAAATCGTTGAGCGAACCGTCCGCGTGCGCCAGCGATTCCACCGTACGGATCTCGCATTGATCCAGTTGCACCGCCAACATCAAGCACGATTTCACGGCCTCTCCGTCAACCAGCACCGTGCACATGCCGCAAACCCCTTGTTCGCATCCGATGTGCACGCCGGTCAGGCCGCACTGCTTTCTGAGGAAATCGGCGGCATGCATGCGCACAGGTATGGTTTCGGACACCTCGTCGCCGTTGATGCGCGCCTGTATTTCCATTGCGTTCGACACGTTGGCCATGAATCACCCCTGGCTGACGACGTGATATAGAACGAATAAGGACACGATGAACGTCGCTACGCTGAACGAAGCAGCCACCTTGCTCCATGGATCGTCGAAAGGCCTGGGCGGCGGCGCGTATCCTTGCGCAGCCGCTGCGACAGGTGCAGCCATGGGGGTAGCCGCCACGGGCCGAGCCGCCGGCGCGGGCGCCGCAGCCGCTTCCTGGCCGATCCGGCCGCCCGCCAGCACGGTGGCCAGGTTCGCGGCGAATTCCGCCGTCAGCTTCTCCGCCTGCTTGGCGATGACACGCTGGCCCACGCTGCCCAGCGCCCCGGCCAGCGCGGCCTCTCCTTCCACCGTGACGTGCGTTTGCCCGCCCTGGCCATGCAGCATGACGGTATTGGTAGCCCGGAAGTTTCCCACCGCGCCGCGCGTCGCCTTGCCTATCAGCGTGAACTGTATGGAGCTCGGCTCCGTACGCTCGGTAATACGCACGCTGGTGTCGAAACTGGCGGAAAGCGGCCCCACCTTCTGCGTCATGCGCACGGACAACTGGTCGGAATCGATGATCTGAATGTTATCGATACCGGGCATGCATCTGGCCACGTCCTCGGGCCGCTGGAAGAAGCTCCAGACCTTTTGCACCTCTTCGGCAACGGTGAATTCCTGCTTGAATTTCATGAACGGCTCTTACGGTGGAATTTAATGGGCCGGCGCCTTGACGGCGGCACCCAAGGCCTCCTGCCGGAGGTCGGCAAGCGTACGGCGGACGTAGGCGTGGATGAGGTGGCGGCGGTATTCGCGGGAAGCGCGGATGTCGTCCGGCGGATCGGCCTGCGCCGCGGCCAGCGCGGCCGCCTCGGCAATGTCCTCGTCGCTCATGCGCGTGCCGTCCAGCCTTGCCATGGCATCCGTGGCCAGCATGGGTGCGTCGTTTACCCCACCCATACCCAGACGAACGCCCCGCCAATTACCTTCATCATCCACCTCGCCCACAACCGCCACCGATACGACGGCGAAGTCGTTATGGCGGCGGTTCATTTCGCGGAACGCGAAGAACGGCGGGTGCGGGGGATAAGCAATGGATACAAGCATCTCATTAGCTTCCAGCACCGTGGCGTACGACCCTTCGTAGAATTGCTCCATTGGAATCTCGCGCTCGCCACGTACGCTGACAGCCCTTACCCGCGCCCCCAGCGTCAAAGCCGCCAATGGCATCTCTCCCGTGGGGTCGCCCTGTACCAGACTTCCGCCGACAGTACCGCGATGCCGCACCTGCCTATCCCCTACATACAGAATCATCTTCGCCAATAGCGGCAAGCGCTGCGCAATGACGTTCGCATGCTCTATCGTGACGTACCTGACACGGGCGCCCAGCACCGTCTCTCTGCCTTTGGTCTCGATGGCATCCAGGTCCGGAATCCGATTGACGTCTATCAGCGCGGACGGCCGCCACAGCCGCATGTTCAACATGGGGATCAAGCTTTGCCCGCCGGAAAGAATACGTGCATTGCCGTCGTACTCGTCCAGCAGGCGAACGGCTTCTTCCACCGAGACGGCGCGGTGATAGATGAAGTCGGGAGCCTTCATCGCCTTACTCTCCGCCCGACTGAACCAAACTCTGGCCGCCAGTCATGCGTTTGAGCACGTAGTCCACCGGCGACTTGACCCGGGTAATGGGTTGGACCGGCTTGGCGCTCCAGACTGTCTCGGGACGCACCTGCAGCACATGCAGACGTAGCTTATCGTCCACCGCCCATTCAATATCCTGCGGCGCCCCTCTGTCCTTCTCGACCTGCTTGGCGAACCGGGCCAATTCGACCACCGTCTCGTCCGGCAGGCAGATGGCGTCCTGCCGCTCGGGCTCAACTTCGCAGAAGCCCACTTCCCCGGTCTGAAGGTCGAAGCGATACTCGTGTGTCTGCGTATGCGGCGAACGCTTGAGCACCTGCAGCGTGACTTTATCCACCTTGAACTGGGTGGGCGTAACATCGCCCTTGACCACGCCTTCACCCAGGCCCCAGCACGATTCAATGACGATTTTGGAACGATCGCCCGTAATGGGATCAAGCGTGAACATGACGCCTGCAGAACGCGCCTGCACCATCTGTTGGATACCCACGCAAATGGCAAAGTCGGACAAGGCGGCCACTTGCTGGCCTTCGTGGCGGTACGTCAATACGGTATCGCTGAACATGCCGGCCCAACACTGGCGGGTATAACGCAGCAGGTCGTCCAGGCCCGTTATCCACAAGTAGGTTTCGTACTGTCCGGCAAAGCTGGCACCCGCCAGATCCTCCGATTCGCCACTGGAGCGCACGGCCACAGGCACATCGACAAGGCCCGTACGCTCTTCCAGCCTGCGATAGGCCCTTTCGATATCATCCAGCAAAGCCTGGGGCATCGGCGCCTCCATGATGCGCGCCACCAGCGCGGCGGTTTCGGCCTTCAGCTTCGCCGGCTCCACTTCGGTGGCCACCTTGCGCACACGCCGAATCTCATCTCCAAGGCCGGCGGAGCTCACGAAAGCACGGAAGGCATGCGTGGTAATGCCGAAGCCGGGCGGAACGGCATAGCCCGCCGCGGTCGAAGTGGCCAAGCTGGAGAATTTTCCGCCCAAGGCCGGGTTTTCCTTCGCCCGAGGGTCGTCCAGCCAAAGAATATTGGGTGCTGCATCTAACATCAAGCTGCCTCCTCGATGCGGGTCACGGTGCCGAAGTTTCCATCCACTTCGAGCAAGTCCCCAGTCTTGAATGTCTTTGAAGCGAAGCCGGTACCCACCACAGCGGGCAAGCCGTATTCACGGGAAATGATGGCCGTATGCGCCATCATGCCGCCCACGTCGGAGACCGCCGCGCTGATCATCGGGAACACCGGCGCCCAGCTTGGCGCGGTAATCCGGCAAACCAGGATTTCTCCTTTTTGCACTTCATACAGTTGCTCTGGGTCGGAGATGACCCGGGCGCGTCCGGTGACCTTGCCGGGCGAGGCCGCCACGCCCTTGAGGATATTGGACGAATCCTGGCCGACGCTCAGCCACTCCTCGACTGTTTCCTGCGTGATGCCGAACAGCATGATGGTCAGAGGCTCGGTGATCGCGGTGGGCGGCTTGCCCAGCGCGGGCGGCGGCGACCATTTGGCCAGCGCATCGCGCAGCTTGCGACGGCGCTCGATGATGGGCTTCCAATACACTTCGCCGCGCGGCTGCGTACCGGTGGCCCAGCCGATCAGCAGGTCGTACAGGGCATCGCTGACTTCGTGGCGGTGCAGATAGAAGATGTCCTCGCGGTCGTTGAAGAAGTCGCTGCCGACGAACAAGTCACCCAGTTCGCGCACCTTGTGCCAGAAGATGGAGTGGTGCCAGTGCTCCACGTAGAAGTTATGGTCCTCGACGAAGGGAAAGACCTTGCGCGCCAGATTGACCAGGCCGTCGAAAGCTTCGCGGTCTTCGTCCGTGGGCAGCAGCGCACGGTACTCCGCCGTCACGCGCGCGCGCTTTTCCAGAATTTCGTCCAGCGGGCGATCCACGCTTTGGCCTTGGCGCACGGCATCGATGTAGCCGCGCATGGCCGTGAAGGGCAGGCGCATGTCCGTCATCCATACGGGATCCGAGTGGGTGTAGCCCACCCCCGTCGAATACCAGAACCATGGATCCTTGGAGGCCTCCAGCGACTCCACCCACTCGCGGCCCTTGCTGCTTTCCTTGAGCTTGGCAATAGCCTCGCCGGGCAACTTGCTGTCGGTAATCGTCTTGTCCACGCCCAGCTTGACCGCCAGCTTGGCCAAGCGGCGCAGCTCGTCGTCGGGGCGGAACAGCATGATGTCGATACCGCTGACCATATCGGTCACGGTCTGGTCGGCAATGCCCGGAAATACGCTTTGGCAGTACTCGCGGAACGTCAGGTAGGCGCCGTAGCCCAGGTTCAGCATCTCGAAATGGTAGGAACCCATTTCCAGCATGTTCTCGATCAGACGGTTGTACTTGCACAGCAGGTCATGGCTGGAATACAAGCCCCTATGCCCCATGACGTATTCTTCTTTCTCGTACTCGGGCAAGGGCGTGAACTCGATCTGCTTGAGGCGTTCGATACAGTCCGTGGCCTTGACCTTCCAGTTCTCGAAGATTTCGTCCCAGTTTTCGTAGTAGTGGCCCGCGCGGCGCGTGAAGTATTCCTGCCGTTCGGCCACCTTGGCCGGGTCGTCGCAGATGTTGGGACTGACGTAGAGGTAGCCATTGATCACGCGCTGGTCCACGCCTATGGCCGGCGGAAACGCCCAGACACGGTTCGTCATCTGGCTCAGCGCCACCCACCAATTCTCCGTCATGATCGTGTCGAAGGGGTACAGCGGCTCCGGATTATGCATGCCGTCGAAGAACCAGAACTTGGATTCCTCCAACGTCCTGCGCTCGGGGCTGACCACGCAATAGTAGGGATAAAGGTCTTCCCAACCCTGCGCGCCTTCCGGGGTCGGCAGTTCAAAGGGGCTGGGGAAGGTTCCCGTTTTTTGCTCCGCGTTCATCATGTGCTCCTCTAGTGGCATTATTGGTTTGTAGTGAATGTCGTCCGGACATCATCGCTGGCGATCGCCGCCTCGCAACTGATCGACCGCGATGGCGGTGATCAGAACCGCGCCGATGATGATGGTTTGCAGATAGCTGTTGATGCGCAGCAGATTCATACCGTTGGAAAGCGCCGTGATGAAAATGGCGCCCAGCACGACGTTGCGCAGCAGGCCTCGCCCGCCCGTCAGCGATACGCCGGCGATCAGGCAGGCCGCGATTGAATTCAGAATCAGGTCGGTACCGCCCAGCGTGGCCTCTCCGCTCTCGGTGCGCGCCGTCAGCAGCACGCCGCCTATGCCCACAATGGCGCCGGCAAAGGCATAGGTGAACACCTGACAACGCGAAGTACGCACGCCGGAAAGGCGAGCAGCCTTGTGATTGCTGCCTATGGCGTACAAGTACCGGCCGAAGCGCGTCCAGCTAAGCAACAGATAGGTCAGCAGCAGAATCAACGCGGCATAGAGAGTGGGAACCGGAATGCCGTACACCGTGTTGTACGCGAGGTAGTTGCCAAACTGTTCGGGCAGGCCCGAGATGCTGTAGCCGCCGGAGATGTACAAGGCCAGACCGGTCGCCATGGACAGCGTACCCAGCGTCATGACGAACGGCGTGACGCGCAGCACGGCGACGCCCAGGCCATTGACCAGCCCCACCATCGCGCCCGTGACCACGCCGCAGGCTACGCCCGCCGTCACCGCCATCCCCACGGCCTCGGGATCCACTCCCATGTAATACTTCATCACCGTCGCGCTAACGACGCTGACGAGCGCCACGTTGCTGCCCACTGATAAATCGATGCCGCCCGATACCAGGATGAGAAACTGCGCCACACAGATAATGAGCAGGTAGGTGGACTGGCGCGTCAGATTGAACAGATTCGCTTCGGAAACAAAGCGGGGTTCCAACAGGCTGAACAGCAGCACCAAAGCCAGCAACAAGAAGGGCATCATCCCTATGGATGCGCCGATTTCGCGCCAACCAACTCTCCCCGCAGGCGCGGCGGCTTGCATGTCGACAGATGTCATATTCATTGTTATTCCTTGACAAAAAACCCTGACAGCGCAGCCTCTTCCGTCTTGCGCGCCCCCACCAGCTCATCCACCGTCGCCCCCTCGCGCACCACGTAGACGCGGTTGGACAAGCTGAGCACTTCAGGCAGGTCGGAGCTGATCAGTAGAACCGCCATGCCCTCCTTCACCAATTGCTCCAGCACCCCATAAATCTCGGCCTTGGCATTGACGTCTATGCCCACGGTGGGCTCATCCAGAATCAGCAGCTTGGGCTGGCGTGCGAGAAAGCGCCCCAACAAGGCCTTCTGCATATTGCCGCCGGAGAAGCTATACGCCGCCCGCTCGATGTCCAGCGGCGCCAGCGACATACGCTTGGCCATACCCAGCGAAATCTCTTTCTCGGCGCGGCGCGACAGCCATCCGTTCTTCATCAAAGCCGCAGACTTGAGCGAAGCAAGGCCGATGTTCTCGCGCACGCTGCGGCCCAGCAGCATGCCTTCCTGGATGCGGTCGTTGGTGACGTAGGCGACGCCGCTTTCGATGAACGAGCGCGGCGCCGCCTTGCCGAGCTCACGCCCGTCCACTTGTATCGAGCCCTCGGCCACGGACTCGATGCCGAAACAGGCACGGCCGATTTCCGATTTGCCGCATCCCACCAAACCCGCCAGACCCACGACTTCCCCCTCGCGGACGGTCAACGATGCCTCTCTGACCAGCCCGCTGGCCGTAGCCAGGCCATGCACCGTCAACACCGGTTCGCCCGGCTGGAAGGCTATGCTGGGGTAGAAGCCCGCGAAACTGCGCCCCGTCATCAGCTCCACCAATTGCTTGCGATCGGTTTCGGCGGCTGGCACGGTTCTGATCAAACGGCCGTCACGCATGACGGTGACACGATTGCCGATTGCCTGGATCTCGCTGATGCGATGGGTGATGTAAATAACGCCAACGCCTTGCTGCTGGAATTGGCGGATGAGCGCAAACAGTTGCACGGTTTCGCTTTCCGTCAACGAAGCCGTCGGCTCGTCCAGGATCAATACGCGTGGATTCGTCAGCGCCGCCTTGGCAATTTCCACCATCTGGCACTCCGCTCGGGACAATTGCCTGACCCGGGCTTGCGGCGACAGCTTGAAACCCAACCTGCTGAAGTGTGCCAGCGCGCGTTCGCGCATACACCGCTTGTTCAGCATGCCGCCCCATCCCAGCGTTTCGTTCGCCAGAAACAGGTTTTCCTCCACAGTCAGATCCGGCGCCAGGCTGAACTCCTGGAATACGACGGCGATACCCGCTTTACGCGCCTCTTGCACGTTGCGGAATGTCACCGCTTCGCCATCCATCAAGAGTTGGCCCGACGAAGGCGCCAAGGCTCCACAGATGATGTTCATTAGCGTGGATTTGCCGGCGCCATTCTCGCCGAACAACACGTGCACCTCGCCGGCCAGCACGTCCAGATCCATATCGCAGAGCGCCTGGACCCCGGGAAAGTGGCGGCTGATGCCACGCACGCTCAGCAATGGCTTGCCGAAGACCACTGCCTGGGCGACGCTCCGCTCCGCTTCCGGCCATACGGCCGGAAGCGGCATGGCGGCGGCAAGACTCATCTCACGCCTTTCTTGCATGGCCGCCTCATTTCACTTCGAAGTAAGGCTTCCAATCTTCAGGCGCCAGCGACAGATCCCGGGGATAGGTCTTGACCATGCTTTGCTCTATGGTCGTGAAGCCGGTATCCACATCGCGCATGACGGGCTTTTTCTCCAGGATGCGCACCAACTGGTCGATGGCGACGCGCGCCTGAGCCGCGGTGTAGTCGGAAACTATCGCCTCCACGCTGCCGTCACGCAGCCCCGCCTCGGTTTCCGGCGTCGTGTACGAAGACAGAAGCTTGATATCGGAACGGCCCTTTTCCTTCAGCACCTGAATCCCCGCGGCGATACCCGGAGCGATGCCGGCTATGTAGTCGATATCGGAGTAGGCCAGCAGCGTGTCTTCTATCAAGGGAATCTGGGCGGCCTTGCTCGGCTCTCCCCACACGACTTTCAGCACCTCGATATTGGCATCGTTCGCCACTGTTTTAACGAAGCCATCCGCCGAATCCTTGGACCAACGCGGCGCTTCGGGCCCTCCCAGCCATATCACCTTGACCTTCTTGCCATCCGCCGCGTGTTTCTTCTTCAGGTATTCCCCCACCAGACGGCCCGCGTCGAACCAGTCGCCCTGAGCCCGCGCCGCCACGCGATCGGAGGTGACGTCTCCTCCGGTAATTGCCACCGGCACGCCCTGGTCGGCCGCCTTGGCTATCGTCCGGTTCAGGCCGGTGGCGGAAATGGCAACCATGGCGATGCCGTCCGCGCCACGGCTGACGCAGTCTTCCATTTGCGAGATTTGCGTGGGCAGCTCGGTATAGCCGCCAGCGGCAAATACGTTCAGCGCAATCCCCTTGGCCTCGGCCTCTTTAACCGCGCCATAGGTCATGGCCATGTAGTAGGGGTCTTTGGTATGGGGGAACAGCACACACAAATGCCACTTTTTGGTGACCTCGGATTTGGGCAGCGGCTTGTACGCCACCTCTTTCCACACCCCATCTTTCGAGAAGGCGGGGGTGCGCTCCCGGACGGGAAACTGCCAATCCGCCGAATCGGCGGCTTGCGTCAGGCCGGCTGTGCTGAGCAGCGCGGCGCCCAGTACCCACGACAATACATTTTTCTTATCCATCGCGTTTCTCCCTCTTCCTCGGTTTTTGTTTATCTCGTTCACCCTAAACAGGTCGGTCAAACGACCAATTTAAAAGGTAAAAAAATATAGGCGTTTAGTGCATTTAAGAGGCTGTTCCGATTGAGTTCAGCTTCAGCACTACGGGAGTGACCTCAAATTGGTCAATCGACCGTACAAAAAGTTTGGCATACTTGCCCATGCTTTTTAATCAGTATTTATCCCTACCGCCAGCGAATATTTAGCAGCGCAGCGCTTAAAGCCGGGTGGACGGCGCCTGCATACCGTGGGCAAGAAAGTTACTGAGGCGGGCGGACATTTCGTCGATGTCGCCCTCTTTGAAGCGGCCTCCGGATATGTCTTCCAGGCGGCCCTGTTCGGAAAAGGTATAGAGACAAACACCCACGAGGAACATCATGCGCCAGTGGATATCCGCCTGGTCTACGTCGGGCAGCGCTCGCTCCAGCGCTTCCAGGTAATGCTTGATGGACTCGTCGTAGACGGCCCTGTTCATGCGTTCGGACAAATCTTCGGGTTCGTTGTGCAAGCGCGCCAGCAAACGAACGTAAGCAATGCCACGGGGGCCGCTATGCAGCAAGCTGAGCAAGGGCAACAGAAAAGCACGCACGAGATCGGACACGGGGGGAAGACCGCCGTGCTTGTTCAACAGCGTCCTCAAATTTTGCATGCGCCGCTCGGACAAGGCCATGGCGCGCTGCTTGATGACCTCTTCAAATAGGCGGCGTTTGGATTTGAAGTAGTACGAGATCATCGATTGACGCACACCAGCCATCGCGGCGATGTCGCGCGTGGATGTCATGGCGTAGCCATGTTCGGCGAACAAGACTTCGGCCACGTCCATGATCTGCCCGCGCATGTCGCGGTCCGCGGCTCGTCTCGCCGAAGGCCGTCCTCTGGGTTGAGCCGAGGCGATTTCGCCGTCCAGCGGCGCCAGCCCGTCGCTGCGCAACGATGCGATACGTCCTTCCTTGATCACCCATGATGATTTAAGCATTGAGTTTTCCACAGTTGACTGCACATAGCCCCCATATTATTCACTATCTCATCCAACGAGTCCGGGCCCAGGCGCATGGCTTGCCCGCTCATCTCTTTGGACAGCAGCGAATGGAATGGCTTTCGCTATTCTTTATAAAATATAGTGCAGATAGGTTATAGGGGTTGTGCAGGCGGGCTTCCACCCGCGCTTGAATCGTCTGTATTGCGCGCCGCGCCTCAGCCGTCGCGGTATTGCCCGCTGGCGAACAGCCGCTTGGCCACCTGCCTGAACCATACGATGGCCGGGTCGTCGTGAAAGCGGCGGCTCCAGTGCAAAGAGATGGTGAAGCCGCCCAGGGGCAGGTCGGGCGCGATGGTGCCGAACTCGCCGCCGCGGTTGAACACGCGCGCCGTACTGCCCGGAATCAGCACGCACAGATTGGTGGCGCCGATGATGAAGGGCAGCGAAAGAAAGTTCTGCGTCACCAGCCGCAGGCGGCTTTCCAGGCCCAGCAGCTTCAAAATACGCGAAGTGTCGGCGTGGGTTTGCACCGCGACGAATTCCAGCGATTCCAATACCGAGATCGGCGGGCTGGCGCCGTTCAGCTTGCCCAGCACGGGATGGTCCTTGCGGAAGAACACGACGTAGCGGTCGTCGAACAAGGGCTGCATGCGGCAGCCCTGCAGGCGCGGCAAAGAGCCGAAGGCGAAATCCACCTGCGCATTATCGAAGGCTTGCGACAAGTCGGTACGCAGCAGGTCTACCGTCTCGACCCGCACGCCGGGCGCGTGCTGCTCGATTTCCCGCATCATGCGCGGCAGGTAGCGCTCTTCGCCCATGTCGCTCATCATCTGCACGCGAAACACGCGGTGCGATTGCGCGGGGTTGAATTGCTCGGCGTCGGCCAGGGCCTGGCCCAGGATTTCCAGCGCGTTGCGCACCGATGCCGCCAGGCGTTCGGCGCGCGGCGTGGGCCGAACGCCCCCGGGCGCGCGCACGAAAAGCCGGTCGTCCAGCATGGTGCGCAAACGCGTCAGCCCTTGGCTGGCGGCGGGCTGGCTGATGCCCAGCGCATCGGCGGCCAGGCTGATTTTCTGCCGGGTGTAGATGGCGTCGAACAGGCGCAGCAGATTCAGGTCGACCTTATCAATATTCATTTATCTAATATTTTTTATTAGTTATGTTTTATTGTCTTATATTGCTCCGGGCCACACAATAGGCGGCACAACACGAAAAGCCTTTGAATAAAAGCGACAGGAGACAAGCGCATGCCACCGGCCGGCCCGTGGCATGCGCGCGCCATATGAAGTGGATCAACATAGAAGATCTGCATAAGCAAGCGCGCCGAAACCTTCCCGCCATGATTTACGACTTCATGGCGGGCGGCGCTCAGGACGAGCTTGGGCTGCAAGCCAATCGCGACGCGTACCGGCAATGGAAGTTCGTTCCCCGGCGCTTGGTCGACCTGCGCCGCGTCGCGCCCGACACCACGGTATTGGGGCGACCGGCCGCCTTCCCGGCCGTCGTCGCGCCCACCGGCCTGAATTCGATGTACTGGCCGCGCGGCGACCTGGCGCTGGCGCGCGCGGCGCAGCATCACGGCATTCCCTTTTCGCTTTCCACGGCGTCCAGCCTTTCTCTGGAAGAAGTCGCCCGGCAGGCGGGCGGGCGCATGTGGTTCCAGCTGTACGTCGTTGAACGCGCGCTGGCGCATTCGCTGGTGGAGCGCGCCAAGCAGGCCGGCTACGAATGCCTGATCGTCACCGTGGACGTCGTCGCCAACGGCAAGCGCGAACGCGACATGCGCAACCGCTTCGCGCTGCCGGTGCGCCATCGCCCGCGCACGCTGTGGGAAGGTGTCAGCCATCCCGGCTGGTCGCTGCGCTACCTGCGCCACGGCATGCCGGTGCTGGGCAACTTCAACACACCCGAGGCGCAGACCGGCGCCGCCCGCGCCGCGCTGCTGAGCCGCTCCATGGACGCCGGTTTCGATTGGGAAGCGCTGGACATCGTCCGCCGGCAATGGCCGGGCAAGATGCTCGTCAAAGGCGTGCTGCACCCCGAAGACGTCCAGCGCTGCCAGGCCATGGGCCTGGACGGCGTGGTGCTTTCCAACCATGGCGGGCGTCAACTGGACGACTCGCGCACCGCGCTGGAAACCCTGGCCGAGCTGCCCGAAATGCCCGGCTTTGAAATACTGGTGGACGGCGGCATACGGCGCGGCAGCGACATCGCCAAGGCGGTCGCCTTGGGCGCACGCGCCGTCATGGTGGGGCGCGCGGCGCTGTACGGCCTGGCCAGCGCGGGCGAAGCAGGCGTGCGCCACGCGCTGGAGATTCTGGCGCGGGAATACCAAGACACCTTGACGCAACTGGGCTGCCCGGACACCGCGCGGCTGAACAAACAATATCTGCACCGCGCCGGCCACCCCATGCCGGGCGCCCCTCTTCAGGAGAGCGTATGAGCGAAACCGAGAATCCGGCGGCACGGCCGGGCGGCTGGCGGCGCCTGGAACACGCCGCGCGCCTGGCCGCGGGGGCCTGTGCGGCCTTGTCCTTGTTCGGCATCATGCTGTTGATGCTGCTAGACGTGGCCGGGCGCTACCTGTTCAACTCGCCGGTGCCGGGCGCCGCGGAGATCATCGAACTGGCGATGGGCGTGCTCGTGTTCGCCGCGCTGCCGCTGGTGACCGCCGCGAACGAACACATCCGGCTGGATTATTTGAGCCAGGCCGTGCGCGGGCGCGCGCAGGCGCTGACCAATGCGCTGGTCACGTCCATCAGCGCGGGCGGCATGGGCCTGCTGGCCTGGCGCATCGCCGACAAGGCGCTCACGGTGGCCCGCTACGGCGACACCACGCCGTTCCTGCGCCTGCCCATGGCGCCCATCGCGGTCTTCATCGCCTTCTGCGCGGCCGTCTCCGCCTTCATCTTTGTGCTGCAAGCGCTGGCATTCTGGCGGCAAACCGTGGTGGGCGCGCCCGCCAGCCAACACAAGGGGCAAGCATCATGATGTCTTCCAGCCTGCTCATCGGCCTGGCCGCGCTGTTCGTGCTCGCGGCGGTCGGCGTCCCCATTGCGATTTCCATGGCGCTGGCCGGCTTCGTGGGTTTCGGCCTGATCGTCGGCTGGCCCGGCGCGCTTTCCATGGTGGGCCAAACCGCCTTCGACACCGCCTTCAGCTACAACCTGGCGATACTGCCGCTGTTCATCCTGATGGGCAACTTCATCACGCGCGCCCGGCTCTCCGAAGACCTGTATTCGGCCGCCTATTCCTTCGTCGGCCATTTGCGCGGCGGCCTGGCGCTGTCCACGCTGATGGCCTGCACCGGGTTCTCCGCCGTGTGCGGCTCCAGCCTGGCCACGGCGGCCACCATGTCGCGCGTCACCATGCCTTCGATGCGCAAGTTCGGCTACAAGGACACCCTGGCCACCGGCTCGATCGCGGCGGGCGGCACGCTGGGCATCCTGATTCCGCCCTCCATCGCGCTGGTGCTGTACGGCCTGATGACCAACACCGACATCGACAGGCTCTTCATCGCGGGCATCGTCCCCGGTCTGGTCGGCCTGGGCTTTTACTGCGCGGCCGCCTACGCCGTCGCGGTGCTGGACCCGGCCGCCGGCCCGCCCGGAGAGCGCACCTCATGGCGCGAGCGCCTGCGCGTGCTGCGCCGCGTCTGGGGCGTGGCCACCTTGTTCCTGGTCGTCATCGGCGGTATCTACCTGGGCGTGTTCACGTCCACCGAGGCCGCCGGCATAGGCGCGGGCTTTGCGGGCGTGTTCGCCGTCGTGCGCGGCAAGATGCGGCTGCGCGAATGCTTCGAGGTGCTGGTCGATACCGCGCGCATGACGGCCATGCTGTTCATCGTCGTCATCGGCGCGCTGATCTTCTCCAACTTCGTCAACGTGGGCGGCCTGCTGCAGGCGCTGGACGCCTGGGTGAAGATGATGAACCTGAGCCCGGTAGCGGTGCTGGTGGGCGTGCTGCTCGTCTACATCGTGCTGGGCCTGGTGCTGGAAAGCATGTCCATGATGCTGCTGACGGTGCCTATTTTCTACCCGCTGATGATGAGCTACGGCTTCGACCCGATATGGTTCGGCATCATCGTCGTCGTGGTCACCGAGATCAGCCTGATCACGCCGCCCCTGGGCATGAACATCTTCGTGCTGCGCGCCACCTTGCCCGACGTGGCCACCCACACCATCGTGCGCGGCGTCATGCCTTTCGTGGTGGCCGACGTGTTCAGGCTCGCCCTGCTGGCGGCCGTGCCCGCCATCGTCCTGTTCCTGCCCAACAGTTTGTGACACACACCGATTTTTCGGACTACGGATAACACCAAGGAGACACACATGCTGAAAAAACTCTTGCTGGGCGCAGGCCTTGTCGCCGCCGCCACATTCTCGTCCATGGCCTCGGCGCAAACCGTGCTGCGCTTTTCCAACTGGCTGCCGCCCACCCACCCGATCACCACGCAAATCCTTCAGCCCTGGGCCGCCAACATCGAGCAGGCCACCGACGGGCGCGTGAAAATCCAGTTCCTGCCCGCGCTGGGCCGGCCGCCCGCGCACTTCGACCTGGTGCGCGACGGCGTGGCCGACATGGCATTGAGCGTGCACGCCTACACGGCAGACCGCTTCCCGTCGGCCTACGGCATGACGCTGCCCGGCTACGCCGACGACGCCGAAAGCGCCGCCGTGGCCTACTGGCGCACGCACCAGAAGTTCTTCGCGCAGTTGAACGAGTTCGACGGCGTGCAACTGCTGGGCCTGTACACCCACGGCCCCGGCCACTTCTACACGCGCGAAGCCAAGCCCGTCGCCAAGCTGGACGACCTGAAAGGCATGCGCCTGCGCGCCACCGGCGGCATCGTGCAAGACATTTCCAGCCGCCTGGGCATCGTGCCGCAGTTCACCTCGGCCAGCGAAGCCTACGAAATGCTGTCGCGCGGCGTGGTGGACGGCGCGATGTTCAACGCCGACTCGGTGGACAGCTTCCGCCTGCTGCCGCTGATGAAGAACGCCTACCGCGTGCCGGGCGGCCTGTACCGCGACACGCACTACGTCATCATCAACAAGAACGCCTACGCCAAGCTTGGCGATCAAGACCGCCAGGCCCTGGACGCCGCCTCCGGCGAAGCCTTCGCACGCCTGGCCGGCAAGGCCTGGGACAAAGTGGACGCCGAAGCCTGGCAGAAAATGACGGACGCCGGCTACACCATCGTGGTCGCCAATGACGACGACGTGGCGCGCATTCGCGCCGAAGGCGACTCGCTGCGCGACGCCTGGCTGGCGCGCATGGAAAAACTGGGCGTGGACGGCAAGGCCGCGCTGGCCATGTTCAAGGAAGAGATCGCCAAGATCGAAGCGGAGAAGTAATCAAATGAGCCATACGACCATCGCACTCGACGACGCCCGCGCCCAGCGCTTCGCCGGCGCCTTCCAGCAACTGCGCGAATTGCTGGGCGAGCGGGCGTCCGCCGGCGAATCGGTGCGCGCCATTCATGGCCGCGACGAATCGTGGCACGCGCCGCGCATGCCCGAGGCCGTGGTCTTTCCGCGGAACACCGCGGAAGTCTCGGCCATCGCGCGCATCTGCCATGCCCACCGCATTCCGATGATTCCTTTCGGGGTGGGCTCGTCGGTGGAAGGCGCGCTGATCCCCGTGCACGGCGGCGTCGTCATCGACACCTGCCAGATGGACCAACTGCTGGCCGTGCATCCGGGCAACTTCGATTGCGTCGTCCAGCCCGGCCTGGCGCGCCGCGCCCTGAACGAACGCATCAAGGACACCGGCCTGTTCTTTTCGGTGGACCCGGGCGCGGACGCCACCATAGGCGGCATGACCTCCACCCGCGCCAGCGGCACCAACACGGTGCGCTACGGCACCATGGCCGACGTCGTGCGCGGCCTGGAAGTCGTGCTGGCCGACGGCCGCATCATCCGCACCGGCAGCCGCGCGCGCAAGTCGTCGGCGGGCTACGATCTGACGCATCTGTTCGTCGGCGCCGAAGGTACGCTGGGCATCGTCACCGAAATCACGCTGCGCCTGTATCCCCGGCCCGAGCACGTCATCTCCGCCACCTGCCAGTTTCCGGACGCCGAGGCGGCGGTCGCCACCGCCGTGGACATCATGCAGTCGGGCCTGGGCGTGGCGCGCCTGGAGTTCCTCGACGAAGTCATGATCGACGCCGTCAACCGCTACTCCAAGCTCGGCCTACCCGTCGTCCCGCACCTGTTCTTCGAGTTCCACGGCTCGCCTTCCCAGGCGCAGGAGATCAGCGACGTCGTGCGCGGCATCAGCGAAGATCACGGCGGCAAGGCCTTTGCCTGCGCCACGCAGGCCGAGGAACGCGAACGCCTATGGCGCGCGCGCCACGACTGCGCCTATGCCTGCATGGCGTACGAACGCCCCAAGCGCATGATGACCACCGACGTCTGCGTACCGCTGACCGAACTGGCCGAATGCATACGGGCCGCGCGCGAAGACGCCCGCCAAGCCGGCATCACCGCGCCGGTGCTGGGCCACGTCGGCGACGGCAACTTCCACATGGTGCTGCTGATAGACCCCGACGACGCGGGCCAGGTGCAGCGCGCGGAAGACGTGAACCGCCGGCTGGTGGAGCGCGCCATCGCCTACGGCGGCACCTGCACCGGCGAGCACGGCGTCGGCCTGGGCAAGCGCGAATACTTGCGCATCGAGCACGGCGAAGCGCTGGACGTGATGCGCAGCGTCAAGGCGGCCCTGGACCCTTTGGGGCTGATGAATCCGGGCAAGGTGCTGCCGGATTGAGGCGCGGGCGCATCCTGGGTTCGGATGCGCCGCCGCCCTACGCAAGCTTCACGCGTATCTCCAGCGCCCGCTCCGCCCAGGCCGCCAGGCCCAGCAGCGCATCGTCGCGCAGGTAGTCCGCGATCAGTTGCACGCCCACCGGCAGCCCTTGCGCGCCGCGCCCGAAGGGCAGGTTGATGCAGGGCAATTGCAGAGGCATCCACATGCGGCTGAAAATGGGGTCGCCGGTAGCGGCCAGGCCGGCCGGCGCTTCGCCCGGCGCGCTGGGCGCGAGAATGGCGTCGTGCGCGCCGAACAGCCCGCCCAGGTTTCGGCGGCAGCGGTCGGCCAGCCGCAAGGCTTCCAGGTATTCCTGTTCGCCGTAGCGCAGGCCGTCGGCGATCAATTGGCTGATGGAGGGGCTGAGCCGTTCGGCATGGCGCAGACGCTCCACCGTCAGCGTGCGCGCGGCTTCGTACGCTTGAATGACACGCTGCGCTTGGGTGAGCCGCGTAAAGGGTTCGGGCAGATCCAGCATGGCGACCTTGGCGCCGGCCTGGGCCAGGGCTTGCGCCGCTTCGTCCAGCACGCGGCGCGTATCGTCGGTGGCGTGTTCCCAGTCGGGCGTGCGGCATACGCCTATGGAAGGCGCTTCCCGCGTGGGCCTGGGCATTTCCGGCAAGGGCATGGGTGCGTCTTGGACGTTGCCGCCCAATAGCGCGTGGTACATCAAGGCCAGGTCTTCGGCATGCCTAGCCAGCATGCCCAGCGTGTCCAGGCTTTGCGCCATGGGGTGCACGCCGGCCAGGCTGAACAAGCCGAAGCTGGGCTTGTAGCCCCACACACCGCAGTACGAGGCCGGCCGGATCAGCGAGCCGGCCGTCTGGCTACCCAGGGCCAGCGGGGCCATACCCGCCGCCACCGCCGCGGCCGAACCGCTGGAGGAACCGCCCGGCGTGTGCGCCAGGTTGTGCGGGTTGGCCGTGGGCCCGGGCTGGAAGTAGGCGAACTCGGTGGTCACCGTCTTGCCCAGCACGATGCCGCCGGCTTCTTTCAGCAAGGCGACGCAGGCGGCATCCATGGAGGGCTGATGTCGTTCGTATATGGGCGAGCCATAGCCCGTGGGGTAGTCCGCCGTGTCGATGATGTCCTTAACAGCCACCGGTATGCCGGCCAGCAAGCCGCTTGCCCGCGCATCGGCCTGGCTGGCCGCCTCCATCGCCAAGGGTTCGCTCCAGCATCGCCAGGCATGCACGCAGGGCTCTTGCTGCTTGATGCATTCGATGGTTTCCCGCATGTATTCCTGGGCGGAAAC
Source organism: uncultured Burkholderiaceae bacterium (assembly GCA_934525625.1). GTDB lineage: Bacteria > Pseudomonadota > Gammaproteobacteria > Burkholderiales > Burkholderiaceae_B > Mesopusillimonas. Next base: position 308,097 of record CAKSZL010000001.1, read on the forward strand.
CTCTTTGCGGCGGATGGCCTCGACGACCTTGACCGCGCTCCAGTCCAGCAAGTTGCCACTGCTCATAATCGCTCCGTCATATTCGCCGCATCACGCTCGCGTGCGGTGTGTTCTTCATGCGCTGATAGGCTGCCTGGCGACGAACTCGCATATGTGCTGCCTGAACATCTCGACGACGTAAGGCGTCTGGTAGCGGTGCCGCCTGGCGAACACCATGCTGCACGAACGCAGCTCCTCCATCACCGGCCGGCACACCAGCCCGCCGCCGTTCAGCCCGGCATAAGGCGGGCAATAATTCAGCAAGGTGTAGCCGAAGCCGTTGGCGACCAGGCTGCGCAGCATTTCATACGACTGGGTCTTGTGGGCGATCAGCGGTTCCAGCCCCAGCTCGCTGAACGACGACAGCAGATAGTCGTGCGTGTTGGGCAGATCCAGCAGAATGAAAGGCTCCTTGGCCATGTCCCGCAGCGCCACCATGGGTTCGTCCGCCATGGGGTGGTTTTGCGGCAGCACCATTTGCAGCGGCATCTCGCGCACCACCATGGCGCTGATACTGGCGGGGATGTTGAAGTCGTACAGCAGGCCGCAATTGATGGTGCCGGCTTCCAGCCCCGCGATCAGCGCGGCATGGTCGGCCTCGTGCCAACGCACGCGCACCTTGGGATATTCTTGATAGAACTCGTTGACGATGGCGGGCACCAGCGGCGCCAGGCTGACCAGGCAGCCGAAATCGATGACGCTTTCGAACTCGTAGCTGGCGGTATCGTTGCGGCTGCGGAATTCGTAGGCCATCAACAATATCTGGCGCGCCGTGGCCACCAGCTCGCTGCCCACCTCGGTCAGCACGACGCCCCTGGCATGGCGGCGCACGAATAGCGGCACGCCCACTATCGATTCAAGTTCGGTCAGCGCCACCGAAATCGAGGGCGATGAAACGTGCAGCTCTTCGGCGGCGCGGGCGATGCTTTCGCAACGCGCCGTGGCGACGAAATAGCTGAGCTGGCGCATGGTGACGCGCGGTATGCCGGGGCAAGCGATGTCGCGCACGGCGTCTTTGAGCTTGCTACAGGCCTCGTCGGCGCCAGCGCCTGTTTTGGTGACGTTCGGCATGAATGTCTCCCTCCTGACTCGCCAGCGCAAGCCTCTTCGGCCGCAGCTCGGCGCCGCTGGCGAACCAGCAGCGCGATGAACCGGAATGGCGGTAAATGGAAACAAACAGTATATAGTATCCGATTTATGGCGGACCATATGCACGCGGGCAGGCCGCCCGGCGCGCGCAAACGCGGCGGCTCGGCCCTGGTATCCCGCATTCACCATCTTACTTGTCCAGCGTGAACGCACCGTCTTTGACGAGCAGCATTTCCACGCTGTTGGGCTGTATGCCGAAGTGGTCCTTGTCGGAATAAGTGTAGATACCCGTGATGCCGACGTAATCCTTGATTTTTTCCAGCGCATCCCGCACCGCCTTGCGATCTTCGCCTCCCGCCTTGATGGCGGCGGCGATCAGCATGGTCGCGTCATAGCCGTTGCCGGCAAAGGTGGCAGGCGGCCGCTTGTAGCGGCTGGTGTAGTCGGTGACGAAGCGCTGTATCACCGCTTTCTGGGGGTCGTCGGCGGGTAGGGCTTCGGTAACGTACAGCTTGGACGACGGAATGTGCACGCCGTTGCTGGCCTCGCCGGCCAGGCGCAGGAAGTTGTAGTCGTTCGCCGCATGCGACAGGTACACGGGAATATCCAAGCCGAGCTGGCGAATGTTGCGCACCGCAATCGCCTGGGCCGGGCCGGTCGACCAGACCACGATGGCCTGCGCGTCCTTGGCGCGTATGTTCGTCAGCTGGGGCGTCATGTCCTTGTCGTTGTTGCCGAAGGTTTGCTGAGCGGCGATCTGCACGCCGAAATCGCCCGCCTGCGACTCAAGCTGCTCGCGCCCGCTGGTGCCGAAGGCCGAATCCGAGTTCAGCAGCGCGATACGCTCTATGCCCTTTTTCTTCATGTCGCGTAGCATCACCTGCTGCACCAGGGTGTCCGTCAGCGGCGCCAGGAATATCCATGGCTTCTTTTCGACCGGCAGCACGATGCCGCGCGAGCCGCCGTTGGAAACCATGGCGATGCCGGCGCGCTGCACCATGTCGAGCACGGCATACGAAGAGCCGGTGTTCATGGGTCCCACCAGGGCCAGGATCTCTTTGTTGCCGGTCAGGCGCTTGACGGCGGACACCGTCTGCGTGTTGTCGCTTTCGGAGTTGATGTTGACCAGTTCCAGCTTCTTGCCGTTGATGCCCCCGGCCTGGTTGATCTGGTCGACGGCCAGTTGCGCGCCTTCCAGGCCCGGCTGCCCCAAAGAGGCCACCGTTCCCGAAGTTTCCAGCAGGCCGCCTATTTTCAGGGTCTGCGCGTAGGCGGTCGTTGCGCCCATCAGGGCGCAGGCAAAACATGCAAATAATAGTTTTCTCATGTTCGTTCCTTGATGTGTGAAAAATCGCTTTCCTGCCTGTGTTGCAAAGCCGGCCGGCCGCTTGCCCGCCTTACCCGGCTCATGAAGCCAGCCTGATGCGCGGCGCTTCGGCCATGTCGAAATCTCCGCCGCCCAGATAGGCTTGGAGGATGTCCGCGTCGTTGAGCAAGGTCATGGCGTCGCCGCAGCTCATGATCTGCCCCGAAGCCAGCACGTAGCCCCGGTCGGCGATTTCCAGCGCCGCCCTGGCGTTCTGCTCGACCAGCAAAATGGTGACGCCCTGCTCGCGCAGCTCGACCAGCGCCCGCATGATGTCGGCCACGATCTGCGGGGCGATGCCCAGCGAGGGTTCGTCCAGCATCAGCAGCTTGGGCTCGGCCATCAAGGCCCGGCCTATCGCCAGCATCTGCGCCTGCCCGCCGCTCAGCGTGCCGGCCATCTGGTCCTTGCGTTCGCGCAGTATCGGAAACAGCCCGTAGACGAACTCCAGGCGCTGATTCAGCTTGGCGTCTCCCGAGCGCCCGCTCAGCAGTTGCTTCCACCAGGCGTCCTTGCCGAATATGGGCTGGCGCCCCAGCAGCAGGTTGTCCAGTACCGTCATGGCGGCGAACAGTTCGCGGCCTTCGGGCACCAGGCTGACGCCTTGCTGCACGACGGAGTCGGCCGGCAGCTGGCGCAAGTCTTGACCCTGGAATTCGAGCGCGGCCGCCGTGGGCTGCACGATCTTGGAAATGCTTTTCAGCAGCGTGCTCTTGCCCGCGCCGTTGGCGCCGACCAGCGCGACGATCTCGCCTTCCTGCACCTCCAGCGATACGTTGCTCAAGGCCGACACGCCGTTATAGGCCGCCGACAAATCCTGCATGACCAGGAATTTGCGCGCCTTGATGCCGCTGACGGCCTGGAAACGCTTCAAGTCGCGCTTGGGCTTGCCGCCCGCGTCGTCCGCCACGCCCAGGTAGGCGGCGATGACGGCCGGGTCCTTGCGCACGTCTTCGGGGCGGCCGTCGGCGATCAGGTAGCCGCGGTCCAAAACCATCAGCCGGCGCGCCACGCTGCTGACCAGATCCATGTCGTGCTCGATGAACAGAATGGTCTTGCCGGACTCGGCAATCGATTGGATGACGTGGGCCAGATGGCGCTTTTCGATTTCGTTCAGGCCCGCGCCCGGCTCGTCCAGAAGCAGCAGCGAGGCATCGGTGGCCATGGAGCGCGCAATCGCCAGCAGGCGCTGCTGCCCGGCCGAAAGCACGCCCGCCGGCATGTCGGCCTGCTCCCACAAGCTCACTTGCCGCAACAGCGTTTCCGCCTTGGCGGAGAGTTCGTCCAGCACCGACCGGGACTTGCGCGCATGGGCCAGCGCCGACAGCCAGCTCAGGCCCGACGAGGCCACGCCGCCGGCCATCACGTTCTCGCGCACGGTCAGGGCGCGCACGACCTCGCCCGCCTGGAAGGTGCGCGCAATGCCCTTGAGGTTGACGCGATAACCGGGCACCCGCGTGATGTCCTCGCCCCGGAAACGTATCGTCCCCGTCTGGGCCAGGCATGGGTTGGAGATGGCGCTGAGCAAGGTCGTCTTGCCCGCGCCGTTGGGGCCTATCAAGGCCACCAGTTCGCCTTCGCCGATGTTCAGGCTGACGTCGTTGAGCGCCCTGATGCCGCCGAAGTGAACGTTGACGCCCTGCACGGACAGTATGGTGGATGCGCTCATGACTGGCCTCCTCGAACCGCCAGCGGCTTCTTGAACGGCGCTCGCCGGAAGCGTTGCAGCAGGCCGTTGGGGCAATACAGAATCACGCCCACCAGCAGAATGCCGAAGACGACGATGTCGTAGCTGCCCAGCGGCTTGAGCAGCTCGCCCAGCAACGTGACGAACAGCACGCCGAAGACGACGCCCCAGATTTGCGCAAAGCCGCCTATGGCCACCATCAGCAGCAGCTTGATCGAGAAGCCGACGTCGAAGGGGCCGGGGCTGAGATAGCCGATGTAGTGCGCATAGATGGCGCCGGAGGCGGCGGCGAACACGCCGCTGAGCACCAGAATCGCCTGCTTGATGCCGGGCACGTTCACCCCCAGCGAAGCCGCCGCCCTTTCGCTTTCGCCCACTGTGCGTATCGACAAGCCCATGCCCGAACGGATGAGGTTGTCCGAGCAATGCAGCCCCACCAGGCAGGCCAGCCAGATCACCGGCAGTATCTGCGTGCTCGTCACCAGTTCCAGGCCGAAGAGCGTCAAGGGAGGCACGCTCGTCAAGCCGTTGGGGCCGCCGGTGAGCCAATGCATTTCGACCAGGCCGATGTGCACGATGATGCCCAGGCCCAGCGTGGCCATGGCGAGCAAGTGGCCGTGCAGCCGGAACACCAGCCAGCCTATGCCTTTACAGACGATGCCGACCAGCGCCATGGCGATCACGATGGACAGCCAAGGGTTGATGCCCAGGCGCATGCTCAGCAGCGCCGAGCCGTAGGCGCCCAGCCCGTAGAAGGCCGCATGGCCCAGCGATATCTGGCCGGTATAGCCCCATAGCAGGGCCAGCCCCAGGGCCGGCAGGCTGTACAGGCCGACGACCACCGCCAGGTTGATCAGATAGTCCGAACCGGAGAAACAGACCGCCGCCAGCACGATAACCAAAGATAGATAACGCATCATGTCAGCGCCTCCCGCTCTTCAAAGCCCCGAACAGCCCTTCCGGACGGAAGAACAGGAAAGCAAGCAGCAGCACGAACGCGATGGCGTCCTTGTAGCCGGAACTGAGCAAGCCGGTGGAGAATGCCTCCAGCACGCCCAGCAACAAGCCGCCCACGGCCACGCCCACCGGATTGCCGATGCCGCCGATGATGCACGCCACGAAGCCCTTGATGCCCAGCGTCAGCCCGCCGTTGTATTGCGTCAGCGCGATGGGCGCCACGATGATGCCGGCCAGCGCGCCCAGCGAGCCGCTGAGCACGAAGCTCATGGTGCTCAGCGTGCGGGTGCGCACGCCTATCAGGCGCGCCGCGAAGGGGTTGAGCGACGAGGCGCGAAACAGCTTGCCCAGATAGCTGTAGCGGTAGAACAGGTTCAGGCAGAACATCACCACCGCGGCGATGCCCAGCACCCAGATGGCCTGGCTGGGCACCGTGGCGCCGCCCAGGCGCACCGGCGCGTCGCCCGAGAACGACGGCATCGGAAACGCATCGGTGCCCCAGATGACCGCCATGCTTCCCTGCAGGACGATGCCCACGCCGATGGTAATGACGATGCCGCGTATCACGTTGTTGCCGGCCGGGCGTATCGCGAAGCGCTCGATGGCGCCGGCGATCAAACCCACCAGCGCAATCGCCAGCAAGATGGAAAGCCATAGCGGCAGCCCCGCCATCGACACGAAGGTGATCGCCAGCATCGCCCCCAGGATGGCGAAATCCCCTTGTGCGAAATTGATGATGCCCGTGGCGTTGTAGATGGCCACGAAGCCCACCCCGATCAATCCGTAGATACTGCCCGTCACCAACCCGCTCAACGCATACTGTAGTAATTCGTGCATGGCAGCCTCCGTATCAATCCGCGCGTTTTATCCAGGTCTCCGAGAAAGCCAGGAAAGCCGAACTCTTGGTTTCGCCACCGCAGTTGCGCGTGACGAGCTTGCCCCGCAATGGCCGGCCGTTGATGGTGACGGAAGCCTGCTGCGCATCGATGAAGAAACTCAGCATGTCGTGCCGCTTGGTGGGCCCCAGCTCGGCGGGCATGTTCACGGCGTAGCGGTCGCTCAGGCCTTCCCAGTTCAGGCGCACCTCCAGGTCGTTCGAGTTGATGATCTCGCTGCAAGCCGTGCGCGTATCGCCCTCGCGCCGCAGCCCCGTCAGCGGCAGGTAGCTGATCGCGCCTATGCCCGGCGACACCTTGAAGGCCGCGAAGTTGGAGAAGAACTCGGCCACCAGGTAGCGCGCCAATTCCTCGTTGTCGCAAATACAGAAGTTGTCCACGTCCGGCCGGCCCTTGGCGACGTTGGGCTCGTCCAGCACCACCACGCCGCTGCCCATGCCGTGCGGCGAATAGACCACGCGGTAAAAGCACATCAGCCCGCTCCAGGGGCCGTTGGGGTCCTCCTTCAGATAGATGCCGGGGTTCTCTCCGGACCAGTCCACTTCGCCCTTGAAAATCGGATGCATACCTTTCTCCTTCTGTGTTTCGATGGCTGTCTTCGTGTTCAGTGCGATGCCAGGTCAGGCGTGCCGCTCAAGCGTTTTGCAAACTCGTCAGGCTGCGCACCATGTCGTCGACCTTGCGCTTGACGCCCGCGCGCCGCTGCGCGTCGCCGCCGTAGCCCTGCTCCAGGACGATGTCCGTAATGCCGCGTCCCACCTGCTCCAGCACCTCGCGGTCGTCGCGGCCGTCAATGGGGGGAACGGACACCACCGTGTCGTGGCAATAGGTGGACGCCTGCGCCGGCGGCCTGTCGGCGGCCGTGGGATACGCGGGGTCTTTCTTCATCTTCTCTATCTGCATGCGCAGCAGGCGACGCAGCAGGCCCACGCCCTTGTCGCAGACGGTAAGGTGCTCCTGCGCATGGATGGCGATGGGGCCTTGCGACACCTGCGCATCGAAGTCGCCGGGCAAGCGCTGCCTGTCTTCGTATTCACGCCCGGCGCCCTGCCCGAAGAAGTCCACGCTTTCCAGGCCTATCTGGCTTTCGTCGGCCATGCCGCGCGGGTCGACCTCGGGGTGCATGTGACGCCAGCCGATGATCTTGCAGGTGGTGTTGTCCACCGGCGTGGTCCAGCGCGTGATGCCGACGCGGGCGAAGCTGCGTTCGTCCTGGCCTTCTTCCCAAATGTGGCCCACCTGCGCCAGATTGGGCAGCACGATGTCGTTGGAGCGCACCCAGATCTTGTCCTTCCAGCGCCGCGTCGTGATGTAGATCATGCCCAGCGGCGTCTCGCGGAAATCCAGCACCGGCAGTTCGCCCCACGCATCGGCAAAGTGCGAGAACGTCATGCGCGTGTGCAGGAACACCGCGTGTATCGGGTCCATGACGTTCTCGTGCACCTGCAGCCAATTGCAGGGGTAAGTCAGGCAGTAGGGCACCAGGCGGTCGCCCTCGAAATCGTAGCTGTCGAAAATGGGAAAGTCGGGAATGGATTCGGGCGGCCCGAAGTAACCGAAGATAAGGCCCTTGAATTCCTTGACCGGATAAGCGGGATGGCACAGGCGGTTCTTCAGCGTGCTTTCGGGCGGATCTCCCGGCGTCTCCAGCACCGCGCCCTCCACGCTGAACTCCCAGCCGTGATAGCAGCAGCGAATACCGCGCGGCGTACAGATGCCGAATTCCAGCGACGAGCCGCGATGGCTGCAATGCTTGCCCACCAGGCCGGGCTCGCCCTCGGTGGTGCGGAACAGCACGAGGTCTTCGCCGAACATCCGCACGACTTTCGGCAAGTCCTTCACCTCGCTGCTCAACGCCACCGGCTGCCAGTACCGGCGCAGCAGTTCGCCGCATTCCGAGCCTTTCTCGACGTGCGTCAACTCCGGGTCTTCCGGCGCTTGCTCGGCGTAGTAACCGCCGTAACGAGTCGTCAGAAATTGCTTCTTGATGGCCATGATTCCTCCAGACGAATACGGAATAAGCGTGTTCTCGGTCTTGTCTGGAAAAGTATCTAGGCCGTGCTAAGTAGTGTCCATTACAGTTATTTGCCAGTTGAGTTAGGGTGAGCCTAACGCGACTAGGTGGCGCCGCAGCATAGCCCTATCAGGATTTTCCCTGACTTGAACCATGCCTGCGCTTGCCGTAAATTGAAGGTGCTGCCGCTCTAGGCAGTCAGTTGCCCCTACTGGCAACCTCGCGCACGACATCACGTACGTGCCGCTGCCATCCCGGCAGCAAGACCCCGCCAAAAGGCGGGGTCTTTCATTATGGGCGTCGCCTGTACGAAATTCGCCACCGCGCTGGCCGAAGGATGGCTACGCCAGAGGCGCTGCTGCCAGATAAATCAGATTGAACAGCGCATGCACGGCCGCGCAATGCACCAAAGAGCAACCCCGTACACGCAGCCAGCCCAATGCCAACGAAGGAAAAAACGTCATCGCCGCCCAAACCGGCGGCTGCGACCACAGATGGCACAACGCGAAGACCAGGCTGGTGCCAACGACCGCCAGCGGGGCCGCGTACTTCGACCATGCCCGGGGAATGAGCCAATCCTGCATCCATGGCTGCAAGAAACCACGAAACGCGAACTCTTCGAGCACCGGGGCCAACACGAGCAATAGCCACCAGCGCTGCACAGGGATAGACTCTCCCTGCGCAGCGCTGATGCTTGACGCTATGACGCCGACAGATGCGATCAACAGCAGCGTCAGCGCAATACGTTGGCCGGCATAAGGCCGTAAACGCATGGCCACGGGTGAACGTCTAGTGCTGCTTACGCCCGCGGCGGCGATACAGTACGCCGGCGAGAGCCATCAAAACCAGCACGGGCAAGCTGGCGTCCCTGGCCGATGCCGATACGGTGCAGCCACCGCCGCCGCCCGTGTATTCATCTTCGCCAGGGGTGGGTTCGTCCGGGGTGTCGCCAGGAGACACGCAGGTATAGCTTTCGGGCAATTCCGGGTCGCCGGACTGGTAAACCGTTGCCTGCGGATGCGGGCAGATTGCGCGGTTGTACTTGAGCTGGCCGTCCACGGTCTTTTGCGCAAGAAGGCGATCGGGCGTTTTGCCTGCCTCTACCCATTCGATCAGCGGCGTCATGGCGTCGATTTCATCGGGGCCGTAACCACCGCTGCAATGCGCCACGCCCGGCACCATGTACATCCGGTAAAAATCCTGCACCTGCTCGACGCCGCCCATGCGATCGGCGACTTCAGCGTAGTAATCGGTGCCCATGATCGGGTTCAGCGCCGCATCGGCCAGGCCCCAGTACGTCAGGATCTTGCCGTTACGCGCCTTGAACGCCTCCAGCGTCGGCTTGGGGTTCCACAAATCATTGATCATCGTCATCCGATCGGGGTCCGTATCGAAATCGAATGTTTTCCAGTCGTAGTCGGGGTCTTGCTCGGGCAAGAAGAACATGTATTTCATGTAGCTTTCACCGAACACCGTCAAGACGTTGGGAGAGCCGTCGGGATTGCGTATCCAGGTACGCGCGGTGCTTGCCTCTTCCATGCCCGGATATTGTGGAAAGTAGTTCCGGCCCTTGATCGTCGGCCCCTGCCGGATTTTAGCCAAGGCGGTGGTTTCCGCTTCGGTGAAACAGCTATCGTTGACTGCGCCGGTACAGCGCGGCAGATCTCGAACTGGGTCGAAGTCGCACTGGCTCGGGTCGGCCAGCAAGCCATCCACAACGCCGTCCTTGGCATCGCAACGAGCCAGCACCGCTTCGAAAACAGTGCCGAGCTTGGCGTGGGTCAAGGTAGGCGCGTCGTCCAGCGCCATCTGATTCGACAAGCCCTTCATCATCACGTCGCTCCAACGCAGGGTAGGCGCCGCGGCAGCGATTCCGTCGAAGTCATCCGGATATTTGGATGCCGCCATCATGCCCTGGCGGCCGCCGGTCGAGCATCCCTGCCAATAGCTGTATGAAGGCGGACGCGCGTAAAACGTGTCGATCAGTTGCTTCGCCAGGACGACCGTTTCATGCACCGCCCGATAACCGTGGTCTTCGACTTTGTTGATTTGCTGATAGGCAAAAGTGCCCAGCGGCTCTTTGCTGGCCAAGTGTCCGGTGTCGGTTCGAGCGGTAGCGAAACCGGCGCGTAGCCCGGCGACGCGCCCTTCCACCTCGCCGGGGGCTTCGGCATCTTCCCCCGCGAAGCCGCCGTTACCGAACATGAACAGCCGGCCATTCCACTGCAGCGGCAGATTCACCTCGAACCCGATCTCGGCGGGAATATTGCCCTTGACTCGGCAATGAGCGGGGACACCTTCGTCGGCGGGTACGACTTCCGCCGTCATGGTGACGCCCCCCCCGGCCAACGCGGTCAACGCGGCGCAGTCCGTCATGGCGGCATGCGGCGTGCTGGTATAGTCGACCGCCGAGGTTGCCGCAAGCGAAAACCCATGGGTGTTGCCGCGGTTTGCATGTGCCGTTGCACTAAGCACTGCGAATGACAGGGCCGACAACGTGATAACAACGCTGTGGGCGGCGAAACGTCGCTGGCGCGGAAAGCCCGACTGCTCAGTGATGCGATAACCTGGCTGTATTTGCATAGTTCCCTTCCCTTGAAAGACCATTCATTGCCGCGTGCACGTGGATGTTCTTCACACATGTATAGGGAGTCTATATTGCACGCAATGCTGAAAACAGGGGGTTAACACCAAGCTAATTTGCTTCCCGCATCGCTATCGCCTTCAGCCCAACAACCCTCCAAAAAATCGTTATTGGCGAGAAACCCGTCGAAAGCCGCGTGCGTTTCTCGCCCTTCAGACCAACAGCGCCAGGCGCTTAAAGCACCAGCTTATTTATCCACCACCCAAGCACCATTCTGTATCCGCACGATCACCCGAGCCCTGTCGTCCAGGCCCACGTGATCCTGCGCGGACATGTTGTAGACGCCTTGCGTACCGCTGAAGTCTTTCGTGGCTTCCAGCGCGTCGCGCAGGGCCTGGCGGAATTCGCGCGTGCCCGGCTTTGCGGATTTCAGCGCCGTGGGAATGGCGTGCTCCAGCAGCAGATAGCTGTCGTAGGCGTTCGAGATGAACGTCGTTACCGAGCCTTTGCCGTACGCTTGTTCATAGCGCGCACTGATGTCCATGGATACACGCCGCGAAGGGCTGTCGGGCAACTGCTCGGCCACCAGCAAGGGGCCCACGGGCAGGTAAGTGCCTTCGCAATCCTTGCCGCACACGCGCAGGAAGTCGTTGTTGGCCACGCCGTGCGTCTGGTAGATGCGGCCCGCGTAGCCGCGCTCCTTGAGCGCCTTCTGCGGCAACGCGGCCGGCGTGCCGGAGGCCGCGATCAGGATGGCGTCGGGCTGCGCCGCCGTCAGCTTGAGTATCTGTCCCGTCACGCTGGTATCGGTGCGCTGGTAGCGCTCGCTGGCAACCAGCTCCAGGCCGGCCTTCTCGGCCAGCGGCACCAGCGCGTTCCAATAGCCTTCGCCGGTCGCATCCGAAAAGCCGATATAGCCGATTTTCTTCATGCCGGTCTTCACCATGTGCTCCACGATGGCGTGCACCATCATGCCGTCGTTCTGCACCGGCTTGAACACCCATTTCTTCTTGTCGTCCACTGGCTGCACGATGGCGGCGCCGGCCCCCATGGCCATCAGGGGCGTGCCCGTTTCGGCGGCTACTTCGGTAATGGCGATGGAGTTTGGCGTCGTCGTGGAGCCGATGATGGCATCGACCTTGTCGTCGCCCACCAGCTTGCGCGCGTTGCGCACAGCGATAGTGGTGTCCGAGGCGTCGTCCAGCATCACGTATTGCACGCTGTGCTCCCCTATGTTCTTGGGCAGCAGCATGAGGGTGTTCTTCTCCACCTTGCCCAGCGAGGCGGCGGGCCCGGTCTCGGACACCGTAATGCCTATCTTGATCTGGGCGACGGCGCCTTGCGCCACGGCCATCAGGGTAGCGGCCGCCACGGCGGCGAAAACTGGTTTCATCGTTGTCTCCTGGTTTGTTTTGTGATGATTGGTGTTGATGCTGATGACGCGGCCATCGTCATGATCGGCAAGCCGCATCGGCGGTTTCTTGCTCGATCAATCGATCGAGTATGCGCCGGTAGCGCACCGGCCCCACGTCTATGGAAAGCAGCCTGGGCGTCAAAGGCGACGCGGCTCTGTCGATAGCGCGCTGCTGCGCGCGTATCATGGGCTCGTCCTGCTCGGCGAAGGCGTAGCGGCGCAGCTCGGTCAGCTTGCGGCCTATGGCTTCCTTCTCGGCTTCCGGGAATGGGAGGGGGTTTTGCCTGACGGCGGCGAAGTGGTACAGCGTGCTGCGCTCGGTTTGCGGCGTCAGCAGATGCACGCCGAAGATGCCCGTGCCCTGTTCGCGGGCGTCGCCCACCGCCTTGACGCCGGCATCGTTGAGCAAGTTACAGGGCGCCGTCCAGCGCATGGCCGCCCACAAATCCACGGGCCGGCCATCGCGGCGAAACAGCATGTCGAACAGCCCCGGCGGCGGCACGTCCGGCATGTAGCGGCTGACCGTCAGGCTTTCGCCTTGCTCCCGCACGTCTATCTGCGCCGCGACGGTCTGTTCGTTGCCCAGTATGCCGTCATGCAGGAACGAGACGTGGCTGAGATCCAGCAGGTTGTCCACCACCAAGCGGTAGTCGACGTCCATTTCCAGATAGTCGCGCGCGCTGGTGGCGCTCGGGTCGGCGTGATCCAGCAAAGAATAATCCGGTATGCGCGACAGGTCGGCCTCGCGCTCGCCGGGCCATACCCAGATGACGGTGTGCTTTTCCACTGCGGTAAAGCTTCTTACCCGCATGCCGGACGGAATGCGGCCGTCTCCGTGCGGGTTGCGCGTGCACTGGCCCGCGCCGTCGAACTCCAGGCCATGATACGAGCATTGCAAGGTGCGCCCGTTCTCGCAAAGCCGCCCCATGTGCAAGGGCGCGAAACGATGCGAACACTGGTCTTGCAAGGCCGCGACGGAACCGTCTTCCGTGCGCCACAACACTATTTCCTCGCCCAGAATGGTACGTCGCGCCAGCACGCCTGGCTTGAGGTCCTGCGCCCACATGGCGGCATACCATCCGTTGCGTACCCAAGAAGCCATCTTGCTCTCCTGCCTTGTTGGTCTGTTGCTGTCGCCGGCCGCTACGCCGCGGCCGCTTGTTCCTGCGCGGCCTGCTGTTCGCTGCGTATCATTTGCTGCAGCAGCGTGCGAAACTGCATCAAGGCGGCGTCGGCCACGATCGCCACCATCTGCCCCTCCGGCTGCGTATCGATGATGCGCTGCTGCGCTTCGATCATGCGCCTGTCTTCCTCGAAAGCCGTCACCACGCTGTCGTAGATGCTGTCGGTAACCGAGGCGTCGTCCAATGCGAAGTTGTGCGGCACCGCCCAGAAGTAATGCGTGGTGGCTTCCGTTTCGGGCGTCAGCGCCTGGCAACTGCGGAACTCCAAGGCCTGATGACGCTTGCCTTCGCGCGCGCCCGTGCCCGTAGCCTGCACGCCCGAGTACATCAGCAATACGCCGGGCACCCAGAAGTCGTAGATGTACCAGCGGTCCACCGCCCCCGGAAACTGGCCCACCTTTTGATGAAAGGGCGCGGGCGTGTCGCCGATGATCCAGCGCTCGACGTTCACGCCGCGCTCCATGCGGCGTATGGCGGGGCGCTGCTCTGCCAGCGCTTCGGTGCCGCCCAGCGTGCCGGGATGCACGTAGGTAAGGTGAGAGAAGTCCAGCAGGTTGTCGACGATGTGCAGGTAGTTGGCCTGATAGTGCATGTAGCCGGGCTTCATGCGCCATTCGGGGCTGTCCAGCGAGAACGTATCCGGGATCAGCGCGGAGTCGGCCTTGCCGGGGTCGCCCATCCATATCCATACCCAGCGCTTGCGCTGCACGGTGGGATAGCGGCGCACGCGCGCCTTTTCAGGTATCTGCGCCTGCCCCGGAATCTCCACGCATATGCCTTGCGCATCGAATTTCAGCCCGTGGTACATGCAGCGGATGTAGTCGCCCTCCTGCCGCCCGAGCGACAGCGGCGCCCAGCGATGACAGCAGCGGTCTTCCAGCGCCACGACCTCGCCGCCCGGCGTCCGATAAAAACAGACGTCGCGCCCCAGCAGCTTGCGGCTTAGCAAGCGGCCGGTCTCGATCTCGTGATCCCAGGCCGCCACATACCAGCAGTCGTACAAGAACATACCCGCCTCCACCCTTTGTTCATCCAGGTTTTTACGTTAAACGCATTTAACATAGATATAAATTAAGCCCAATGCTTAACACTGTCAAGCTTATTTACTAGAATGGAGAAATCGCTTCACGTTGCACAACAGGAGACCGGGATGCCCATCCCCAAAGCGCCGATCACCGGACGGCTGCGCGCCACCCCGGCCCAGCCTTCAAGCCCGGCGCCCATAGCGCCCGAACAAGAAAACAAGCGCCAGAAAGGCATCGCCTCGGTCGAAACCGCCATCGAGCTTCTGCGCATCATCGAAGCGGCGGGCCAACCCATCGCGCTCAAGGACATCGCCGCCGCCGCGGGGCAAAGCACGGCAGCCGCGCATCACTACCTGGTCAGCCTGGTGCGCACCGGCCTGGTGCGCCAGCATCCGCTTACCAGCCAGTACGAGCTGGGCCAGTACGCGCTGCAACTCGGGCTTACCGCCTTGCGCGGCCTGGATCTGGTGGAGACCGCCGGCGAAGCCTTGCGCCAGTTGCGCGACCAAACCGGCGAAAGCTGCTTCTTTTCGGTCTGGGGCAGCCACGGCGCCACCATCGTCAAGTATCTGGAGGGATCGCATGCGGTAACGGTGGAAGTCCGGCTGGGCCTGGTGCTGCCGTTGCTGGGCTCAGCCACCGGCTCGGTATTCCTGAGCTGGCTGCCCGACGCCACAACCAAGCCCACGCTGGAACAGGAAACCGGCGCACGCGCCGCCGGGCTGTCGAAGCAGATCGAGAAAGTGCGCGCGCAAGTGCGCAAGAACGGCATCGGCATCACGCAAGGCGGCCTGCTGCCGCGCATCGCCGCGCTGGCATGCCCGGTCTTTCGCCACGACGCCGAACTGGCCGGCGTGCTGACGGTACTGGGCTGGAACGACGAGCTGGATGTCTCCCTGGACGGCGAACCCGCGCGCATCCTGCGGCAACAGGCGCAGGACGTATCGGCAAGGTTGGGGTATTCGGCGTAAGGCCTCTTGGGGGCAATTAAAAAGCAAGGCCTTCCGCCCCCTCGGGCAAGCCTTATTCGCCGCCGGGCGCCCACAGCTTGGTCTTGGCGTCTTTTTCGTACGCCAAGCCATCCGGGTAGCTGACCAGCTCCACGTGCATGCCCCAAGGCGACAGTATGTAGTTGATCGACTCGCCGGCGTTCGGCCCCTGCTCTATCTTGAACGGCCCCATGAAGGTCTTGAGCCCCGCCGCCTTGGCCTTGTCGACCGCGGCCTGTATGTCGGCAACGTAGATGCCCAGGTGATAGCCGCCGTAATCGCTGTTGCGCGGCATCTGCTTGTTCTGGTCGGGCGCGCTGTACTGAAACAGCTCTATGTTCGAGCCCTGGCCGCAACGCATTCTTGCCGCCTGCTCCAGCACCGCGCGTGGATCGACGTTGACCAGGTCTTGCATGAACGTGCCTTCGTCGTCGCGGTAAGGGCCGAACCGCAATACCTCCACGCAGCCGAGCACGTCGCGGAAAAAGCCCACGCCTTGATCGAGGTTCGGTACGGTCAGGCCGATGTGATCCAGGCCGCGCACGCCGGGTATCGCTTTGCCTTCGTCCGCCAATGCGCTGGCGCTGGACAGGCACAACACGGCGCATGCGGCAGCCATCGAGATTTTCTTCATCAGGTCTCCTCCGGATGTTTAGCGGGTTTGCCTTTGCACTATAAACCCGGAGCGCGTGTCGGCGCCCCACGAGATTTCCAACGCCTGTGTATTTGACGCATGCCGTTTCCCGTTTATGCATCAACAAGCGCCAACGCGCTATTTGCGTTTCGGCTCCACCCCGATGCGCGGATCGCGGGCCGACACCAGCGCCGTGATCTGTTCCACAACGCCTTCGAACGCCGGGTGGTTTTGTGAAACGTACAGCCACTTGCCCAACACCTCGTGCGGCCGCAGCGCCGGAATCTGCGCCATCAGCGCTTCATGATGCTCGTGCGAAGTGCACACCAGCAAACCGTTCCAGGGTTCGTCCTTGTCGGCGATGGCCAGGCACAGCCTGTCGTCCAGATAAGCGGTCTCGCAGCCGAACATGCGCGCGCCGACATAGCCCGGATCGTACTCGAACGCCTCGAAAATCCAACGCAAGGAATTGACGCGCCGTGCGGGCCTGGCTGATTCGAAGATGTCTTTGGAGGGTCTTGCCACTTTCTTACACAAGCACCGCGCTAGTCGCGCCCGCGGTTTCCGTTTTCGGCGGACCCCAGCTTCCGGGAAATCTGGCGGGCCGTCGCCAGGACGGCACGAGACAGCGTGGCCTCCGCCTGGGGTGCCTTGGGGTCGAGCGTGGTCATGCTGACGCCGCCGCCCAATTCGCCCGCCGCGTTGAAAATGGGGCATGCAATCGCTAGAACATTGGGATGCAAGGCGCCCATTGAGCATGCGTAGCCCTGTTCCCGAATCGCCGCCAGCTCGTCCTGCAACTTGGCCAATTCCATGACGGGTGCGCCCACCGCGTCGGCATCCCCGTACAACGTTTGCACTTCTTGGGGCGGTAGCGCCGACAACATGGCCAGGCCTATCGCCGAAGCATGCGCGGGCGAACGGTCGCCGATTTCAAGATAATCGACTCCCCCTTCTTTGGCGGGAAGCCGGGAGACATAGACCACGTCGCGCTTGTCCAGGACAGCCAGGTGAATCGACGCGGACGTGTCATTGCGCAGTTGTTCAAGCTCGACGCGCGCCACTTCCGGCAGGCCCAGGGATCGCAGGTACGAAAAGCCCAAGGTCAACACCTTGGCCGCCGGGCGGTAGTGGGGAACCTGATCGACGCGCTCTATATAGCCTTCCGATTCCAGGGTGTGGATCAACCTGAACGCCACCCCACGGGTCAGGCCGAGCTGGCGGCTGATTTCGGTGAGGGACAGCGGGGAACGGGCGTCCGCCAGCAGATGCAAAGCCCGCAACCCGCGCACCAAGGCAAGAGCCAAATAAATGTCGTTGGACTGGCTATTTTCTGACACGAGACCTTTGTCTTCCATTCTGTTCGGTTGCGCTCGATTTTCGTCGGTCAATTCTACTTGATCGTTTACCCGGATTCCGAGGGGCGCTCGTCGCCTCCGCAGGCGCTTTTCCCAAGGCTCCGGCGCTATGAGAAAGCCGCTATTTTCCCTCATTTCCACCTCTCCCTCAAATTCTTAAACGTCGTTTTAATTATTGACACAGCCATAATCAGCCGCATAGAATCATCACGTAAATTTCTTAAACTCTGTTTAAGTTTTTTTATAACATATTGTTTAATAACAAAATTGGAGATAAGAATGCCTGCCAAACTTACCCGATGGCTGTCGCCGGCGCTGTCATTCGCAGCTTGCGCCGCCTTTACCGCCCCAGTCGCAGCCCAGGAAAAGGCTCCAAGCGCAAAACTGGAAGAGGTCATCGTCCTGACTCCCGCGCCTCCCACCTTGCCCGCGTTCGCCCCCTGGGTCATCGCGGAGTCCCGCGGCTACTACGCCGACGAAGGCTTGAAGGTCAAGCTCATGGCCGCCAACGGCGGCGCGGTTCAGGTCGCCAAGCAAGTGGGCGCCGGCCTTGCCATCGCGGGCAGTTCCGTAGGCGATTCACCGCTATTCCTGCGGCCCAACGGCGTGCCGGTAAAAGTGGTGGCCGTACTCGGCGGGCATTCTTTGCTGCAGGTTGCAATCCGTGCCGACAACGACGAGGTTCAAACACCCGCCGACCTCAAAAACAAGACCATCACCGCCGGCTCGTACACCGACTCGGTGTACTACAACTTCCTGGGCATGATGGCCAAGTACGGCGTCAAGAAGAACGACATGAACATCCAGGCGGCCGGGCCCAACGGCGTCTGGAAACTGTTCGCGTCGGGCTCCGCGGACGCCATGATCTCCACCCCCGACTGGACGGCCGCAGCCATCGAGGCCGGCGTGAAAACCAAGGTGTTCTACGCCGAGGACTATTTCCCCGGACTGGCCCAGGCCATCGTCGCCTCCGACGAGATGATCGAAAAACGGCCCGACCTGATCAAGAAAACGGTTTCGGCCACGCTGCGCGCCATGAAGGACATCATGGACGATCCGGCCGCGCTGACCAAGGAGTTCATGGAAATCGTGCCCAGCTACCAGGGCCGGGAGAACTATGTCTCGACCGTCATTTCCGCATACGCCGAGAAGGTGTATCCGGGGCAAGAGACGCTGGGAAAAATGGATGCGGCGCGTCTCAAGCGCTTGCAGGATTTTTACGTTTCCGAAGGGCTGCTGGACAAGGCGGTTCCGTTGTCCGACGTATACACCAACCAGTTCGTAGAGTAAGCAGAACCATGAAAATCGAAAGCATCACGCCAGCGATCGGCGCCGTCATTCACGGCCTGAACCTATCGGATACCCGCGCCATTACCGAACACGCCCAGGCCCTCCGGGACGCGCTGGCCGAGCGGCAAGTGCTGTTCTTCCACGACCAGAACCTGACGCCCGACGCGCAAGTCGCGTTTGCCCGGACATTCGGCGAAGTGCTGCCGGTTGCATCGACTTTCCCCGTGCATCCCGACAACGCGTATCTGGAACTCCTGATCAGCCAAGGAAAGAAAACCGGCACCGACATCTGGCATGCGGACATGACTTGGCAAAAATCGCCACCCGCCGCCACGTGCCTGTACGCCGTGGAAGTACCGGAAACCGGCGGCGACACCATGTGGGCCAGCATGGGCTGCGCTTTCGAATCGCTCAGCCCCGCTTTGCAACACTACTTCGACGGCATGACCGCGGTTCACAACTGGGAAGCCCCGGAGCTGGTGCGCAGCGTGATGTCGAAAGAAGACGGCGCGCAGCGCTACCGGAACATGAGGCTGGAATCGCCTCCCATAGACCAGCCCGTCGTCTTGACGCATCCCGTCACCGGCAGGAAGCTGCTGTTCGTCAACTCTCTGTACACGACGTTCATCAACAATATGGGACGAGAGGAAAGCGCTCACTGGATCACCTACCTGAGCGGACTGGCGAAAGTCCCCGAGTGGCAGGTACGGTTCAGGTGGCGCAAGGGTTCGGTTGCCGTTTGGGACAACATCGCCACCCAGCATTACGCCGTCAACGACTATCACCCCGCCCCCCGGCGCATGCACCGGGTCACCATACGCTAAGCGGCAATTGCGCCAGACGACATAGGGGAAGCGCTGCTTAATTAAAAATTAAGGACGCCGGTCAATCGTCTTATGTGGCGCCAACCTGCGCAGTATGGCGGTTGTTCCATTCATTTCGAAGGTGATCTGCCAAGCCCGGTTTGGCGTCACATCGATTTTCAGTATTTTGGGATTGAAGCAACCGGTCAACGAATGCAGGCGTAGCTTGGCTGGTTGAGGGTTCTTTAGAATCTCTTCGAGAGCATCATCGACAGCTTTCCGTATCTCGGGAGGGGCTTTTTTGAAGTCTCTTTTGAATGTGTCTCTGTAATCCAGAGCGTCAATCCGAACAGATCCCACAACTCTTACACCAAGGTCGCCAGCAGATCCTTGGCCGATTTGAATGGGCCTTTCCCGGATACCGGAGAGCGATCCGCATCATGCTCCATGATGGCCCAGTTCAGCTCGTTGAGCGCTTCATGCGCATCAACAAGAGCGTTGATAAGCAGATCGAAAGACTCAACCACACCATCTTCATGACAAAGGTCGCCATCTTCAACAGCAGACAACCTGGCACCTTTCAGACGACTGACGATTGAATTGGTTGTATCGAGTGTCTGCTCTATAGATGCTCGAATAGTGCTGTCAGCATCAATGGGCTCTTGGGGTTGGTCAGCCTGGCGACTGCATATTTCCGCAATTGCCGCGGAAAGACGAGCATTGTTCTGCTCAAACGCTTCCGTGAGCATTTGATTCACTTGCACAGTAGTTTCGATTGCGCGCAACAACTCCAAAGAGCGCGCAGTTTGCTCTGCAACTCCATCGACGATAAAACGAACGACGCTTGATTGAAACTGATTGTTACCGTGCATGGTGCCTCCCATCGCGATTCTTACGGGCGAGTGCAGCCCTTTAGACGGGGAGAGTGTGAGTTTGCGAGGTGAAAACCCGCCTCATCGGGTGCTACGAAATAGGCATTCCGCTGAATTTACCTTAAGGTAAATGATATCATGCCCCATCATTTTTAATGATTATTCTTCACTGGAGCCCACTGAAACGCCAGCGTGCTTAACCGAGCTTAGTGAATGCTCCCGATAACTCGGTAGCGCCAGCCGAGCCCGCCCATTTATGGGTAAGACCCAGGAACAAAAAAGCCAGACCGGCTGATTGCGCCTGGTCTGGCTTTTGGATGCTGGTGGGCGGTACTGGGTTCGAACCAGTGACCCCTGCCGTGTGAAGGCAGTGCTCTACCACTGAGCTAACCGCCCGCTTCGGTGCCTTGGATATTCAAAGCTTTGAATGTACACCTGGCGAGGGCTGCAAGTATAGCATATGTGGCCGGCCCGTTTTTGGGGCACGACAGGCGCCCGAAAACGCCTATGGCCTCGCTTGTTGCTGACGCCGTACTTACGCCGCCGGGGCGGCTTCGAGTTTGCGCCAGATGCTGCCGCCGGACTTCTCCAGGCCGTCCAGGTACGCCTGGTGCGCGGCCAGCTCTTCGGGCGAGGCCTGCACCACCGGCAGGACGGAAAGGTCGACGTCCACGTCGCCCTCCTGGACGACGTAGCCTTGCTGGGCGTCGTCGCCGGCGTCCATCAGCAATTCGTCCTGGCCGCGCGTCATGGCCAGCCAGACGTCGGCCAGCAATTCCGAGTCGAGCAAGGCGCCATGCAGGGTGCGGTGCGCGTTCGAGATGCCGAAGCGTTCGCACAGCGCGTCCAGGTTGTTGCGCTTGCCGGGAAAGAGTTCGCGCGCGTACATCAGCGAATCCGTCACCTTGGCGCATACGGTGCGGAAACCGGGGCGGCCTATGCGCGCCAGTTCGGCGTCGAGAAACTTGAGGTCG
This sequence comes from uncultured Burkholderiaceae bacterium, assembly GCA_934525625.1. GTDB lineage: Bacteria > Pseudomonadota > Gammaproteobacteria > Burkholderiales > Burkholderiaceae_B > Mesopusillimonas. The sequence continues at coordinate 329,272 of CAKSZL010000001.1, forward strand.
AACGAGGCGTTGTGGATGATGATCTCGGCGTCGCGCACGTAATCCAGAATCTCGTCGACCACCTGCTCGAAGCGCGGGTGGCCGCTGAGGAACTCGGTGGTCAGGCCGTGGATGGCCAGCGCGCCGGGGTCGCTGTCGCGGTCAGGGTTCATGTACAGGTGCAGATGGTTGCCGGTGAGGCGGCGGTTCTGCATTTCGACGCCCGCGATTTCGATGATGCGGTGACCCTCGGAAGGATCCAGGCCGGTGGTTTCGGTATCGAGGATGATCTGGCGCATGACGGGTTCCTGGCACTAGACAACAAAGCGCAACAAGGCGCTAAACGGCAACGAGGCGGCCATAGTGGCCGCCTCGTTGATTGTAGACCGAATGCGCTTGGCAACCGATAGCCGCGCGGCGCTCAGCCTGGGTTCGTCCAGCACCTATTCGGCGCGAGCACCCTGCGTGGGGCGGGCCCACACGCGGCTGCTGCCCGTCAAACCACGCCCTTGCCGCGCAAGGCCGCCACCGCGTCGGCGCTGAACCCGAGTTCGCCCAGCACTTCTTCGGTGTGCACGCCCAGCGCGGGCGGGGCGACGGCTTCGACCATGGGCGTGCCCGACATCTTCATCGGGTTGGCCACCAGGTCGATGGCGCCGTAGTGCGGCGATTGCACCTGCTGGCGCATGCCGCGCGCCTGCACCTGCGGATCTTCGAACACGCGGTCCACGGTGTTGATGGGGCCGCAGGGGAAGCCGCGCTGGTTGCCCAGCTCGCACCACTCGTCTATGGTTTTCGCCAACATGTGCTGTTGCAGCAGCGGCACCAGTCCGGCGCGGTGGCGCACGCGCGCGGCGTTGGTGCTGAAGCGTTCGTCGCCGGCCAGTTCGGCCGCGCCGGCGGCGGCGCAAAAGCTGGCGAACTGCGTGTCGTTGCCGACGGCCAGCATGACGTAGCCGTCGGCGCAGGCGAAGGGCTGGTAGGGCACGATGGACGGATGCGCGCTGCCCAGGCGGCCCGGCACCATGCCGCCCAGCAGGTAGTTGCTGGCCTGGTTGGCCAGCGTGGCCACCTGCACGTCGAGCAAGGCCACGTCTATGTGCTGGCCTTCGCCAGTGCGGGCGCGATGGTAGAGCGCGGCCAGGATGGCCGAGGTGGCGTACAGCGCGGTGAGGATGTCCACCACCGCCACGCCTACTTTCTGCGGGCCGCCGCCCGGCGTGCCGTCGGGTTCGCCGGTAATGCTCATCAGGCCGCCCATGGCCTGGATGAGCGCGTCGTAGCCGGGGCGCTCGGCGTAGGGGCCGCTATGCCCGAAGCCCGTAATCGAGCAATACACCAGCGACAGATTCACCTTGGACAACGTGGCGTAATCCAGCCCGTACTTCTTCAGGCCGCCTACTTTGTAGTTCTCGACCAGCACGTCGGCCTTGGCCACCAGCTTGAGCAGCACCTCGCGCCCTTCGGGCTTGGTGAAGTCGAGCGTGACGGAGCGCTTGCCCCGGTTGGCGCAGAAGTAATAGGCGGCATCGCGGGCGGCCGGGCCGGTGGTGGCGCCTTGCGCCGCGTCTTCGCGGTTCACGAAGGGCGGCCCCCAGCCGCGCGTGTCGTCGCCCGCGCCGGGGCGTTCGACCTTGATGACGTCGGCGCCGAGATCGGCCAGGTTCTGGGTGGACCAGGGCCCCGCCAGAATGCGGGAGAGGTCCAGTACGGTAACGCCCTGCAATGCAGCTGCCATGAAGTCGTGCTCCGCGTGATGCTTATTTTTCGATGACCGGCAGTTGCGTGGCCGGCGGGGTGTTGCGGCTGCGCTGGCAGCGCACGAGGCCGTCGATGATGACCATGCCCACGCCGGGCAGGTCGCCCAGCTGCACGCTTTCCAGCAAGGTGTCGGCGGCGGTGTGCTGGGCGCAGTCCATGATGACGAAGTCGGCCGCGCGGCCGGTTTCTATCAGGCCGCAGTCCAGGTTGCGCATGCGCGCCGTGTTGCCCGTGGCGAAGCAGAAGGCGATCTCGGCGGGAATGTCGGCCAGGCTGGAAAGCTGCGCCACCATGCGCAGTATGCCCAGCGGCTGCACGCCCGAGCCGGCGGGGCCGTCGGTGCCCAGGATGACGCGGTGCAGGCACTTGAGCTCGTGCGCGTGGCGCGCGGTAAGAATGCCGATGCGCTCGTTGCCGTTGTGCACGATCTCGATGCCGCGCGTCGAGCGTTCGCACAGTTCACAGACGTGCTTGTAGGGCAGCGAGGTATGGCCGCCGTTGATGTGGCCGATGATGTCGGCGTCGGCTTCCAGGACGACGTCTTTGTCGATGTAGCCCGAGCCCGGCACCGAAGGCCCGCCGGTGTGGATGGTGCTTTGCATGCCGTACTTGCGCGCCCACTTGACCATCTGCGCGGCTTCGTCGCCGGCCTTGACGCTGCCCAGGCCGATCTCGCCCAGCAGCATGACGCCGGCATCGGCCATCTCTTTGAAGTCGGACTCGACCATGCCTTTTTCGATGACGGGCGCGCCGGCCAGCACCTTGACGCCGCTGGGGCGCGCGGCGTCGAATGCGCGCTGCGAGGTGATGGCCAGGGCTTTCAGGCCCACGATGTCCTTGGGACGGCCGGGGTAGTGCACTTCGCCGGCCGAAATCATGGTGGTGACGCCGCCGTTCAGCGAGGAGTCTATCCAGTTGAGCTGGCTTTGGCGCGGCGTCCAGTCGCCCGCAACGGGGTGCACGTGGGAATCGATGAGGCCGGGGCACACCGTGGTGCCGCGGCAGTCGATGACGGAATCGGCGTCGTCGGTGTCGCAATCCTTGTACTTGCCCACCTGGTCGATGCGGCCGTCGCGCACGATGATGGTGTCGGCCTCCAGGATGGGGTTGTCGAGATCGCCCGACAGCAGCAGGCCGATGTTCTTGAGGACGAGCTTGCCGGTATGCGTTTGCAATGCAGCGGTTGCCATGATTTGTCTCCTAGGGTCGGTGTGAACGTGCGATAGCCGCAGCGTCTTAGCGCAGGCCGTCCTCGCCCTTCATTTCGCTGGTCGTCAGGCCGCCGACGCGCGGCAGCGGGCGGCCGGAATCGGTTACCGCCACGGCCACGACGATTTCGTTGGCGCGCGGCGCGTCGGAGACGCGGGCTTCGACGGCGTCGAAGTGGCTGCGCACGAAGGCGGCGTCTTTATGGCCCAGCGGCACGTCGATGGCGGCGCCGATGCCGCCCTGCTTCTTCGAGGAAGGCACCAACGCCGCGCCTTTTTCGACGGCCTTGCGCAAAGGCGCGCCCAGCTTGGGGTGCAGGATGGCGGCGGCGTGTTCGAGTTCGCCGGCCTCGCCCACGATGGCGGCCTTGCCGTAGCTTTCAGCCTGGCCGGGCTGTATGCCCAGGGCCTTGACGCATGCGTCGCCCAGCAGGCCGCCCAGTTCTTCGCCGATGGCCATGAGATCGTCGAGATTTTCGACGTAGCGGCCGGCGAAGGGGTTTTCGATGACGGCCATGGCGACGGCGCGGCGCGTGGGCGGGTTGATGCTTTTGCCCATTTCGACGCGGGTTTCATCGACTGTAACGACAAGCTTGCGGATCTTTGCGTTCATTGTGTGCTCCCGAGATGTCCGTGTTGGCGGGTTTATTTTTTTACCCGCGATGATCAAGTCTGAATAGAGTGGTAGTTGCGCGGTACGCCGCGCGAAAGCGTGCTTGGGGCTCGCGGCCCTTTAGCGCAGGCCGTCGTACTTGCTGATCTGCTCGGGCCGCATGCCGCCCACGCGCTGGTGGATGCGCCCGCCCGTTGCCATGACCAGGATGAAGACGAGTTCGTCGGATGCCGGCGCGCCGGGCACGCCGACCTCCATGGCGTCGAAGTGGCCGCGCACGTAGCTGGCGGTAACGTGGGTAAGCGGCACGTCGAGCTTGGCGCCGGGGCCGCCCACTTTCTTGGTGGAAGGCACGATGGACAATGCGCGGCCCATCTCCAGCCCTTTCTGGTCGCTGCTTTGGCCTTGCTTGTACGACACGCGATCGCCCTTCCAGCCCAGCAGTTCGCGCATGGCGTAGCCGCCCGGCACGTGCCACAGCGCGCCGTGTTCGAGCTCGCCCGCGCCGCCCACGATGGAGCCCTTGCCATAGCTTTCGATGTCGTCGGCGTCCACGTCCATGGCGGCCAGCAGATTCCGGGCCATTTCGAGGCCGACGTCGTTGAGCGCTTCCATCATGGGCAGGATGTCTTCGACGTAGCGCCCGGCATATGGGTTCTTGAGCACGGCGCCGACGGCCCCGCGAACCAAGGGCTTGGCGCCTTGCGGGCCGAACTCGTGATAGATGGTTTCAACCTGGGTGAATTGCCTGCGTACTTCGATCAAATCTGACATGGTTCCGTCCTGACTGTTCTAACTGTTCTGACTTTTGATAGCGACCTGGATAAAGCAACTTTCAATCGCCATCGGGCGATGGCGGCAGCACCACGCGGCGCCGCCCCTGCAATACGATGGCCGCACCTTCGATGAGCCCGGCTTCGAGCAAGACGCGCGCCTGCGCCGCGCCGCGCGCCAAGGCCTCTTCGGCCACGGCCTCGGGCAACTCGCCGACGTCGACCGTGACCAGCGCCTGGCCCAGGTCGGTGTCGTCTTTCAGCGTGTCGGCCGGTGCGCGGCGGACGGCCGGATGCCGGGCGTCGACCTGGTTGCCGATGACAGTGGCGGCGGCGTCGGCCTGCGCCGCTGTGCGCGCCAGCACCGTGACGCTGTCGGCGATGCCCAGGCTGAAGCTGCGGCCGCGCCAGCCGCTGGTGGCGATGCCGCGCACCGGCGACCGCGCCGACACGGCAAAGCCGCCGTCGAGATCGTCCGTTACCAGCGGCGGGCCTTTCGCGCGCGACACGTCGGCGTACAAGCCCACCTTGTATTGGGCATCTTGCGTCAAATACAGGGCGATGTCACCCCCGTTGTTGACGTAGGCGCGCCTGATGCGCGGCTGCGCCGCAAAGGCGGCAATGACGTGATCGGCAACCGCCCCGGCCACGGCGGCCATGGGCGTGATGTACAAATGCGGAGCGTAAGGCAGGCAGGCCGCCAGCATGCCGCGGGCGATGTCGCCCTGCACGCGCGACCAGACGGGGTCGTCCGCGCCCGGCAGGCTCGCCGAAGGCCGGCATGGCGGCGCGGCGGCGGGCGTGCTTAGGCCGACCGGCCGGCGCAAGGCCGGCAGTTGCGCCACCAGCCCGGCCAGCAAGCCGCCAAAGCCTTGCCAGGCGGTTTCCAGCGCCTGACGGATGGCGTCGGGCTCGCCGTCGACGCCGATGACCAGATCGATGGGGCCATGCTGGAAATGCCAGCGCCCGCCTTCCAGGCGCGCCGCCACCGCCCCGCCGGCGTCCTGCCAGACGGGAACGGCGTGCTTGCCGGAAACGGGGCTTGCCAGGCTATGCATGGTGTCGTGCGCTTGCGGCGGCGGACACGGGGCCGCGCCAACGGCCCGCCTGCCCGCCCCGGCGACCAGCCATCGCCATCAACCCAGCACGGGCTTTTGGCCCAGCGGCCACGGGCTGCTGGGATCGACCCAGTTGATGATGCGGTACTTGGCGTGCTTGAGCACGTCTTGCATGGGCTGCACGTCTTCCATGTGGCCGCCCAGGCGCTCGTAGTCTTCGCGCTTCATGCTGAACTCGATGGGCGCGACGATGGCCGGCGTGGGCACGTAGCCGAAGGAGTTGTCGGGCATGCGCATGACGTCGACCATGACGGTGATGCCGCCGCCCGCCCAGATGTAGGCCGGCGCGCCGCCGCAGGTAACGTTGACCAGCGCCTTCTTGATGGAGTTGGTGAGCCAGATGGGGTTTTCGGTAACGCCCGCGCGCAGCGAGCCGCCCGCGCCGCCCAGGAACAGCACGCTGGCCAGCGAGGGTTCGCAGTTCTCGCCGATGCGGTCCACCGTTTTTTGCAGAGGCTCGGGTATGGGCTTGGGCTGCGGGGTAAGGGTGTCGTCCAGTTCGAAGTACTCGGCGTGTTCGCCGGTGGTGGAGGTGATGAGCAGGCGCAGGCCGGGCCAGGCGACCTCGGGGTCGAAGCCTTCGATGATGGCCAGCGGCTCGGAGATGTCGGTGCCGCCCCAGCCGTTGCCCGGGTTGGCCACCTGGAAGTAGCGGCCCGGCGTGGATTTGCGGCCCTTCATCTTGATGCCGGAGGATTTCATGTCGAGGCACTTGCCGGCCTGGTGCTCGGTGAGCACGCCGGTGATGTGGTCGTCCACGACCACGACTTCGTCCACGTGGCCGAACCACTGCTTGGCGAAGATGCCGATGGTGGCCGAACCGCAGCCCACGCGCATGCGCTTTTCTTCGATGCCGTCGACGATGGGCGCCTTGCCCGCCTGCACGACCAGCTGCGCGCCGCCGTCGATGGTGAGCTCGACCGCCTGCTTGTTGCCCAGCGCCATCATCACGTCGCAGGTGATGCGGCCTTCTTTCTTGCTGCCGCCCGTAAGGTGGTGCACGCCGCCCAGCGACAGCATCTGCGAGCCGTATTCGGCCGTGGTGACGTGGCCGACGATTTCACCCTTGTGGCGGATGTTGGATTGTTCCGGCCCCAGGTAGCGGTCGGTGTCGATCTTGATCTTGAAGCTGCAATAGCTGAAGATGCCTTCGGTGACGACCGTGACCATGTCCACGCCGTTTACCTGCGAGGACACGATGAAGGGGGCGGGCTTGTAATCGGGATAAGTGGTGCCGGAGGCCACGCCGCTGACGAACAGTTCGTTGCCAGTGTCGCCGTCTTGCAGCGCATACTCTTGGCCGGGCGCGTCGGTGGAGCCTTCGGGCAGGCGGCGCATGAACACCACCGGGTCGACGCGCGTGAGCACGCCGTCGACGTTGCCCCAGCGGTCACAGGCGCCGGTGCGGCCCTCGGTGATCTGGCACAGCACCGGACAGGCGTTGCATTCGACCTTGTTGGAGGCCATGTTGGCGCTGCGCGGTTTGGAATGCTCCAGTACGGTGGGGCCCGCCGTGACAGGCAGGGTTTCATCCAGATTGTCGGTGCTGTGATCCACCTTGGTATGCTCTGTCATCATACGGACTCCTGTTCGGTTACGCCGTTCGCGCTACGCGCCGGACAAGCGCCAAAAGCGGCGAGAACGCCTGTTTTTGAGTGTAGCGTTCACTATACTTTGTAGTGTTTACTACAAACGATAATAGCGTAAAAGCCCCGCCCCATCAATCAAGAATCGCCCCGATTCGCGCTATCTTGAATCAGGGTATACCCGCTTCGGATGCCGAAAAACAAAAAGCCAGGCTGCATTGGCCTGGCTTTTTTGCCCCGCGCCCCGGTTCGGCGGGCGGCGGATGAACGGCGTTTTCCTAGAACATGGCGGATGCGCTCAGGTAGTAGGTGCGCCCCGGCTGGTTGAAGGTGTAGGCGCCCGCGCCGGCGATTTCGTTGGGCGTGCCCACGTTCACCCCGGACGAGTTGCCGCGCCGGAACAGCCGCTTGTCGAACAGGTTGTCCACGCCCGCCGTGATGTGGAAGTTGCGGCTCAACCGGTAGGTGCCGCTCAGGCCGACCACCGCATAGGGGCTAACCTCGTCGGCGGCCGAGCCGCTGACGGCGTTGCCGTGATAGTCGAATTTCTGCGGCTTTTGCGTGCCGTACCAGGTGACGTAGGCCGAGGTGGAGAACTGCTCGTTCACGCGCCAGTCCAGCGTCGAGTTCACTGTGTATTCGGGAATCATCGCCAGGCGTTCGCCCGTCGATTTGTTCTTGGATTGCAACATGTAGGTGAAGTTGGTCGCCCAGCTTACGCTGTCGCCCAGCGGCAGGGTCAGGTTGCCTTCCAGCCCTTCGGTGATCGCCTTGGGCAAGTTTTCCCACTGGAAGACGTCTTTGCCGCCGTGCATGCCGATGGAGCTTTGGCCGGCTTCCACTTTGTTGCGGTAATCGTTGCGGAAATACGCGATGCTGCCCACCAGGCCGTCGCGCTCGTACTCGATGCCGATTTCCTTGTTGATGCTGGTTTCGGGTTTCAGGTTCTCGTTGCCCACCAGGAAGCAGCCGGGCAAGCCGCCCCAGCAGCCTATGCCGGCGCTGTAAAGCGCATAGCCCGGGTTGCCCTGATACAGGTTGGGCGCTTTGTAGGCCCTGGCAATGCCGCCCTTGATGGTCCATTCGGGCGTCAGCGCGTAGGAAAGATTCAGCGCGGGGCTCCAGTTCGAGCCGTACTGGCTGTGGTGGTCGAAGCGCAGGCCGGGCGTGGCGGTCAGGGCGTCGGTCAGGTAGATGTTGTCTTCGACGAAGAGCGAGAAAATCGTGGCCTTGGCCTTGGAGGCATAGCCGAAGGGCGGCGCCGGCACCTGCGGCTGGGGATTGCGCGCCTTCAGGTCGGAGACGTTGTCCTCCAGGCGCGACTGCACCCATTCCACGCCCACCGTGCCCACCTGGTCGACGCCGCCAAAACGGAAGCGCCGGTTCAGTTCGGCATGCGCCGTCAGGGTGCGCAGGTCGATGTCCCCGAAGCCGCCGTCGTTGATGTTGGGATTGGCGGGGTCGTTGAAGGCCCCCTCGGTGCCGCCGGCCAGGCCTTCCAGCAGGCGCGTGTTGCGCGTCTTTTCGTATTGCACGTAGGCCAGCGTCTGCGTGTCGTCGTTCCAGTCGCCCCGGTGCGTCACCGCATACGCCTGCCGGTACAAGCGGTTGGTTTCCGAACCCAGCTTGCGTTGCACCTCGGCGTTGGTGTTGGTGTTTTGCGTGTCGCCGGCGTAGATGTTGCCCTGGCGGCTGTAGGCCGCGCTGAAGTCGATCTCCTGGCCCGGCGCCAGGCGCCAGGTGAAGACGCCGTCGATGTCGCGGTTGCGCACGCCCTCGCGGCCGGCCGGAAACGAACCCGCGTTCGAGCCCAGCCGGTTCGAGGCGTGATCCTTGTTGATATCGAAATCGTCGGAATCCGTCTTGGCCACGTTGCCGTACAGGCGGAAGGAAAGATTTTCCGCCAGCGGGCCGTTCAGGCCGAAGGACATGCGCCGGGTGCTGCCTTCCTCGGAGTGTTGGGGACGGTTGGCGTACACGGTGACGTTGCCGCCTATCTTGTCGCCCGCCTTCTTGGTGATGATGTTGACCACGCCGCCGGCCGCGCCGTTGCCGTAGCGCGCCGCCGCCGGGCCGCGCAGCACTTCGATACGCTCGATCTGGTCGGGCGGCACCCAGTTGGTGTCTCCGCGCGAATCGCGCTCGCCGCGCCAGCCGTAGCGCACCGAATTGCGCGACGAGGCGGGCTTGCCGTCTATCAGGATCAGCGTGTTTTCGGGGCCCATGCCGCGTATGTCGATCTGCCGGTTGTTGCCGCGCTGGCCGCTGGCCGAATTGCCCGTCAGGTTCACGCCCGGCATGGTGCGCAGGACTTCCGAAATATCGTTCGCCGGCGGCCGCTTCTCGATGTCTTCGGAAGTAATGACCGATACGCCCAGCGACTGCTTGAGTTCCTGCTCGGCCGTCACCACCACGGGCGCCAGTTCGGTGGCCTGCTGCGCGTGGGCCTGCGCGCCCGCCAGCGCGAAGCCTACCGCTAGAAAGACCGGATTCATATCGTGTCGGTTCATGTGACTCATTCCTGTGAGCAGCGCGCGTCTCATCCGCTCCTGAGCCGGTAGCGGACAAATGAGAACGCATTCCATTTGCAATATGGTTAGTATAGGGTGCCGCTTCGCTTACAGGCTTTGCGCCGGCGTCAAACTGATTTTCCGGACAGCCATTTCGGCGCATGCGCCTGCCGCGCGGCTCAGACCTTGGTGCGCAGTTCGCTGGGCCTGAGCCCGTAATAGCGGCGCATGGCGGTGGCGAAGTTCGCCGCGTTCGAATAGCCCGCGATTTCGGCGGCCTGCGCCACGCTGACGCCGTCGCGCTCCAGGGCTTGGCGCGCGCGGCGCATCCGGCTGTCGCGCAAGTAATTGAAAACCGGCTTGCCGTATACCGTCCTGAAATAGCGCTGCAGCGTGCTGGCGCTCATGCCGACCCTGCTGGCGACTTCATCCACGGTGAGGCTGTCCGCCTCGCCGCTGTCGAGCAGCTCGCGCACCGAGTCCAGCCGGCGATACTCGCGCGGGGAAACGCCCTTCGCGGCGCCGGCGGCCTTGTCGTCTCCCGCCAGCCGCATCAAGGCTTCGCAGGCGATGTCGATAGCCCGGCTTTCAAGGTAGAAGCGGCGCATGGGGTCGGCGTAGGTGGAGGCGACCAGCATCTGCCGGACCAGCGCCACCACTCGCGGGGAAGGCTGCCACATGCAAGTGGCCAGATGCTGGTTCAGAAAACGCGCCACGCCGCCCCATTCGGCCAGGCCGGCAAAATCGGCGTGGCACAGCCATTCGGGCATCAGCGTCATGCTGATGGCCCTGGAATAGCGCCCGGGCACGCCGTATTTCACGCAAGGCGTGGGCTCCAGCAAATTGACCAGCACAGCCTGCCCGTCCACCGGGACGCGGCCGCCATAGACGCGCTGATCGCCCAGCAGAAAGCGCCGCGGGCCGTAGGCGATGTCGACCAGGCCGTCGATGACCACGGCGATCTTCAAGCCGCCGTCCAGCACGCTGCTGCTGACCAGGCCGCTGGAATACACGGTGTCGGACATATGCAGAAACAGGCCTTCACGCAAGGACTGCACGCTGAAATGCCCGCGCAGCACGCCGCTGCCCGGCCGGCGCGAAGACGCCAGAATCGTGTAGTTGGACGCAATGAGCTGAAGCGGCGCGGCAAGATCCAGCTCGTTGATGACGGGATGCACGGAAGCACTCATGACGCTATCGCCCCCCTGGCGCATGGCCGGGGTTTGCTGATGCGGACTCCTTGAATGAGGTTGGCGGCTGTCGGCCTTGCTGACACCATAACACTAAATATAAATCATTCTCACTAACACGTGCTTGGCTTGCAAACCAATTTGACCGTTTCACCCCCTTTGCGCGCGCCGGGGCCGTGCTAGACTGAAATGAATGCGACTCATTCTCGGAACGACCAGCCCAGCCCGAGCCGCCGACTTGGTCTTTCCGCGCTGGCTTGCGTCCACATAGCGAACCGCCCACACAGGACACCAGAGGAACCGTGGCGCCCTCCCCATCGACAGATATCCACCCCACGATCACCCAGCCCGGCGCCAGCGCGCAAGCGTATCTGCGCATTCTGCGAAAACGCAGGCTGGCCATCCTGGGGCTGGCGCTGCTGATCGTCGCTTCCGTGCTGCTGGATTTCATCGCCGGCGCTTCGGGCCTGGGCATAGCCGAATTGCTCCAGGCCCTGTTCCACGCCGACGCGGCCGACCCGACGACGCGCGTCATCGTCTGGAACCTGCGCCTGCCGTCGGCGCTGATGGCGGTGGCCGTCGGGGCCGCGCTGGGCCTGGCGGGCGGCGAAATGCAGACCATCCTGAACAACCCGCTGGCCAGTCCTTTCACGCTCGGCCTGTCGGCCGCCGCCGCTTTCGGCGCCTCGCTGGTCATCGTGCTGAACCTCGCCATTCCGGGCGTGCCCATGGCCTGGACGGTCGCCGCCAACGCCTTCGTCTTCGCGCTGCTGTCGGCCCTGCTGCTGCACGCGGTGATGCGCTGGGGCAAGGTCGACACCTCCGGCGTCGTGCTCTTCGGCATCGCGCTGGTGTTCTCGTTCAACGCCCTGGTGTCGCTGATCCAGTTTCTGGCCCAGGCCGAAGCCCTGCAAGGGCTGGTGTTCTGGACGCTGGGCAGCCTGTCGCGCGCCGATTGGGCCAAGGTGGGCGTGCTGTTTGCGGCCGTCGCCCTATTGCTGCCCTTATCGCTGCGCGACGCCTGGCGGCTGACCGCCGTGCGGCTGGGCGAAGACAGGGCCGCCAGCTTCGGCATAGACGTACGCCGCTTGCATTTGCGTTCGCTCACACGCGTCAGCCTGCTGGCCGGGCTGGCGGTGTCCTTCGTGGGCATCATCGGCTTCATCGGCCTGGTGGCGCCGCACATCGCGCGCCGCCTGTTCGGCGAAGACCACCGGCACTACCTGCCGGGCTGCGCCGTCGTGGGCGGCCTGATCCTGTCCCTGGCTTCCATCGCGTCCAAGCACATCATGCCCGGCGTCATCGTGCCGGTGGGCATTGTGACCGCGCTGGTCGGCATTCCCTTTTTTCTCGCGGTGATTCTGCGCCGCCGTATCGCATAGCGGGGCCGGCGATGCTTCAGTTGCACAAGCTGACAGTCTCCTACGGCCCGCATACCGTCATCGACGGCCTGAGCACCGCCTGCGCACTGCGGCCGGGCACGGTCACGGCGCTGCTGGGCCCCAACGGCAGCGGCAAGTCGACCCTGCTGAAAGCCATCGCCGGCCTCGTGCCCGTCAGCGCCGGCGAGATCCTGTTCAACGACGCCGACCTGGCGCGCGCCGGCTTCGCTCAGCGCGCCAGCCAAGCCGTCTACCTGCCCCAATCGCTGCCGGCCGCCGTGCATCTGCGCGTGTTCGAATCGGTGCTCGTGGCCGCCAACGCAACCGCCACCGGCAGGGCAACCGGCGACAGCATCCAGGCCGTTCAGGCCTTGCTGGAGAGGCTGGGCATAGGCCATCTGGCCATGCAGCACCTGGACAGCCTGTCGGGCGGCCAGAAACAGCTCGTGGGCCTGGCCCAGGCGCTGGTGCGCCAGCCTCGCCTGCTTCTGCTGGACGAACCGCTCTCGGCGCTGGACTTGAACCACCAGTTCCACGTAATAGACCTGCTGCGCCGGGAAACGCGCGAGCGCGGGCTGGTCACGCTGATCGTGCTACACGACCTGGGCATCGCCCTGCGGCACACGGATCATTGCCTCGTGCTGCACGGCAAGACGCTGATGGCCGACGGCAGCCCGCGGGACGTCATTACCCCTGAAACCCTGGCCACGGCCTACGGCGTGCGGGCGCGCATCGAAGCCTGCTCGCGCGGATACCCCCAAGTCATCGTGGACGGCCCGCAAGCCGCCGCCGCGCTGGCTTGAGGCCTATCGAAGCCTAGCCCACACCGCAACGCTTTCACGCCCACACATGCCGCTCAAACGCCTGCTCTCGAATCCTCTGCTTGCCCTGCTTGCCAGCATCGCCATGCTGCTGGCGGGCCTGGCCGGGCCCGCCGCCGCGGCCATCGTCGTCAAGGACATCGCCGGACGCGAGGTAACGCTGCCGCAGCCCGCCAAGCGCGTGGTGCTCTCCCAGGCGCGCTACCTGCCCGTTCTCGGGCTGATCCACCCCGACCCGGTCAGCATACTGGCAGGCTGGTCCGACGAGTTCAAGGCCTCGTACGCCAACGAATACCAGGCCTACCGGAAGAAGTTTCCGGCCATCGAGAATATTCCCATCGTCGGCAAGCACAGGCCCGACACTTTCTCGGTGGAGAAAACCATCGCGCTGCGCCCCGACCTCGTCATCTTGACAGCGATGTTCGCGGGCCTGCAGCCGGGCGCCGACCCACGCGCCTCGCCCCTGATACGCCATTTCGAAGAGGCCGGCATCCCGGTCATCGTCGTCGATTTTTTCGTGAAACCGCTGGAGAACACCGAGCCCAGCCTACGCGCGCTGGGCCAGGCGCTGGGGCGCGAAGAACAGGCCGAGGCCTTCATCGCCTTCTACCGCCAGCACATGGACGGCATCGCGGCGCGCACCGCCAACATGGCGCCGTCATCGCGCCCGCCGGTGCTGGTGCACGCCCATGCGGGCATCACCGACTGCTGCAACTCGCCCGGCCTGGGAACGTTCAACGACATGATCCAATTGGCCGGCGGCCACAACATCGGCCAGGACGTGCTCAAGCGCGCCACCGGGCAATTGGGCTTCGAGTACGTCAACCGCCGCAATCCCGCCGTGTACGTGGCTACGGGCACCGGCGCGGCGCGCGGATCGGGCGACGGCCTGAAGATAGGGATGGGCGCAAGCGAAGAGCAAGCCAGGGCCAGCCTGCGCAGCATCGTCTCCAGCCCGGCGCTCTCGTCGCTGGCCGCCGTGCGCTCCGGCAATGCGCACGGCATCTGGCATGGATTCAACGACTCGCCCCTGCACGTGGTGTTCATCGAAGCGCTGGCCCGCTGGTTGCATCCGGAGCGGTTCGCGGACGTATCGGCGCAAGCCACGCTGGACGAGATCAACCGCCGCTTCGCCGCCATCCCGTACGAGGGCAGCTTTCTGATCGACCTGCAGCCCCAAGCCAACGTCGAAAAACCCCGGAACGACGCCATGCCATCCACGCCCGCCACCACCTCCAAGCCGCGTCACGAAACCAGCCAGGCGGAGACTCCCCCGGCATTGCGCGCGGCGGCATTGCCCGCCGAAATCATCGACGACCCGCGCATCACGCGCCTGGATATCCCCGCTCCGCAAGGCGGCCAGCCCTGGCGCATACAAGTTGCGCGGCCCGCCTGTGAGGCCCCGGCGCAAGGTTACCCGGCGCTGTACCTGCTCGACGGCGATGCGACGTTTCCGACGGCTTGGCGCGCGCTGGCAAGCCTGGGCAACCCCTGCCTGGCCCTGGTCGGCATAGGCTACCCCGGCGGCGCCCGCATCGACGTCGCGCGCCGCTACTACGACCTGACGCCGCCCACCGCCGCCGAGTACCTGCGGGGGCGCAACCCCGACCTGCGAACGGGCGGGCGAGACGCCTTCCTGGATTTCGTCACCGGCCCGCTGCGCGCACGGCTGGCGCAGATGCTACCCATGGACGCTACGCGCCAGACGCTGTTCGGCCACTCGCTGGGCGGCCTGTTCGTGCTGCACGCGCTGATGGCCCGGCCGGAACAGTTCCAGTCCTACGTCGCCGCCGATCCTTCCCTCTGGTGGAACGGAAACTCGGCCCTGAACGAGGCGGACGCCTTTCTGGGCGGCATCGCCGCCGCGGGCGGCGCGCTGGCCCAGCCCATACGCCTGCGGATACTGACATCCGGCAGCCAGCCCCCGCGCGTGCAAGAACGCCGCCCAACGCCCGCCGAACAAGCCGCGCCGGGCGACCAGGCCCGCCAGCTTGCACGCGAATTCGCCCGCATACGCGGATTCGACGTGCACGCCCAGCACTACCCCAACGAAACCCACGGCACCCTGCTCCCCCTATCCGCCGAAGCCGCCACGCGCTTCGCCAGCGGCTTGATGGTGGAGGATGGCGAGGCAGCGCATGCCTCACCCGGAAGCGCCAAGCGCTGAAACCGCGATGGTTTTACTGGATTGCCTGATCGCCTGCCATTCCCTACAATCGATAACGTTTCTCATTACATTTTCTGATTATCCGCCGTGAGCGATCCGTCTTCCCAGCAATGGCATCTGCCCGCCTCTCATGCCGCGCTCAGCATTAGCGCCGGCACATTGCGGCCTGAGCGCGACGAATCGGTCACCGAAGACAACAGCCCCGGCTTGAAATTGGTGCTCGTCCTGAAAGGCGAGCTGCGTTATGCCATGCCGGGGCGGTCTAATGTAGCCATTTCCAGCCCGTCTCTGCACTTGAGTCTTAGCCGCCAGCCTTTTCAGGTGCAGCATCGTTTCCATCGAGATCAGGCAGTGGAATATGTGGCCATTCGCATCCCCGCAACGGAACTCGAGGCGGAACTGGGCATGGAAACCGATCTGTTGGCGCGAGCCTGCCAGTCACGTGACGCGGACGGACTTCTGCATCTGGATCGAAACGCCGACGCCTCCACCCAGGCCTTGGCTCGACAACTGCTGCTATGCCCATTACAGGGTTCGCTGCGTACGCTCTACCTCACCGGCAAGGCCATGGAACTCACC
This sequence comes from uncultured Burkholderiaceae bacterium, assembly GCA_934525625.1. Lineage (GTDB taxonomy): Bacteria > Pseudomonadota > Gammaproteobacteria > Burkholderiales > Burkholderiaceae_B > Mesopusillimonas. Next base: position 344,959 of record CAKSZL010000001.1, read on the forward strand.
GCCATGGCCTTGGCGGGGCTTACTCCATCCAACCCGCCAGCCTGCCTTGCAGCCGGCGGCGACATGGAGCTTCCCCTACGCCAGCGCGAATGCCTGCGACAAGCCCGCGATATCCTGCAAGCCCAGTACCAGCAGCCGCCCGACCTGGCCTCGCTGGCGCGGCAGGTGGGCTTGAGCGTTACCTTGCTGACGCGCGGGTTCCGGCAGATGTTCGGCTGCAGCGTTTATGAATATCTGCGCCAGTTGCGCCTGGAGCAGGCCTATCAGTTGCTGGCCTCGGGCACGTGCTCGGTCTCGCAGGCCGCCTGGCGCTGCGGCTATTCCGATGCGCATTTCTCGCGCGCTTTCCAGAAACGCTTCGGCGTGTCGCCGCGCCAGCTGCGCGGCTAGGCGGCAGGGCGTTTGCGCAGGCGCAGCGTGATGACCATGCCCAGCACGGCCGCCAGCGCGCCGACGAGAAACACCTGGGCGTGCCCGAAATAATCGGCAATCCAGCCGGCCACCGGCCCGGTGGCGCCATAGGCCACATCCTGGAATGCCGCGAAGCCGCCGATGGCGGTTCCGCGCAGGTGTGCGGGCACTCGCCTGACCGCTTCCAGGCCCATGGCCGGAAACACCATCGAGCAGCCCATGCCCGTCAGCAAGGCGCCCGCCAGGGCGGTTGCCGGATTGGGCGCCAGCCATAGCAGCGCCTGCCCGATCGCCTCCACCAGCAGCGAGGCCAGCGCCACGGGAACGCCGCCCACGCGATCCGGCAGCGTGCCGCACAGCAACCGCATCGCCACGAAGCCAACGCCGAAGCACGTCAGGCCGTAGCCCGCGCCTTGCCATCCGTTGGCAAGAAAATACAGCGGAAAGAAGACGCCGAGCGCCGCAAAGCCGATGCCTTGCAAGCCAACCACGGCGCCGGGTTTCCAGATGAGGCCGATGACTTGCGCAAACGGCGGACGCCGGCCGGCCTGCGCCGGGATGACAGGCGCTATCCGCCACAGCATCAGCGCGCCCAGCAGCGGCAAAGCGGCGCATACCGCCATCAGGCCGCCGAAGCCGGCATGCTGCAACAGCCACAGCCCCAAGGGGCCGCCCGCCGCAAACGCGCCGTACATGCCCATGCCGACCAGCGCCATCACGTGGCCCGAGCGCGCCGGCCCCATCATCGCCATGCACCAGGCCAGCATCCCGACCAGGGCCAGGCTTTCCCCCAGCCCCAGCAGCAGACGGCCGGCAAGCAGAATCACGTAAGACGCCGCGCCCGCGCCCAGCGCGGGCATGGACGAGGCCAGGCACAGCAGCGCGGCCAGCACGTACAAGCCCAGGCCCATGAACATGCTCGACTTGCCGCCGCGCTCGTCCGCCAGCCGCCCGGCCCAGCCTCGGCTGAAAATGGTAGACAGAAAGGCGATGCCTACCGCCAGGCCCGAGGCGACGTTGCCCATGCCCAGCGCGTGCGAAACGTGCACCGCTACCGCAGGCATCGACATGGCCACAGCCAGATAGGAAAAGAAAAGCGCCAGCGTCATCCAGAGCAACTGGCGTAGGGAAGAATCTCGCAAAACATTCGACATCGAGTACCGCTCCTTCAAGGCGGCGCTTGGCGATGGACCGGCGAGATGCGCAGCGACGCGGCACCAACGCACATCGCCAGCCGGCGCAAGTGCCGCTGGTGATGCGTTGGTTGACGTAAACGCTTACGGCTGTCTTTCCGTGGAAGGTAAAAGACGGCAGCAAGACAGTATAACGGCCGCCGCCGCAACGGCAAAAATACCGGCGAGCGCAAGAGCCGTACCCGCCGGCGCAAATCGGCGTGGCGGTTCATTTCTAGAATTTGAGATTGATTCTCAATAACCTTATTGAATGAACCGCCCATGAACCAAACCTCCCGTTTGCGCCCGGCTCCGGCCCTGGCGCCGTTGACCCGCCATCTGGCTTGCGCCACGGCCGCCTTGCTGGCGATGAACGCCCATGCCCAGCAAGCCGCCGGCGATCCGCCCGTCGCCTCGCTGCCCTCTCTGCAGGTGCAGGGCAAGCGCGAAGCGCCGGTCTCGCTGCTGAAGGGCGCGCAGAGCCTGAAGGAAATTCCGCAGTCGGTTACCGTCATCGACGACGAACGCATGGCCCAACAGAACCTGCGCACGCTGGACGAAGTGCTGCAGCAGGCGCCCGGCATCACGATACAGCCTTACCAGCAGCTCACCACGGGCTATTACGCGCGCGGCTTCAAGGTGGACTCCTTCCAGCAGGACGGCGTGCCCATACTGATGGGCAATACCGCCAGCCCGCCGCAAGACATGGTGATGTACGAGCGCGTGGAGATTCTGCGCGGGGCCAATGGCCTGATGCAAGGCACGGGCAACCCGTCGGCCACGGTGAACCTGGTGCCCAAGCGCGCGCAACGCGAGTTCGCCGCCCACGGCACGGTAAGCGTCGCAAGCTGGAACCGCTACCGCGCCGAAGCCGACGTCGGCGGGCCGCTGAACGACAACGGCACGCTGCGCGCCCGGCTGGCGGCCAGCCACGAAGACCGCGACTTCTTCTACGACGTCGCCGAACAGAAATCCAGCAATCTATACGGCATCGCGGAACTGGACGTGGGCGAGCGCACCACCGTGCTGGCCGGCCTGCAGCATCAACGCATACGCTCCATCACCAATATGGCCGGCGTGCCGTTCCACCAGGACGGCTCGGACATCGGCCTGCCGCGCTCGACCTATCTGGACGCGGCATGGGACCGCTTCAACTGGGACTACACCCGCGTCTTCGCCGGGGTGGAGCATCGCTTCGCCAACGGCTGGCAGGCCAAGCTGAACTTCAATCATCTGAAGGGCGACGCCGACATGAAGTACGCCGGCGCGAACGGCGCCATTGACCCGGCAACGGGCGCCGGCTCGAAGCTGACCGGCGCCGCCTATGAGTTCGAGAACAAGCAAAACAGCCTGGACGGCTACCTGACCGGCCCGTTCTCGCTGTTCGGCCGCACGCACGAAGCCACGATAGGCGCCAATTGGCAGCGCACCAGCACGGAGCAGTTCTCGGCCAGCTTCGTACCGCCCTTGAACGTGCCGGTGGACGTGTGGAACTGGAACCCGCACAGCGTGCCCGAACCCGATACCGGCCCCTTCACCTCGCGCGGGCCGACTGAAACCACGCAATCGGGCCTTTACGCCGTGGGCCGCTTTTCGCTGGCCGACCCGCTCAAGCTGGTGCTGGGCGCGCGCCTGACTCAATGGAAGCAAAGCTCGCCCGCCGCCGAGTCGCGCATCAAGAACGAATTCACGCCTTATGGCGGCCTGCTGTTCGACATCACGCCCGAATGGACGGCCTACGCCAGCTACGCGCAGATTTTCCAGCCGCAAACCCAGCGCACCTGGGACGATGAATTGATAGACCCGGTGGAAGGCACCAATACGGAGATCGGCATCAAGGGATCACTGCTCGACGGCCGCCTGAACACCAGCCTGGCGCTGTTCGACATCCGCCAGACCAACCGCGCGCAGCAAGACCCCGCCCACCCCTGCGTGGGCACGGTCTGCTATTACATCGCCAGCGGCAAGGTGCAAAGCCGGGGCATCGAGGCGGAGATCAACGGCTGGGTCACGCCCGACCTGAACGTGGCGCTGGGCTATACCTACAACACCACCAAATACCTGACCGACGCCACCTCGGAAGGCCAGCCCTTCGCGCGCTTCACGCCCAGGCACATCGTGCGCCTGTGGGCCAACTACACCTTGCCCTGGAACGACAGGCGCATGGACGTCGGCCTGGGCATACAGGCGCAAAGCGACTTCAGCACGCAATCGGGCGGCGTTACGCTAAGCCAGGGCGGCTACGCGCTGGTGAACATGCGGTTGGGCTATCGCTTCAACAAGCATCTGAGCGCGGCACTGAACGTCAACAACCTGTTCGACCGCCGCTATTACCAGAGCCTATCGGGCACCAGTTGGAACAACCGCTACGGCGAGCCGCGCAGCATCGCCTTGACCTTGCGTGCCGAGTATTGAATTGCGCTTGCCCGTCGTACCGCTACGCCTTGCACTGGCGCTGCTGGCCGGCCCGGTGCTCGGCGGCGCGCTGGCCGTCGCACTGGCCCGCCACTACCCCGACGCCGACGGCCTGAACCGCCTGTATCGCGGCGTGTTCATCGGCACGGCCTTCCAGATCGTCTGGATGGCGGCTTGCCTGCTGGCGCGCCGGCCCCGCCCCCAGCCCTGGAAGCGCCTGGTTTCGGCTACGCATACCTGGGCCGGCGTCGTCACCGGCGCGCTGTTGTTCTTCATCTGCCTGACCGGCACGCTGGCGGTGCTGAAGCCGGAACTGCAGTATTGGGAATACGCGATCCGGCAGCAATTCGCCGGCGGCGTGCCCGACACCAGCACGGCCGTCACCACCTTCGTCGTCGAATCGCACCGCCATCTGTACCTGGGTTTTCCGGGCCGTATTTTCGTCAGCCTGTTCGGCTTCGCGCTGGTGCTGCTCATCGTGACCGGAATGATCGCGCATCCGCGCCAGCGCGCCACGGCGCTGCGCTTGCGCCTGAACCAGCGCATGGCTGTCTGGGCACGCGACGCGCATTTGCTGGTGGGACTGTGGCTGCTGCCCGGCCTGCTGCTGATAGGCGTAACGGGCATTTTCTCCGGCCTGGGCGCGCTGGGCACCGTGACGCTGGCGCCGCACGCCTTTCCAGGCGCGCCGCAGCAGGCCATGCGCGAGCTGATGCCTTTCTACCGCCTGGCTCCGGCCGGGCGGCCCGCCGCCATGCTGCCGCTGGACGACATCGTCGCGCGGCATCTGCGCGAGCACCCCGGCTTCCACATCTCGCAAACCGTGCTGCGCCACTGGGGCGACGCCAACGGCTACGTCACGCTAAGCGGCACGCGGCGCTGGCAATTGAGCACGCCCTTGTTCGAGAAATTCCATTACCGAGGTGTAGACGGCGCCCTGCTGCGGCATGACGGCGCCGCGCGGCGCGGGCCGTGGGTGCGTGCTTTCATCGCCATCCAGCCGCTGCATTTCGCTACCTACGCGGGCGCCGCCAGCCGCTGGCTGCATGCCCTCGTGGGCCTGGCCGCCACGCTGCTATGCGCGTCGGGCCTGTATCTGTGGTTGCGGCGGCGCTTCCCGCGCTTGTCCGCGCCTTCCTTCAACCAATGACTTCTTTTTTCATGCCCATGCCTACCCGCTCAAGCGATCCTCAGGTTTTTTCCTTCGAACACGCCATGGCTGGCCTGATGCCGGACGCCACCGTGGATCTGCTGCCCGGCCACGTCCGGCTGCACAAGGCGGCGCAATGGATGGTGGGCATCAAGCCCTATACCGACAACCAGTCCATACACAGCCAGTACTGGGAAAGGCATCCGCGCGGCGACGAAATCCTGACGCTGCTGGAGGGCCGGCTGAAGCTGCGCTTCTACGTCGACGGCGGGGAAACCACGCTGCCGCTGAACGCCGGGCAATCCGTGCGGATACCCCAAGGCTGCTGGCACCGGCTGGAAGCCATTGCGCCCGGCAAGCTGATGTTCATTACGCCGACCACCGACAGCGAGCACTGTCACATCGACTCTCTACAGGCTCACTGATATGCAAAAGAATCCGAACTTCACCTGGCTGCGCTGGCCTTTGATCGCCTGCCTGTACGTATCGCAAGGCATTCCCTTCGGGCTGGCCATGGAAGCCCTGCCCGTCATCCTGCGCGCACAAGGCGCGAGCCTGGGCGCGCTGGCTTTCCTGCCGCTGGTCGGCCTGCCCTGGGTGCTCAAGTTCACCTGGGCCACGATGGTGGACAATCACTGGTCGCCTTGGCTGGGACGGCGGCGTACCTGGATATTGCCCATGCAGGCCATCGTGCTGGGCTGCATCCTGCTGGTGCTGGCCCTGGGCATTTCGGGCATGACCCTGCCCTGGCTGATCGCCCTATGCGCGCTGGCGTCGCTGGCCAGCGCCACCCAGGACGTCGCCACCGACGGCATGGTGGCCGAACGCTTCGCCGCCACAGAGCTGCCGCATGCCAACGCCATCCAGGTCGCCAGCACCATGATCGGCTTCTTCTACGGCGGGGCCTTCTTTCTGATGCTGGCGGGGCGGCTGGGGCAGACAGCCGCGCTGCTGGCGCTGGGCCTGCCCGCCGCCGCCAGCCTGATGCTGGCGGCTACCTGGCGTGAGCCGCCCCCGGCCGCTACGCCGGCCACCGGGCATGCCAGGGCCAGCCTGCGACATTTTCTCGGCCGGCCCGGCGCCCCCGCGCTGGCAGCCGCCGCCTTGCTGTCGGCCGCGGCCATCGTCTCCTGCCATGGGCTGTCCAAGCTGGTGCTGACCGATGCGGACTGGTCGTTGCAGGACATCGGCCGGCTGGGCATGGCCGGCGGCGCCATTACCGTCCTGCTGGGCTGCGGCGGCGGCGCCTGGCTGACGGCCCGTTTCGGCGCGCGGCGCATTTTCGCCGCCGGCTTGCTAAGCGCGGGCCTGGCGGGCCTGTTGTGGTTCGGCCTGGCCCAACAAGCCGGGGGGCCCGTATGGCAAGTCTGGCTGGCCACCGCGCTGGCCAGCTTCGGCGCGGGCGCGGCCTCCGTAGCCATCATGACCCAGGCCATGCGCTTCGCGCAGTCGGGCGAACAGGCCGGCACCGACGTCACGACGGTGCAAAGCATGCGCGACCTGGGCGAAATAGGCGCCTCGTCCGCCATCGTCGCGCTGGCCGCGTCGATAGGCTATGCTGGCGGCTTCCTGACGGGCGTGGCGCTGGTTCTGGTTACACTATCGATCCACCGGGCCGCGCGCTGGCGATGATCCGACGCCCGACAGCCGCCCGCACCCGCTTGCCGGCTGTCTTTCCTGCGTCACAAAAAATGTAGTAACCACTAAAAAGTTTGGTGTTTACTACATTTTTTTATACACTTGTCGAAGAAGCTCAACCGACGCCGCCGGCCGTCCGCCCGCCAAGCGCCCCTCATTCCTCTTTTTTGGTAAGTTTCCATGACCCACGTCGTTACCGAAGCCTGTATCAAATGCCGCTATACCGATTGCGTCGACGTCTGCCCGGTTGACTGCTTTCACGCCGGCCCCAACTTCCTCGTCATCGATCCCGACGAGTGCATAGACTGCGCCGTGTGCGTGGCCGAATGCCCCGCCGAGGCCATCTACGCCGAAGAAGACCTGCCCGCCGATCAGGTCTCTTTCATCGAACTCAATGCCGAGCTGTCTCAACAGTGGGACGTCATTTCGCGCAAGCAAGACCCCCTGCCCGACGCCGACGAATGGAAAGACAAGACCGGCAAGCTGGAACTGCTGGAACGCTGATTCCCCGCGTGCGGGCTTGCCTGCGCCCGCCGCCGCGTGCGAGTATTTTTTATCGCCGGGCCGCTCCCAAGGTAAAAAAGCGCCCCCTCGGGGGGCAGCAAGCCGAAGGCGCGGCGTGGGGGCATTTTTTAACCGGCCGACCGTCGGCATAGCCGGCGCCTTGTCCATTTTTCTTCCTTGATGAACGCCATGCACAAGAACTGGATCGCCGGCGAATGGGTCGCCTCGCAAAACACCCAGCAAAACCTCAATCCTTCCGATCTGTCCGACGTCGTCGGCGAATACGTGCGCGCCAGCGCCGCTGACGTCGACGCCGCCATCGGCGCCGCCAGCCAGGCATGGCCCGCGTGGGCGCTGTCCACGCCGCAGCAGCGCTTCGACGCGCTGGACGCCATCGGCACCGAACTGCTGGCGCGCAAGGAAGAACTGGGCGAGCTGCTCGCGCGCGAAGAAGGCAAGACGCGCCCCGAGGGCATAGGCGAAGTGGCGCGGGCCGGCCAGATCTTCAAGTTCTTCGCGGGCGAAACCCTGCGCGCCACGGGCGACTTCCTGCCCTCGGTGCGCCCCGGCCTGAACGTCGAAGTCACGCGCGAACCGCTGGGCGTGGTCGGCATCATCACGCCGTGGAACTTCCCCATCGCCATTCCGGCCTGGAAGATCGCGCCCGCGCTGGCCTACGGCAACTGCGTGGTCTTCAAGCCCGCCGACCTGGTGCCCGGCTCGGCCTGGGCCTTGTCCGAAATCATCAGCCGCAGCGGCCTGCCGGCCGGCGTCTTCAACCTGGTGATGGGGCGCGGCAGCGTCGTCGGCCCCGCCCTCATCGAAGACCCGCGCGTGCAGGCCATTACCTTTACCGGCTCGGTCGACACCGGCAACCGCCTACTGGTGGACGCCGCCAGCCACCACAAGAAAGCGCAACTGGAACTGGGCGGCAAGAACCCGCTGGTCGTGCTGGACGACGCCGACCTCGAAGTCGCGCTCGACTGTGCGATTCAAGGCGCCTTCTTCTCCACCGGCCAACGCTGCACCGCCAGCAGCCGCATCATCGTCGAACGCGGCATCCACGACCGCTTCGTCGACGAACTGGTCAAGCGCACCAGCGCCCTGCGCGTAGGCCACGCCCTGCGCCCCGACACCCAGATCGGCCCCGTGGCCGACGCCTCTCAGTTGGATCAAGACCTGGGCTACATAGACATCGGCCGCCAAGAAGGCGCCAAGCTGCTGTGCGGCGGCGAACGCCTGGAACGCGACACCGAAGGCTTCTACTTCAGCCCGGCGGTGTTTGCCGAGGTCGGCAAAGACATGCGTATCGCCCGCGAGGAAATCTTCGGCCCCGTCGCCGCCGTCATCCGCGCCGACGACTACGATCACGCCCTTACCCTGGCCAACGATACCGAATTCGGTCTAAGTTCGGGTATCTGCACCCAATCGCTCAAGCGCGCTACGCATTTCAAACGCCATGTGCAAGCGGGTATGGTGATGGTCAACGTGCCCACCGCCGGCGTCGACTACCACGTGCCCTTCGGCGGGCGCAAAGGCAGCAGCTACGGCCCGCGCGAGCAAGGCCGCTATGCGCAGGAGTTCTTTACGGTGGTGAAAACGGCGTATACGGCGGCTTGAACGCCACAGTGGCGCATCAGTACTAACCCACCCGCCAGCTGCGCTGGCGCCACACAAACCCCCAACGTCCAGCCCGATGTGGGGGTAGGCACGTTGGAACGAGGGAAGCCTCGATAGAGGCCGAGGGCACATGCGGGGTGCCCAAGCCAAGTGACCGGGCCTGGATGGCGATACACCCGACATCGGGCGGGTTAGCACCTCGCATAGAATCCCAGCAATCGCGCACCGTTGCCAAAGTCGGTACGCCATCAGCCACAAGCCCTAGCCGGGCATACCATCGAATGTGGTTGGATTCACAAGCAACTCTTGCTAAAGAGTTCTTACCACAGTGTTCCATCATCTTGATGAGCTGTCCTGCATAGCACCTTCCCCACATTCGCGCACACTGACCGCCGCACCTTCCTCTAGCATTCGGCGGTATCACCAATTACGCTAATTTTGGTTGATCACTCAACTAAAATAATATGATCACTGGGTCTACTAGGGCATTCCATAGGTTGATAGAGCAACACAATTGTTTATCATAAACACAACCTATTGAATATTTCCGACAGGGTTCCATTACCGTGATACGTCCCGATCTCCAAGGAAAGGTTTGCTTAGTCACCGGTGGCGCCAGCGGAATCGGGCTTGCCACCGCCGACGCACTGGCCAAACTGGGCGCGTTTTTGTGCATACTAGATTTGAACCCTGACGACGCCAGCGCTGCTGCTGAAAGTATCTCCAAACGCTACGGGGTGGCTGCCCTGGGCGTCCAGGCCTCGGTCGACAATGAAACGCAGGTTCAAAAGGCGGTGGCGCAATGCATCAGCACACTGGGAGAGATAGACGTGCTGGTCAACAACGCCGGCATTTTGCCACCCAGTCTCGCGAACTTTACCGAGATCGAGCTTGGCGATATCGATGACATGCTCCGTGTCCATGTCATGGGTACGTGCATCATGACGCGAGCCGTCATCAATGCAATGGTGCGACGCGGCTTCGGCCGGGTCATCAATATGTCTTCCGTCTCGGGGGTGCTTGGCGCGCCGCGCCGTATCGGATACTGCACCGCCAAGCATGCGATTATCGGCTTTACGCGCACCTTGGCGCTAGAAGTGGCGCGCCATGGCGTCACAGTAAATGCCGTAGCGCCTGCGTACGTATTAACGCAAACCGTGAAAAACCGTATTGACGCCGGCTTGCTGGATTACGAGCGCTATGCCGATCGCACCCCCGCCGGCCGCTGGGCACTGCCTGAGGAAATCGCGCATGCCATCACTTTTCTAGCGCTGCCCGCATCCAGTTTCATTACAGGTGCAGTGTTACCCGTCGACGGCGGATACACCATCCACGGCGACTCCGATCCAAGCGCAGGTCCGATTCGATATCCCCAAGACCTGGAAGCAATACGCTCCATTTTTTCATAGTGTCCCGAGCCAGAATTCCGGGCAGTTGTTCTCTTCTATGCGTATCAATCTACGCACCCGTTCGGCGGGGCGTGGATGCGGTTTTTGTGCCACTCGATCGCTTCAAAGCAAACCCCCCCATTTGAACTGGCGGGCGACAGGCTGAAGCAGGTTGCGGGGGCGTCTTAGGGTGTTTTTTCTGGAGAGTATCTTGAGCAAAATTCTCGACTTGAATAGCGGCAGTAATTGGCTCTGCGCGGACCAAACCAGACGCCGTCTTCTTACCGGAATCGCAGCCGGCATTTCGGTGGCCTCCATTACGCCGTTTCAACGCGCTTTTGCACAGTCCGGCATCAAAATCGGCGTACTGCTAGCCAAGCAAGGACCTTTTGCACAGCAATCCAGCGACATGTACAAGGGTATCCAGATAGCGCTGGCCGAACTGGGCGGCCAAGTGAATGGCCAGCCCATGCAACTCATCTGGCTGGACGAGTCCAACCCCCAGGTATCGGTGCAAAATTTCACCAAGCTTGCCGATTCAGAGAATGTCAGCGCTGTGCTGGGCGGCTCGAACAGCGCGAACACCCTGGCCATGGGGGCAACCGCCATGCAACGCCAGGTTCCATTCATTTCCATCAACGCTTCTGCGCGCGAAGTAACCGGCAAGAACTGCAACCCCTTCATGTTTCGCATGCCTGGGTCGATACCGGCCTATGCCCGTGCGATGGCGCCGCATATGCTTGAGGCCGGCAAGCGCTGGCATATTCTTTCGGTCAGCTATGCCTTTGGTGAAGACATCATCGCCACTTTTACCGATCTGGCGAAAACGGTCGGCGCCACCATCGTCGGCGTTGATCGCGCGCCTGTGGCGACTACCGATTTCAGCTCATTCGTGCTGAAGGCGCGAGCGACGAACCCGAACGTCGTCATCAGCGGGGCGCCTAACGTACACCCGATACTCAAACAGATTCACGAGCTTGGCCTGGGCAACTCCATGACGGTGGCTGGGCCCGCCGTCAGCGACACAGACCTGTGGGCAGCCGAACCCGACTCACTGAACGGCATCTACGGCAAGACCTGGTATTTCAACGACCCCAACAACTCGCCTGAAGAACAGGCATTCACCAAGAAATTCATCGAATCAGAGGGGCGCCCGCCTTCGGACCGCGTATTCTACGGCTGGCTAAGCATGCATTTGCTGGCATCGGCGATAGAGCACGCAAAATCGGCAGACCGCTTGGCTATCACCAAAGCGCTAACCTCCATGACACTTAGCGACGGAGGCCTTCCCTTTGGCTTCCGCGATTGGGATCATCAACTGACACGTCGCTTGATTGTGGGCAAGGCTCAGAAGAACGATAAGGACAAATGGGACGTGCTGTCCGTTATTTCGCCTAAGCCCGCCAGCGTTGAAGAGGTGGAACGAATATACGGCGATAAGGCCGAAATAGGCTGCAACATGGACTCCATCTGAGGGGACGGCGCATGTTCGACTTCGCAACGCAACGCATCATCATCACGGGAGCCGCCGGCGGCATAGGCTCGGCCGCCGCCGAGACTCTGCTCCGGCACGGTGCCGCCGTGCATCTGATAGACATCAACGCAAATCGCCTGAATCAGGTCGTAGCGCAATTGTCTGCGCTGGGCCCGGTAACTTGCGCGGTGTCCATGCTGGAATCGGCCGCTGCATGCAAGGAAGCCATGCGCGCTGGCGGTGACAGTTTTTCCGGCCTCGTGCACATGGCGGGAGTGTTCGAAGACGACCCTCTGGACGGCGACCATGCTGTTTGGGATCGCGCCATCGCCGCCAACCTCACCAACGCCTACGACGCCATCATCGCCTACCAGGAACTCTCCGATGCATCCCGAGTGTGTTCCATCGTATTGGCAAGCTCACGCTCATTTCAGCGGGGCGCGGTGGGCATGGCGGCCTACTCGGCGGCCAAAGGCGGCATTGTCGGCTTAACGCGCACTTTCTCTCGCAAGCTGGCGCCCGGAATCCGCGTCAACTGCGTCTCTCCCGGGCTGATACAAACGCAAATGACAGCCAAGCTTGTTGCCGAGTTGGGCACGCAACGCCTGGCCGAGATCCCGCTAGGGCGTTTCGGCGACCCCATGGATATCGCAGGGCCTATCGCCTTCTTATGCAGCGATGCGGCGGCTTACGTCACTGGACAAATGCTGACGGTCGATGGTGGCGTCATCAACGGATGAACAAACAACACGCCTGTTGATCTGTCGTATTCCGAGTATTCCATAGGAGCATGCAGTGGACGCAGTAATCACCCAGTTAGCGAATGGATTGGTATTGGGCGTCATCTATGTCCTGGTGGCGATCGGCTTGTCAATGATCTTCGGCCAGCTCGGCCTGATCAACTTTGCGCACGGCGCATTTCTGACGTTGACAGCCTACATGGCCTTAACCCTTTATCCCACGCTTGGATGGCTGGGTGTGGCGTTAGCCCCCGTGCTAATAGCTGGCGTGGGCATGATAGTCGAGCGGCTGCTGCTGTACCGAGCTTACGGGCTGGAGCCACGCTTCGGCCTCGTGCTCACTTTCGCCCTATCTCTGTTTATCGAGGCGCTAATCAGAAGCGTGTGGGGATCGGAGAATCGTCCCTTTCCCACACCAGACATCTTTCGCGGCGTGGTGGAGTATGGCCCAATTTTGCTCACCAAGTATCGGCTTTTCGTCGTCGTCATGACGATCGCAATCCTGGCGGCGCTGTGGGCGTTCATGAAGTACACCGCTTATGGAAAAATTCTGCGTGCCGCCGCCCGCGACCCGGAGATGATGGGCCTACTCGGCATTAACTCCAAAAAAGTATTCACCTGCGTCTTCGGTCTGGGAACCCTTCTGGCCGGGCTCGCCGGAATTCTCGCCAGTCCGCTTTATTCGGTGTCACCCAATATGTCAGAGACACTGCTCATGCCTGCATTCGTCACCATTACCATCGGCGGGCTGGGTTCATATCTCGGGGCCACGATAGCGGGGCTTTTGGTGGGAGTTGTAACGGGGCTGACGATTCAACTCTGGCCGGAGGCTTCCACCGCTGCGATGTATGTCTTGATGATTGCAGTGCTGCTGATCCGGCCTCGCGGGCTGCTCGGTGAGCGCTGGGAGCGTTTCGAATGAAAGCAAGAACATTTGTGCAAGATCATCCAGTATGGATTGCAACTGCAGTACTCACACTACTAACTGCGCTCGCATTGACTGGCACCATTACGATTGGAAAAGTCACCGAGGTTGCGATCTACGTTCTGTACGGCGCCAGCGTTAATCTCCTGATGGGCTATACCGGCCTAGTACCGTTTGGCGCATCTATGTTTTTCGGTATCGGCGGCTATATTGCAGCTATACTTTCGCTCAATCTGTTGGGCCTCGAACTGACAGGGCTACTGGCTGCCCTCCTGGGGACAATGTTGCTCGGTTTGCTCAGTGGCGCCGTTATTCTCAAAAGACGAGGTTTGTACTTCTCCCTTTTGACGTTGGCAGGTTCGCAGCTTGCTTTCGAGATCGCTTATAAATGGACGGACCTCACTGGCGGCGAGAATGGCTTGCAAGGAGTCCAGCGGCCATGGTTTGCATCGTCGTGGGCATTTCACGCAATCGTCATGGCGTCAGTCATTGCCGGCCTCTATTTACTATGGCGCGTCGCGCATTCGCCCTTCGGTCGCACTTTGCAGGCGATTCGAGACAATGAGCAACGGGTTTCGGCCCTGGGCTACAACACCTACCGGATCAAACTGGCCGCATTCATCATCGCTGGCGGCCTGATAGGCTACTCGGGCGGCCTGCTCACCTACTTCCTGCAAGGCGTTTACGCCAACAACCTGAATTGGCAACACGCCGCAGACGCCGTTCTCATGACCATGCTGGGCGGGGTGCACCACTTTCTGGGGCCGTTGTGGGGGGCCATGGCCTTCATCCTGCTGTCGGACCAATTAAGCGCCGTAATAGAACACTGGTGGTTGGTTTTCGCGCCCATTCTGATCATCTTTGTTCTTGTTTCTCCGGAAGGCATACATGGCCTGATGCAAAGATGGAAGAAACGCGAACACCACACGCTTACCCGATCCGCCATGCCTAGCCGTCCCGCAGCCATCAAGCCGTGGCATCCTGCGGCTGACAACGCCGACACACAGGAAAAGCCGATACTTCGTGTGTCGCACCTGTCCAAACGCTTCGGCAGCGTCATTACCTCCAACGACATCAGCCTGGACGTTTATTCGCGAGGCTTGCATAGCTTCATCGGCCCTAACGGCGCGGGCAAAACTACATTCTTCAATATTCTGTCGGGTTTGATCAGGCCGGATGAAGGGAGGATAGAGTTCAAAGGCAAAGACATTACCCGTCTCCCGGCGCACATGCGTGCACGCCTTGGCATCGGCCGATCGTTCCAGATCATCAGCCTGTTCAAGCATCTTTCCGCATTCGAAAACGTGCGCATCGCCATTCAAGCCAATACCAAATGGGCCAAATGGATCTGGACCGACGCCTACGCCCTGGAGCAAGCGAACGCCAAAACCTGGACGATACTTGATGTGGTCGGCTTGGCCGACCGTGCCCAAACCATCAGCCTGAATCTCTCTCACGGCGAGCAGCGGCTACTGGACATCGCCGTGGCGCTGGCGTCCGATAGCGACCTACTTTTGCTGGATGAACCCTTGGCGGGGCTCGCGGATGCCGACCGTGAAATCGTCGGCGGCATCATACGGGACATCGCGAAGTCCAGTACGGTTCTGCTGATCGAACATGACATTGATCGGGTACTGTCACTAAGCGACCGCATTACCGTATTGCACCAGGGCAAGCTCATTGCCGACGGCAAACCACAAGAGGTAGCGGCAAACCAGGATGTGCGGGCCGCCTACATGGGCAGTTCGCAAGCACAGCGCAATACTCAAGCCAAGCCTAGCTACGGCAATACGCCCACCATCCCTGCCGCCAAGCCGCTGCTCAGTGCGCGGGAGATAACAGCGGGTTATGACGGCAGCAAGATCCTGACAGGTATAGATTTTGATGTCGGAGAAGGCGAGGTGGTGGCCCTTCTCGGCCGCAATGGGGTCGGAAAAACAACGCTTCTGCGGGCGCTGACAGGTGCAGTGCCATTGCTTGGCGGCACCATAGTGTTTGATGGTAAGCCGATTCAAGGCCAACCGTCTTTCGAGATCAATCGCGCGGGCGTGGGTCTGGTACCCGAGGGAAGACGACTGTTCCCCAACCTTACCGTGCAAGAAAACCTTGAGCTTGCTGCTCGACCGGGCGGAATTTCCCTAGAAGATGCATTCCACTTGTTTCCCAAGCTGGGCATCCTGAAAAATGCGAAAGCCGAGTTTCTCTCGGGCGGAGAGCGACAAATGGTGGCCATTGCCAGGCCATTAATGGCGCCGGCAAAGCTGATCCTTCTTGATGAACCCTTTGAAGGTCTGGCGCCATCCATCGTCGACGAAGTCATGGCGTCGATACTGCGCCTGAAGCAGCATGCCGCTATCGTCATCGTGGAGCACAAGGCCGAGTTTGTGCTGCCGATTTGCGATAAGGCGGTAGTGCTAGTCAATGGCTGCGTGCAGTGGTCCGGCCCCGCACACGTGCTTGAGCAAGACGAGGCCTTGCAAGAAAAGTACTTGGGTGTCGGGAGCGACGTCGAAGCTCAGCCTGAAACCGAAGTGTACTAGCCGTAGGTTCTCCGCACCTAGCTCCCCCTTCATCTGGTTCTCATCGCTATGACTTTGTTGATTACCTGCACGAACCTTCATCTTAAAGTTGATCAGTCAACCATATTGGTTCGCCTTTGTTTTTATTCTTAATGTTGATTAGTCAACCAATGAGTTGGTGATTTATCGACACTATGTAATGCGGGTTTTATCTCGCCGCACACATGAACAGGAGTGTTTTGATGAGCACAAAGCTTGATATGGTAATAATTGGAGCCGGTTTTGCCGGTATCTACCAGCTTTACAAAGCGCGCGAGCTTGGCTTGAGCGCACGCGTCCTTGAAGCTGGCGGCGGCGTGGGCGGCACGTGGTTCTGGAATCGTTATCCAGGCGCAAGATGTGATGTCGAAAGTCTGGACTACTCATACTCCTTTGACGAACAACTGCAACAGGAATGGAATTGGACGGAGCGCTATGCTGCCCAGCCCGAGATTCTCCAGTACATCAATCATGTCGTCGACAGATTCCATTTGCGCGACGGGATCCAACTGAACACTCGCGTGGTAACCGCAAGTTTTGACGATGCCACCAACACCTGGACAGTGAAAACACAAAAGGGTGAATTGTTCACGGCCCGGTATCTGGTCATGGCGACGGGCTGCTTGTCTATCCCGCAAAAGATTCACATCCCTGGTCTTGAAAACTTCAAAGGTGGGATATATCACAGCGCTGACTGGCCGGAAGAGGGGGTTGATTTTTCCGGGCTTAAGGTTGGCCTTGTCGGCACAGGCTCCACCGGCGTGCAGATGGTGCCACTGATTGCCGAGCAGGCCAAACACTTAACAGTTTTTCAACGTACGGCCAGCTACAGTGTTCCGGCTTTTAACGAGCCGCTCAGCCCAGAAGCCTTGGCTGCCGCCAAAGCCCATTACGCCGATCGCCGGGCTGTAGCCGAGCAGGCAGTAACGGGACATTATCTCTTAGCCAACGATAAGTCAGCAGCAGCAGTCTCTGAAGAAGAGCGGCAAAAGGAATTCGAGTTCCGCTGGCGCGGTGCGGGTGGCGGGTTCCGAATGCTGCGCGCATTCAACGACCTCGTTCGTAACCCGCTTTCCAATCACTATGCCGCCGAATTCTGCCGAAGCAAAATCAGAAGCATCGTCAAAGACCCGGAAACAGCTGAACGGCTTTGCCCCCGCGACGATCTGCCATTCGGTTCGAAAAGATTGTGCGTAGACACCAATTACTACGAAACCTTCAATCGCGATAACGTCTCTCTTGTCGACATCAAGACGAATCCTATTACACGTATTACTGAGCATGGGCTGGAAACCAGCGCTACGCATTACGAACTCGACGCCCTTGTGCTAGCAACCGGTTTCGACGCAATGACTGGTGCCATGATGGCCATCGATATAAAGGGCTCCAAAGGCGTCACGCTCAAATCCAGATGGGAGGCCGGCCCTTTGACTTACCTGGGCATCTCGGTGGCGGGTTTCCCGAACATGTTTATCGTCGCGGGCCCAGGCAGCCCTTCGGTGCTAAGCAATATGGTTCATTCCATCGAAGTACACGTCAATTGGATAGCCGACCTCATCGAACACTCGCATGCCCAGGGCATCTGCCGCATAGAAGCCACCGAAGAACATGAAGGGCGCTGGGTTCAACATCTTTCCGACCTGGCTTCCAAAACGCTGTATACACAGGGAAACTCGTGGTATCTGGGCGCGAACGTTCCAGGCAAGCCACGTGTTTTTATGCCTTATGTGGCAGGCGTCCCGGAGTATCGCCGCGCCATTAAAGAAGTCGCCGCGAACGGCTACGAGGGTTTCACCTTGTCGTAATCGCGCCGCGCCACACCCATTGCCATCCGGGATGAAAGCCTGCCCTTCAATGTTGTATTAGGTATTTAGCCAGCCAATGAAAAACCATACATCAGAAGTTAACGAAGTTCGTTGCGCCGTCGGCCCTTTCACTACGCAATGCCTTCTTGCCGGCGACGAGTCGGCGCCACCTGTGCTACTGCTGCATGACGGCGCCTGGGGCGGATGCGGTTCGGTTTCGTGGGGGGGCGTCATTCCTCGGCTCGCCAAACGCTATCACGTCATCGTGCCCGACATGCTCGGATTCGGCGCGACGGATAAGGCCGTATTTCTGGACAGCTCGCCGTATCTGTTCCGCGCCAGACATGTCCTCGCCTTACTCGACGAACTGGGCGTTACCGAAAAGGTTCAGGTTGCCGGCAACTCTTTCGGGGGCACCATTGCACTGCGTATGCTGGAAGTTTGCGCCGAGCGCGTGTCATCAGCCGTTACGATCAACGGCACTGGCGGACCCAACTGGCGCTCCGAGTTTGGCAAGTCGGAGCTGGCTCACTGGGATGGCAGCCGGGCCGATCTGGAGCGGATTCTCGACTTGCTGGTCGATCGCACGCCTCATTTCGATTTTGACGCACAACTGGATGAACGCCTGCAATCCGGCATGAGCTATGGCCATTACCGGGCAATGAATGCCCCGTCATTGCCGCAGCCGGCCATCTTCAATGAGGGCAGAACACTCAATGAAGACTGGCCTGCCCCTATTGCCGCATGCGCTGCGCGCATTTTATTGGTCGGCGGTTTGAGAGACCCGCTTTTGGAGGCAAATTGGATAGATGAGCTCTCGGCCCGGTTGCACAGCCCAAAATCGACTTGGCTGGATACCAAACATTCACCCAATATCGACGATCCAGCCGCCATCAGCGAACTGCTAGATGATTGGTTCTCAGGCGGATCTTAACCTTTAGCGTGCGGGGCGGCACGCAGCTTGCAGCGCCTGCACCAAATCGGCCTGGAGGTCTTCCACCGCCTCCAGCCCGATATGCAGCCGCACCACGGTGGTATCGTCCGACCCCGCCCAATATCCATGCGGCGTCAACGACTCCGGCTCCACCCACTGCACCAGGCTTTCAAAGCCGCCCCAGGAAAACCCGATACTGAACAACTGCAGCGCATCGACGAAGCGCCGGCCCTGTTCATACCCCAGCTTCAGTTCCACCGACAGCAAGCCGTTCGAGCCCGTGCAGTCGCGCTGCCATAAGGCATGGCCGGCGTCATCCGGCCAGGCCGGGTGAAAAATGCGCGCCACCTCGGACCGGCCGGCCAGAAAACGGCAGACCTCCAGCGCGTTTTGCGCATGCTGGCGCATACGCAAAGGCAAGGTGCGCACCCCGCGCAGGGCCAGCCAGGCGTCGTCCGCGCCGATGGTATAGCCCATGGCATAGTGGGTGTCGTTGATGATGGGCACCAGGCTCTCGTCGGCCACCGCCACCGCGCCCAGCATCAAGTCGGCATGGCCGCCTATGTACTTGGTGCCCGCCACCACCGACACATGCGCGCCCAATGGCAAAGGGCGGAACACGTAGCCCGCGCCCCAGGTATTGTCGACGGCCAGCTTCAGGCCGTGTTCGCGCGCGAAGGCCGCCAGCGCGGGGATGTCCAGCATTTCCAGCAGCAGCGAACCCGGCGATTCCGCATATATCATGCGCGTCTCGGGCCGCAGATGCGCCCGCATCTCTTGCGGCGTGCCGCGGCAGTAGGTAATTTCGATACCCATGCGGCGCAGCACCGTTTTTTCCAGGTAGCGCACCGGGCCGTAGACGCAGTCGGCCACCAACACGTGGTCGCCCTTGCTCAGCAAGGCCATGAACACCAGGGTGACGGCCGACAGCCCCGAAGGCGCCAGGAAACTGCGCTGCGCGCCTTCCAGCTCGCAAAACACGTCTTCCAGCGCAATGTGGGTCTCGCGCCCAGGGCGGCCGTAAGTGCTGGGCCGCCCCCCCGCTCCGCGTTGAGCCACGACGGCATCCAGCGCCGCCAGATCCTGGAATCGCAGGGTGCTGGTGCGCACGGGCGGCAAAGCCACCGGGGCCAGGCCGGTTTTGGGATTAAACTCGGCCATGCCCGTGTGCAGCAGCCTGGTTTCCAGTTTTGAATCGCGGTGCGTCATGAGCGCGGCCTATCTGTGAGTTTTGTCGTTGAATGATGTCTGCAAAACTACCATATTTGCCCGACGTCGGCGCAAGATGCATATGCCGACTCAACGCTGGAGGCGATCAGCCCACAGATGTTGCCAACGTAACTCATGCACGCCGGATTTGCGCCCGCTATGCCACGGATAGGTTCGGCCTTTTTTGCCGCTAAGCCGCCCCGAGGCAAAAAGCGCCTCATCAGAAGATGAGCCCGGACATGGGACAGTCGCTGCGGACTGCAAGCCAAACGCGCGGCATGGGCGTATTTATTTTTTGGAAGCTTTCTCGCATGCTGCCCCTGGAAACCGTGATCTCGTTCTTCGGCATCGCCGTCATGCTGGCTTTCGCGCCCGGGCCGGACAACGTCTTCGTACTGATGCAATCGGCCACCAACGGCCGGCGCGCCGGCCTGTTCGTCGTGCTGGGGCTGTGCACCGGGCTGGTCGGACATACCTTGGCCGTCACCGTCGGCCTGGCCGCCGTGGTCGCAGCGTCCGCCACGGCCTTCACCGTGCTCAAGCTGGCCGGCGCGGCGTATCTGCTGTACTTGGCCTGGGGCGCGTGGCGCGCGGTGCCGGAGGTGCGTGCCACCCCAACGGCGGACGGCTCCGGGCCAGCCCCGGCGCGCACGCCGCCCAGCGGCTGGGCGCTGTACCGACGCGGCATCATCATGAACCTGACCAACCCCAAGGTGTCGCTGTTCTTCCTGGCCTTCCTGCCGCAATTCACCTCGCCCGCCAGGGGCTCGGTGGCGCTGCAAACCGTCAGCCTGGGCGCGCTATTCATGCTGGCCACGCTGCTGGTGTTCGGCGGCATCGCCTTTTTTTCGGGGTTGTTCGGCGAGCGCATACAAGGTTCGGCGCGCGTGCAGCGCGGCTTGAACCGCTTTGCCGCCGTGGTGTTCGCGGGGCTGGCGCTGCGGCTGCTGACCAGCGAGCGTTAAACGCAGCAGCCGCCAAGCCGAGCCGTAGGCTGACAAAGCGATCACGGCCTTGGCTTGCCGCGCTTGTCCAAGTTCGCCAGCATGTGCTTGATCAACTTGATCAGCAATTTTCTTTCCGCTGCCGGTATACCTTCCAGTAGCACCTCTTCGCGCCATATCGCATATACGTACACTTGATCGTGCAACTTGCGCCCAGCCTTGCTGAGCTCGTAGGCGATCTGCCGTTTTCCCAGGGGATATGCATCCAGATAGCCGCTCTTTACCAGCTTAGCCAAGGCACGGCTGACGCCGCCTTTATCGAGGCCCATGACCTTTCCGCCTGCGGCGGCGGTAGTACCGGGATAGCTCATGAAATAAGCCAATAGCTGCCATTCCGTTACACCTATCCCGAATAATTCTTTGTACAGCATTGATGCGCTGCTGGACACCTTATTGGATAACCACAGCACGAGCCTGGGCACATAGTTGTCCAAATCGAGAACCAGCCCCTGCCCGGCAGCGCCCCCGCGTTTGCGCTCAGCCATTAATGACGCTCCCCATTGAATTCGCTCCCTACGAAGCCTTCCATCAACATTGCATCTCTCTTGCCATAAATTTTGCACGAAGCCGAACGCCCGCGCCACCACGCCGCCCATCGGCCAGTAGCCACTGGCCGCTCGAATATATATGATTTAGGTTGATAAATCAACTATATATCAATGCCAAATGCTGGCGTCCCAGCCAACACAAGGACGGAAGCAATGATGCTATATCCGGCATCAGTGCGGGCAAACCAAGTTGGAGCCGCCACCCTCGGGCTATACCGCGCTGAAGCGATACACGCCGTCTTCGTCCAGTTGGCGCGTCAGCGCCTTGTCGAAGTACAAGGCGTGCAGGTGGGCCAGCGCCTCGCCCATGGCGAAGGTAAGCTGATGGGCGTCGAGTTCGCGGTGGAACATGATGGGCACGATGTCCGCCGCTGAACAGGGCGCCTTGCGACAGGCTTCGAGCACTTCCTGCAGGCGTTCGCCATGGTGGGCGTGCTGCTGCGCAATACGCTCGTGCAGGCCGTGGAACGGCCGGCCGTGCGAAGGCAGCACCAGCGTATCGGGCGGCAAGCCGTCGTAGTCGCGCAGCGATTTCAGGTACAGAGGCAACGGGTTGGCCTCGGGTTCGAACTCGAACACGCTGATGTTGGTGGAGATGCGCGGCAGCACCATGTCGCCGGAAATCAGCACTTTCAGGGTGCTGCAATACAGCGAAACGTGTTCGGGCGCATGCCCGTAGCCCACGATGACCTGCCAGTCGCGCCCGCCCACCGGCACCACGTCGCCGTCCATCAGGCGGTCGAAGCTGGCCGGCACGTCGGGCACCAGGCTGGGGTAATACTTGCCGCGCTGGCGTATCTTGGCCTGCGCATCGTCGTCCTTCAGGCCATGGCGCAGAAAATGCGCCACCGCCATGTCGCCGGCGGCCTGCACCTGCTCTTCGGACGCCGTCGAAAGGCGCGACCACAGCCGGCCCGTCATGTAGTCGGTCATGCTGATGGACAGCGGCGCCTGCCAGCGTTCGCACAGCCAATAGGCCAGGCCCAGGTGGTCGGGATGCATGTGGGTGGCCAGCACGCGCAGCACGGGCAGGCCGTCCAGGGCGTTCTCGAACACTTGTTCCCACAAGCCCTTGACCTCGTCGCGCGACACGCCGCAATCGACGACGGTCCAGCCTTCGCGCCCGTCGATTTCATCCCGCAGCAGCCAGAGATTGATGTGATCCAGGGCGAAGGGCAGCGGCATGCGTATCCAGCGCACGCCGTCGGCCACGTTGAGCGCCCGGCCGGGTTCCGGCAGGGCGTCCCCGAATGGATAATCGAGCTTCTGCTCATTGGGATTCATGCGTCTCTCCAAGTTTTTGTTGCAATGCAAGAAATAGTTTACGCCACCAGGCCCATCTCGTACTATTGATGGTCGACGGCCCCCGCGATACGCGCCAGAGCCAGCCTGATCCTGCCTTTTGCGGCGTCAATCATGTCTTATAGCGGCGATCATCAGCACATAGAGCCCCTGCACAAGCAGCACTCGCCCGACCAGGTGGCCGGCCGCATCCTGGACGGCTTCAACCGGCATTACGCCTTGTTTCGCTACGGTGCACAACGGGCCAAGTCGCTGTTCGAATCGGGCGATTGGCGCGCTATTCAACAACTGGCCCGCGAACGCATCGAATACTACGACACGCGGGTGCGCGAATGTTCCGCCCAACTCAGCGCCGCGCTGAAGAACGGCGCCACACAGCATACCCCCGATCGGGACTTGAACGCTGAACAGCAGGCCTTTTGGCAGGCCACCAAGGCCGCCTACACCACGCTGCTGGCCGGGCATCTGCAGCCCGAATGCGCGGAAACCTTCTTCAATTCGGTCTCGTGCCGCATCTTGCACCGCGATTACTTCAACAACGACTTTCTGTTCGTGCGGCCCGCCGTCGCCACGGAATACATGAACGGCAGCCAGCCTTCGTACCGGGTGTACTATCCGGCCGCCGAAGGCTTGCAAGCCTCGCTGCTGCGCATGCTGGCCGACTTCGGCCTGGCGGCGCCCTACGTCGACTTGCCCGCCGACGTGCGCAAGCTGGCGCGCAAGGCGGTGGGCCACCTGCGGCGCACGCTGACGGCCGACGCCGGCAGCCGCATCGGCCCCGATTGCCAGATACAGGTGCTCAACTCCTTGTTCTTCCGCAACAAGGGCGCCTACGTGGTGGGGCGGCTGATCAACCAGGGCGCCATCCACCCTTTCGGCATCGCGCTGCTGCGCACGGCCTCGGGGCAAGTCCAGATCGATGCGCTGCTGCATACGGTGGACGACCTCAGCACGCTGTTCAGCTTCACGCGCGCCTATTTTCTGGTCGACATGCAGGCCCCCTCGGCCTATGTGGAATTCCTGAACACACTGTTGCCGCGCAAGCCCAAGGCCGAGCTTTATACCGCCATCGGCCTGCAAAAGCAGGGAAAAACGCTGTTCTACCGCGACTTCCTGCATCATCTGGCGCATTCGCGCGATGCCTTCGAGGCCGCGCCCGGCATTCCGGGCATGGTAATGACGGTGTTCACCCTGCCGTCCTACCCCTACGTGTTCAAGCTGATACGCGACCGCATCGCCAAGCCGAACATGGATCACGCCACCGTGCGGCGCAAATACCAGCTCGTCAAAAAGCACGACCGCGTCGGGCGCATGGCCGACACCTGGGAATACTCGCAAGTGGCGCTGCCGCGCCGGCGCTTTTCACCCGAACTGTTGCAGGCCCTGCGCGAACAAGTGCCGTCGCTGCTGGAGGAAACACCGGAAGCCGTCATCTTGCGGCACGTGTACATCGAACGGCGCATGACGCCGCTGAACCTCTATCTGGCGCGCGCCCACGACGCCGCGCTGGAACTGGCCGTCAAACGCTACGGCGACGCCATCCGCGAGCTGGCCGCCGCCAACATCTTCCCGGGCGACATGCTGTTCAAGAACTTCGGCGTCACCCGCCTGGGCCGCGTGGTCTTCTACGATTACGACGAAATCCAGCGCATGACGGAAATGAATTTCCGCCGCATTCCGCCCGCACCCTACGAAGAAGCCGAGCTGGCCGCCGAGCCCTGGTATTCCGTCGGCCCCAACGACGTCTTCCCCGAGGAATTCCGCACTTTTCTACTGGGCAATGCGCGCGTGCGCCGGGCCTTTCTCAAATACCATGCCGAATTGCTCGAACCCGAATGGTGGCAAGCCTGCCGCGAGCGCGTGGCGCAAGGCCGCCTGGAAGACATCTTCCCTTACGGGCAAGATCGCCGCCTGCGCGCGCCGGCGTCCGCCGAAGCCGGCCAAGCCTAGACGCGGTAAGCTATGTCCAAACATCCGCGTTTTACGCTTGCCTGATATCAACCCCAATATCCAAGCCATCGATAGTCCGCACATAATCTCCCCCATATACCAAAAGACCAACCGTCAAGGAGTCATGCATGTCTGATCCCATCGTTATCGTATCCGTCGCCCGCACCCCCATGGGAGGCATGCTGGGCAGCCTGTCCGGCCTGGCCGCCCACCAGTTGGGCGCCGTCGCCATCAAGGCCGCCGTCGAACGCGCGGGCATTTCCGCCGACGCCGTCGATGAAGTCATCATGGGCAACGTCCTGCAAGCCGGCCAGGGCCAGGCGCCCGCCCGCCAGGCCGCGCTGGGCGCGGGCTTGTCCAAGGGCGTGGCTTGCACCACCGTCCACAAGGTCTGCGGTTCGGGCATGAAGGCCGCCATGTTCGGCCACGACCTGCTCACGGCGGGCAGCGTGGACGTCGTCGTCGCCGGCGGCCAGGAAAGCATGAGCAACGCCCCCTATTTGCTGCTCAAAGGCCGCCAAGGCTACCGCTACGGCCATAGCACCGTCTACGACCACATGGCGCTGGACGGCCTGGAAGACGCCTACCAGCGCGGCACCGCCATGGGCGTGTTCGCCGAAAGCTGCGCCAGCAAATACGACTTCACCCGCGAAGCCCAGGACAACTTCTCGCTGGAATCCCTCAAGCGCGCCCGCGCCGCCATCGAAGACGGCAGCTTCAAGTGGGAAATCGCCCCCGTCACCGTGGCCGGCCGCAAGGGCGACACCGTCATCGACACCGACGAAAGCCCGCTCAAGGCCATGCCCGAGAAAATCCCCACGCTCAAACCCGCCTTCAAGAAAGACGGCACGGTTACCGCCGCCAACTCGTCCTCGATCTCGGACGGCGCCGCCGCCATGGTGCTGATGCGCGAATCCACCGCAAAAAAACTGGGCGCCGCCCCGCTGGCCCGCATCGTCGCCCACGCCCAGCACTCGCATGAGCCCGAGTGGTTCACCACCGCCCCCGTCGGCGCCATGCAGAAAGTGCTGAAGAAAGCCGGCTGGCAAGTCGGCGACGTCGACCTGTTCGAAATCAACGAAGCCTTCGCCGTGGTCACCATGGCCGCCATGGCCGACTTGAAACTCGACCACGCCAAGGTCAACGTCCACGGCGGCGCCACCGCCTTGGGCCACCCCATCGGCGCCTCCGGCGCCCGCCTCATTACCACCCTGGTCGGCGCCCTGCGCAAAACCGGCGGCAAGAAAGGCGTGGCCTCGCTGTGCATAGGCGGCGGCGAAGGCGTGGCCATTGCGATCGAGATGGTCTGATCGGTTGCACCCGCAACGGTAGCAGCACGTAAAAAACCCCGCCGTCATCAACTGACAGCGGGGTTTTTACCGCTAGGCCTCTACTCTTCCCGCAGCCGCTTCAATATCTCCAACGTCACGTCGGCGTTGTTCAGCGTGTAGAAATGCAGCCCAGGCGCGCCGCCCGCCAGCAGGGTCTTGCACATGCGCACGATCGCCTCGATGCCGAAGGCCTTGATCGCCGCTTTGTCTTCGCCGTACTCCGACAGGCGCAGGCGCAGCCAGCGCGGTACGTCGGCGCCGCACATCTGCGAAAACCTCAGCAACTGCGTCTGGTTGGTAATGGGCATGATGCCCGGCACGATGGGAACGCTTACGCCATGCGCATGCACGCGGTCGACGAAGTCGAAGTAGGCATCGGGGTTGAAGAAGTATTGCGTGATGGCGCCGTCCGCCCCCGCCTTCACCTTGTCGACGAAGTGCTGCAGATCGCTGGTGGCGCTGTCCGCTTCGGGGTGCATCTCGGGGTAGGCGGCCACTTCGATGTGGAACCAGTCGCCGGTCTGTTCGCGGATGAAGCGCACCAGGTCGACGGCGTGGTTCAGTTCGCCGTTGTGGCGGCCCATGCCCGAGGGCGTGTCGCCGCGCAGCGCCACGATGCGCTTGATGCCGAGATTGCGGTAGCTTTGCAGTATCTCGGACAGCATGTCGCGCGTGGCGCCCACGCAAGACAAGTGCGGCGCCGCCGAAAAGCCCAGGTTGTGCAGCACGCTTACCGTGTCTTCGGTGCCCGAGCGGGTGGAGCCGCCCGCACCGAAGGTAACGCTGACGTAACTGGGTTGCACCGCCGCCAACTGCTTGGCGGAGCGGATCAGCCGCTCTTGGGCGGCCAGATCACGGGGGGGAAAAAATTCAAGACTGACGGGTTGGGAAAGCGCTGCCATTTGAAACTCAAGAAACCAATCGGGACAACAGGCCGGAGATTATGCTGTAGACGATGGCGCCCAGCATGGCCCACCAAAAGCCCGCTACGTGGAAGCCCTTGAGCACCGATCCGGCGAACCAGAACACCAGGGCGTTGATGACCAGCAGAAACAGGCCCAGCGTAACGATGGTGATGGGCAGCGTCAGCAGCACCAGCACCGGGCGGACCAGCGTATTGAGCAAACCGATGACCAGCGCCGCCACCAAGGCGGAACCGAAAGAACTGACCGTGATGCCCGGCAGGATGTAGGCAACCGCCAACAAAGAAACCGCGCTAAGCAACCAAACGAGAAGCAACGACATGGCCTGTCTCCTTGAAAACACCCGCCCGGCAGGCCTGGAACAAGCGATGCGCGAGCCGGCGAACACATACCCCCACGCTGCGCCTTCGGCTTGCCGCCCCCCGAGGGAGCGCTTTTGCCTTGGAGCGGCACGGCGGCAAACAAGGGCGCGGCACAGGCCGCGCCCGCCCAGCCTTAGTAGCGGTAATGCTCGGGCTTGAACGGCCCGGCCACCGGCACGTTGATGTAGTCGGCCTGCTCCTGCGACAGCGTCGTCAAGTTCACGCCCAGTTTCTTCAGGTGCAGGCGCGCCACTTTTTCATCCAGGTGCTTGGGCAGCACGTAGACCTTGCCGCTCTCGTAGGCGTCGCCGCGCGTGAACAGCTCGATTTGCGCGATGGTCTGGTTGGTGAACGAGGCCGACATCACGAAGGAGGGATGGCCCGTGGCGCAGCCCAGGTTCACCAGCCGGCCCTGGGCCAGCAGGATGATGCGCTTGCCGTCGGGGAAGATGACGTGGTCGACCTGGGGCTTGATTTCTTCCCATTGCAGGTCTTCCAGGCCGGCGACGTCGATCTCGTTGTCGAAATGGCCGATGTTGCAGACGATGGCCTGGTCCTTCATCTTGTCCATGTGGGCGCGCGTGATGACGTGATAGTTGCCCGTGGCGGTGACGAAGAGGTCGGCCTTGTCGGCGGCTTCTTCCATGGTGACGACCTTGTAGCCTTCCATCGATGCCTGCAGCGCGCAGATGGGGTCGATCTCGGTGACCCACACCTGGGCGCGCAGCGCGGCCAGCGCCTGGGCGCAGCCCTTGCCCACGTCGCCGAAGCCGCAAACCACGGCGATCTTGCCAGCCACCATGACGTCGGTGGCGCGCTTGATGCCGTCCACCAGCGACTCGCGGCAGCCATACAGGTTGTCGAACTTGGACTTGGTGACCGAGTCGTTGACGTTGATGGCCGGGAAGGCCAGCTCGCCCTTCTTGGACATCTGGTACAGGCGATGCACGCCGGTGGTGGTTTCTTCGGTAACGCCGCGTATGTGCTTCAGGCGCTTGGAGTACCAGTTGGGGTCTTGCGCCAGCTGGGCCTTGATGGCGGCGTACAGCACGCGCTCTTCTTCGCTGGAAGGCTTGGCGATGACGGAGGCGTCGGTCTCGGCCTTGGCGCCCAGGTGCAGCAGCAACGTGGCGTCGCCGCCGTCGTCCAGGATCATGTTGGCGGGCTGGTCTTCGGGCCAGTCGAAGATGCGGTGCGTGTACCGCCAGTATTCTTCGAGGGTTTCGCCCTTGACCGCAAACACGGGAATGCCGCGCGCGGCAATGGCGGCGGCGGCGTGGTCCTGCGTGGAGAAGATGTTGCACGAAGCCCAGCGCACCTGCGCGCCCAGCGCAACCAGGGTCTCGATGAGCACGCCGGTCTGGATCGTCATGTGCAGGCTGCCGGCGATGCGCGCGCCCTTCAGGGGCTGCGAGGCGGCGTATTCTTCGCGCGTGGCCATCAGGCCGGGCATTTCGGTTTCGGCGATGGCCAGCTCGCGGCGGCCCCACTCGGCCAGGCCGATGTCGGCGACGACGTAATCGGAAAGGGAATTGTCAGCTACGGTGTTCATGGAAAAAAGCTCCGGTACCCGTAGCGGCCGAGAAGCACAATGCTCACCATCGCCCGCTACGCAAGAGAGGATGAGCGTCGTTCTTTCTGGAAAGAAATCCTGAGCCTGGCAGGCGGCCGGCAACCTAATCGCAAGGGGGAGAACCACCGCTTGCAAGGGCCCGCGCTTGGGTGAAACCTGTCGCAACGCTCCTCAGGAACGGCGTCATTGTAACGCAGCGCAGGTGCGGTGTCTGCACGTCCACGCGCGCCCCGCCGCCGCTGCAAACGCCGCGCGAGTCTTTCCCGCCCCCTCAGTTCTTCGTACCGCGCGGGCAGGCCTTGAGCTGGCCCGCGGCGCAATCCCGGGCCCGCTGCGCATCTTCTTTGCGCAAGGCCGCCATGCGTTCCTCCTGCCGCAGCGCCGCCTGCGCCTCTTTCAGCCTTTTCTCGGCATCCTTGGCTTCCTGCTTGATCCTGGCCGCTTCCTCCGCCGTCGGCAGCTTCATGCTGCCCTGCAGATGCTCGTCTTCCAGGCTCTTCCAGACTACATAGATCGGTTTCGGCTCATGATGCCGCCACCCGTCGTAGGTATCCCGCGCGGACTTCAGGCTGATGTATGTCTCGCAGTTAAGCGCAGCAGCGTAATGCGCCGGCGCAAAACCAGAAGTCTTGACCGCCCTTTCGAACCTGTTCTTGACTCGATAAGACGTATTCGGGCCATCGTAGGCATCAAACTCGGCCTCAGCCTTCGCTGACCCACGAGGGTAAGGCTCACTCCAAATACGCTCGTTGATCAGGTTGCTGACGAAGGTATGGCTGGTTTTGCCGTCCACCTGAATCACGCTGTACCAGCAGTACGACCAGAAGTCTCCCCGCTTGCTTGTTTTCGGCGCAGGCTTGAAGCTGGCCTGCAGATCGTTCATCGACTTCAAGGCGCTTTCCGTTTTTTCCGCATCGGCCTTGGCCGCGGCAAGCGTCTCCCGGGCCGCGCGCAGATGCATCTCGGCTTGGGAAGCCGCTTCGTCCGCCTTTGCCACCGCATCATTGGCCTGTTGCCGCCGCGCCTGCTCCGCCGCATCGGGCCTGGATTCACCAGCAAGTATGCCGGCCGCGGTCAGCACTATGCCGCTCGACGCGCTACCGCCCGAGCGGCCCGACGCAGCAGACCCGCTTGTCGGCGTGCCGGCGGCACTACCGGACGCGGGGGTAGCCGAAACAGGTGCGGAAATAGCCGCAGCGGACGCTGTCGGCCCGCTCTTCGAAAACGAGGCGGACGTCTTTTCGTAGCGGTCGGTGGGTGCGAGTTCACGCACCGAAACCAAGGCGCCGTCCTTGATTTCAGCCCCGCGCACCTCGAACGCGCCGTCTTTGGCCAATACGGCCTGATACGGAAAAGACATCGGCCCGGCGCCTTCGAACAACACGCTGCCGTCGTGCTGAACCGTGCCTTTCCAGGCCATGCCCATGAGGCCTGGCGACTGAAAATACAGCACGCCCGCCTGCTCGCCGCGCCACAGCATATAGGTATTCATGGGTTCGGCAGCCCCCTTGATATATGCGGTTTCTTCCAAGACCCATCCTGGCCTGATCCAGCGCCATTCCAGGCGTGTGCCGCCGTTTCGGGACGAGAGGCGCGACGCGCCGGCCAAGTCCACGTAAATGCCCCACAAGGCGCGATTCGACGCATCCGCTTTGTCCTGGGCCGAAGCCGGTTTCGTGGCCAGGCCCTGCGGCATGGGGGGAATGTTCTGGAACGGCGCGCAACCCGCCAGGCAAAACCCGACCACGGACGCAGCCAGCGTCAGACGCCATGACTTCATTGGTATCTCCCCAAGGCGCTCGGCCCTTTTTTGCCGCCGAGCCGCGCCTAAGGCAAAAAGCGCCCTCTCGGGGAGCAGCAAGCCAAAGGCGAAGCGCGGGGGCTTTTTTGAGTTTTTATGCGGCCCGAAGCGCTCTACGGCGGCAGCGGCCTTACCGCGCTGATTATACGTTTGAAAAATGCCCCCACGGTTCGCCCGCTGCGCAGGCTCCCTGCCCCCCAGGGGGGCGTTTTTCATCTTGGGGCGGCCCGGCGATGAAAAATCAGCGCCGCGGGTAGCCCTGCGAACGAATGCGCGCCCAGATGGCGCGCTTTTCGTCGTCGGAGAGAAACACCCAGTTGGCGACTTCCATGGCGGTGCGGCCGCAGCCGCGGCATATCTCGTCGTACAGGGTGGAGCAGATGGCCACGCAGGGCGAGTCGGTGGGCAGCAAGCTGTGGTTGGGGGAATGGGCGGCCTTGCCGCCGCCCGTTTCCTTCTGGCCGTCATCGCTGCCGGGTACGTCTTTTGGCAAGTCGGACATGTACGCCTTGAACATGCCGGCTCAAGCGGCTTGCTTGAGCACTTGCGCTTTATCGACGGCTTCCCAGCTGAACTCGGGTTCGGAACGCCCGAAGTGGCCGTAGGCCGCCGTTTTGGTGTAGATGGGACGCAGCAGGTCGAGCATCAGGGTGATGCCGCGCGGACGCAGGTCGAAGTGCTCGCGCACCAGCAGGGCGATCTGGTCGTCGGGGATGACGCCGGTGTCGCCCGTGTTGACGGTGATGTTGATGGGCTCGGCCACGCCGATGGCGTAGCTGATCTGCACTTGGCATTGCTGCGCCAGGCCGGCGGCCACGATGTTCTTGGCAACGTAGCGCGCGGCGTAGGCGGCCGAGCGGTCGACCTTGGAGGGGTCTTTGCCCGAGAACGCGCCGCCGCCGTGCGGGCATGCGCCGCCGTAGGTGTCGACGATGATCTTGCGGCCGGTCAGGCCGCAATCGCCCTGCGGGCCGCCGATGACGAACTGGCCGGTGGGGTTGATGAGGAAGCGCGTCTTGCCGGTAAGCAGGCCGTCGGGGAAGCTCGGCTTGATGATGTTTTCGATGACGGCTTCGCGGATGTCGGCCTGCGAGATGTCGCGGTCGTGTTGGGTGGAAAGCACCACGGTGTCGACCTCGGCGGGCTTGCCGTCGACGTAGCGGAAGGTGACTTGCGACTTGGCGTCCGGGCGCAGCCAGGGCAGGCGGCCGTCTTTGCGCAGCTCGCTCTGGCGCTGCACCAGGCGGTGCGCGTACCAGATGGGGGCGGGCATGAGGTCGGGCGTTTCGTTGCAGGCGTAGCCGAACATCAGGCCCTGGTCGCCCGCGCCTTGGTCCATGTTGGCTTCGGGGCCGCGGTCCACGCCCTGGGCGATGTCGGGCGATTGCTTGTCATAGGCCACCAGCACCGCGCAGCCTTTGTAGTCGATGCCGTAGTCGGTGTTGTCGTAGCCGATGCGCTTGATGGTTTCGCGCGCCACCTGAATGTAGTCCACATTGGCCGTGGTCGTGATTTCCCCCGCCAGCACCACCAAGCCGGTATTGCACAGGGTTTCCGCCGCGACGCGCGCGAGGGGGTCCTGTTCGAAAATGGCGTCCAGGATGGCGTCGGAAATCTGGTCGGCAACCTTGTCGGGGTGGCCTTCAGAGACGGATTCCGAAGTGAAGAGGTAATCGTTGTTGACCACGGGATGCTTCCTTTGGCCGCCGGGCGGCCTAAACAGGTTGAACGGTTCGCGTTGCACCTTGGATAGGAACGGCCAGCCGGGCGCGACGCTTTAGCGGCATTTTGGCCCCGCCCGTATCGGGTTGGCGGGCCGTCGCTCCGCAAGTTGTCGTTTAACTTAGCGATACCGGGCCGCATCGGCGGCGAATGCGCCTCATGCGGCCCGGCCCAAAGGATTTTAAGCGAAAATACCGAGCAATATATGTTTCATACTATCAAATCGGATATAGATATTCCCAGCGCTTCTCTGAACAAGTCCTTAAGCCGCGGCGCCCGCCCGCCGCTTGGTTTGTATAAATGATAGCCCTGCCATAGGGATTCCATGCTGTTGTTCTTGCTTCGCCTTCTGGCCTGCCTGCCGCTGTCCTGGCTTCATGCCATCGGACACGTTCTCGGCCGGGTCGTCTACGCCCTGCCGGGCCGCTACCGCGATCGCCTGCGGCGCAATGCCGCGCAGGCTGGCTATCCGCGGGCCGCGTTCGCGCGCCGTGCCGCCGCGCAGACGGGCGCCATGATCATGGAGCTGCCCAAGGTGTGGCTGCGCAGCGAACAATGCCTGGCCCGCACCCAAAGCAACGACGATGCCGTACGCGAGGCCTTGGCGGAGGGGCGCGGCATTCTGTATTTGACGCCCCACCTGGGCACCTTCGAGATCGTCGGCCGGCATTGCTCGAAGTACGGCCCGCTAACCGTCATGTTCCGCCCGGCGCGCAAGGCATGGCTGAACTCGGCCATGGAACAGGCCCGCAATACGGCGCAGATGCGCGCCGTGCCAGCCACCACGCAAGGCGTGCGCGAGTTCGTGCGCGCGCTCAAGCGCGGCGAAGCCGTGGGCATGCTGCCCGACCAGGCTCCCGGCAAAGGCGATGGCGTCTGGGCGCCGTTCTTCGGCCGCCCGGCCTACACCATGACGCTGGCCGGCAAGCTGGCCCGGCAAACCGGCGTGGCCGTCATTCTGTGCGCGGCTGAACGGCTGCCGCGCGGGCAGGGCTGGCGCATGCACCACCTGCGCCTGCCCGAACCCTTGCCCGCCGACGCCACCGAACTGGCTACCCTGATCAACTCGCAGATGGAAACGCTGATCCGGCGCTTTCCCGAGCAGTATCTGTGGAGCTACAACCGGTATAAAGTGCCGGCGGGCGCGCCGCAACCTCCCGACGAAGAGGCCGGCACATGACGCGCAACACCAGATCCGCCATGAATAAACTCAAAGACCGCCTGCTGCGCGGCCTGTTCTCGTACCTGGGCCGATGCTCCGACGCCACGCGCCTGCGCTGGGGCCGCGCGCTGGGCTGGCTGGGCATACGCCTGATGCGCTCGCGTGTGCACGTCGTGCGCAGCAATCTGCGCGCCTGCTTTCCCGAATTGCCCGACGACGAGCGCGAGGCCCTGCTGCGCCGCCACTTTCGCCTGCTGGGGCAATCGGTGGTCGATCGCGGCCTGCTGTGGTTCGGCACGCGCGAGCGCATGGAACCCATTCTGCAAATAGAAGGGCTGGAACACCTGCAAGCCTTGCTGGACCAGAACAAGCGCATTCTGATGCTGGCGCCGCACTTCATCGGCCTTGACGCCTCGGCCACGCGCCTGACGTGGTTCCTGAAGGTGTCGGCCACCATGTACACGCCGCAAAGCGACCCGGAAGTCGACCGCATCGTGCGCGAAGGCCGGGCGCGCTTCAACGAAGTTAACCTGGTCAGCCGCCGCGACGGCGTGCGCGGGCTGATCCGGCATCTGCGCAACGGCGTGCCGGTGTACTACCTGCCGGACATGGATTTCGGCCGCGAAGGCGCGGCCTTCGTGCCGTTCTTCGGCGTGCCCGCCGCCACCTTGCTGACCACCGCGCAAATCGCGCGCAGCATGGACGCCTCGGTGGTGCCCATCGTCAGCCGGCTGGACGACCGCACCGGCGTCTACCGCATCCAGGTGCTGCCGCCGCTGCCGGACTTCCCCGGCGAAGACAGCCCCCAAGCCGCCACCGCCCGCCTCAATACGCTGCTGGAATCATGGGTCAAGCCCGACCCCGCCCAGTATTACTGGGTGCACCGGCGCTTCAAGACCCGGCCCGAGGGCGAGCCTTCCATCTATTGAGTGTACGATTCATGCAAGACGCCGCAACGATTTCCGGCCCTTGCCGGGAAACGCGCCACCAACCTAGGAATATCGACGCACCATGAGCTCTTCTCCGCTAAACGCCGCCGACGTGGCGGCTTTTCTGCAGCAACACCCTGACTTCTTCCAGGAACACGCCGACTTATTCGCCAGCCTGAAGGTGCCGCATCCGCACGCCGCCCACGCCATTTCGCTGGGCGAACGCCAAATACTTACGCTGCGCGCCAAGGCCAAGGATCTCGAATGGCAGCTGTCCAGCCTGGTGTTCAACGCCTCCGGCAACGAGCGCATCTCGCGCACGCTGACGGACTGGTGCGCGCACATGCTGGCCGAGGACGACGCCGCGCGCCTGCCCGAAGCCATCGTGGAAGGCCTGCGCTCGCTGTTCGACCTGCCCGCCGTCACGCTGCGCCTGTGGAATCTGCCGCGCCTGCCCGAAGGCCCCTACGCCCTGGCGCCCGACGCCGAGCTGCTGGCCTACGCGCGCACGCTGTCCAAGCCGTATTGCGGCCCGCTGCAAGGCCAGCCTCCCGCCGCCTGGCTGGACGAACCGCCCGCCTCGCTGGCCATCGTGCCGTTAAGTGCGGGTGAAGGCGCCGAGCCCTTCGGGCTGCTCGTCATCGCTTCCGACGACGCCGCGCGCTTTACCGCCGACATGGGCACCACCTTCCTGGAAACCCTGGGCCGCCTGGCCAGCGCCGCCCTGGGCCGCCTGGCGCACGCGCCGGCCAATCAGGCCTAAGCCGGGGCCGGCAAGCACCCAGGACACCAACGCCATGGCCGACACGGACGCCACCCCAGCCCTGCCCGCGCCCATGCAGGCCTGGCTGCACCAGTTGGCCACGCACCAGCGCTACTCGGCCCATACGCTGTCGGCCTATCGGCAAGACTTGACCCACCTGCTGCGCTGCCATCCGGGCACCGCGCCGGAACGCCTGACCGAAAACCACATCCGCCAGGCGCTGGCGCGCTTGCATGCGCAAGGCATGCAGCCGCGCAGCCTGGCGCGCGCCCTGGCCGCCTGGCGCGGCTTTTTCCGCTGGTGGGCGCCGCAAGCAGGGCTGGCGAGCAACCCGGCCGAGGGAGTGCGCGCCCCCAAGATTCCGCAGAACCTGCCCAAGGCCTTGTCGGTGGAACAGGCCCAGGTGTTGTTGGACCGCCCCGGCCTGCCCGCGCCCAACAGCCCGGCGGACAAACGCGACCAGGCCATGTTCGAGATTCTGTACGGCAGCGGCCTGCGGCTGGCCGAACTGGTGGCCTTGGACGTGCAAGCCATGCGCCTGCCGGGCTATGAATCCACGGGCTGGCTGCAGTTGGACGAAGGCCTGATCACCGTGCGCGGCAAGGGCGGCAAAACACGCAGCGTGCCGCTGGGCCGCCAAGCCGCTTTAGCCGTCGAACAATGGCTGGCCGTGCGCCACGAACTACTGCCACCCGCCGCCCGCACGCTGGAAAGCATCCGCCACGACCCCGCGCTGGTGGACATCCACGCGGCATTATTTCTGGGCGCGCGCGGCAAACGCATTTCGCCCAGGGTCGTGCAAACGCAATTGGATCGCCTGGCCGCCATGGCCGGCCTGCCCGTGGGCGTGCACCCCCACAGCCTGCGCCACAGCTTCGCCAGCCACGTGCTGCAGTCCTCGCACGACTTGCGTGCCGTACAAGAAATGCTGGGCCACGCCAATATCTCCACCACGCAGATTTACACGCGCCTGGATTTCCAGCACCTGGCGCAGGCCTACGACCAGGCGCATCCGCGCGCCCGGCGGCGAGAGCTCGGTATCAAGGATGTAGAGCAACCGAGCCATCCGCCTTTGAAGAACAAAACAGAACAAAACCGCTCATGATGCAGGCGGCATCTTGTTAAGCGAACGTAGCCGCGCATATCCGGTGGTGGTCAAACGGTATTTTTGTAAACGGCTACTGGGCGTTTCTGGAATGGTCATTTCGATTAGCCCCTTTTCCAAGGCTGGATACAGATAGTTGGCCCGGAAGGTCGGGCGGTGCTTCAAGCCTAAGACTTTCTGTATCGCCAATGGCGGCAGCGGAGCATCCTTCAAGATGCGCAGCAACCGGATGACCGGGTCGTCGACTGGGTCGGTGACTGGGTCGGTGACTAGGTCGGTCGCTGCCGAAACCACAGCTGTCCGCTCCATCATGGGCCGCCAAACCACGGCACTGAATTGGTTACCCGCCACATCATTGATAAGCTCAATGTTCGGCCATTCCTTCAGCGCACGCGGAATTCCGCTCCCCAGACCACGATACGGCAACAATTGCGCAGCATGCTCCGTCAACGTCGGATTACGGCGATTAGTTCGGCCCTGACGGATGGCCTCGACGCTCAAGCTGTCAGGCAGATGTCCAGGGCTGGCAATCTCCACCCGGTCAGCGAACACCATGATGCGAATCGACGCACTGGTGAAATAATCGCGATGGATCAGTGCATTGACCAGCAACTCTTCCAACGCAATTTCTGGAATCTCCAGTTCGCCCAAGGTGTTGAAACTACGGCCACGCTGCACATGGTGCAAGTTGCGTTTGATGAAAGCAAAACCACCCTTGAACTGCTCCGATAGCGTCCCATCGATATCTTCGCTGTCCAGATAGCGCGTGCCGGCCAGACTAGTACCAGGAAAGGCCACAGCCTTGAGTTCAAAAGCCGGCCGCCAGCGTTGCGGGTGAAAGCCGAACAACATCAATCCAGCCAGATTCAACTCACACCCGTCACCCAAACCCAGGTTTTGCAGCAATTGGTCCAGCGATTGCCCGGCGAATTTGCTGCTTTGACCGTAACGGCGATCAAAGTAAGCTTGCAGCGCCTTTGTGTCGAGATCCGCTATCGAGGTACCAGCCACCGACACCACATCGGCGTAAACCAACCCTGCCCGCTGAAACATTCGCTGCATTTCCTCTCGGGAGGTAACGTGGCGTTTGTCCGACCCTTGCTTGACCCAAATGCGACCTTGATTGTCAACGTAAGGCTTGGCAAGGCCATCTAGCACGCAGACCCGCATCACAATGCCACGCTTCGTCTGCACGTTCTCTGTCCTGGGATGCACCGGCGGGCGCACGTGCTGCGAAGCGGCGTTGCTCAATAACTGATTCAAGCGCCGTATGGATGCCGCTCCCAATCCGGCTACAGACCCATCGTCGTTCACCCCAATGAACAGGGTGCCGCCGCCACTGTTGGCAAACGCGGCTAACTCAGCAGCCAGCGCGTCGGCGTTTGTAATGTCCCACTTGAACTGGTGCCGGCTGTCTTCGCCAGCAGATAAGCGAGACAGGAGATCTGCTTCGGTCATAAATTGCTCGTCGTCCAACGCGGCCGACCACCCTTGGCGAGCCGCCGCCTTCAGATTGAAGGCGAGCTTGAACGGTAACGCCTGCCAAGCAGGCTTGCCTATTCGCAATTACCGAAGCCGATGACGCCATACCCTCTCACCGGGACACGGCCACGCTAAGCAAAACAGTTGCTACAACTTAAACCCGCATCAGCCGCCGCCGGCGCGCCCGCGCTTGGCGCAGCGATTGCAGCAGGCCGTCTTGCGGCCCCAGCATCAGCGACAGCAGGTACAGAGCGCCGGCCGCCAGGATGATGGCGGGCGAGGCGGCGACGTTGAAGTGGAAAGAGGCCAGCAGGCCCGCGTACGAGGCCAGTGCGCCGAAGATGGAAGCCAGCACCATCTGGCGTCCGGCCGAGCGCACCCAGAAGCGCGCCGCCGTGGCCGGCAGCATCATGATGCCCACCACCATCAGCGTGCCCAGCACCTGGAAGCCGGCCACCATCATGGTGACCAGCAATATCAGGAAGACGATGTGCACCAGGCTGCCGCGCCCGCGTTCGGCCTGCAGAAAGCCGGGGTCCAGGCATTCGGCCACCAGCGGCCGGAAAATCATCGCCAGCACCAGCAGCACGCCGCTGGCGCATGCCGTTACCAGCAGCAGGGCGTCGTCGTCCAGGCCCAGCACCGTGCCGAACAGCACGTGCATCAAGTCCATGCTGGAGCCTTTCAGCGACACCAGCATCACGCCCAGGCCCAGCGAGATCAGGTAGAAGGCGGCGAAGCTGGCGTCTTCGCGCAGCGGCGTGCTGCGCGCCACCAAGCCGGCCAGCACGGCCACCACCAGCCCCGTCGCCATGCCGCCCAGCGTCATCGCGCCCAGCGACAAGCCGGCCGTCAGAAAGCCCACCGCCACGCCGGGCAGGATGGCGTGCGCCATCGCGTCGCCCATTAGGCTCATGCGGCGCAGCACCAGAAACACGCCCAGCGGCCCGGCGGCGAAGGCCAGCGCCCACGCGCCGGCCAGCGCGCGGCGCATGAAGTCGAAATCAAGAAACGGAGAGATCAGCCATTCGAACAGGCCCGTCACAGGTAGTCTCCCGCGCAAAGATGGCGCGCCTGGTGCAGGTTGTCCTGCGTCAGCACCGAGGCCGTCTCGCCCCAGGCCACGACCTGGCGGGCCAGCAGCAGAGTTTGCGGAAACGCGGCGCGCACCATATCCAGGTCGTGCAACACGGCCAGCACCGTACGGCCTTGCTCATGCCATTGGCATATCAGCGCCAGCAGGTCTTCGGTGGTGTCGCTGTCCAGCGCATTGAAAGGTTCGTCCAGCAGCAGCACCTGGGCGTCGTGCAGCAGCAGCCGCGCGAACAGCGCGCGCTGCATCTGCCCGCCCGACAGCGTGGCCACCATGCGCGGGGCGAAATCGGCCAGGCCCACGGTTTCCAGCGCTCGCAGCACCTGTTCGTGCTCGGCTTGGCCGAAGCCGCGCCAGGCGCCCACGCGGCGCCATGCGCCCAGCGCCACCATGTCGTACACGCTGATCGGAAATTGCCTGTCCAGTTGCGCGGCCTGCGGCAGGCAGGCCAGTTCGTCGCGCCCGCCCAGTATGCGTATGCGCCCGCGCAGCGGCGCCAGGCTGCCCATGATGCCCTTGAGCAAGGTGGACTTGCCCGCGCCGTTGGGACCGACGATGGCCGTCAGCGACCCTTGCGCGAAAGCGCCCGAGACGTCCCGCAGCGCGACGCGGTCGCGCCAGCCCAAAGAGACCTGATCCAGCTCGATGACGTTGCTCATTCCCCGTCTACCACCAGCCCAGCGCCCAGCCGGTAAGCGCCCACAGCAATGCGACGGCCAACGCCACGCGCGCCATGCGCGCCCAGCAGGACGCCAATAGCGCCGAGCCCCGGTAGCGGCCGGGCGCGCGTTGCGAAGAAGAGGGAGAAGACATGGAAAGCACACCGGCTTGCTGGAATTTCGTCATGTTATAACATGACGTTAGGCTGCGACGGCCCCGATGGCCGGCGACGATGCGCCCTGCCGGCCGAACGCCTTGCGCGCCCCGGCGGCCCCGCGCATCGCATGGCGGCGGTTTTCCTGCTATAACCCTCTGGTGTGCCGCAGCGACCACCACGAGTTCAACGACATGTCTTCCACTTCGCCCGCCCGCCGTAATCAGGTTAGCGACCGTCTGGCCAAGGCCGAAGCGCTATGCCGGCAACGCGGCAAGCGACTCACGCCCATCCGCCGCAAGGTGCTGGAAATCCTGTTGCTTCAGGGGCGCAGCGTAAAAGCCTACGAACTGCTCGACCAGATCCGCCACGACCAGCCCAATGCCGCGCCGCCCACGGTTTACCGCGCGCTGGACTTCCTGATAGAAGAAGGCCTGATCCACCGCCTGGATGCCGTCAACGCCTGGTCGGCCTGTCACGACGCGGGCGGCACGCCGCACGATCTGCTCGTCATCTGCACCCGCTGCGGCATCGTGGCCGAGCTGAACGACCCCGAACTGGGCCGCGAACTGGCGCAGAAAGTGCAGGCCGCCGGCTTCGTGCCCGCCCACCACGAAACCGAACTGCGCGCGCTGTGCGCCACATGCCATGCCGAACACGGGCACGAGCACGGCCACAGCCACGCGCACTAACTTAAAGCTCAGAACGGCAGCGGCCGTTCGCCCAACTGCACCGTCACCCACTTCAGTTCGGTCATGTCGGCCACCGAATACCGGCCGTTCTCTTTACCG
Source organism: uncultured Burkholderiaceae bacterium (assembly GCA_934525625.1). Taxonomy (GTDB): domain Bacteria; phylum Pseudomonadota; class Gammaproteobacteria; order Burkholderiales; family Burkholderiaceae_B; genus Mesopusillimonas. The sequence continues at coordinate 385,557 of CAKSZL010000001.1, forward strand.
TAGCCGCTGTTCTTGAAGCCGCCGAAAGGCGCGTTGGGGTCGTCGTCGAAAGCGTTGTCGTTGATGTGCACCGAGCCGGCTTCCACGCGCAGGGCGAAGTCGAAGGCTTTTTGCAAGTCGTTGGTGACGATGCCCGACGACAGGCCGTACGAGGTGTCGTTGGCCAGCTCCACCGCATGCTCGTAGTCGCGCGCTTCGTAGATGGCCGCCAGCGGGCCGAAGCTTTCTTCGTTATAGACCTCCATGCCGGGCTTGACGCCGACCAGCACGGAAGGCTCGAATACGCCGCCGTGCACGTTTCCGCCTGTCAGCAGCTTGGCGCCCTTGGCAACCGCGTCGTCGATGTGGCCGCGAATGAAACGGGCCTGGCGCGGGTCGATAAGCGGCCCCACCGCCGTGGTGGGCTGGGCCGGATCGCCGTAGGGCACCTGGCGCACTTTCTCCGCAAAAGCCTTGCAGAAGGCGTCGTATATGGGCGCTTCGACGATGATGCGCGAATTGGCCATGCACACCTGGCCCTGGTTGAAGAAGATGCCGAAGGCGGCGGAACGCACGGCGTAATCCAGGTCGGCGTCGGCCAACACCACGATGGGGCTTTTGCCGCCCAGTTCCAGCACGATGCGCTTTTGATGGCGCCCCGCCAGTTCGGACAAGATGCGCCCGACCTTGGCCGAGCCGGTAAAAGTAATCAGCTTGACGCGCTTGTCCGAGAACAAGGTGTCGCCCACGGCTTCGTCGGTAGTGGGAATGACGCTCAGCACGCCCGGCGGCAGGCCGGCTTCTTCGAGGATTTCGGCGAACAGCAGCGCGGCGATGGGCGTGTAGGGCGAAGGCTTGAGAATGAAACTGTTGCCCGCGGCCAGCGCGGGCGCCAGCTTCTTGCCGTTGAGCAGCAGCGGCGCATTGAACGGGCCTATGCCCACCACCACGCCCAGCGGCTGGCGCACCGTCATGGAAATGCGGTTGGGGCCGTCGGCCGGCATGGTTTCGCCGCGCACGTCGCGCGCCTGGCCCGCCGCGATGCGGAAGGTGCTGATCATGTAGTCGCATTCGAACATGGCCTTGCCGAACACGTTGCCGCCTTCTTCAATGAGCACCTTGGCGATCTCCATGCGGCGGCGCTCGATGATGTCGGCCGCCTTGAGCAGAACGGCCTCGCGCTCGCTGGCCAGCGTCTTGCCCCACGACTTCCGCGCTTCCTCGGCGCTGGCCAGCGCGGCGTCGATGTCGGCGGCGGTTGCCAGGCGGGCCTGGGCGATGACCTCGCCGGTGTAGGGATTCCGGACGTCGCGCAGCGGCTGCCCGTCGGACTGCCATGCCTTTCCGTTGATGTAGGGATAATAGGTTTTCAGGTCTGCACTCACCTTCGTCTCCTTGATGTCGGTGAAGGGCGGCCAGCGCCCCCTTGTTTTTACGCATTGATCGGGCCTCGGCCTGCCTATAAGATGAAACATCGCAGGCCCGCCATGCCGTTCATTCCGATTATCGGCACGGCGCCCGGCCCGGTCTTGGACTAGCGCGCCACGGTTTTTGACCACCGGCGCAAGGCAGCACCACGAGGGCAATATGGAACAGATGAAAATCTGGAGCACCCGCGGCTTGGCGCCAGACCGCGCGCTGTCGTTCTGGAACGAGGCCGTCTCGTCGGCGTTTCTCAAGGTGCGCACCGAACCCCGGCGCTCGGGCCAGCCTTTCCAGGCGCAGCTGCAATCGCTCAGCCTGGGCTGTCTGTCCATCAACCGCTTGCATGCGCAGTCGTACCGTGTGGTCTGCAATACCGACGACAGCCGCCACGACTGGGTTTTCATCAACCTGCACCAGCGCGGGCGCTGCCGATTGCGCCAGCACGGGCGCGACCAATGGACGGCCCCCGGCGACATCAGCATCAACCTGGGCAACTCGCCTTTCGTATTCGATTTCGACGACCAAGTCGCCATGACCTGCCTACGCCTGCCGCTGGCCGGCGCGGCAGCGCGCACCGGGCTGCTGCAAGACGCCGCCGCCCGGCCCTTGCCCGAGGGCGCCGGCACCCGCCTGCTGACAAGCTACATAGACAGCCTGCTGCGCAACGCCGACGCCCTGCCGCCCCGGCAGGCCGAACAAGCCGCCAACTGCCTGCTCGACCTGCTGGCGCTAAGCATAGACGGCGCCGACCCGCAGGAGCAGTCGGGCAGCGCCAGCGTACGCACCGCACTGTACCGGCGCGCCTGCGCTTACATCGAAACCCATCTGGGCAACCCCGAACTCGACCTCAACCACCTCAGCGCCCATCTGCGGCTGGCTCCGCGCACGCTGCAACACCTGTTCCACGCGCAGGGCACGACCTTCACCGCCTGCCTGCTGGAATACCGGCTGCTGGCGGCCGAGCGCCTGATCGCCGGGGGCGCTTGCGGGCAGCTCGGGCAAGTCGCCTACGCCGTGGGGTTTTCCGACCAGTCCTACTTCAACCGGGCTTTCCGGCGCCGTTTCGACATGACGCCCGGCGAACGCCGGCTGCTGGGCCGCCCGCCCAAACCCTGAGCCACGCGCCCGCCCCTCTTGCAAAACCCGAAAGCGCACGCCATATAAGAAGAATCGAGTGCGCCGCGCCGGCCATGCCGTCCAAGAGCAGGTTTGCTCTTACCGCATAGCTGTGATGTAATCGTGCGCTGAACAATTTTTGCCCAGGGTCACTGACATGGTTCCCGTTACGATACTGACCGGCTTTCTTGGCGCGGGGAAAACCACCCTGCTCAAACGCATACTCAGTGAAAATCACGGCCAGAAAATCGCCGTGATCGAAAACGAATTCGGGCCCGAAAGCATCGACAACGAACTGCTGGTCCAGGAAAGCGAAGAGCAGATCATCGAGCTGAGCAACGGCTGCGTGTGCTGCACCATCCGCGGCGACCTGCTGCGCGCCCTGGAAGAACTCCGGGTCAAGCGCAACAAGGGCGAGATCAAGTTCGACCGCGTCATCATCGAGACCACCGGCATGGCCAACCCCGGCCCCGTGTGCCAGACCTTCTTCATGGATGACAACATCGCCGGCTACTACCGCCTGGACGCCGTCATCACCGTGGTCGACGCCAAGCACGGCATGGAAACCCTGGACAAACAGGAAGAAGCGCAAAAACAGGTGGGCTTCGCCGACATCATCCTGGTTTCCAAGAAAGACCTGGTCAACGAAGCCGACTACCAGGCCCTGCGTTCGCGCCTGGTGCACATCAACCCGCGCGCCTCCATCACGCCCGTGCATTTCGGCGAAGCCGACATCGCCAAGCTGCTGGACGTCAGCGGGTTCAACCTGAACACCATCCTCGACATCGACCCCGATTTCCTGGCCAGCCAGCATCCGGACGCCGCCCACGGCCACGATCACGATCACCATGGCCACGACCACGGCCATCACGATCATGACCACGAGGGCGAATGCGGCCCCGCCTGCGGCCACGAGCACCACCATCATCATCACCACAACGACGAGGTCGGCGCCTTCGTATTCCGCTCGAACAAGCCTTTCGACCCCGAACGCCTGGAATCCTTCCTGGGCGGCGTCGTCCAGATCTACGGTGAAGACCTCCTACGCTACAAGGGTATCCTGTACGTCAAGGGCAGCAACCGCCGCCTGCTGTTCCAGGGCGTGCACATGATGATGGGCGCGGAGCCGGGCAAGCCTTGGCTGACCCACGAAAAACCCAATACCAAGCTGGTATTCATCGGCCGTAAACTGCCGCAAGAGATATTCACCCAAGGGCTGGAGCAATGCTTGGTCACCTGACCAGCCCTTCACGAGCACTGTCTCGACCATTATGCACAGAGGTATGCCATGGTAACCAAAACGTCCTCCGGTAAGAATCAAGACCGCCTGCTCACCGAGAAAGAACTACTGGCCATGCCGGAATCGGACTACATGAACGATGCCCAGCTGGCTTTCTTCCGTGATCGCCTGCAGCAGCTCGAACAGGAAATCCTCAGCAACGCGGACACCACCACCGAAAACCTGCGCGAAACCCAGTTCGTGCCCGATCCGGCCGACCGCGCCACCATCGAGGAAGAACACGCCCTCGAACTGCGCACCCGCGACCGCGAACGCAAGCTGCTCAAGAAGGTGCAGCAGTCGCTCAAGCTCATCGACACCGGCGAATACGGCTATTGCGAAGAAACCGGCGAACCCATCGGCCTGAAGCGCCTGCTGGCCCGTCCCACGGCCACGCTGTCGCTCGAAGCGCAGGAACGCCGCGAAATGCGCCAGAAGCTGTACGGCGACTGATCGCGCAAGCAATCCCACGCCCTGCACGGCAGGCGCATGAAGGCAAACGGGCGGTCCATCCGCCCGTTTTTTCGTCTGTTTTTTCGTTTTCCCGCCCTGGCCGACCACCCGCCCAATCGGGGCGGTCTCTTGAACTTTCCGGCCGCGCCCCCATCTACCCCATTCTAAGGGGACCCCATGGAACAATTTCACGCTACCACCATTCTTTGCGTCCGCCGCGGCGACCAAGTCGCCATCGGCGGCGACGGCCAGGTTACGCTGGGCAACATCGTCTTCAAGGGCACGGCGCGCAAAATCCGCCGCCTGTATCACGACAAGGTGCTGGCCGGTTTCGCCGGCGCCACCGCTGACGCCTTCACGCTGCAAGAGCGCTTCGAGGCCAAACTCGAAAAGCATCAAGGCCACCTGATGCGCGCGGCGGTCGAACTGACGCGCGACTGGCGCACCGACCGCGTGCTGCGCCGCCTGGAAGCCATGCTCATCGTGGCCGACCGCGACCACTCCCTCATTCTTAGCGGCAACGGCGACGTGCTCGAACCCGAACACGGCATCGCCGCCATCGGCTCCGGCGGCGCCTATGCGCAAAGCGCGGCGCTGGCCCTGCTGCGCAACACCGACCTGCCTCCCACCGACATCGTCAAGAAGTCGCTCGAAATCGCGGGCGAGCTGTGCATCTACACCAACCAGAACCACGTCCTCGAAACTCTCTGATCCCGCCCACGCCATGTCCGCTACCCAAATGACCCCCGGGGAAATCGTCTCCGAGCTCGACAAGCACATCGTCGGGCAGAACCGCGCCAAGCGCTCCGTCGCCGTCGCCCTGCGCAACCGCTGGCGCCGCCAGCAAGTGCCCGCGCCGCTGCGCAACGAAATCGTGCCCAAGAACATCCTGATGATAGGCCCGACCGGCGTCGGCAAGACCGAAATCGCCCGCCGCCTGGCGCGCCTGGCCAATGCGCCTTTCATCAAGGTGGAAGCCACCAAGTTCACCGAAGTGGGCTACGTTGGCCGAGATGTCGACACCATCATCCGCGATCTTGTCGAGATTTCCGTCAAACAGACCCGCGAAGTCGAAATGCGCCGCGTGCGCGCGCAAGCCGAGGACGCCGCTGAAGACCGCATCCTGGACGTGCTGATTCCGCCCCCGCGCGACGCCATGGGCCAGCCCCAGCGCGCAGAAAACACCGCGCGCCAGACCTTCCGCAAGCGCCTGCGCGAAGGCCAGCTGGACGACACCGTCATCGAAATCGAAGTCGCCCAGGCCATGCCGCAGATGGAAATCATGGCGCCTCCCGGCATGGAGGAAATGACCGAGCAGCTCAAGGGCATGTTCGCCGGCCTGGGCCGCGAAAAAACCAAGGCGCGCAAGATGACGGTAAAAGAGGCCTTCAAGCAGCTGGTCGAAGAAGAGGCCGGCCGCCGCGTCAACGAGGAAGACCTGCGCACCGCCGCCGTGCAAAATGCCGAGCAGAACGGCATCGTGTTCCTGGACGAGATCGACAAGATCACCACGCGCCAAGAGCAATCCGCCGGCGAAGTCTCGCGCCAGGGCGTGCAGCGCGACCTGCTGCCGCTGGTCGAGGGCACCGCCGTCAACACCAAGTACGGCGTCGTGCGCACCGACCACATCCTGTTCATCGCCTCGGGCGCCTTCCACCTGTCGCGCCCGTCCGACCTGATCCCCGAACTGCAGGGGCGCTTTCCCATCCGCGTCGAGCTCGACTCACTCAGCGCCGACGACTTCGTGCGCATCCTGTGCGAAACCGACGCCGCGCTCACCAAGCAATACGAAGCCCTGCTGGCCACCGAAGACGTCAAGCTGGATTTCACCCAGGAAGGCATACGCCGCCTGGCCGAATTGGCCTACTCGGTCAACGAACGCACCGAAAACATCGGCGCGCGCCGCTTGTACACGGTCATGGAAAAGCTGCTGGAAGACCTGTCTTTCGAGGCCACGTCGCACAGCGGCAAAGCCATCACCATCGACGCCGCCTACGTGGACGAGCAACTGCAGGAAACCGCCGCCAGCGAAGATCTGGCGCGGTATGTGCTGTAAATACTAGCGACTAGCGGTGAAGAAAAACGCCGTATCAGGCTTGGCTTGATACGGCGTTTTTGTTTTCAGCAGACCGGCATCAATACTTGCCCGACAGCAGCGCGCCGGCGTTCGCCACTTCGCGCTTCAGGCCCAGTTTGTTCAGCATCTGGTACACCGTGCTGATGGCCGCCGTGGTCACGGGCAGGCCAAGCTGGTTTTCGACTTGCTGCACCGACTGGAAGGAGGGCATTTGCACGCAGGCGGACAGCACCACGGCGTCGACACCCTTGGTGTCCAGGCGCTTGACGTGCTCGGCCGGGGACAGGGGATTCTGGCGGCCCACTTCAAGGTTGTCGGGGATTTCCAGCGACAGGGCGTCGTGCACTTCGATGCCTTCGTTCTGGATATAGTCGACCACCAGCTGCGTCAGCGGCTTCATGTAGGGAGTCAGGATGGAGACCTTCTTGGCGCCCAGGGCCTTCAGGCCTTCGACCAGCGCGCCGGCGCTGGAGACGATGGGGGTGGGCGCATCGTTGTCGACGGTAACCTGATGCAGGCGTTTTTCGGATTCACGGTGGTAGCCCAGGCCCATGCTCATGATGGCGACCAGGCAGGCGTAGCCCATGACGTCGACGCGGGCGTCGGAGAGTTCCAGCGCGCAGCGGTCGGAATCGCGGTCCATGGCGGCCAGCTCTTCCTTGGTGACCTTCTTCATGCGCATGCGGCTGGAATGGAAGGTGAAGCGCTCTTCGAACTGGCTTTCGCGGCTGTGCAGCATCAGCGGGATCTCGGTTTCCATCGTGGTGTTGGAGCTGGGAACGATTTGGCCGATGCGGAAGGAACGGGCGTTGGACATGCGGGCGTCTCCTGGATGACTGAAGGGAAATATCGCCCCCGGCGCGGGCTGCCGCCCGTGTGGGGTACGGACAGCCGTGGCCAAAGGCGGCACAATAAGCGCATCTTGCGCCATTCGCGCGTTTTGCGCCAATACGTAATTCGTCTGGCTTGCCATATTCTGGCTATCGCTTGGGAAGGCGCTAGGTACACTATGAGGTTTACACGTCCGCCTTCGCCCCCATGGAACTGCGCCAACTCCGCTACTTTACCGTCCTGGCCGAAGAATTGAACTTCACGCGCGCAGCGGCGCGGCTGCACATGTCGCAGCCGCCGCTCAGCGCGCAGATCGCCCAGCTGGAAGACGAGCTGGGGGTCGCGCTGTTCCTGCGCGACAGCCGCAGGGTGCAGCTTACCGATGCGGGCGCTACCTTTCTGCGCGACGTGCGCCGCATTCAAGACCGGCTGAAAGAGGCCACCCAACGCGTACGCACCGTGCACGCCGGGCTGGCGGGACGGCTGGAAATCGGCCTGTCGGGTTCGCACTTCCTGGGGCCGCTGCCGGGCATCATCCGCAGCTTGGCCGAACGGCACCCGGACATCGACGTCGTGCTCAACGAAATGGCGCCCAACGACCAGATCGAAGCGCTGCGCGAATCGCGTATCGACCTGAGCATCTCGCGCCAGCCCGTGGAAGACGAACTGCTGTGCAGCCAGCCGCTATGGCCCGACCCCCTGGTGGTGGCGCTGCCGCCCGGCCATGCGCTGGCGCGGCGCAAGCAACTGACGCTGGACGCCCTCGCGCGCGAGCGCTTCGTCATGCTGCGGCGCGAAACCTCGCTGTTCGCCGAACAATTGCTGCAGGCCTGCGCTGCGGCGGGCTTTACGCCGGACGTCGCGCAAACGGTATCCGAAGTGCCGGCCCAACTCAGTCTGATCGCCGCCGGCCTGGGGGTAGGGCTGGTGCCGGCCTCGACCCACAACTACCAGGCCCACGCCCTGGCCTTCCGGCCGCTGGCCGGCACGCCGCTGGCCGCGGGCGTGCACGCCGTCACGCGCCAGGACAGGCGCAAAGCCGTCATCGACACTTTTGTACACTATCTGATCGACCAATCTCCGGGCATCCCTTCGGCCTGCCCGGAAAAGCAGCCCTGACATGAGCACTCATTCCAAAGACGTAAAGAACGAAGAAGACGCCGCCGCGCTGCGCGCCAGCTTCATCGAAGCCATGGGCGCGCATGCCTCGGCGGTCAATCTGGTCACGACGGACGGCCACGCGGGCAAGCTGGGCCTGACCGCCAGCGCGTTCAGCTCGGTATCGGCCGACCCGCCCACGCTGCTCGTCTGCATCAACCAGCGCAACCCCTTGTGTCATGCGGTGCAGCAGAACGGGCGCTTCGCGGTCAACGTCCTGAACGAAAACCAGGCGGACATCTCCAACCGCTTCGCCGGCCGGCCGGCCGAGGGCGAACCGTACGATTTCGAGGCCTGCGCGCACGAAGCCGGCCCCTACGGCCAGCCGCTGATCGACCAGGCCGCCTCGCGCTTCGAATGCGAAGTGCGCGAAGTCGTGCTGGTGGGCAGCCACGCCATCATCATCGGCGCGGTGCGCACGGCCCAGGCCGGCAGCCAGGGCCCGCTGGTGTATGCGCGGCGCAGCTACGGGAAGTTCGTTCCCCAATAAATAAAGCTCCCACGGGATGCTTTTTACCTTGGGAGCGGCGCGGCGGTAAAAAATCACGGCGCGGGGTTCGCCGCCACCTCGCGGATGCATTCCAGCGCCACCTCGACCGACTTGGGATACAACTCGTCGTTGCGCCAATAAAGAGAAACCGAGCCCACGCCGTCCAGGCGGAAAGGCAGAATGCGCAACACCCCCAGCCGCGACAACACCATCGAGGAACGGTGCGACGCGGTGCCGATGACGTCGCTGTAATTGAGCAGCGTAATGTTGGCGATGACCGAATTGGACTCGATGTAATGATTGGGCAGGCTGCGGCCCGCCTTGGCCAGGGCGGCCTCCAGCGCCTTGCGCACCGGGGTCTGGCTGGGCCAGACTATCCAGCGGTAGCGCTCGACGTCTTCCCAGCCCACCCGGGGCAGGTCGAACAGCGGGTGGTCGGGCCGCGCCACCAGGTCGACGGGCTCCACGTACAGCACCTCGGAACGGATGTTGCCGGCGTCGGCCTCGATGGAGGCGGTGCGCCCGATGACGATGTCCAGATCGCCCCCGGCCAGCAGCCCCATCAATCTATCCATGGTGCCCTCGACCAGGTCGACGCGCAGTTCGGGCATGCGTTCGCCTATGGCCAGCACCGCGCGCGGCGCGGCTTCGGAAGCCGCCGCGCCCGAGGCGCCGATGACCACCCGGCCCGCCCCGCCGAAACGCAGCACGCTCATGTCGGCCGCCGCGCGGTCCAGCTGGGCCTCGATGCGGCGCGCGTGGGCGATCAGCACCTCGCCGTGCGTGGTCGGCATCAGGCCCCGGGCATGGCGTTCGAACAGCGGCAGGCCGATATCGCTTTCCAGGTCTTTCAGCCATTTGGACAGCGCCGGCTGCGTGGTGTGCAGCAAAGTCGCCGAATGGCTCAGATTGCGCGTCTGCGCCAGGCTGAGCAGGAATTTCAGGTTGCGCAGGCGGATGCGGTCGGTCCAGTCTGTCGTCATGTGGGCGGATTTCCTTCCGATGCTCGCCGCGGGGGTGGCGCCTTGCACGGGGCGCATGCAAGCGCCCGCGGCCCCGGGCCGGCGCATGGGTACGCCCAGGGTGGCCCTAGTGTAGCGCCGCCGGGCAGCCCTGGAGACGTGCCTCATTTCATTTTCAGATCGAACGAGTACGCGAAGGCGAAGCGCAGACAGTACCAACCCGTACGGCAAGCGAAGCCGACAAAGTAATCGTTCGATCTGGAAATGGAATCAGACATGATCTGAATCAAAACATCTGTGGTTTTGGCTTGTTCGGCCGTTAGGCTCTGCCTATAATTATTGTCGAAAATCCATATTATTTTATAAAATCGTTCGTGATGAGCTCCACCGCACGAATGACACTGCATGAACGCCACCGCGCGCCGCGCGGCAACCGAACCACCTGACTAGAGGTTATCCGGCATGACTACCGCAACCCGTCCCAACTACCGCGAAGACGTCGTAGGCCGCGCCAACGTCGAAGACACGCCCGAATTGCTGGCCTACTACGACGACCTGGAACGCATGAACACCGCCGCCCTATGGACGGTTGCCAACAAGATCGAGCCCTGGGAGCCGCAGTCGTCCTCGGTGCCTGTGGTGTGGCGCTTCAACGAATTGCGCGAGCACGTGCTGCGCTCCATCGACCTGGTTTCCCCCGAAAAAGCCGGCCGCCGCGTGGTCTACCTGGACAACCCCGGCCGCCGCGACGTCGCCGCCGCCGTGGGCTGGCTGTATTCGGGCCTGCAGGCCATGCGCCCGGGCGAACGCGCCTCGGCCCACGCCCACGCCGCCAGCGCGCTGCGCTTCATTATGGAAGGCTCGGGCGCCTACACCATCGTCGACGGCCAGCGCATGACGCTGGGCGCCAACGACTTCGTGCTCACGCCCAACGGCTGTTGGCACGAGCACGGCGTCTCGGAAGACGGCGCACCCTGCATCTGGCAAGACGGCCTGGACATCCCGCTGGTCAACGCCCTGGAAGCCAACTTCTACGTCGTTCACCCCGACTTGCAACAGGCCGACACCGTGCCGGTGAACACCGCCGTCGCCGCCTGGGGCGGGCGCGGCCTGGTGCCCGCCAACGACACCTGGAAGCACGCTTACTCGCCGCTGCTCAAGTACGAATGGGCGCCCACCTACGAAGCCCTGTCCAACTACGCCAAGGTTACCGACGGCTCGCCCTTCGACGGTGTGCTGATGGACTACATCAACCCCAAGACCGGCGGCCCCGTCATGCAAACCATAGGCGCCAGCATGCAGATGCTGCGCCCCGGCGAACACACCAAGGCGCACCGCCAGGTCGGCAGCTTCATCTACCAGTGCGCCAAGGGCAAGGGCTATTCCATCGTCAACGGCCAGCGCCTCGATTGGCAAGCGCGCGACATCTTCTGCGTGCCGTCGTGGATGTTCCACGAGCACGTCAATCTCAGCGAAAGCGAGGACGCCTGCCTGTTCTGCTTCCACGATCTGCCCGTCATGAAGTCGCTGGGCCTGTACCGCGAGGAAGCGCTCAAGGATAATGGCGGCCACCAGCCCATCGTCCAGCCGTAATTCACACGCCGCGATGCCTCCTGCCGGCATCGCGGCATTTGCGTTCGCCCGGCATCGGTCGCCAGAACCGCGCCAGGCGAACAAGGTTTTTCTTAGTTGCTTTCTTCCATAACGATACGGCACGGCTCGAATCCATACCGGGCCCGCCGCCAGAACCAGGAATCCTCATGCGTCTCGTTACCTACCGCCGCCATATCCAGGAAGCCGCCCGCCTGGGCGCCATCGTCGACAACCAGGTCATCGACCTCGAATACCTGGGCCTGAGCGCCGGCATCGACCTGCCCGACAACATGCTCGACTTCATCGACCTGGGCCCGGGCGCCGTCGCCAGCACCACCGAACTGCTCGAAGCCCATGCCGGCCAATGGCCCGTCGGCGTGGCCCAGCCCATCCAGAACGTCAAGCTGCTGGCGCCCATCCCGCGCCCGCGCAAGAACATCTTCGGCATCGGCCTGAACTACGTCGAGCACGTCGAAGAATCCAGCCGCTCGCTGGACACCTCCGCCGACCTGCCCAAGCAGCCCGTCATCTTCTCCAAGCCGCCCACCTCGGTCATCGGCGACGGCGACGCCATCGAGCACAACGCCGCCATCACGCAGCAACTGGACTGGGAAGTCGAACTGGCCGCCATCATCGGCACGCGCGCCAAGCGCGTTTCCGAAGAAGACGCGCTCTCCTACGTGTTCGGCTACAGCGTCATGAACGACATCAGCGCGCGCGACAACCGCCGCGCCGGCCAATGGATCTACTCCAAGGGCCAGGACACCTTCGCGCCCTTCGGCCCGTGCATCGTCACCGCCGACGAAATCCCCGACCCGCAAAACCTGAACCTGTGGCTCAAGGTCAACGGCGAAATCAAGCAGCAGTCCAACACCAAGCACATGCTGTTCAACGTCGCCGTGCTGGTCTCCGACATCAGCGCCGGCATCACGCTGGAGCCGGGCGACATCATCGCCACCGGCACGCCCTCGGGCGTGGGCGCGGGCCGCACGCCGCAAGAATGGATGTGGCCGGGCGACGTCGTCGAAGCCTGCGTGGAAGGCATCGGCACGCTGCGCAACCCCATCGTTCCCGTCTAAGACGGCGCAAGCAGGCCTTCGCTACGATCGTGCGAAGGCCTTTCCCATTCTTGTCTACAGGTTGCTTTCCCCATGCTCAACCTCCCCACCGTCAAAGTCGCCGCCGTCCAAGCCAGTCCCGTCTTTCTCGACACCCAGGCCACCGTCGAAAAGGCCTGCGGCCTGATCGCCGAAGCCGCTTCCCAAGGCGCGCAGCTCATCGCCTTCCCCGAAGTCTTCATCTCCGCCTATCCCTACTGGAACTGGTTCATGTCGCCGGTGGAAGGCAGCCCCTGGTTCGACAAGCTGTGCCGCAGCGCCATCGAGATTCCCGGCCCCGAAATCCAGCGCATCGCCCAAGAGGCCGGTCGCCACGGCGTGCATGTGGTCATCGGCGTCAACGAACGCAACCCCTTGAGCATCGCCACCCTCTACAACACGCTGGTGTTCATCGGCCCCGACGGCAAGCTGATGGGCCGCCACCGCAAGCTGGTGCCCACCTGGGCCGAAAAGCTCACCTGGGCCAACGGCGACGGCGCCTCGCTGCGCGTGTACGACACCCCCATCGGCCGCCTGGGCGGCTTGGCTTGCGGCGAGAACACCAACACGCTGGCGCGCTTCAGCCTGCTGGCGCAAGGCGAACTGCTGCACGTGGCCAGCTACATCTCGCTGCCCGTCGCGCCGCCCGACTACGACATGTCCGAAGCCATCAAGGTGCGTGCCATGGCCCACAGCTTCGAGGGCAAGGTGTTCACCGTCGTGTCGTGCTCGACGATTTCCGAAGAGATCATCCAGGCCTTCACCGCCAGCCACCCGCAGGCCGAAACCATGCTCCGCCGCAAGAACAGCGCGTTCTCCGGCGTCATCGGGCCGGACGGCCGCCTGGTCGGCGAACCGCTGATAGACAAGGAAGGCATCGTCTACGCCGACGTCGACCTCTCGCGCTGCATCCAGCCGCGCCAGATGCACGACATCACCGGCCACTACAACCGCTTCGACGTATTCGACCTGCGCGTCAACCGCCGTCCCCAACAGGCCGCCCAGTTCCTGAACGACGGCCAGGCGCCCCAGCTCGATTTCGACGAAGACCTGCCGGCCGGCCCCTCGGCCGCCGAGGCGCCATGAACCTGGTGCAAGCGAACCCTCCGGCCGCACGTGCCGCGACCTTGGCCGAACAGGCCTACGTCGCGCTCAAGCAAGACATCATGTCCGGCGAGCTGGCCCCCGGCCAGCCGCTGCGGCTGGAGTTCCTGAAGAACCGGTACGACCTCAGCTTCACCCCGCTGCGCGAGGCGCTCAACCGCCTGCAAAGCGAACGCTTGGTCGAATCGGCCGCGCTGCGCGGCTTTCGCGTCACGCCGCTTTCCATCGAAGAAATGCGCGACGCCATGAGCGCGCGCACGCTGATAGACTGCGAAGCGCTGGAACGCGCCATAGACCAGGGCGGCGACGCCTGGGAAACCGGCATCGTCGGCGCGCTGCACGCGCTCGACCTCGTCTCCAAACGCCAGGCCGACAGCGTCGCGCCCCCCGCCTACGATGAAGTCGAGCAGCGCCACCTGGCCCTGCACCGCGCGCTCATCGCCGCCTGTCATTCGCGCTGGCTGATGGATTTCTCGATGGCGCTTTACATCCAGACGGAGCGCTACCGCCGCCCCATGCTGATGCAAACCCCGCCCGACGCCATCAAGCGTGACGTCTCGAAAGAACACCACGCCATCGTCAACGCGACGCTGGAGCGGGACAAGGCCAAGGCGGTCGCGCTGTTGGCGGAACACTACGAGAACACGGCGCGGCTGATAGAAGTCGTGTTGGCGGGCAAGCCCGCGGTACTTCCAAGCAACGCCTAAGTCCAAGTCACATAGTAGGCACTTCGGGAAGCACTGCTGGTGCGCGTGCGATCGTGTTCACCAAGGTGCCCGAATCCGTGGTCGCCAGCGGCACGCCCGTATGCAGCGGCATTTTTTATATCGCCAGCGGGCGTGGCATTAACAGCACTCCAGACCATGGCAATGTTCATGCGCTACGTCCATACTGAGGACGACTCAATGCGCAAGGCGACCTAACTGATGGCGAACCAGCGCAAGTCCGTCGTGGCCGGCAAGGTTGTTGCAAGCCAATGGCTTGCTGCGGAATGCGCACCGTGCATGCACGTCGGCCGAGATCCGGCGCTTTCAACACCTGATGCACACCCACCAGATCGACTCGCTGGACGTGCTGGCCAACCTGGTGACGCAATGCGCGCACGAGAACAGCGTTTTGACTGCCCAACTGCATCAAAGTCCGCAGCAATGCTTTCTGATTCTGCCGTCATGAACATGCACACCAATTACACGACTTGCGGCTACAGATTTGGTTCTAACCGTTGCCAGCCTCGGGAACGTTAGCCGGCCGGCTTGGCAGTAAAACCGCCATCGTTGCCGGAATTGTCGTCCGGCAAGCGAAGCCGACAAAGCAATAGGTCGATATGGGAATGGAATTATTCCATTTTGCATTCGGCGGCATAGACGTCGGAGTGGTTTTCCACCACTTTGCGTACCGGCACATAGCCTAGCTTGCCGTCCTGGCCGCGTTCCACTCTGACCAAGTACCAGTCCTGCACCGGATGCTGGTTGGACGCGAACTTGAAGTTGCCGCGCACCGACTCGAAATCCGCCTTGCGCAGCGCGGCGCGGAATTCGTCGGCCTTGCCGGTGACGTCGCCGCCCACGGCCTTCAGGCCCGTGCCGATCAAGCGCGCCGTGTCATAGGACGTGGCGGCGTACACCGTCGGACGGCGGCCGTATTCTTTTTCGAACGCGGCGACGAAGTCGCGGCTGGCCTGGTTGTCCTGCTGCGCCGTCCACTGCGAGATGAGATAAAAGCCTTCGCCCGCATCGCCCGAGGCCGCCAACATGCGATCGTCCATCGAGTAGATGGGGGTGATCATCTTGATATCCTTGTTCAGCCCCGAATTGGCGAACTGCTTGGCGAAGTTGATGCCGGGGCCGCCGGGCAGGAACTGGAACACGGCCTCGGGCTGCAGCGAGCGGATGCGCGCCAGCTCGACCGAGAAGTCGGATTGATCCAGCTTGGTGTAGATCTCGGCCAGGATCTCGCCCTTGTACGTGCGCTTGAAGCCGTTCATGACGTCGCGGCCGGCCTGGTAGGCCGGCGCCATGATGACGATCTTCTTGACGTCCATGTCGTCCGCCGCCATGGCCGCGGAGTCGCTATAGGAATCGTTTTGCATCGCCACCGAGAAGAAGTTCGGGCTGCAACCCTTGCCGGCGAAGTTGGAGGGCCCCGGATTCAGGCTGACGTAAAAGCCGCCCTGCTTGACGACCGAGGGCACCACCGCTACCAGCACGTTGGAGAAGTTGATGCCGGTAAAGAGGCGCACGCCGTCTTGCAGCATCTTTTCGGCCGACTGCTTGCCGGTGGCCGGCTTCAGGCCGTCGTCCTCGATCAGCAGCCGCACGGGGACGCCGCCCAGCTTGCCGCCCTCCTGCTTGATGGCCAGGCTGAAACCATCGCGCTCGTCTTCGCCGATGTAGCCGGCCGGCGTGGACAAGGTGGTGATGAAACCGATCTCCAACGGCTTTTGCTGCGCGGACGCCTGAAACGCCACGCCGCCCATGGCCAGGGCGGCGCAAGCCGCGCCGGCCCATTTGGCCGTGGAAAGCACCCGCTGCTTCGATACCTTCTGGTTACGCTTCATTTGACGCTCTCCTTGACCCAACGCTGGTTCAATCGAACAGGCCCGCGGCCCGCAATGGATGCTGCGTTTCGTCCCGGACGGCGCTTGCCCGCGCGCCCGGGACGAAGATTCCTGCTTATTCCATTTCTAGATCAAACGAGTACGCGAAGACGAAGCGCAGACAGGTCAAATCGTACGGCAAGCAAAGTCGACAAAGTAATCGCTTGATATGGAAATGGGATTACACCCCCAGATACTGATTCACCAGCTCTGGCTGAGCCATCAGTTCCGGCGACGTGCCCTGCCATACGATGCGTCCCTTTTCGATGATGTGGTGGCGATCCACCAGGTGGTTCATCTCTTTCAGGTTCTTGTCGATCAGCAGAATCGTCTGGCCCTCTTGCTTGAGCTGGTTCAGGCAGGCCCAGATTTCATGGCGAATGACCGGGGCCAGGCCTTCGGTGGCCTCGTCCAGAATCAGCAGGCGCGGGTTGGTAAGCAGCGCGCGGCCGATGGCCAGCATCTGCTGCTCGCCGCCGGACAGCGTGCGCGCCGACTGGCTGCGCCGCTCTTGCAGGCGCGGAAACAGCTCGAACACGCGTTCCAGCGTCCAGTTGCCGTTGTGCTCGTTGCGCGAGGTGGCGTACAGGTTTTCGTACACCGTCAGCGACGGGAAGATGCGCCGCCCCTCGGGCACCAGGCCGAAGCCCAGGCGCGAGATGCGGTGCGGCCGATAGCCGTTGAGCTTCTCGCCGTCGAACGTAAGGGTGCCGCCCTTGAGCGGCAGCATGCCCATCAGCGTGCGCACCGTGGTCGTCTTGCCCATGCCGTTGCGGCCCAGCAAGGACACCACCTGATGCGACTCGATGCTCAGGTCTACGCCGAACAGCACCTGGCTGGCGCCGTAGCCCGATTGCAGATTGTCAGCGACCAGCATCAGTCTTCTTCTCCCAAATAAGCGTCACGCACCGTCGGGTTGTTGCGCACCTCTTCGGGCGTGCCGGTGAACACCGGCTTGCCGTACACCAGCACCGTGACGCGGTCGGCCAGCGAGAATACGATGTCCATGTCGTGCTCGACCAGCAGGATGGCGTACCGCCCCTTGAGCCCCAGCAGAATGTCGCGCATCAAGCGCGATTCTTCGGCGCCCAGGCCGGCCATGGGTTCGTCCAGCAGCAGCACCGAGGCGTTCAGCGACAGCGCGATGGCCAGCTCCAGCTGGCGCTTCTGGCCGTGGGCCAGTTCCGAGACCTGCAGCTTGGCGTAGTCGCCCAGCCCCACGCGCGCCAATGCCTCGCGCGCAGGCGTGCGCAGGGAGGCGTCTTTGCGCGCATCGATGAGCAGATTGAAGCGCTTGCTGGACTGGGCCTGCACGGCCATGGCCACGTTGTCTTCGACCGTCAGGTCGTTGTAGAGCTGGCTGATCTGGAACGAGCGCGCCAGCCCCACCGCCGCGCGCTTGTGCGCCGGCAGGCGGGTGATGTCGCGGCCATCCAGCAGGATCTGGCCCGAATCGGGGAACATCTCGCCGCTGATCTGCGAGATCAGCGTGGTCTTGCCCGCCCCGTTGGGGCCGATCAGCGCATGCAGCTCGCCCGGGCGCACCGAGAGGTTGACGTCGTTGGTGGCGACCAGCGCGCCGAAGGCCTTGCGCAGGTTGCGGATATCGAGTTTGGCGGTATCAGTCATGGCTATTCTTCCCTGCCAGCCAGCCGAACAGGCCGCGTTTACTGAACAATACGACCAGCACCAGCACCGGCCCCAGGAACAGCATCCAGTTTTCCGTCCAGCCCGTCAGCCATTGTTCCAGGCCCAGGTACACGATGGCGCCCAGGATGGCGCCGTAAATGGTGCCCATGCCGCCCAGGATGATCATGGCCATCAGCGTGCCGGATTTAAGCCAGGCCGCCATGTCGGGGCTGACGTACAGCGCGTAGTTGGCCCACAGCGCGCCGGCCAGGCCGGTGCCCGCCGCCGAGATGACGAAGGCCGTCAGCTTGTAGCGCATGGGCGCGTAGCCCAGGTTGATGTTGCGCCGCTCGTTCTGCTTGAAGCCGCGCAGCACCATGCCGAACGGCGACTTGACGATGCGCCGGCACAGCCACACCCAGAACGCCATCAGGGCGAAGCACACGTAATAGAACACCGTGGGGTTGTCCAGGTCGAGGCCGGGCAGCACGTTGCGCGAGGTGACCGACATGCCGTCGTCGCCCCCGTACGTGACCAGGCCCACCAGCACGAAATACAGCATCTGCGCAAAGGCCAGCGTAATCATGATGAACTGGATGCCCGAGGTGCGCAGCGACAGGAAGCCCATCACCAAGCCCACCACGGCCGAGACCACCATGGCCAGCGGCCACAGGATCAGCGCCGAATCGGTGCCGGCCCAGCCGAAGATGGTTTCGCCCATGTCCATGTGAAAGGCGATGGCCGCCACCAGATAGCCGCCGATGCCGAAAAAGGCCGCGTGGCCGAAGCTGACCATGGCCCCGTAGCCCAGCACCAGATCCAGGCTGACCGCCGCCAGCGCATAGATGACGAACTGCGTGCCCATGTTGATGAGAAAGCTGCTGCCCGTGAGCCCCGCCAGCGCGGGCACCAGCAGCAGGCAGGCAAAAATCAGAAGTACGACAATGAATTTGCGATTCATGTTTGCTTTACCTTTGCGCCGGGATCAGGCCGCGCGGCTTGACCAGCAGCACGACGGCCATCAGGATGTAGATACTGGCGGACACCAGACTGGAGCTGACCGTCGAGCTGACTTCGGGCGGCAGCACCTGCGACATCCAGATCGGAATGTAGGCGCGCCCCAAGGCGTCGGTCATGCCCACCAGCACCGAGCCCAGCAGCGCCCCGCGCACCGAGCCCACGCCGCCCACCACGATCACCACCAGCGTCGTAATGAGCACCTTCTCGCCCATGCCGATTTCCACGGCCAGCAGCGGCGCGGCCATGACGCCGGCGAAACCGCACAGCACCGCGCCCAGGCCGAACACCATCATGAACAGGCGCCGGATGTTGATGCCCAGCGCTTCGACGATCTCGACGTCGTCGGCCCCGGCGCGCACCAGCATGCCGATGCGCGTGCGCGAGATCAGCAGCCACAGGCCGATGGCCACCAGGATGCCCGCGCCGATGAAGGCCAGGCGCATGACGGGGTAGTTCAGGCCCGGCATCAGTTCGATGGAACCCGACAGCAGCGGCGGGATCGCCACGAAGGGGGGGCTGCGCCCGAACACCAGCGTAACCAGCGCGTTGGTGAAGAAGATGACGCCTAGCGTGGCCAGCACTTGATCCAGGTGATCGCGCTGGTACAGGCGGCTGATGATGAGCCGCTCGACGATCAGGCCGTAGATGCCCGCGCCGACGATGGCGGCCAATATCGCCACCAGGAAGGAACCGGTAATGGCCACGGCCGAGGCGGCGCAGAACGCGCCTATCATGTAGAACGAGCCGTGAGCCAGGTTCACGACGTTCATGATGCCGAAAATGAGGGTCAGGCCGGAAGCCAGCAGAAACAGCAGGGCGCTGTACTGCAAACCGTTCATGGCCTGTTCTATGAGCAAATGCATACGGGTGTCATCCGTAGGAAAAAACAGCCCGGCCGGCCTGGAACGCTAAGGAGCCAGGCCAGCGCGGGCGATCAAGCGGACGATGGCCGGGCCATCAGTCCATCTTGCATTCGGACGCATACACGTCGGTGTGATCCGCAACGATCACGCCCTGAGGGGCGTAATCCAGCTTGCCGTTGGCGCCGCGCTCGACCTTGACCAGGAACCAGTCCTGGATGGGGTAGTGGTTGGGGCCGAACTTGAGCTTGCCGCGCACGCTGTCGAACTCCGCCTTGCGCAACGCTTCGCGGAATTGGTCCGCCTTGCCGGTGACGTCGCCGTCCACAGCTTTAAGCGCCGTGCCGATCAGGCGCGCCGTGTCGTACGAAGTCGCGGCGTACACCGTCGGGCGGCGGCCGTATTCTTTCTCGAACGCGGCCACGAAGTCGCGGCTGGCCTGGTTGTCCTGGTCGGCCGTCCATTGCGTGCTCAGGTAGAAGCCTTCGCCCGCATCACCCGTGGCGGCCAGCATGCGGTCGTCCATGGAGTACAGCGGCGTCACCATCTTGACCGTCTTGTTCAGGCCCGAGTTGGCGAATTGCTTGGCGAAGTTGATGCCCGCGCCGCCCGGCAGGAATTCGAAGATCGCTTCGGGGGCCAGCGAGCGGATGCGCGCCAGCTCGACCGAGAAGTCCGACTGATCCAGCTTGGTGTAGATCTCGGCCACGACCTCGCCCTTGTAGGCGCGCTTGAAGGCGGTGAGCGCATCGCGTCCGGCCTGGTAGGCCGGCGCCATGATGACCATCTTCTTGATGCCCATGTTGTTGGCGGCAATGGCCGACGAATCGCCGTACGAGTCGTTCTGCATGGCCACCGAGAAGAAGTTCTTGTTGCAGGCCTTGCCCGCGAAGTTCGACGGGCCGGCGTTCAGGCTGACGAAGAAGCCGCCATCTTTGACGACCGAGGGCACCACCGCGACCAGCACGTTGGAGAAGTTGATGCCGGTAAACAGGCGCACGCCGTCTTGCAGCATTTTCTCGGCCGACTGCTTGCCGGTGGCGGGCTTGAGGCCGTCGTCTTCGACCAGCAGGCGCACGGGCACGCCGCCCAGCTTGCCGTCCCCTTGCTTGATGGCCAGGTTGAACGCGTCGCGCTGGTCTTCGCCGATGTAGCCGGCCGGCGTGGACAAGGTGCCGATGAAGCCGATGTCCACCGGCTTCTGGGCGTGGCCCAGCGTGGCATACGCGGCAAGAGCCAGGCCGATGCCGAGTTTTGTTATAGATTGCATGAGGAAAGCCTCCTGAGTGTAAATCTTGTGAGAGGGGAACCTGTTTACCCGTACCAGGATATCCGGAAACGGACTCGGGTGGATTTTATAAAATAATCGTTATTTTCGAAATTATAGCTTTACCCGGCAGTTCGTACAGCCTGGTTCGCGCATGCCTTTCATGCAGCGCCGCCCCGATGTCGTGCTTGGCTAATTCGAATATCAATACACGAACCAGGCGATCAAAACGCCAGCCAAACAGGCTGGCGTCCATTCCTCTCTTAGCGCGGCTGCAAACAGTTGTCGCGGTTCCAGCCGTACAGCCACTCCAGGCGGTCGTAGAACTGGTTTTGCGTCTTGTCTTTCCAGAGCAGGTTGCGCACGGTGCGCTCCACGCCCTTGGCGTGATAGATGCGGCCCATCTCGCGCGTGGACCACACCACACGGGCGGAACGCGGCACGCGGATGGATTCGTACAGCCGGAACGCGGCGGACAGGTCGCCTTCCGCCTGCGCCACGGCCTCGCCCAGCGTTACGGCGTCTTCCAGCGCCATGCAGGCGCCTTGGGCCATGTACTGCGTCATGGGGTGCGCGGCATCGCCCAGCAGCGTGCTGCGGCCCTGGCCCCACTCATCCACCGGATCGGCGTCGGCCGTGGCCCAGCGGCGCCACGAGGTGGGGCGATCCAGCATCTGGTGCGGACGCGGATGGATGCCTTCGAAATAAGACAGCACTTCTTCCTTGCTGCCGTCGGTGACGCCCCAGACTTCTTCCTTGCGGCTGTGGAAGGTGACCACCAGGTTGTACTGGCGGCCGCCGCGCAAGGGGTAGTGCACCAGATGGCAGCGCGGCCCGGCCCACAGCATGGGCGCGTTGACCCGCAGGTCTTCGGGCATGTTCTCGACGTCGACCACGGCGCGATAGACCACGTGCCCCGTCACACGGTGCTGGAAACCGATGGTTTTTTCACGGATGACGGACTTGACGCCGTCACAGCCCACCACGGCGTCGGCGCGATAGACGTTGCCCTTCTTGTCGGTCACCTCGACGCCGGCCGGGCCGACCTTGACGTCGTCCACGTGCGTGGCGGTCTTGAACTCGACCAGCGGGTTGCGCTCGACGGCTTCCAGAATGGTGAGGTGGATGTCGGCGCGGTGGATGACCCCGTAAGGCCCATTGAAGCGCTTGCGGAAAACGTCGCCGGTTTCGATGCGCACGACTTCTTTCGCGTCGATGGCGTCCATCATGATGATGTGGTCGGTGAACACCGCGCGCTGGCGCGCCGCCTCGCCCACGCCCAGGGCGTCCAGCGCCGAGAACGCGTTCGGCCCCAACTGGATGCCCGCGCCGATCTCGCCCAACTGCTCGGCCTGTTCGAGCAACAGCACGCGGATGTTCTGGCGCGCCAGCGACAGCGCCGCCGCCAGGCCGCCGATGCCGCCGCCGACGATAATGACTTTTCCTTTGGCTTGATTGTCTGCCATTTCACGACCTCCCAACGATTCGTTCGCGCGCAAACCGACCCGGCCGGTGGCCGCGCATCATGATTGAAGCGCCCCGCCTAGCGGCAGGGCGCATGCCTAGGCTTGGTAATCCGGCTGCTGCGCCGGCGCCGCCTTCTGGAATGCCGGCAGCGCCGAGCAATGCTCGTACACGGCCATCACGCGGGGATAGGGCGACAAGTCGCACCCCATGCGCTGCGCATTGGCCACCTGGGGCACCAGGCAGCAGTCGGCCAGCGAGACCTGGCCGCCGAAGCTGTACTGGCCGGAGCCGGCGCGTTCGAGCAGCTTTTCCAGGCCCCGGAAGCCTTCGTCTATCCAGTGCTGGTACCAGGCGTTCTTGGCTTCTTCACTGACGCCCAGGTCTTTGACCAGATAGCGCAGCACCCGCAGGTTGTTCAGCGGATGCATGTCGCAGGCCACCAGATTCGCCATTTCCAGCACGCGCGCGCGCTGTTGCAGGTCTTGGGGAATCAGGCGCGGCTCGGGGTGCTTGGCGTCCAGGTAGTCGATGATGGCCAGCGACTGCGCCAGCTGGAAGCCGTCGTCCACCAGCAGCGGCACGCCGGCCGCCGGGTTTTTTTCGAGGTACTCGGGGGCCTTCTGTTCCTGAACGCGGATGTTGACCGCCTTCAGGTCGAAGTCCAGCCCCTTGAGCGCCAGGGCGATGCGCACCCGGTACGAGGTCGAGCTGTTGAAGAAACTGTACAGTTCCATCGTCTTACACCACTTTGACGGACAGCTTGCCCAAGCCTTCGACCGAGCCGACCATCAGGTCGCCGGCCACCACGGGGCCCACGCCTTCGGGGGTGCCGGTGTAGATGAGGTCGCCGGGTTCCAGGCGGAAGAACTTGGACAGATAGCTGACGGTTTCGGCCACCGACCAGATCAGCTTGTCGATGCTGCTGTCCTGCTTGGTTGCGCCGTTGACGTCCAGGTGGATGTTGGCTTTTTCCAGGTGGCCGCATTGGGCGACGGGGTACAGCGGGCCGATGGGCGCGCTTTCATCGAAAGCCTTGCCGATTTCCCAGGGGCGGCCGGCTTCGCGCATTTTCATTTGCAGGTCGCGGCGCGTCATGTCCAGGCCCACGGCGTAGCCCCAGACGTGTTCCAGCGCTTGCTCCAGCGGAATGTTGAAGCCGCCCTTGCCGATGGCCGCCACCAGTTCGATCTCGTAGTGGAAGTTCTTGGTTTCGGCGGGATAGGCCATGTCGAAGGTTTCGCCTTCGGCCACGGGAATCACGGCGTCGGCCGGCTTGCAGAAGAAGAACGGCGGTTCGCGGTCGGGATCGAAGCCCATTTCACGGGCGTGCGCGGCGTAGTTGCGGCCGACGCAGTAGACCCGGCGTACGGGGAAGGTGTCTTCGCTGCCTTTGACGGGCACGGCAACGACGGCGGGGGGATTCACGACGTAAGACATGGATGGCTACTCGCTCTAGTGGAATTGGAATATGCAAACTCGACAGGCCGGGGCCTATCGGTGCTGAAAGCGGCCCCGCCTGCTTCGGCGGGGCCTGGGGCAGTCTAATCCAGACGCTGTTCGCGCAACAAGCCGATGGCGTCCTGGATGGGACGGTCGGAGTAGCTGAACAGCACGGCGTCTTCGGTTTTGGCGGACAGGCGCACGGGCACCCACGACGGCACGACGAAGACGTCGCGCGGTGTAAATTCGAACACCTGGTCGCCGATGTGGGCCGTGCCGCTGCCTTCGACCACGCAAAATACGGTGGCGTCGGTAGTGCGGTAGGTTTTGCCTTCGAAGCCCTTGGGCAGCAGCTGCATGAAGGTGGCGATGGTGGCCATGGCGTAGCCGCCCGTGGCCGGGTTGACGTAGCGCAGCTTGATGCCGTCCCAGGCGTCGCACTCGCCGCCGCGCTCCAGCGTGTACAGGGCTTCGCGGGTGCGGTCGTAGGGGTAGTTGAAGATGGGCGAGGTGTGGCCGGTGGAGCGATGGCGTACCGGCAGCATGTTGGCGCCGTAGCGCGCCAGGCTGTCGCCTTCGGGTTTCGTGACAGGCTGTTCGGCTTCGGGGTAGTTTTCGGCAAAGCCCGTGCCCATGGTGCGGATGAAGGGGATGTCCAGGCCGTCCAGCCAGACCACGGGCTCGCCGCCCTCGACGACGGCTTTGTTGCCGTGGTCGTGCCAGGTCCACGAGGGCGTGATGATGAAGTCGCCGGGGTGCATGGTGGTGCGTTCGCCGTTGACGGCCGTGTACGCGCCCGAGCCTTCCATGATGAAGCGCAGCGCCGATTGCACGTGGCGGTGGCTGGGGGCGATTTCGCCGGGCAAAATCAGTTGCAGGCCGGCGTACAGCGTGGTGGTGATGGCCGCCTGGCCGCGCAGGCCGGGGTTTTCGAGTATCAGCACGCGGCGGATGGCCTCTTCGGCGGTAATCAGTTCGCCCGATTCCATGATGTCGCCGCGTACGTCTTCGTAGCGCCACATGAAGGGCACACAGGGCGTCATGGGATGCGGCGGCACCAGCGCGTGCAGCGATTCCCACAGCGGGGTCATGTCTTTCTTGTCGATGCGCGCATAGTAGGCGGCGCGCTCGGCCTGGTTGGCGGCG
Source organism: uncultured Burkholderiaceae bacterium (assembly GCA_934525625.1). Classification (GTDB taxonomy): domain Bacteria; phylum Pseudomonadota; class Gammaproteobacteria; order Burkholderiales; family Burkholderiaceae_B; genus Mesopusillimonas. Next base: position 410,546 of record CAKSZL010000001.1, read on the forward strand.
ACTTGGCTCATGCCTCATACCTCTCGGTTCGTTGGGTGTTGACGCGGCCGGCGCAGCATTTGCTGCCCGCGATGGTCTATGGATTCAATTATGCACAGCTTGCCATATCCGAACCAATGAACAATTTGTATTATTCATACTGATTTATATATATCTTGTGGGTATGGCATACGAATTGTGCAATGCGTCATGCGTTAAATGTCGGCGGGATAAAGGGGAAGTGCTGGCGGGCGGGTGTTTATCTTGCGGCGCAGCTTGATTGTCTGCTAATCAAGCGGAGGCGAAGTCCAACAGACGTGGTCAGATCGTAGAGAGCCTTTCGCGGGGTGGGTATTTTTGCGCTGGTGTTTTGGATTCTTTAGCGCTGCCGGAGGCAAGCCCATTGACGCGGCCGGTCGGGCGGCCCCGCTGCGCGGGGCTTCCCGCGTCTACCTCGTACGTGCGGGCGGCGAACCAACTCGCCCTCAGCGCTGCGCGCTTGCGGTGCTCGGGCAGCGTTCGCCGACTGCCCCCGCACTGCCTTCGGTAGCACGCGGCGCCCTCCAACGGCCGCGTCAATGGGCTTGCCTCCGGCAGCTTGGCGATGGCGTCATGCATCCAAACTGCTTGATTCGGACGGTGCTTGTTGTGCTTATTTGTTGCGCTTACCGGCTAGAGCATTTTTGGTTTAAGTGATTACAAATTTAGTCAATACTAAGGTCGAGAGTCGGTGTAGGCATTGTCGTGCGTTCTCGTGGCGCTGTGCTGTTGCCAACGCTGTGGTTCCGTTGATGCTGATCCTACGGCTACACCTGCTCCGATATTGGCGCTTGAGCCTGCGGAAACTTTACCGGGGCATAGGATGCAAACGCGTGGCGGGTCCGGCCTTCAACACCTGGCCGGGCAGCTCATGCCCTACCAGGCCCGGCAGCGTAGCGGCGGCGGCCAGCAGGGCATTCAGGTCGACGCCCGTTTCGCAGCCCATGGCCTGGAACATGTGCACCAGGTCTTCGGTGCAAACGTTGCCGCTGGCTCCCGGCGCGTAGGGGCAGCCGCCCAGGCCGCCGAGCGAGGCGTCGAAGTGCCGAATGCCGGTTTGCCAGGCGGCGAGCGCATTGGCTAGGCCCATGCCGCGCGTGTCGTGGAAGTGCACGGTAATAGTCAGTTCGGGCCAGCGCGCCAGCACGGCTTGGCACAATTGCGCCACTTGCGCCGGGTTGGCCATGCCGGTGGTGTCGCATAGCGAGACGCCCTGCATGCCCATGTCGGCGAATTCGCCTACGCGTTGCAGCACGCGTTCTTGCGGCACCGCGCCTTCGAAAGGACAGCCGAAGGCGGTGGAGAGCGAGGCGTTCAGGGTAGCGCTGTCGCCTACCTGCGCAACGATGGCGCGGAACTGCGCCAGCGATTGTTCGGGCGTCATGCGCAGGTTGGCCAGGTTATGGCTTGCGCTGGCCGACATGAAGACGTTGATTTCGTCCACGCCGCAGGCCAGCGCCCGTTCGCAGCCCCTGGCGTTGGGCACCAACGCGGCGTACACCACGCCGGGCACGCGCTCGATTTCGCTCATGACGACTTCGGCGTCGGCCAGCGCGGGGATGGCCTTGGGCGAGGTGAAGGAGGTGACTTCTATTTTGGCCAGGCCGGTGCGGCTGAGCGTGTTGACGAGCCGGATCTTGTCTTCGGTGGGAATGAAGCGCGGCTCTATCTGAAAACCGTCGCGCACCGCGACTTCCTGGATGAACAAGCGGTCTTCAGCCATCATTTTCTCCATTACACAACTCACGGATTGGCACTGAGGATGTAGGTTGGCGCTATGCTCACGCCAGCCCCGCTTCGCGCAATTGCGCCAGTTGTTCGGGCGTGACGCCGATGCGCGCCAAGACTTCCTGCGTGTGTTCGCCCAGTTCCGGCCCTACCCAGCGCGTGCGGCCGGGGGTGGCGCTGAGCTTGGGCACGATGCCGGGCATGGCCAGCGTCTGGCCGTCGGGCAGCGGCATTTCCTGGATCATGTCGCGGGCGCGGTAATGCAGGTCTTCGAAAATGTCCTTGGCCGTGTAGATGCGGCCCGCCGGCACCGAAGCGGCCTCCAGCACCGACAGTATCTTTTCCAGCGGCAGGCTGGCGGCCCAGGCGCCGATGGCGTCGTCTATGCGCTGGGTATGGCGCACGCGGCCGTCGTTATGGGCCAGCTCGGGGTCGTCGGCCAGGTCGTCGCGGCCCATGGCGCGCATCAGGCGCTGGAAGATGGCGTCGCCGTTGCCGGCTATCGCCACGTAATGGCCGTCCTGGCTGGAATAGGTGTTGGAAGGCACGATGCCCGGCAGCGCCGAGCCCGAGCGTTCGCGGATATGGCCCAGCATGGCGTATTCGGGCAGCAGGCTTTCCATGACCGCGAAGATGGATTCGTACAGGGCAACGTCCACCACCTGGCCCTTGCCGCCGTTGGCATTGCGGTGGTGCAGGGCGATCAGCGCGCCCACGGTGCCGTACAGCGAAGCTAGCGTGTCGCCCAGGCTGACGCCGGTGCGCACGGGCGCGCGGTCGGGGTAGCCGGTAACGTAGCGCAGCCCGGCCATGCACTCGGCAATGGCCGCGAAGCCAGGGCGTTCGCGGTAGGGGCCCGTCTGCCCGTAGCCCGAGATGCGCAGCATGATCAGGCCGGGGTTGCGCTCGGAAAGGGCTTCCCAGCCCAGGCCCCATTTTTCCAGCGTGCCGGGGCGGAAATTCTCGACCAGAATATCGGCCTCGGCCGCCAGCTCGCGCACGGCCTGCTGGCCTTGCTCGGCGCGCAAGTCCAGCGTCACCGATTTCTTGTTGCGGCTTTGCACGTACCACCATAAAGAGGTGCCCTTGTGCAGCTTGCGCCATTTGCGCAGCGGGTCGCCCGTGCCGGGCGGCTCCACCTTGATGACCTCGGCGCCGAACTGCGCCAGCAGCGACGTGGCGTAAGGCCCGGCGATCAGCGAGCCCAATTCGAGCACTTTGATGCCGGCCAGCGGCAAGGGCGCCTCTTGGCGGGAATCGGCTTGGGAAGTCGGCATGGCATCACCTGGCAAACGTAATGGCTGCTTATGATACGACAGGCAACACAGCGAGGCGGTCTGCCAACAGCATATGCGGCCGCCGTATTTCTGCCGCGGAATCGGTTTCTCTTTTATGGAAGTGCCGGGCGGGCGTCGACTGGTATCGGGTAACGAATTTCATTTTGGCGCTACGCGCAGCTCCGTCGCTTCGGACGCGCTACGGCCCGCCTCGCCTTCTTTGCCCAGCGGCACGCGCACCGCATAACGCACCTGGTCCGCACGGCAATGCGAGATGCCCGCCATGACGGGCCGGTCGTCGGTATCAAAATACACCAGATGCCGCGTCAGCACTGGGTCGCCGGGCATCAGGTTGAGATAATCGGCGTGCTCCGGCTTGACCAGGCCGGCCTCGATCTTCAGGTCGCCGTAGGCCAGGCCGCCGGCCAGCTTGCTGACCAGTTGCAGCATGGAGCCGGCTTCCACCTGCTTGGGGTTCAGCGACGCCACGCGAGCGACGGGAACATAGCGGTAATCGAGAGAAATCGGCACGTGCTTGACGGTGCGCAGGCGCAGCACGCTCCAGACCGGCTCGCCGGGGCTCAGCCCCAGTTGCGCGGCCACCGATGCGGGGGCGGGCACAGCCTTGCAGTACAGCACCTTGAACGTCAGCGGCCTGCCGCTGGCCGACCACTGGTCGCTGAAATCCATTTCGGGCCGGAAGCGCTCGTCTATCTTGGGCATGCACACGAAAGTGCCGGAGCCCCGAACCCTGCGCAGATAGCCTTCGTCCACGAGTTCCTGCACCGCCTGCCGCACCGTCATGCGGCTGACGCCGAACTGTTCGGCCAATTCGAGATCGGTGTGAAAGCGTTCGGATTCCTGCTGCCAGCCCAGTATCATCGCCAGCACCCGGCGCTTGATCTGCTCGTACAGCGGCAAGGGAGAGTCGCGATCCAGCGGCAGCGGCGCCGTGGCATCGAGACGGTCTTCATGGACGCTGGAAGGGCTGGTGGAATTCTGGGTCACGGGCGGCAAGGCACCTGGCAGCCATGCCTCGGAACAGGCATGAACATTTAGTTGTCTACATATATAGACATTATGCTATATTTCCAGGGAAGATGAAAGCCGACCGCCGGATACCTTGCCGCCACGGGCCGCAAGCGCGCCGCCGGATATTCCAGGAGACTCAGCCATGACTACCGCCAACGCCCCCCAAGATGGCGCCGCCCCGGGCTTCAAGCCCAAGAAATCCGTCGCCTTGTCCGGCGTCGCCGCGGGCAACACGGCCCTATGCACCGTCGGCAAAACCGGCAACGACCTGCACTACCGCGGCTACGACATCCTGGACATCGCCCAGACCTGCGAGTTCGAAGAAATCGCCCACCTGCTGGTGCACGGCAAGCTGCCCAACCAGGCCGAACTCGACGCCTACAAGCGCAAGCTGAAAGCGCTGCGCGGCCTGCCCGCCAACGTGAAACGCGCGCTGGAGCAGTTGCCCGCCGGCGCCCATCCCATGGACATCATGCGCACCGGCGTGTCGGTGCTGGGCTGCGTGCTGCCCGAAAAAGACGACCACAACCCGCCCGGCGCGCGCGACATCGCCGACCGCCTCATGGCCTCGCTGGGCTCCATGCTGCTGTACTGGCATCACTGGAGCACCAACGGCAAGCGCATCGACGTGGAAACCGACGACGACTCCATCGGCGGCCACTTCCTGCACCTGCTGCACGGCGCGGCGCCCCCGGAAAACTGGGTGCGCGCCATGCACACTTCGCTGAACCTGTACGCCGAACATGAATTCAATGCCTCCACCTTCACCGCGCGCGTCATCGCGGGCACCGGCAGCGACATGTATTCCGCCGTCGCCGGCGCCATCGGCGCCTTGCGCGGGCCCAAGCACGGCGGCGCCAACGAAGTGGCCTTCGACATCCAGAAGCGCTACGACAACCCCGACGAAGCCGAGGCCGACATTCGCCGGCGCGTCGAGGCCAAGGAGGTCATCATCGGCTTCGGCCACCCTGTTTACACCATCAGCGACCCGCGCAACATCATCATCAAGCAGGTGGCCCAGGAACTGTCGCAGGCGGCCGGCTCCACCAAGATGTTCGACATCGCCGAACGACTGGAATCCGTCATGTGGGAAGCCAAAAAGATGTTTCCCAACCTGGACTGGTTCAGCGCCGTCAGCTACCACATGATGGGCGTGCCCACGGCCATGTTCACGCCTTTGTTCGTCATTGCGCGCACCAGCGGCTGGGCCGCGCACATCATCGAGCAGCGCATCGACAACAAGATCATCCGGCCCAGCGCCCATTACACCGGGCCGGAAAACCAGCCCTTCGTTCCCATCGCCGAACGCGCCTGATCGATGAACACACTCCATAGAAAACGCCTGCCCGGCACCGAGCTGGACTATTACGACGCCGCCGGCGCCGTCGACGCCTTGCGCCCGGGCGCCTGGAAAGGCCTGCCCTACACGGCGCGGGTGCATGCCGAGAACCTCGTGCGGCGCTGTCCGCCGAAACGCCTGGAGGACAGCCTGCTGCAGCTCATCGAGCGCCGCCGCGACCTCGACTTTCCCTGGTTTCCCGTGCGCGTGGTCTGTCACGACATCCTCGGCCAAACCGCCTTCGTGGATCTGGCCGGCCTGCGCGACGCCATCGCCGCGCAAGGCGGCGATCCCGCCCACGTCAACCCCGTGGTGCCGGTGCAACTCATCGTGGACCACTCCCTGGCCGTCGAATACGACGGCGCCGACCCCGACGCCTTCGCCAAGAACCGAGCGGTGGAGGACAGGCGCAACGAAGACCGCTTCCACTTCATAGAATGGATCAAGCAGGCCTTCTCCAACGTGGATGTCATCCCCGCCGGCAACGGCATCATGCACCAGATCAATCTGGAGAAAATGTCTCCCGTGGTCGCCGTGCAAGACGGCGTCGCCTTTCCCGACACCTGTGTGGGCACGGATTCGCACACCCCGCACGTCGACGCGCTGGGCGTCATCGCCGTGGGCGTGGGCGGGCTGGAAGCCGAGAACGTGATGCTGGGCCGCGCCTCGTGGATGCGCCTGCCCGACATCGTCGGCGTGGCGCTGACCGGCCAGCGCCAGCCCGGCATCACCGCCACCGACATCGTGCTGGCGCTAACCGAATTCCTGCGCCAGCAGAAAGTCGTTGGCGCCTACCTGGAATTCTTCGGCGCGGGCGCGCGCAAGCTGACCATAGGCGACCGCGCGACGATCTCGAACATGTGCCCCGAATACGGCGCAACCGCCGCGCTGTTCGCCATCGACGAACAAACCCTGGCCTACCTGCGCCTGACCGGCCGCGAGCCGGAGCAGGTTGCGCTGGTCGAAACCTACGCCAAGACGGCCGGCCTGTGGGCCGACACATTGGGCGAAGCGCAATACGAACGCGTGCTGACCTTCGACTTGAGCACCGTGGCGCGCAACATGGCGGGTCCTTCCAACCCGCATCGCCGGCTGCCCACCACGGCGCTGCTGGAGCGCGGCATCGCCCAGGCCGATGCGCCGGCCGCCGACGAAGCAGGGCGCATGCCCGACGGCGCGATCATCATCGCCGCCATCACCTCGTGCACCAATACTTCCAACCCCTACAACGTCATCGCGGCCGGCCTGCTGGCGCGCAACGCCAACCGCCTGGGCCTGGCGCGCAAGCCCTGGGTGAAAACCTCGCTGGCGCCGGGCTCGCGCGTGGTGGAGCACTACCTGCGCGAGGCCGGCCTGCTGCCCGAGCTGGAGCAACTGGGCTTCGGTATCGTGGCCTTCGCCTGCACCACCTGCAACGGCATGTCCGGCGCGCTGGACCCCGCAATCCAAAAGGAAATCATCGACCGCGGGCTTTACACCACCGCCGTGCTGTCCGGCAACCGCAACTTCGACGGCCGCATCCACCCCTATGCCAAGCAAGCCTTCCTGGCGTCGCCGCCGCTGGTCGTAGCCTACGCCATCGCGGGCACCATACGCATAGATATCGAGAACCACGTGTTCGCCACCGTGGAGGGCAAGCCCGTGCGCCTTCAGGACATCTGGCCGGACGACGCCGAGATCGAGGCCATCGTGCAATCGGCCGTCAAGCCCGAGCAGTTCCGCCAGGTGTACACACCCATGTTCGCCGTCAAGCAAGAGCAAGGCACGCCCGCCTGTCCACAGTACGACTGGCGCCCGGCCTCCACCTACATACGCCGCCCACCCTATTGGGATACCGAAGGCGTGGGCGCGCTGGCCGCCGTGCCGCGCACGCTCAAGGGCATGCGCCCGCTGGCCATCTTGCCCGACAACATCACCACCGACCACCTGTCGCCCTCCAACGCCATTCTGGCGGACAGCGCGGCGGGCGAATACCTGAGCAAAATGGGCCTGCCCGAAGAAGACTTCAACTCCTACGCCACGCATCGCGGCGATCACTTGACCGCCATGCGCGCCACCTTCGCCAATCCCACGCTGCGCAACGAGATGGTGAAGAACACGGACGGCTCGGTGCGGCCCGGCTCGCTGGCCAGGCTGGAACCCGAAGGCAAGGTCATGCGCATGTGGGAGGCCATCGAAGCCTATCTGGAACGCAGGCAGCCGCTTATCATCGTCGCCGGCGCCGATTACGGGCAAGGCTCGTCGCGCGACTGGGCCGCCAAGGGCGTGCGCCTGGCCGGCGTGGAAACCGTGCTGGCCGAAAGCTTCGAGCGCATCCACCGCACCAACTTAATCGGCATGGGCGTGCTGCCGCTGGAATTCAAGCCCGGCGTCAACCGGCTGACCCTGGAACTGGACGGCACGGAAACCTACGACGTCGAGGGCGAAGTAAAGCCCGGCGCCGACCTGACACTGATCGTCCGCCGCCTGTCCGGCGCCAGCAGCCGCATTCCGGTGACGTGCCGCCTGGATACGGCCGATGAGGTCTCGGTCTATGAAGCCGGCGGCGTGCTGCAGCGTTTCGCCCAAGACTTCCTGGCGCACGCCAACAGCACGTCCGCCCCCCTTTCGTGAGCTTTTTCGCCATGCCCGCTTCGTTCGCGCCGCAAATCAGGATTCCCGCCACCTATATGCGCGGGGGCACCAGCAAAGGGGTGTTCTTCATACTGGACGATTTGCCGGAATACGCGCGCGCGCCCGGCCCCGCGCGCGACGCGCTGCTGATGCGCGTCATCGGCAGCCCCGACCCCTACGGCAAGCAGACGGACGGCATGGGCGGCGCCACGTCTTCCACCTCCAAAACCGTCATCCTGTCGAAATCCTCGCAGCCGGGGCACGACGTCGATTATCTGTTCGGCCAGGTTTCCATAGACAGCGCCTTCGTCGATTGGACAGGCAATTGCGGCAATCTTTCCGCCGCGGTCGGGCCGCTGGCCGTGGCCAAGGGGCTGGTGCCAGCGAACCGCATTCCCGAGAACGGCACATGCATCGTGCGCATCTGGCAGGCCAACACCAGCAAGACCATCATCGCGCACGTGCCCATCGCCAATGGCGCGGTGCAGGAAACCGGCGACTTCGAACTGGACGGCGTCACCTTTCCCGCCGCCGAGGTGTCGCTGGAATTCCTGGACCCGTCCGAAGGCGAGGGGGACGGCGGCGCCATCTTCCCCACCGGCAATCTCGTAGACGAACTCGACGTGCCGGGCGTAGGCGTGCTGCGGGCCACACTCATCGACGCCGGCATCCCCACGATCTTCCTGGACGCCGCGCAGATAGGCTATACCGGCAAGGAACTGCAGGACGCCATCAACGGCGACGCGCAGGCGCTGGCGCGCTTCGAAGCCATACGCGCCCATGGCGCGCTGAAGATGGGCCTGATACAAGACCTGGCGCAAGCCGCCACGCGCCAGCACACGCCCAAGGTCGCCTTCGTGGCGCCCCCGGCCGCCTACGTCACCTCCAGCGGCAAAGCCGTGGCGGCCGGCGACGTCGATCTGCTCGTGCGCGCGCTGTCGATGGGCAAGCTGCATCACGCCATGATGGGCACCGCCGCCGTCGCCATCGGCGCCGCCGCCGCCATCCCCGGCACGCTGGCCAACCTGGCTGCCGGCGGAGGCGCCCGGCAAAGCGTGCGCTTCGGCCACCCCTCCGGCATCTTGCGCGTCGGCGCGCAGGCCGAACAGCGCGCCGGCCAGTGGGTCGTCACCAAGGCCATCATGAGCCGCAGCGCGCGTATCTTGATGGAAGGCTGGATACGCGTGCCCGAGATTTCTATCTAATGTCCGCTCTGAGAATGGACTCATAAGGAAACCACATGTCCACTCGCAAACATCTCAAATCCCTCGTCGAGGCCCGCCGAGGCATGCTGGTGCCCGGCGCCTTCAACGCCTTGTCCGCCCGCGTCATCGAAGACCAGGGCTTCGAAGCCATCTACGTCACCGGCGCCGGCGTCACCAATATGTGGTTCGGCATGCCCGACCAAGGCTTCATGGGCTTGGCGGAAATCTCCGAACATACCGCGCGCATCCGCGACGCCGTTTCCATCCCGCTTATCGTCGATGCCGACACGGGCTTCGGCAATGCGCTGAACGTGCGCCACACCGTGCGCACGCTGGAGCGCGCCGGCGCCGACTGCATCCAGTTCGAAGACCAGGTCGCGCCCAAGCGCTGCGGCCACTTTTCCGGCAAGGAAGTCATCTGCGCCGACGAGGCCGTCAACAAGATCAAGGCCGCCGTCGACGCCCGCCAGGACTCCGGCCTGCTGATCATGGCGCGCACCGACGCCGCCGCCACCGAAGGCTTCGAGGCGGCGGTGGAACGCGCCCACCGCTTCGCCGAGGCCGGCGCCGACATCCTGTTCGTCGAGGCCGTCACCCAGGCGGATGAAATACGCGCCCTGCCCAAGCTGCTGCCCCGCCCGCAATTGATGAACATGGTCATCGGCGGCAAAACCCCCATCTTCAACGCCACGGAGCTGGCCGAATTGGGCTATGGCATCGTGCTGTACGCCAACGCCGCCCTGCAAGGCGCGCTGGCCGGCATGCAGAAAGCGCTGGGCGCGCTGCGCGACGAACGCGAAATCCAGGAAACCAGCGGCCTCGTCACCTCCTTCGCCGAACGCCAGAGACTGGTGGGCAAGCCCGAGTGGGACGCGCTGGAGAAGAAATACGAATAAGGGCTCTGCCTTTGCCTGCGGCTTTTAATATTTATGCGCGGACAAGGCTCGCGCCAGAACATCGAAAATCCGATCGTCGGCGCATTGCGCGACGTTGAAGCGCAAGAAGTCGCCCGCGCTCAAGGAGCGGCTGAAAGCATTACCCGGCGCCAACACCACGCCGTCTTTCAGGCACGACCGCGCAATGGCGGCGGCATCCATGCCTTGCGGCAACCGGCACCAAAGAAACATGCCGGCCTTGGGTATCAGCCAGGGCTGGATGCCAAGCGCCTGGAGCCGCACCATCGTTTTCGCTCTCTCGTCCGCCAGCCGCAGCCGCACGGCTTCCATGTGCTTGCGGTAGCCGCTGTCCGTCAGCGCTCTCAGTACCGCTTCCTCCGCCAACCGCCCGCCGCCGAAGGTGGTGGCGATCTTCAAGTCGACGAGGCTGTCTATCCAGTCGGAACGCGCCGCGATATAGCCGCAGCGCAGTGAAGCCGAGATGGTCTTGGAAAAGCTGCCGATATGGATGACCCGCGCGAGGCCATCGAAGGCCGCCAGCCTGGGTGCGGAGTCAATCTCGAAGTCGGCAAAGATGTCGTCCTCGACTATCACCAGGCCGGCGCTATCGGCGAGCTTCAGCAGCCGGTGCGCGGTAACGGCCGAGAGCGTTGCGCCCGTCGGATTATGGATGCCCGAATTGGTGATGTAGAGCCGGGGCGCATGCTCGCGCAGGGCCGCGGCGAACCGTTCCACGTCCGGCCCGCTGGGCGTATAGGGTACGCCCACGACTTGCGCGCGATGCGCCTTGAGCAAGGCATGGAAATTGAAGTAGCAGGGGTCGTCCACCAGCACGGTATCGCCAGGCTCCAGCAGAAAGCGGCAGATCATGTCTATTGCTTGCGTACCCGACTCGGTCAACATGATCTGTTCCGGAACGGCCTCTATGCCGGCGCCCGCCATCCGGCGGGCGAGCAATTGGCGCAACGCCGGATGGCCCAGTGGCGTGGCGTACTCGGCCAGCACCTGCGCGTCGGCGCGCGCCAAGGCCCGCAGGGCGCGCCGCACTCCCGTCTCGTATAGCCACGACGGCGGAAGCCAGCCGCAGCCCGGCTTGAGCACGGCGGCATCCGTCTCCAGCGCCTGGCGCGATATCCACAGCGGATCAACTTCCCTATCCAGCTTGGGGCTGATCCGCGCCAGCGTCAGCGGGGCTACCGGCCCAGCCACATAAAAGCCCGAACCGGGGCGGGAGGTAATGATGCCTTCTGCCGCCAACCGCTCGTAGGCTTCCACCACGGTTGAAACCGAGACGCGCATGGCCCGCGCCTGTTTGCGCACAGAAGGCAGATGTGCTCCCGGCAAGTAGGCGCGCGAGGCGATGCGCGATTGGACTTCCGCCATCACCGCTTCGATTCGTGTTCCGGCTCGCGCCATCTTCCCCTCGACCGTACTGGTTCAAACTACATAACAGTATCTTTTGATTGTATTGGACTGTCTCTGGCTTCGCCACCGCCGGCGATGCTTTACTTGAAGCCTGCAAAAAGGGAGGCCTTGAATGGAAAAAACAGCAAGCGGGTGGATCAACGGGTTTATCGGCGTGGCGATCTTCGCAGGGTCGCTACCCGCCACCCGCGTCGCGGTCGCTGATTTCAGCCCCACGTTCCTGACTTGCGCGCGGGCCACCATCGCCGCCTTGCTGGGCCTGGCGCTTTTACTCGCGCTGCGGCAGGCGCGGCCGCGGCGCTCGGATCTTCCCGCCTTGGCGGTTACCGCCCTGGGCGTAGTAGTCGGCTTTCCCTTGCTGACCGCGCTGGCGCTGCAACACGTTACGTCGGCACACTCGCTTGTCTTCCTGGGCATCTTGCCGCTTTGCACGGCCATCTTTGCCGTGCTTCGCGCCGGCGAACGGCCCCGGCCGGCCTTCTGGCTGTTCTCGATGGCGGGAGCGGCCTTCGTCGCCGGCTACGCGGCGATGGGCGGCATCGAGGCTGCGCCGCAAGGCGATTTGCTGATGCTCGCGGCCGTCATCGTGTGCGGCCTGGGATATGCGGAGGGCGCGCGCCTTTCTCGCACGCTGGGCGGCTGGCAGGTTATCAGTTGGGCGCTGGTATTGTCGCTGCCCGTCATGCTGCTGTTCACGCTACTGGCCATGCCCGCGTCGTTCAGCCATGTGGGTGCGCCGGCATGGATAGGCTTGGCCTACGTATCGCTGTTCAGCATGTTGATCGGCTTCGTATTCTGGTACCGGGGCTTGGCGCAAGGCGGAATCGCCGCGGTCGGCCAGCTTCAGCTATTCCAGCCTTTCATGGGGCTGGGGTTGGCTGCGCTGCTGCTCCACGAAGAAGTAAACTGGACGATGCTGGCGGTAACGCTGGCGGCCGTGGCCTGCGTCGCGGGCGCAAAGAAATACGCCAAGTAGGCGCATGCATTCGTGGCATCATGCCATCTCGCACTGACTCAGAACCATACAAGCGCAATGTCAACCATCTATACCGCCACCTTCACTTTTGCGATGGGCGAAGTGGACGAAGACTTTCAGGCCCTGGACAAAACTATCGCCGACGCGGCGAAATCCCTGCCCGGCTACCTGGGCGAGGAAGCCTGGGAAAACCCCTCGGTGGGATTGATCTCCAACGTTTATTACTGGGACAGCATCGAGGCGATGCAGGCTCTCATGACACACCCAGCGCATCTCGAAGCCAAGCGCAGGCAGGGTAAGTGGCTTAATGGCTATCAAGTGGTGATTGCGCAAGTGACAGCCGCCTATGGCGATGGAGGCATCGATCATCCGCTTGCGCATTTGCCGCAAACAAGACCTCAGCAAGACGTCTTGAAGTAAATTTCTCGCAAGGCATTTGCAATGCGCGTTTGCGTAGCCTGGCCCCTCCCCAAACTTAGGACATGACGTATTGAATGCCTACTACGGTACTGTCATGAATTTGATCTGAAAATGAAATGACAAAACCCCCGGCTTGCAAGCAAGCGGGGGGTTTGCAAGTACTGCCGCGAGCCATTCCGAAGAATGGCCGCGTTCAACACTTAGATGATACGCGCGGCCTCGACCAGGCGCACCACCGACCACGACTTGTCGCGGCTGATGGGACGGCCTTCGGCGATTTCGACGGTGTCACCTTCGTTGTACTGGTTGGCTTCGTCGTGAGCCTTGTACTTGTTGGATCGAATGACGATCTTGCCGTACACGGGATGCTTGACGCGACGTTCGACGCTGACGACGACCGTTTTGTCCATCTTGTTGCTGACGACCTTGCCCACCAGCGTACGCTGGCGCTTGGCCGGCTGAGTGGTTTGAGTTTCGCTCATGGTTATTTACCTGCTTTCTCAGTCAGAAGGGTACGGACGCGCGCGATGTCGCGGCGCACTTTGCCAATCTGGCTGGTGTTGGTAAGTTGCTGCGTGGCACGCTGCATGCGCAGGCCGAATTGGGCCTTGAGCAGGCTTTCGAGTTCGGTCTGGAGCTCGGCCACGTCTTTGGTACGAAGTTCACTGGCTTTCATGAGGACTCCTTAAGCACCGATGTGGCGCGACACGAAGGTCGTGCTGATGGGCAGCTTGGCAGCGGCCAGGCGGAATGCCTCACGTGCCAGTTCTTCGCTGACGCCTTCCATTTCGTAGATCACCTTGCCCGGCTGGATCTCGGCGACCCAGAACTCGGGGTTACCCTTACCGTTACCCATACGGACTTCGGCGGGTTTTTGCGAAATGGGCTTGTCGGGAAACACACGGATCCAGATGCGGCCGCCACGCTTGATGTGACGGTTGATCGCACGACGAGCGGCTTCGATCTGGCGAGCCGTGAGGCGGCCGCGACCGGTCGCCTTCAGGCCGAACTCGCCGAACGAAACTTGTGCACCGCGCGTAGCCAGGCCGGTGTTACGGCCTTTGTGCTCTTTGCGGTATTTCCTGCGAGAGGGTTGCAACATGTTTATTCTCCTTCAGGCGCTGGCGCCGCGGCGTCAGGCTTGCGGGATCCACGGCCACGGCCGCCACCGGGACGACGACCGTCGGGACGATCGCCACGGGGCGCGCGGCGCGGGCGGCGCTCTTCTTCGCGCGGGGCTGTGTCAACGGGCATTTCGCCGTTGGGCAGCATGTCGCCCTTGTAGACCCATACTTTGATGCCGATGATACCGTAGGTCGTGTGGGCCTCGGACGTACCGTACTCGATGTTGGCGCGCAGGGTGTGCAGGGGCACACGGCCTTCGCGGTACCATTCGGTACGGGCGATCTCGATGCCGTTCAGACGGCCGGAACTCATGATCTTGATGCCCTGTGCGCCGAGGCGCATGGCATTTTGCATGGCGCGTTTCATCGCACGGCGGAACTGGATGCGCTTTTCGAGCTGCTGGGCGATGGAATCGGCCACCAGCTGGGCATCGGTTTCCGGCTTGCGGATTTCTTCGATGTTGACGTGCACGGGCACGCCCATCAGGCGCTGCAAATCTGCCTTCAGGTTCTCGATGTCTTCGCCGCGCTTGCCGATGACGACGCCGGGGCGCGCCGAATACACCGTGATACGGGCATTCTTGGCAGGACGCTCGATGACGACGCGGCCGACGGACGCGTTCTTGAGCTTCTTCTTCAGGTACTCGCGCACGCGGATGTCTTCGGCCAGCATACCGCCGAAGGCCTTGTCGTCAGCGTACCAGCGGGAGCTCCAGTTGCGGTTGACCGCGAGACGGAACCCAATCGGGTGTACTTTCTGTCCCATTGTGACTCCTTAAGCTCCGACCTTGACCACGATGTGGCAGGTCTGCTTCTCGATACGGTTACCGCGGCCTTTGGCGCGGGCGGAAAAGCGCTTGAGCGACTGGGCTTTGTCGACGTAGACGGTGGTGACCTTCAGTTCGTCGATGTCGGCGCCATCGTTGTGCTCGGCGTTGGCAATGGCCGACTCGAGCGCTTTCTTCATGATGCCAGCCGCCTTTTTGGGCGTGAAGGTGAGGATATTCAGCGCCTGGGCCACCGACTTGCCGCGGATCAAGTCCGCAACCAGACGGGCCTTCTGGGCCGAAATATGCACACCACGGATATTGGCTGTGGTTTCCATCGCTTACCTCTTGGCCTTCTTGTCCGCTGCGTGGCCCTTGAACGTACGGGTCAGCGCGAACTCGCCGAGCTTGTGGCCGACCATGTTCTCGTTGATGTAAACGGGAACGTGCTGGCGGCCATTGTGCACAGCAATCGTCAGCCCGATGAATTCGGGCAGGATGGTGGAACGGCGGGACCAGGTCTTGATCGGCCGTTTGTCGTTGCCCGCAACGGCTGCATCGATCTTCTTGATCAAATGCGCGTCGACGAATGGGCCTTTTTTGATCGAACGTGACATTGTGTTCGCCCCTTACTTGCGCTTGCGACGCGAGACAATCATGTTGTCCGTGCGCTTGTTACGACGAGTCCGATAACCCTTGGTGGGAGTGCCCCACGGGCTGACGGGCTCACGACCTTCGCCTGTACGGCCTTCGCCACCGCCGTGCGGGTGATCGACCGGGTTCATGGCCACACCGCGAACGGTGGGGCGCACGCCACGCCAGCGCACCGCGCCGGCCTTGCCGATCTGGCGCAGGCTGTGCTCTTCGTTGCCGACTTCGCCGATGGTGGCGCGGCAATCGATGTGAACACGGCGCACTTCGCCGGAACGCAGGCGAACCTGGGCGTAGACGCCTTCACGAGCCAGCAGCACGGCGGAAGCGCCGGCCGAGCGAGCCAGTTGAGCACCCTTGCCGGGTTGCATTTCGATGCAGTGGATAGTCGCACCGACGGGGATGTTGCGGATGGGCAGCGTGTTGCCGGCGCGGATGGGAGCATCCTTGCCCGACAGCAGCGTGGCACCCACTTCGAGGCCGCGGGGAGCGATGATGTAACGGCGTTCGCCGTCTGCGTAGCAGAGCAGGGCGATGTGCGCGGTACGGTTGGGGTCGTATTCCAGGCGTTCGACCTTGGCGGCGATGCCGTCCTTGTTGCGACGGAAATCGATGACGCGGTAGTGCTGCTTGTGACCGCCCCCACGATGGCGCACGGTGATGTGGCCATTGTTGTTACGGCCCGAGCCGCGCGATTTCTTTTCGAGCAGGCCGGCGAAGGGAGCGCCCTTGTGCAGATTGGGCGTCACCACCTTGATCATGCCGCGGCGGCCGGCGGAAGTAGGCTTGACTTTAACGAGTGCCATTTAGTTCACCTCCGTAAAGTCGAGTTCCTGGCCCGGCTTGAGGGACACGTAGGCCTTGCGCACGTTTTTGCGGCGGCCGATGAAGCGGCCAAAGCGCTTCTCTTTGCCCTTCTGGTTCAGGACCTGAACCGATTCGACTTCAACCTTGAACAACAGCTCGACCGCGGCCTTGATTTCAGGCTTGGTGGCGTCGGTAGCCACGCGCAAGGCGATCTGCTGGGTTTTGTCGGCGACGAACGTGGCCTTTTCGGTCACGATCGGAGCCAGAATGACTTGCATAAGACGTTCGGCGTTCATCCCAGCATCTCCTCGAGTTGAGCGATAGCCGGCTTGGTGATCAGCACTTTCTTGTAGTGGATCAGCGAGAGCGGATCAGCGTAACGCGTTTCGACCACGGCGACGTGCGGCAGGTTGCGCGTAGCCAGGTACAGGTTCTCGTCGACCGTATCGGTGATGATCAGGACGGAATCCAGACCCATGCCCTTGAGCTTGGAGGCTGCCTCTTTGGTCTTGGGCGTGTCGAGCAGGAAGCTGTCAACGACGGCGATGCGGTCTTCGCGGGCCAGTTGCGAGAGGATCGACCGGATGCCGGCGCGATACATCTTCTTGTTGACCTTCTGCGAGAAGTTTTCTTCAGGCGAGTTCGGGAAAATGCGACCGCCTCCACGCCACAGGGGCGAGGACGTCATACCGGCGCGGGCGCGGCCCGTGCCTTTCTGGCGCCAAGGCTTCTTGGTGCTGTGCTTGACTTCGGCGCGGTCTTTCTGGGCGCGGTTGCCGCCACGGGCATTGGCCTGGAAAGCCACGACGACCTGGTGCACCAGCGCTTCGTTGAAGTCGCGGCCGAACACGGTGTCGGGAGCGTCGATCGTCGCGGACGATTGACCTTGTTCGTTCAGGAGCTTGAGTTCCATGGATTAGGCTCCTTTCTTGCCGAGCATCTTGACGGCCGGACGCACGACGATGTCTGCGTTCTTGTGGCCGGGCACAGCGCCGCGAACCAGCAGCAGACCGCGTTCGGCGTCGACGCGAACGATGTCGAGATTCTGGACGGTACGGGTGACGTCACCCATGTGACCGGACATTTTCTTGCCGGGGAAGATGCGGCCGGGATCTTGCGCCTGACCGATCGAGCCGGGCACGCGGTGCGAAACCGAGTTACCGTGCGAGCGGCGCTGGCCACTGAAGTTGTGGCGCTTGATGGTGCCGGCAAAGCCTTTACCGATCGTGGTGCCCGTTACGTCGACCTTCTGGCCGGCTTCGAAAATGCTTTCGACGGCCAGCACGGCGCCAGGCGCAAATTCAGCGGCCTTGGCGGGATCGAGACGGAATTCTTTGAGGGCGCTGCCAGCTTCGACGCCGGCTTTGGCGAAGTGCCCAGCGGCGGGTTTGCTGACGCGCGACGCGCGGCGCGTGCCGTACGTCACTTGCACAGCCGCATAGCCATCGACTTCGGGAGTCTTGACCTGGGCGACGCGATTGTTGGACACGTCCAGCACGGTCACCGGAATGCTTTCGCCTTCCTCGGTGAAAATGCGGGTCATGCCAACCTTACGCCCTAGCAGCCCAAGCCGGTACGCGGCAGGCGTAGGTGTCGGGTTCGACATCGTTTTCTCCATTCCTGGCTGCGATTGGCCAGGGCTAATTAAGTTTCTTACTGCTGGTTTTACTGCACTGCTTTTTGTACTACCGGTTTTGTACTGCTACTATTTTGTGCCGCCGCCGCACACCGCTACCAAACACTTCACGGCAAGCCCAAGCCTTTTGTGACAAAGCAACAAAGCTTTTGCGGCCAATAGCAATACCCAGCCTTTTTAGGCTAAGCCCTTCACTTTAACATGCCTGGCGCTTTTTACGCAAATAGGGTAAGGGCAACTTGGTAAAAAGGCGACAGGGTGGCGAGGATACCAGCGGATCGGCGCCGTGCCTTTCAAAACCATAGGTGTCTTGACAGTATCTGCCTAGACAATAATAATAGCGCCATGCAAGCCTCCGCTACCCCGCCCGAACAGCTGTCTCCCACATCCGAAGAAAGCATCGGGCTGTTGATCAAGCAAGTATTGGCCTCCATGTCCCGCATGGCCGATCGGGGCATGGCCGACATCGGCCTTACAGTCATGCAGTGGCGGCCCCTGATGCTGATTTATCAGGGTAAAGCCGATACCGCCGCCGAGCTCGCCCGCCTGGCGGAGGTCGACACCGGGGCGATGACGCGCACCCTGGATCGCCTGGAATCCAAAGGCCTGCTGCGCCGGCTACGCAGCACCGAGGACCGCCGCATGAACAAGCTCGAACTCACCCCAAGCGGCTGCGAGGCCGCGCAACAATGCCCCGCCATCCTTACCAGCATGCTGCGGCACCATCTGCGAGACTTCAACAAACAGGAAGTCGACCAACTGCGCGGGTTCCTGCGGCGCATGCTCGTCAATGGCGTCCAGCCGTCGAAATGAGGCGCGCTGCCCGGCCCCGGCACGCGTACCGCATCCGCACTGGGAGGCGCTTTTTTTTAACCAATTAACTGCCTAATCAGATACCGACTAGACAGTATCTTTCAGCTAAATGTCAGCATGAAGCGATTGTTTCTTCCTCTCGCCCTGATTTTTCCCCTGGCCGCCTGCGCGCCGATGCGCGACGGCCCGCCCGCCGCCACCGCCCTGGAGCCGGCCGCGCTGGCGCTGCAAGCCCAGCCCGGCATGACATGGCCCGATCAGCGCTGGTGGCGGCGCTACGGCGACGAACAACTGGACGCCGTGATCGACACCGCGCTGACGGGCAGTCCCGACATGGCTGTTGCCGAGTCTCGGCTGCGCCAAGCGCAAGCCGCCGCCGACGCCGCGCAGGCGCCGCTGTGGCCTTCGGCGCAAGCCGGCTACCAGCAGACGCGCCAGCGCTACAGCGCCACCTACATCTATCCTGAGCCATTGGGCGGCTCGGTGGGCAGCGATGCCAGGTTGGCGCTGGACGCCAGCTACGAACTCGACCTCTGGCACAAGAACCGCTCCGCACTGCAAGCGGCGCGTTCGCGCGCCGAGGCGGCCCGGGCCGAGGCCCAATGGGCGCACAACGTGCTCGTGCTGGCCATCGTGCAAGCCTATGCCGATCTTCAGAATGCCTACGCCCAGCGCGAGGTACTGCGGCGTTCGCTGAAACGCGCCGACGAAGTGCTGGCCCTGACGCGGGGACGCTTCAACGCCGGACTGGACACTCAGGTGGAGGTGCGCCAGGCCGAGGCCATGCACGCCGACACCCAGGTGCAATCCAGCCAGGTCGAGGCCGACATCGCCCGCCTGAACAATCAATTGGCGGCCCTGCGCGGCGCCAGCCCGTCGGCGTCCAGGCCCTTGCTGGCCGCCACGCTGCGCCCGCCCGGACAACTGCTGCCCGAACAGATTCCGCTGGAACTGCTCGGACGCCGTCCCGACATCGCCGCCGCGCGCTGGCAGGCCGAGGCCACCGGCGCGGAAGTGGACGTCGCCAAGAAACGCTTCTACCCCAACGTCAACCTGACGGCCTTCGCCGGCATGCTGACGCTAGGCACCGGCATGCTGTTCGACCACGCCAGCCGCATGGCCGGCATCGGGCCCGCCATCAGCCTGCCGCTGTTCGAAGGCGGCCGCCTGAACGCCGAACTGGGCGCCGCGCGCGCCAGGCGCGACGAGGCTATCGCCCACTACAACCAAGCGGTGCTGACTGGAGTACGCGAGGTGGCCGATGCGCTGGACGGCCTGCGCCTGCTGGCCCGGGAGGCCGAGCACCAGCACGCCGCGCGCCAGGCCACCCAGTCCGCCTACGACTTGGCCCTGGATCGCTACCGCGCCGGCCTGGGCAACTACCTGACGGTGCTCGCCGCCCAATCCGGCGTGCTCGAACAGGATCGCCGCGACACCGCGCTGGCGGCGCGAGCCCGGCGCCTGGACGCAGCGCTGGCCACGGCGCTGGGCGGCGGCTACGACGCCGCTGCCACAAACAGCGAGGCCGACGCGGCCGGCTCCGCAACAGACGCCACCGCCTCCGGGCAGGGCGATTGAACCGGCCGGACGTCCCCTCCCTTCCGATTCTTACGACTCCGATCCACGCATCGTTCCCACCATGACAGCAAGCTCCTCTTCTTCCCCGCTCCGCCATCGTCTGCTCTGGCTGGCCGGCGCCGTCTTTCTACTGCTCGCGCTCGGCTACGGCCTGTGGTGGTGGCTGTACAGCTCCCATTACGAATCGACCGACGACGCCTACGTACACGGCAACCTGGTGCAGGTTACGCCGCAGGTGAACGGCACGGTCGTCTCCATCGCCGCCGACGATACCCAGGCCGTGCGCGGCGGCCAGACGCTAATCCAGCTGGACGCCACCGACGCCGACATCGCGCTCGAACAGGCCGGCGCCAGGTTGGCCCAGGCCGTGCGCCAAGTGCGTACGCGCTACGTGCAGAACGACGCGCTGCAAGCCGACGTGGACGTCAAGCAGGCCAACGTGACGCAGGCGCGCTCCGAACTGAGCCGCGCTCGCGCGGACCTGGCCAGGCGCCAGGGCCTGTCGCGCAGCGGCGGCGTCAGCGGCGAGGAATTGCAACACGCGCAGGACGCATTGCGCCGCGCCGAGGCCGGTCTGGCGCAGGCGCGGGCCGCGCTGGAAGCGGCCAAGGCCACCCTGGGCACCAACCGCGCGCTGACGCAAGGCACCGACATCGCCAGCCACCCGGACGTGCGGCACGCCGCCGCGCAGGTGCATGCCGCATGGCTGGCTCGCGTCCGCACCGCGCTGCCCGCGCCCGTGGGCGGCATCGTCGCGCGGCGCAACGTGCAGGTCGGCCAGAAAGTCGCCGCGGGCGCGCCGCTGATGAGCATCGTGGCGCTGGATCAGCTTTGGGTCAAAGCCAACTTCAAGGAAAACCAACTGCGCCGCATGCGCGTGGGCCAGCCAGTCACGCTGGAAGCCGACCTGTACGGGGGCGCGGTGAGCTATCACGGCGTCATCACCGGCCTGGACGCCGGCACGGGCGGCGCCTTCGCGCTGCTGCCCGCGCAAAATGCCAGCGGCAACTGGATCAAGGTCGTGCAGCGTGTTCCCGTGCGCATCGGGTTGGATTCCCGGGAACTGGCCGAGCACCCCTTGCGCATCGGGCTGTCCATGAACGTCACCGTCGACGTCGGCGATGAGGGCCAGCCCCACGCGCACCCCGCGCCCGAGCAAGCCGTGCTGCGCACCGAGGCGCTGAAATCGGACCGGAGCGGCGCCGACGCGCTGGTTCAACGCATCATCCAGGAAAACCTCGCATCATGAGCCGCGCACCCGACGCCTCCATACCCGCGGAATCGGGCGGCGGGAGCCAGGCCCGTCCGCCCGCGCCGGCAGCCCATCCTCCGCTGCGGGGCGCCACGCTGGCCGTGGGCTCGCTGGCGCTGTCCACCGCGGTGTTCATGAACGTGCTGGACACGTCCATCGCCAACGTTTCCATTCCCACCATCGCCGGCGATCTAGGCGTCAGCAGCAGCCAGGGCACCTGGGTCATCACTTCGTTCGGCGTGGCCAACGCCATCACGGTGCCGCTGACGGGCTGGCTGACCCAGCGTTTCGGACAGGTGCGGCTGTTCGTGCTGTCCACCCTGCTGTTCGTCATCGCCTCGTGGCTGTGCGGATTCGCCCCCTCGCTGGAAGCGCTGGTGGCGTTCCGCGTGCTGCAGGGCGTGGTGGCCGGGCCGATGATTCCGCTGTCGCAGGCCCTGATGCTGGCCAGTTTTCCGCGCGAGAAGGCCGGCATGGCGCTGGCGATATGGGCCATGACGACGCTGGTGGCGCCGGTGGCCGGGCCGCTGCTGGGCGGCTGGATATCGGACACCTATTCCTGGCCCTGGATTTTCTACATCAACGTGCCCGTCGGCCTGCTGGCCGCCTGGCTCAGTTGGCGCATCTACCGCCACCGCGAATCGCCCACCCGCCGCCTGCCCATAGACAAGGTCGGGCTGGCGCTGCTGGTGGTCTGGGTCGGCGCGTTGCAGATCATGCTGGACAAAGGCCAGGAGCTGGATTGGTTCTCCAACCCGACCATCATCACGCTGGCCATCGTCTCGCTGGTGGCTTTCGTGTTCTTCCTGATCTGGGAGCTGACCGACGCCCATCCTGTCGTGGACATCAGGTTGTTCAAGCGGCGCAATTTCTCGGTCGGCGTTATCGTGCTGTCCACCGCCTACGCCATCTTCTTCGCCAACGTGGTGCTGCTGCCGCTGTGGCTGCAGCGCTTCATGCACTACACCGCCACCGACGCCGGATGGGTGACGGCGCCCGTGGGCATTTTCGCGATCATACTGACGCCGGTCGTGGGGCGCATGCTGGTCAAGCGCGATCCGCGCCACCTGGTTACCTTCGCCTTCCTGGTGTTCGCCGCGGTATCTTTCATGCGCGCCGGCTTCAGCACCCAGGCCGACATCTGGACGATGATCTGGCCCACCGTGATACAGGGCGTGGCCATGGCGGCCTTCTTCGTGCCGCTGACCTCGATCACGCTGTCCGGCCTGGAGCCCGGCCGCATTCCGGCGGCCTCGGGGCTGTCGAACTTCGCCCGGCTGACGGCGGGCGCCTTCGGCACCTCGATCACCACCACGCTTTGGGACGACCGCGCCAGCTTTCATCACGCCCGCCTGGCCGAGGCCGCCGTGCCCGGCAATCCCGGCTTCGACCAGACTGTGTCCACGCTGCAAGGCCTGGGGCTGGATGCCTCGCGGATACTGGCCTATCTGGAAAACCTGATCGGCACGCAGGCCTTTACCTTGTCGGCGCTGGACATCTTTCATGCCTCGGCGGTGATCTTCCTGCTGCTGACGGGCCTGGTCTGGTTCGCCCGCCCGCGCAGTGTGGGCGCGAATGCCGGCGCGGCAGCGGCGAGCGGCGCGCATTGAACGCAAACACAGCTTGGCCGCATTGATAGCCCGACGCCACTCAAGCTACTATCGGCTTATAGGCAGTCAACCATCAACAGGAGCCAGCATGGTTGCGTTTTCCCATTCCGCGGCCTTGCGCGGCGCCATCGTTACCGTCAATGGCGATCCGTTCAGCCAGCCCGACCATCAGGCGCTGAGCTACGAGGCCGATGGCCTGATCCTGATCGACCACGGCCGCATCACGGCCGTCGGCGACTACAGCCGCCTGCGCCACGACATCGGTACGCGCCCGCTTGCGCATTACCCCAACGCGTTGCTGCTGCCGGGCTTCATCGATACGCACGTCCACTATCCGCAGACGCAGATCATCGGCGCCTACGGCGCGCAGCTAATCGAATGGCTGGAGCAATACACCTTCGTGGCCGAACAGCAGTTCTCGGACGAGCGCCATGCGCACGCGGTGGCCGATGTCTTTCTGCGCGAAACGCTGCGCGCAGGCACCACGACCGCCGCGGTCTACTGTACGTCGCACCCCGCTTCGGTCGACGCCTATTTCGGCGCCGCCGAAAAACTGGGGGTGCGCACCATCGCGGGCAAGGTCATGATGGACCGCAACGCCCCCACGGCGTTGCTGGACACCGCGCAATCCAGCTACGACGACTCGCTCGCGCTGATCGAGCGCTGGCACGGCAAGGGGCGCTTGTCCTATGCGGTGACGCCGCGCTTCGCCCCCACCAGCACGCCCGCGCAGCTGGAAGCCGCCGGCGAGCTGTGGCAACGCCATCCGGGCACCTACATGCAAACCCACTTGTCCGAAAACCAGAACGAAGTCGCCTGGGTGCGCGAGCTATACCCCGAGCACGACGGCTATCTGGACGTCTACGCGCATTACGGCCTGGTGGGGCCGCGCGCCGTCTACGGCCACTGCGTGCACCTGGAAGAGTCCGAATGGCAAACGCTGGCGCAAAGCGGCTCGGCCATCGCGCATTGCCCCAGCTCCAACGGCTTTCTGGGCAGCGGCCTGTTCGACTTTCGCCGCGCCCTGAGCGGCGGCCCTGGGCAACCGCCGGTGCGCACCGGCCTGGCCACCGACGTCGGCGCCGGCACCACGCTGTCCATGCTGCGCGTCATGGGCGAGGCCTACAAAATCGCCCAACTAGGCGGCTATTCGCTGTCGGCGGCCAAGGCCTTGTATCTGGCCACCCACGGCGCGGCGCGCTCGCTGTATCTGGACGAACACGTCGGCACGCTGCAAGCCGGCAAGGAAGCCGACATCGTCGTGCTCGACCTGCACTCCACGCCGCTCATCGACTTCCGCATGAGGCACTGCGACAGCGTCGAAGAAGCCCTGTTCGTCCAGATGACCATGGCCGACGACCGCGCCATCAAAGCCGTTTACGTCAACGGCAAGCGGACGCACGAGCGCGGCGCGGAGACGGCCTGAAATAAGCGCTCCCAGCCACGCAAGCCGGAGGCTCTTGCCGCGCGGCGCCATCCGAAGCCGTTTTGCCGCTAGGCCTGGCCTCGGCCTTCCACGTGCCAGCGGTAGATCTCTTCCGGCACGGTGAACCATACATCCTCGTGGCCCAGCACATAGTCCAGCGCCTGCTCGAAATACTTGAGCCGGTGCGGCGCGCCCATGATGTAGGGGTGGATGCTCATCGACATCACGCGCGGCTGGGTTGCGCCTTCGCGGTACAGGCAGTCGAACTGGTCTTTGACGCGGTCGAACCACACGGAAGATTCGTGCTGGTGGGCCACCATCAGCGGCAAGTCGCCCATTTCCACCGAATACGGAACGGCAACCATCTCGCCCGAGCCCGCCTTCACCGAAACAGGGTGATCGTCCAGCGGCCAATCAACGACAAACCGGAAACCCGCCTGCTGCAATAGATCCAGGGTTTCCTGGGTTTCGTGCAGGCCCGGGCCCAGCCAGCCCAGCGGCGGCGTGCCCGAATAGGCGCTGATGACGTCGAAGGCGCGCTGGATTTCGGCGGCCTGGTCTTCCACCAGATGCAAGGGCCGCTGGTGATAGCCGTGGCCCATGAAGTTCCATCCGGCATCGCGCATGGCGCGCGCCACCGGCTCGTATCTGGAAT
This sequence comes from uncultured Burkholderiaceae bacterium, assembly GCA_934525625.1. GTDB lineage: Bacteria > Pseudomonadota > Gammaproteobacteria > Burkholderiales > Burkholderiaceae_B > Mesopusillimonas. Next base: position 435,794 of record CAKSZL010000001.1, read on the forward strand.
CGATGACTTTGCCGTTCATCGCGGCCGAAGCCTTCAGCCCGCGCTTTTCCAGGCTTTCCATCAAGCGCCACAAGCCCACACGCATGCCGTATTCGTGCCACGACCAGTTGGGCACGTCGGGCACGACGGCCGCGCCGCCCGGCGCGCCGAAGTACTGGCGCGGCACGGCACGCTCGAAATCCCATACCTCGACGTTGACGATAAGGTATACCGCCACCCGCGCCTTGTTGGGCAAGGCCAGGGGCTTGCGCTCGGGCATGGGGATGAATTCAAAGCGGTCCGATACTTGATGCATCTCGTTGTTCTCCAGGAATGTATGTCATCAGCCTGAGCGGCTATCGCATGATGGACGGCAACAGTTCGACTATCCAGGGGTTGAACAGAAGCACGATGATGAACAGGCCGTTGATGATCAGGTAGGGTGTGACGGCGCGGTAGATGTCGCCTATGGCCACGCTTTCCGGGGCGACGCCTTTCATCACGAAGATCAGCATGCCGAAAGGCGGCGTCATCAGGCTCATTTCCAGGTTGATCAGCATCATCACCGCAAACCAGATCGGGTCCGCCCCCATGAACACCAGCATGGGCGTAAAGATAGGCAGGGTGATCAGCATGATGGCGACCTGCTCCATGAAGGCGCCCAGCACCAGCAATAGCAACAGCATCACGGCGATCAGCATCAGCGGGCTGATGTCCAGCTTGGCCACCATTTCTATCAGTTCGCGGCCGCCGCCCGAATAAGCCAGTATCTGGCTGAAGCCCAAAGCCATCGCCATGATGAGCAGCGTCATGCCCGTAATCTTGATGGTCTCCATCGCGGCGGTCGCCAGCCTCTTGAAGCTGAGGCCGCCATAGCATAAGGCCATGATGAGCGACGTGGTGCAGCCCAGCGCCGCGGCTTCGGTGGGCGTGGCGATGCCGAAGAAGATGACGCCCACCACGCTGAACACCACGATGGACAGCGGCAGTATGTACACCACGAACTGCCGCAGCGCCTCTTTGGGCTCGACGCGCTCCACCGTTTCCTCCGGCGCCAGCGCGGGGTTCAGCCAACAGCGGATGACGATGTAGCCGACGTAGCACAGCGCCAGCAGCAGGCCCGGCAGGATCAGCGCGATGAGCAGCTTGCCTATGGATATCTTGGCGATGGTCGCGTAGATGACCGCCAGCGTGCTGGGCGGTATCAGCATGGAAAGCCCGCCGCTGGCCATGATGGGGCCCATGGACATCGTGTTGTGATAGCCCTTATTCACCATGGGCGGCAGCATGATCTTGCCCAGCATGGCCGTGTTGGCCAGGGTAGAGCCGCTAAGCGCCGAGAACGCCGTGCCGCTGGCCACCGTCAGCAGGCTCAGCCGGCCCGGAATGCGGCCTATCAGCTTGCTGATCGCGCCCAGCGCCTTGTCGGCGATGTTGGACTGCCACAATAGCTCGCCCATCAGGATGAACAAGGCGATGGGCAGCAGCGTAAAGCTGGACACGCCGTTTTCGATGGACAGCACGAAAGACTGGAAGGGCGCTCCCCAGCCTTGCAGCAGGCCGATGGACACCATGGTTACGGCGGCGAAAGAAAACGCCACCGGCACGCCTGCCAGCAGTACGATCACCAGCCCCGCGAAAATCAGAAGAAGCACCGCCAGGCCGCTCATGCTTGTTCTCCCATGCGCACGCCATGCAAGGCCTGGCGCAGGAATTCAATGCCGCCGAGCACGAACCCGAAGGGGATGGAGATGCGCGATATCCACAAGGGATACTGCAACAGGCCCGGGCTTTCCAGGCCGCGCGTCCAGGCGCCGGCCGCCGCCACCCACCCGGTATAGGCGATGACGAAGCACAGCGCCGCCACGAACAGACAGACCGCCACCCTTAGCCGGCAGGCCGCGCCGGGCGACAGATTGCCAACCAGCACGTCAACCGAGATATGCCCCCCTTTGTACGCCACCCAGGGCAATGCCAGCATGGTGATCCACACCAGCAAAAGCTCCGTGATTTCGAATACCCAGATCAAGGACAAGCCCAAGGGCCGCAGCAGCACGTCCAGCGTCACCGCCAGCGCGATGAAGGCCAGCAGCACCGCCGCCAAGCCGCCGCAACATTCCAGTACAAGCCGATAGGCTTTATCCATTTACGTCTCCCGGTTGCCGCACGGCGGATCAGTGGCCAGCGGCTTCGTGGCGCTTGATGAAATCGGGATGCTGCTTGAACAGCGCGTCGTTCTGGGCGATGAAGGCTTCCCAACCCGATTTGTTGACGACTTCGATGAACTTGGCGGCGTCATCCTCCGAGAAGCGGATGAACTCAAGCCCGGCCTCGGCCAGCCTTTTGTTTTCTTCGGCCAGCTTGCCTTGCAGCAACTGTTCCACCTTCACTTCCCACTCGGCCAGTATTTTGTCCAGCTCCTGCTTGACGTCGCCGGGCAGCTTTTCGTAGACGGACTCGTTCATCAGCAGCGCGGTGTCCAGCGAGTAGAACGAGTGATCCAGCACAAACTTGGTGGTCTCTTGCAAGCCCATCTCTATGGTGCCGGTTTCGGGCCAGCCATAGCCCTGCACCACGTGGCGCTCCAGCGCGGTGTAAAGCTCGCTGGGCGAGATATTCACCGGGTTGCCGCCCAGAGCTTTGACCGCCGGCAAATAGACGGGAGACACGCGTACGGACATGCCGCTGAAATCCGGCTTGTCGATTTTGCGGGTCAGGTAAAAGCGGTAGCGCTTGCCGCCGGCTGCGTTGGCCAGGTACTGAATGCCTTGCTCCTTGTGTATCTCTTGCATCAAGGAGGTGTAGCCCGATTGGCGCAGCTCGGAGGGCAGCTTGCTGGTGAACATGACGGCGGCCGCGCCCGGCACTTCGGTGCGGTAATAGGCCGCCGCCGTCAGCGCGACGTCGACGATGCCGTTCTTGATCGCATCGACCTGCAAATTGGGCTGCACGACTTCGGGCCCGCCCAAGTAGCGCACTTCAAGCTTGCCGGCCAACCGCTCGTTGACCATGTCCCGGAACAGCATGAACGCTTGGCTCATGTCGTAATCGGGATTCCACGGCGTAATGCCGCGCAGCACCACCGGGGCCGCCTGCGAAGCGGCGGAAGCGAACAACAAGCCGACAGCCGCCCATTGGGCGAGTTTTTGCATTCCTATCTTGAATGTCATGATTTATCCTTGGTGAAATACTCTCTGATATATTAGATTGCATTTTTCCAAGGTATGTAACCCAGGGTTTTCCCCTGGACGCGCAACATCGGCGGCGTCAACGGCACACGAGAAGCGCGCGGCCAAAAACGCCGGCGCCCGGCCGCATTGCGCGGCGGGCGCCGGATAAAAGAAAGCTGAGAAAGAATGCCGGGCTGGCGGCGGCTACAGCACCAGCTGGTTGATCTCGATAATAGGCATCATCACTGCCAGCACGATCAGCAGCACGATGCCGCCCATGATCAGAATCATCAGGGGCTCCAGCAGCGCCGTCATGGTCATGGCGCGGCGTTCGAGTTCGGAGGACAAGGTCTTGGCCGCGCGGTCCAGCATGGCCGGCAGTTCACCGGTGCGCTCGCCGCTGCCCACCAGGTGCACCAGCAGGGGCGGGAACACTTTCTGCGCCAGCAGGGCCTGCGCCAGCGCGCTGCCTTCGCGCACGCGGCCGGTGGCTTCGTCCACCGAGACCTGCAGCCTGCGGTTGCCGAGCGTGCGGCGCGAGGCCTCCAGCGCCTGCAACAGCGGCACGTTGCTGCTGGTGAGAATGGCCAATGTCGCGGCGAAGCGCGCAACGTCCACGCCCAGCGCATAGCGGCCCAGCACGGGCAGGCGCAATACCTTCGTGTGCCAGGCCAGCTTGGCGGCCGGATTGCGCAGGTGCAGCCGCCACAGCACAACGGCGGCGACCAGGCCCGTCAGCGTCCACGCGCCCCATTCCTTCACGAAAGCGCTGGCCGCCAGCATGAATTGCGTTAGCGGCGGCAAGGCCTGCTTGGCCTGCGCGAACGCGCCCACCACCTGCGGCACCACGTAGCTGAGCAGGAAGATGATGATGCCCACCGACACGATGGTGACGATGATGGGGTAGATGAAGGCCGTCAGTATCTTGTTGCGCAAAGCGCCGCGCGACTCGATGTAATCGGCCAGTTTTTCCAGCACCTGGGCCAGGTCGCCGGACTGTTCGCCGGCGTCGACCAGCGCGCGGTAGATTTCGGGGAAGTCGCGCGGGTGCGCCGCCAGCGCTTCGCCCAGCCTGTGGCCGGCGCGCACGTCGGCGCGCACCGCCGCCAGCGTATGCGCCACGTGCTTGCGCTCGGCCTGTTCCAGCGTGGCCGTCAGCGCCGCTTCCAGCGGCAGGCGCGCCGCCAGCAGGCTGGCAAGCTGGCGCGTCAGCCAGCCCAGGTCGGCGTCGCTGATGCGCGCGCCGGTGCGCCGTACCTGGTTCTGGCCGCGCTTGTGGGTCAGCTTCAGCGACAGCGGCACCAGGCCGCGCGCGCGCAGGGCCTGGCGGGCGCTGCGTTCGCTGTCGGCGTCTACCAGGCCGCGCTGCGTGCGGCCCGTGTCGTCGGCGGCTTCGTATTGATAAGATGCCATGCCTTACACACTCAAGTGTCCCGCGTGACGCGGGTGATTTCCTCTAGCGAGGTAACGCCCGAGCTGATCCAGCGGTCGCCGTCCTGGCGCAGGGTGCGCATGCCGTGGCTCAGCGCTTCGCGGCGCAAGGCCTGCTCGCCTTCTCCGTTGTGGATCATGCCGCGCAAGGTATCGTCGACCGCGAACAGTTCGTGCACGCCCGTGCGGCCGCTGTAGCCGGTGTGGCTGCACGATGCGCAGCCCTTGGGGTTCCAGCTTGCCGTGCCGTCCTCGTTGTCCTGCTTGCAGTGCGGGCACAGGCGGCGCACCAGGCGCTGCGCCAGCACGCCTTGCAAGGTGGAGGCCAGCAGGAAGGGCTCGACCCCCATGTCGGCCAGGCGGGTCACGGCGGACACCGCGTCGTTGGTGTGCAGCGTTGCCAGCACCAGGTGGCCGGTGAGCGAAGCCTGCACCGCGATCTGTGCGGTTTCGAGGTCGCGGATTTCGCCGATCATGATGACGTCCGGGTCCTGGCGCAGTATGGCCCGCAGCGCCGACGCGAAGGTCAGGTCTATGCGCGCGTTGACCTGGGTCTGGCCTATGCCCGGCAAATCGTATTCGATGGGGTCTTCCACCGTCAGGATGTTGGTGGTGGTGGCGTCCAGCCGCGACAGCGCCGCGTACAGCGTGGTGGTCTTGCCGCTGCCGGTGGGGCCGGTGACCAGCACGATGCCGTGCGGCAGGCGTATCAGGCTGTCCAGCCCGCGCAGCACGTCGGGCGCCATGCCCAGCTTTTCCAGTTGCAGGCGGCCGGCTTCCTTATCCAGCAAACGCAGCACGGCGCGTTCGCCGTGGCCCGTGGGCAGCGTGGAGACGCGCACGTCTATGGGCCGGCCGCCCACGCGCAAGGCGATGCGGCCATCCTGCGGCAGGCGCTTTTCGGCGATGTCCAGGCTGGCCATGATCTTGATGCGCGAGACCAGCGCGTTATGCAGCGCGCGGCGCGGATTGACGATGTCGCGCAAGGTGCCGTCCACACGGTAGCGCACCACCGAATGGGTTTCGAAGGGTTCGATGTGGATGTCGCTGGCGCCGTCGCGCGCGGCCTGGGTGAACAGGGCGTTCATCATGCGGATGACGGGCGCGTCGTCATGCGCTTCGAGCAGGTCTTCGACCTCGGGGATGTCCTGCATCAGTTGATCGAGGTCGATCTCGCTGGAGGCGGCGTCCACCACCGAAGCCGCGTCGCCGGTTTGCGCGTAGGCCGTGGCCAGCAAGGTGTCCAGCTCGGCGTCGGTGACGCTGCGCATGGGCAGCTCGCCGTACTGGCGGCGGATCTCGGCCAGCGCCCACGGCGGCGTGCGCTCGCTGACCGTCAGCAGCAGGCCTTGCGGCCCGGTCTGGATGACGGCGCGCTGCGCGCGCGCCCAGGCATAAGGCAACCGAATGTTCATGGCGATACGAAGGGATCGGCCGGATCGCCGGCCGAGCGCACGCCGGCGGGCAGGCCGCCGCTGACGTCGGCGTCTTGTCCGAGCACGGCGGGTTCCGGGTCGCGCAGATCCAGCAAGCCGGTTTGCTCGTTGCGCTGGAGGTCGGGCAGCGCCGTCGCGGCCCTGGCATCGGGCATCAGCCACGTGTCGCGCGCGGGGCGGCCGGCCTGCAAGGCGCGCATGTAGCTGTAGCGGTCCAACGTGACGCTGGCGCCGTCCTGCGCGTTGCGCACGATGTGCGGGCGCAGGAAGACCATCAGGTTGGTCTTCTTGTGATTGCGGCCCTCGTAGCGGAACAGGCTGCCCAGCACCGGAATGTCGCCCAGCAGCGGCACGGAATTGGTGGTGTCGGCGACTTCGTCTTCCAGCAGGCCGCCCAGCACGATGATCTGGCCGTCGTCCACCAGCACGTTGGTTTCCAGCGCGCGCTTGCGCGTGACGATGGAGGACGTGGAACTGTTCGCCGTATCGATGCTGCTGACTTCCTGGTACAGCGAGAGCTTGACCGTGCCGCCCTCGGAAATCTGCGGGCGAATGCGCAAGGTAAGGCCGACGTCTTCGCGCTGCACCGTCTGGAACGGGTTGCTGGCGCCGTCACCCGCCGTCGTGTAGCTGCCGGTGACGAAGGGCACGGTGCGGCCGACGATGATGCTGGCGATTTCGTTGTCCAGCGTCATCAGGTTGGGGGTGGACAGAATGTTGACGCCGCCGCGCTTTTGCATGGCGCGGGCCAGCACGCCCAGATTGATCAACTGGTTGCCTAGGATGTCCACCGTGCCCTTGACCATGCCCAGGCTCAGGCCTTGCCCCAAGGCGTCTATGGTGGTGGCCCCGGTGCTCAGGTTCCGGCCCACGCCGCTGCCGCCCAGGTTGGCGCCGCCGATGAAGGCGCGGTTGCCGCTTGCGATGCTGTCGCTGCCCGCCATCCACTGTATGCCGAATTCGGCGGCATCGTCGGCGTTGACCTCGACGATCAGGCTCTCGACCAGCACTTGGGCGCGGCGCTGATCCAATTGGTCGATGACTTCACGCAGGCTGCGGTACAGCGGCGGTGGCGCGGAAATGATGAGGGTGTTGGTGGTGGGGTCGGCCTGTACCGTAGCGCCCCCGGCCGAAAACGCGACGGTCTGCATATCGCCGCTGGACGACAGCGAGCCCGATGCGCCCGACAGTTGCGAGCTGCCGGCCGCGGCCGCCGCGCTGCTGCCCGGCACCACGCTGGAATTGGCGGAAGTATTGGTGCGCGTGTTGCCGCCCGACAGGCCGCCGGCGCCGCCCGACAGTGAGTTGTTCAGGCCGGTGCCGCCGGAGCCGCTGCCCGTGCCGCCCTGGCCGGTCAGCGCGCCGCGCAGGACTTCGGCCAGGTGCGTGGCCTGGGCATTGCGCAGGTAGACCACGTGCAGATTGCCGGCGCGCGACTCGGGGCTGTCTATGCGCTCGATCAGGTCGCGCGCCAGTTTCAGGCGCTCGGGGCTGGACGCGCGCACCAGCACGGAATTGCTGCGCGGGTCGGCGACCACCATGATCTGCTGCGAGGTGTCGCCCGACTTGCCTTCCAGCAATTGCAGCGCCAGCGCGGCTACGTCCAGCGCCACGCCGTAGCGGATGGGAATCACGTCGGTGCTGAGCGCGCTGGGCGTATCGACGCGCTGGATCACCTCGGCGATGCGGTCCAGGTTCTCCACGTAGTCGGTGATGACCAGCGTGTTGTTGCCCGTGTGGGCGTTGACCGGGTTGTTGGGCGACACCATGGGCCGCAGCACCGGCACCAGGCTGGCGGCGTTTTCGTAGCGCAGCGGGAAGACGCGCGTGGCCAGTTCGCCGGAGCGCGCCGGTTCGCCGGCGCCGACCACGTTGCCGCCCAGCAGTTTGGCATCGGCCTCGGGCACCACGCGACTGACGCCGTCGACCTCGACCACCGCAAAGCCCTGCATGCGCAAGGAGCTGAGCAGCATGGAATACGCCACCGACGGCGATACCGGCGCCTCGGAAACCAGCGTCAGTTGGCCCTTGACGCGCGGGTCCACGACGAAATTGCGTCCGGTAAAGCGCGCCAGCGCGCGCACTACGCCTTGCAATTCGGCGTCGACGAAATTGAGCATGGTGCGTTCGCCGCTGTCGGGAATGCTGGACGCGTCGCGTGCGGCGGTGACGGCGCGGTCGGGCTCGACGCCTGTGCGCGAGGGCCGGCGGGCCGGCACCGGCGGAGGCGGCGGCGTCACCGGACGCGTTTCCCGGCCCGCGGAATCGCCCACCGAGGTGTGCACCACCAGCGAGGAACGGCCAGGGCCCGAGCCGCCCTGGTTGGCGGCGCAGCCGGCCAGGCCCAAGGCCGCCCACAAGGCGCACCACCGCAAGGCGTGCCCCGTGCTCCAAGTGGCGCCGCTCCCTAGATTCCACATCGTCATTTCTATTTTCCTTTTCACGACGCCACGGCGATCAGCGCAAGCGCAAGATCGCCTGCTCGCCCCGACGCGTACCCAACGCGTTCAACAAATTCTGCAAACCGGCCCGCGCGTCGCCGCTGGCCGCACTATCCACTTCCGCCACGCCATCGAGCTGCATGCCCTTGGCCGAGGCCTTGCCTCGGGCGCTCATCATCAGCGGCCCTTCGCGCGTGCTGAGGACCAGATCCGCCTGGCCGCCTTCGCCTTGCGTGACCGCCAGCTGATAAGTGCCCAAAGGGCGCACCCGCGACAAACCCGCGCTGGCCAGGCGCCACTGCACCTCGAGCAAGCGGTCGCCGCGCTCGGGGCCGCCCAGGCCGAACACGCGCTCGGGCCAACTGATGAGCAGTTCTCCGCCCGGGTCCAGCGTATTGAACATGGCGTGCAGGCTGACCAACGCCTGCGCGGGCAATTGCAGCGTCTGGCCCGACAAGCGCAGGCCGCGCCAAGACGGCGACAGCACCAGGTCGTTGCGCATCCAGGCATGCTTGGCCACCAGGCGCGGCCCGCCCGACCATTGGAACGACCAGTTGACCGGATCGGGCAACGCGCGCCGGTTGCCCGGCGTGCCCACCGCCAGCGTGGCGCTGCCACGCCACAAAGTACCATGCGCGTCAGCGATGATAACCGGCGATTGCTCGGGCACCACCGCCATCAGCCAGCGCGCCGGCAACACCGCCAGGGCCGCCGCGCAGGCGACCAGGATCAGCACCAGGCCCCAGATCAGCTTGGCTCTCATCGGCCGCCCCCCTGTTCGGGCAAGGCCAGCTCGACCTTGCCGCTGAGCAAGCCGGCGCGTTCGCGGCCATCGACCTGGGCGCGGGACAAATCCACCAGGCGTGTTTCGAGTTGGAGCAGGAAGGCCAGGCTGCCGACCCAGTCCACCAGGCGCGTAGCCGAAACTTCCTCGACGTGCACGGCCCAGCGCGCCGCCGAATCCTTGGCGTCGTCGGCCAGCCGCTCCACGCGCGCCTGCGGCAAACCGGCGCGCTGCAAGCTGGCCTCCAGGGCCGCCTGCACCGATTCGGCGTCCTGCACCGCGGCCCGGCCGCGCTGCAAGGCCTGGGCCTCGATGATGAGGGCCTGCACCTTGGCCGCGTCCGCGCGCAGCGCCGGCAGCGCCTGGCGGCTCTGGGCCACGGTGTCCAGGGCCGGACGCACCGCGACGGCCCACAGCAGCCAGATGCCGATTAATACGGCGGCCACCGTCAACAGGCGGCGTTCGCGCAGGGTGCGCTGCAGCCAGAAGGCCCGGGCGCGCTGGCGTACGTCGTCCAGGCGGGCCTGCCAGGCGGGCGACAGGCTGGGGGATTTCAACGCCTTCATGGTCGCCCCTCCCCGTTGAGCACGCTATTCTGGCGGCGCACGTGCCACACTTGCGACGACACCGCGTCTTTTTCCAGCAGCAGCGATTCGACCGACGCCGCCTGCTGCAAGGCGGTGGTGTTGGCGGGCGCCTCGACACCGTCGGCCAGGGTGAGCGTGAGCGCGCCGGACTCATACACCATGGCGCGCACGTGCTTGTCGGCGAAGGGCAATAGCCGCGCCGTGGCGGCCGCCATGGGGATGAAGTCGTCCTCGCGCGCCACGCCCTGGGCCAGGCGCAAGGCGTCGCGCTGCTGCTGGGCCTGGCGCACCGGGTCGATGAGCACCGGGATCGACGGAAAAGCCTGACGCACCGAGGTTTCGATTTGCGTGCGCAGCGTGCGTATCTCGTGGCGCAACTGCCAAGCGTGAATCTGCAGGCCCAGCACCCAGGCTACAGCGGCGGCGGCGGCCCACAGCAAGGGCTTGCGCCAATGCCGTAGCTGCGCCGCCGGGCGCAGGTCGTCGCGGGCCAGCGACCAGCCGGGCAGCGGCGCCAGCCAGCGCGGCCCCACCGGCAATTGCAAAGGCTGTTCGGGATGCTCGTCGTCGGCGGGAATGGCCAGTTCGTGCGGCACGATGCCGCCCACCTCCAGCCCCATCTGCCCCAGCCGCTGCCACAAGGCGGCGATGGGCCGGCGTCCGGCCCAGGCCACCGGCGTCTTGCCGTCCGCGCCGCGCGGCCCGTAGCCTATGCACAGGTCGGCCACGTCCGACAACGCCATGGGTTCGACGCTGCTGGCGACGGCGGCCTCCAGGCGGCGGCCGGTCAGCGGCGGCAACATTACCGACGCCGTGACGGCTTCGCCGGGCGCCAGAATCGCCCACACCGGGCCGGTGGCGCGCTCCACACCCAGGCCGCCCAGCGGCAAGGCGCCGCTGCGCAGGACGCCGCCGTCGCGGTCCACGACCGCGTAGGAGACTTCGCTTTGTTCTGTCAGATCGGCTAGCGCAGGCAGAACCAGACGGATGTGTTTTTTCTTCATAGACTCAATGACTGATCCACCGCACCGACGGCGCGGCCTCTTGGCCTTCGCGGTGCAGCAGGCCCTGCATGGCGACCAGCGTCTGGTCGCCCGCGATTTCGCCGCTGACGCGGAACCAATGGCTTTGCACCGCCAGGCGCTGCGAGACTTCGTCGCCGGTCAATTGCAGCCGATTGATGAAATCGCCCACGTTATTGAACCAGACGCCTCGGTCGCGTTCCAGCGTGACTTCACGCGCGCGCGCGATGTCCATGCCGGGCACCACGGCGGCCAGCACTTCGGCGCTGGCCGTATTGACGTTGACCTGGGTGGCGCTGGGCAGCACCGTCAGGAACGGGCCGGCCAGCGCCAGCGCCTGCGGCGTCATCCCCGGCACGCCGGCCAGGTCGGAGACGAACTGCAGGCCCGGAGCGCTGGGCTCGGTATCGGGGCCGTACTGCGCCGCCGCCACGCGCAGGGCCACATTATCCGCGACTTCGGGGGGAATGCGCATGGATTGGAACAAACGCGCCAGCTCCTGCAAAGCGGGCAGTTGAATGTTGCCGTCCTGGGCGAGGTTACGCAAGTTAAGTTTGCCCTGCTCGTCTTCCACCTGCCCGGTGAACAGCGCCTGCTCGGGGTTGCTCGACGGGCCCACCGGCAGATTGACGATGGGCTGGGCCCAGATGCCGTCCAGCCGCGTGGTGGCGTTGGTGCGCGCGTCGAAGCGCAGAATGGCGCGCGACCAGTCCATCCCGCTGCGCAGCATCCATTCGGCCTGTGCGCGCTCGCGTTCGCTGGCCAGCGTGCGCGCCAGCAGGCCTTGCTCTTCGATGATGCGGGTCGTCACCACGGCGGCCGCGATCACGACCAGCAGGGCGGCGATCACCGCCATGCCGTTCTGCAAGGCTTGGGCCGGGCGGCTCATGGCAGCATCACCACTTTGCGATAAGCCTGCGCGGCGGGCGCGCCGACGGGCAGCAGGCGAAACTCCACCGCGCGCACCTGGGCGCCGGCCGGCTGGTCGCTGTTTTGGGGCAAAGGCGCCCAGCCCTGCCCCGGCAGCCACAATCGCATGGAGAACGCTTCCACTCCGCTCAGTACCTCGTGTTCCGTTTGTATTTCCGGCAGGGGCAGGCGATCCGACGCCACGCCCACACCGCGCATCAGGCGGTTGCCGGCCAGATGCCAGCGCACGCGCTGCCACCTGCCGTCCCCGGCGGCGCGCACCACCATCAGGCCGTCGCCGTCGGACCAGGCGATGCCCGGCGGCAGCCAGCTACGAACCGGCGCGGGCGCGGCCTGGCCGTCCCGCTGCACCGGCGGCGGCAGGGGCAGCACCTGTTCGCTGGCGTGGCGCTGCACGTCGTCCTCGATCTGCCCCAGCACCCGCACGATGGAGATTACCTGCTGGCCGCTTTCGTCCAGCCTTTCCTGGGTGCGCTGCACGACGTCCAGCGCGCGCCAGGAAATCAGGCTGACCAGGGCCATCAGGGTCAGCGCCACCAGCACTTCGATCAGGGTGAAACCCTGTGTGCGCCCGCCTTCTCGCATCAGGGCATCCTGGACAGCAGGCCGCCCAGCTCGGCCAGCACCGGGCCGTCGCCCTGCCGGACGCGCAGCGTAAGCTGCCGGAAAGCGTTGTGCGCCGTGCGCTGCACCTGCTGCTCGCACACGAATTCGAACGGCCCCTGCGAGCACGGCTCGGCGCGCTGGCCCAGATCGGGAAACAGTTGCAGCAAACGCATTTCCGCCAACTGGTTTTGTGCCGCCTGCAAGGCCAGGCTGCGCGCCTGCATGCCCTGCACGCCGTTGGCGCTGACGCCCAGGGCCCTGACGCTGGCCGCCAGCGCCACGCCGACGATGGCCAGCGCGATCAGGACTTCGATGAGGGAAAAACCCCGCTGGGCGGCGGGATGCTTGTTCATGAGTCCACCCGGTAGCGTCCGCTGGGTTCCAGGATGACGCTGGCCCGCTGGTCTCCGCTGCGCAGATGAACCAGAAAAGGCGCCGGCATCCATTCGGCGTTGAATATTACCGTTTGCGCCGGCTCGATGGAGACTTCCACCGGATTGTCGAGCTGCCAGCGCCGGGGCCGCAGCACGGCGTCGGCGGGGATGTCGTCCAGCGGTTCGCCCTGCGCGCGGGCGGCGATGTGCATGGGCAGCACCAGCTTGCGCGGCAGATGCGCGAAACGATAGCCGGAGGCGTCGTATTCCCAGGCGATGGGCCGCCCCATGGCCCTGGCGTCGGCCTGGGCTACGGCAAACAGCTGCGCCAGGCGCGCGGCCTCTTGCTGCAGGCCGGCCTGGCGGCCGGAGCCGAAGGCGCTGATGCCAGCCGTGGCCGTGACGATGCCGACGATGACCAGCACCACCAGGATTTCGAGCAAAGAGAACCCCGACGACCGCGCCCGCTTTGCCGGCGACGGCTTGCCAGCGGCGGCCCGGCCCGCGGGCATGCGCTTAGTTGTTCCAGCTTCCGACATCGGCTTCGACACCCTCGCCGCCCGGCTGGCTGTCAGCCCCCAGCGAGAAGACGTCGACTTCGCCGTTCACGCCCGGATTCAGGTACTGATAGGGGTGGCCCCAGGGGTCGTTGGGCAGGCGGTCCATGTAGACGCGACCTGTGGTGGCCCCGGTTTGTGCCGACTTGCCCGTCAGTATCTGCAAGCCGTCCTGGGTGGAAGGATAGCGGCCGTTATCCAGGCGGTACAGCTTGAGCGCCTGCATGATGGCGCCGATGTCCTGCTTGGCGGCGACGACGCGCGCCTGGTCGGGACGATCCATCAGGTTGGGCACGACCAGGGCGGCCAGAATACCCATGATGACCACGACCACCATGATTTCGATCAGGGAGAAGCCGCGCTGGACATGACGGGCGGCGCGCTTGCGAAGACTCGGGATTGAAACGGACATGGATGATTGCTTGAGATTGCTTGAATGAGTATGAAATACTTGGAACGCACTAAAACGCATTATTATGGCACCGGCACATGTCACTTTTTTGTCGTCATGCGGGTACTGCCAAGCCGGACTTGTTCAGTAGAATGGCATTATCACCGATTCCATAGCATAGCCACCCCCCATGTTTCAGGGTATTCATCTTTTCCCTAAGAAACCGGGGCGGTATCAGCAAGCCAGCACATCATGAATTTTTCTTCACATTTCCTCGGCGGCATATGGCGCCAGGCGGCTCCCAGCCTGGTGCAGGGCCTGGCCATGCTGGCCCTGGCCGCCGGCCTGGGCGTGTGGGGCGCGGTTCTGCTGGCCCCCACGCCATCCGCGCAACCGCCGGTGCTGGCTTCCAGCCTGACGCCCCAACTGGACACCTCCGCCATTTCGGGTTGGTTCGGCGGCGGCACCAGCCGCGTACGCGTCGCCTTGGTGGGCCTGATCGCATCCGACCAGCACGGCGCCGCGCTGCTGACGGTCGAAGGCGGCAAGCCCCAGGCTTTCCGCGCCGGCCAAACCATTGCTCCCGGCGTCACGCTGGCCAAGGTAGGCCCCGACAGCATCGAGATCGACCAGGACGGCGCCTCCGAAACCCTGCGCGCGCCGGCGCATCCGGACGCCATCATCCCTGGCTTCGTACCGGTGCGCTAAGCCCGTCGGCACCGGGCATTGCTAGTGGACGCGCTTTCCCTTCCCCCGTGGGCCGCCGCTCTTGTCGTGGGCGCGCTGGCCTTGCTGGTCAGTCCTGTGCTGGGCCGGCTCGCCGACTGGCTGCCCGGCCAGGTGGACGATACCCAGGCCTGGCCCGCCACGCTGGGCGCACGCAGGCGGCAAATATTGTTCGGCCTGCTGTGCGCCTTGCCGGTGGCCGCTTGCGGATGGCGCTACGGCCTGGGCTTTGCCGGGCTGGCGGCCGCCGTTTTCATGCTGATGCTGGCCACCCTGGCCTGGGTAGACGCCCATACCGGCCTGCTGCCCGACGCGCTGACCTTGACGCTGCTGTGGCTGGGCCTGCTGGTCAACCTGGGCCATACCTTCACCCCCCTGCCCGACGCAGTCATCGGCGCCGCCGCGGGCTATCTGTTCTTCTGGATCATCTACCAGGCGTTCCTGCTGCTGACGGGCCGTGAAGGCCTGGGCTACGGCGACTTCAAGCTGCTGGCCGCCCTGGGCGCATGGCTGGGCTGGACCGCGCTGCCCGCCATCGTCCTCATCGCCTCGGTCAGCGCGCTGGCCATCACGCTGCTGCGCCGCCGGCGCTCGGGCGCCAGCATGGATCAGGCCTTGCATTACGGGCCGTATCTGGCGGCGACCGGCGCCGTGCAATTGTTTTTCGGTTTTTAGTGCATTTTGGCTTAGGTGCTTACACGTTTCTCAACACTGAGGCCGAGAGCCGGTATGGTTTTGTGCACACAGGCGGCCGGTCGGGCGGCCCCGCTGCGCGGGGCTTCCCGCGTCTACCTCGTACGTGCGGGCGGCGAAAGAACTCGCCCTCA
>CAKSZL010000002.1 GCA_934525625.1 uncultured Burkholderiaceae bacterium
GCCGTGCTCTCCAGCGCCGAGATTCCCGATGAGCGCATGCTCAGGTTCACCTCTTGGATAGGGGATATGGCATGAGCATTAGTCGATTCTTCGGGGCAACTACGCGGGAGGCCTTGAGGCAGGTGCGCCTGGCGCTGGGGCCGGATGCGCTGATCATTTCCAACCGGCGCGTCAATGGCGGCGTCGAGATTCTGGCTTCCGACCAGACCGAGGCGCAGGCCGCCGCCGGGGCGTCCGCATCTACGTCCGCCGTCGCTGCGCCTGTCGCGCCCGCTGTTGCGCCGAATGCGCCGGAAGGCGCCGCCAGGGCGGGGGCGCCGCAAGCTGCCGCTCCCGCGGGGGCCGAAGCTGCCGGGCAATTCGATTTGCAGCAGGCGGTAGGAGACTTGCGCGGCCTGCTGGAAGCCAGGATGGACGAAATGCTGTGGGGCCAGCAATTGCAGCGGGTTCCCGTGGCGCTGGCGATGTTCCAGCGTTTGTTGGGCATGGGGTTCAGCACCCGTTTGCTGCGCGCCATGCTCAAGCATTTGTCGCCGCAGCTGTCCGAGCGCGCCGCGCTGGACTGGTGCCGCAACGAACTCATCAAGCATCTGCCCGTGGACGGCAACGACGAGCGTACCTTGTCGGCTGGCGCCGTCGTGGCGCTGGTGGGCCCCACCGGCGTGGGCAAGACCACCACCATCGCCAAGCTGGCGGCGCGCTGCGTGCGCCGGCTGGGGGCGGGCAACGTGGTGCTGCTGACCACCGACACTTACCGTATCGGGGCGCACGAGCAGTTGCGCATCTACGGCCGGATGATGGGCGTGCCCGTGCACGTGGCCGAGGGCGCGGCCCAGCTGGCGGCGCTGGTACGCGAAGCCGGGCCGGAAAAACTGGTGCTGATCGACAACATCGGCGTCAGCCAGCGCGACCATTACGTGGGCGAACAGGCCAGCCTGCTGGCCTCGGCCTCTCCCCGCGTGGTGCGCCTGCTGGCCCTGAACGCGGCCAGCCATGGCGATACGCTGGACGAAGTGGCGCGCCGCTACGCCAACGACGGCGGCCCCCGGCTGGCGGGCTGCCTGATTACCAAGGTGGACGAAGCCGGCAGGCTGGGGCCCGTGCTGGACACCTGCATACGCTATCGCCTGCCTATCCATTATGTTTCCACCGGCCAGAAGGTGCCGGAAGACCTGGTCCGGGCCGACGCGGCCCGCCTGGTCGATCGCGCCTTCAGCGTGGCGGAAGGGCCGGCGCTGTATGCGCCCAGCCAGGCGGATCTGGCCATGCTGATGGCCTCCCAAGGTGGCAATACGCCGCGGTCCGCGCCCGCGCCGCAAGCCGCGGTTCGCATGGAAAACCTGCTGGCCTTGTTGGCGGGCAGGGCGGGCGGCCTGGGTACGGACGCCATCGAATCGGCCGCCCGCGCCATCGATGCCCATCTGGTGACGGCCATGGCTTACGAGGCCTTCCAACAATGGCAGTCGGGGCAGCCCGGCGCCGCGCCGGCGCATTTGCTGTCTCAGGTGGAGCGCACCTTGCCTTTGCTGGAGGCCGCGCATGTGGTGGCGCTTCCGGGCCAATTGCGCCTGCCGGGCAGCGCCGGCAAGCAAGCCATTCGCGCCTGCCTGCTGGCCGCACCCGACGGATCATGGCTGGCCAGTCCCTGGCAATGCTGGCTGCGCGAAGACGGCTGGGTCGCCAGCGACGGCCATGCGGGAACCCAACCGCCCGCCGCTGGGCAATTGGACGCCTATCTGGACGAGAGCCTGGCCCAGGCCAGCCTGGCGCCGGTGCGCATGCTGGAGGACGCTGCCGCCGTCACCTTTACCGCCACCACAGGGCAGTGCGATTGGCTGGCCGCCTGCGCGCCGCGCAGCCGCTGGCTGCACGAAGGCGAGCCCGCCTTGGCGGTGGCCGTCGGGCGGCAATTGCTGCATCAACCCCTGGTGATGGCGCTGGGCGGTTTCCTGCGGGAAAGCCTGGGCTGGTCCGAGGCGGACGACATCACCTGGTGGACCGCGCAAACCGAGGTCGCCTTGGCCAAGCGCCAGAACCAGGGCCAGAAGCTGGGATTCTTCAGCTTGAAAGCGGTGCGCCGCAGCGACGATACCGTGATCAAGCACTGGATGGCCGTGGGCGATCTGCGTGGCGACGCCTTGAACCCGGAGCGCTGGGGCCGCTGGCTGCTGTTGCATGCGTCACGCCAGAGCGTGCTAAGGCTGGCGGGCCTGCATTGGCAATGGCTGGCGCAGCGGCGCTTGCCGTCGGTGCAGCAGGCCGGCGTGGCCGTGCAATTGGCGCTGGCGACCGCCCACATGCTGGACGACCCGCAGCTTTGCCGGGTGCTGCATGCCTTGGCGGAAGAGGGCAAGCCGAATACGGCGCGCCTGGCGCGCGCCGTCTGCAAGCTGTTCGAGCTCAAGCGGATGATGCCGCAAGCCTAGTGCGGTTTTGGCCCAAGCGCCAACGCGCAAGCGCAGACAGTACAAGTTATATGACGTGGGGCCGCAGAGTAAGTCGAGCGGCAAGCAGGCGCTACGGAGCGGGATGGGATTCTGGAACTGGAGTCAGCCGGCCTTGATGTGGGTGCGCCCGGCAAGGCGCGCCGCATGGGGCCGGCCGCTGGCGTTGTATAGGGATTCGGCGCCCTGGCCCGTCAGTTGGCGCAGGTCGGCCAGCGTTTGCTGGGTGTGGCGCAGGTAGGTGTTGATGACGGTGCCGTTGGATTCGTTGAGATCGCGCGCCTGGGCGGCGACGCCTTGCAGTTCGGCCAACAGCGTCGCCAGGGCCGGGTGCTGCGCCAGAGCCTGTCGCAGGCCTTCGCCGTCGGGGCTGTGGCCCAATTGCGCCAGGGCCTGGTCGCGGACGGTGTCCAGCGCTTCGAATTGCTGTACGCAATCCAGCTTGGCCGCCGTGCTGGCCGTCAGTTGATCGGCCTGGCCGGGGTCTTGCAGTAAACGGGATTCTTCTTGTAGCGCCGCCAGAAACCGGCGCGCCAGTTCCAGCTGCCGGACCAGGCAGGTTTCCAGGGTTTGCAGCGGCGTCGTCATGGCAAGGGCGGAATGGATTATTTGATCAGTTCGCGGGCGCTGGCCAGCAGGGAGTCGGCGATGCGGCTGGTGTCTATCTTGAGTTCGCCGGAGGCCAGCGCGTCGCGGATGGCCTGGACTTTCTGCAGGTCTACGTCGTGGGCGCCGCTGCTGAGCGCGGCGAGCTGGCGGGCGGTATCGCTTAAATCCACGTTGCGGCCGGACGCAGCCTGGCCGGACGCGGCCTGCGGGCGGGGTTCACGCGCCGAGGCCAGGGCGGTCAGTTTGGCATGAGGCGAGGAAGAGGATATTTTCACGATAGCTCCGGGCTAGGGCTGTGGCCTGTTGACGCCGCCGGGGCGACAATCTGGGTTCGAGTATAGCGGCTTACGGAAATATCCCGCGAATCTTTAGGGTTGGCGCTGATTTGGCCCGTCCGTATGGCGGCCACTCGGCGGGGCTGGGCAAGGGCGGCGCTCACGGCTACATCGCCAGTATGACGGTCTGGGCGTTTAGCACGCGGCCGTGAACGACTTGCCCCGACGGCGTGCGCACCTGGATGACGGCGCCGGGTTCGCCCGACTGCACGGCCGTGCCTTCGCCCGTGGCGGTGAAGCCGTCGCCGCGCACTTCCAGCGTGACGGCCTGGCCGCGCAGGACGGAATGGGGCGCTTGCAGCGTGTTGTGCTTGAGCGCCTGGTTGGCGGCGATGCGCTGCACCGTGGTGTAGCCCAGCACGTCTTCCAGCGCGACGGCGGCGCCCGCCGGCAGGCGCATCAGGTCGCCTTCGCGCAGGGTGACGTCGCCTTCGCCCAGAACGGTGTTGGGCGGCAGCGGGCGGGCAGCTACCGGGTATTGGCCCATGACGCGCAGTTGCACCGGCACGTAGGCCACCCAATGGGCCGGCGCCAGGCAGCGCAGCCCGACGCTGAAGCGCGAGCGCAGCGTGCCTTGGCCGCCCAGAAAGGCTTCGGCCTCGGTACAGGCGGGCTGGGCGTCGAGCTTGGCGGTGTCGAACTGGACGTGGATGTCGCCTTCCAGGCCGCGCTGGAGCACTTGCTGTTCGACGTAATCCCGCAGCAGGCCGCGCATCTGCGCCAGCGTGCCGGCGTCGGGCGCGGCGGGCTGCGCCGCTGCCGGCAGCGGACAACACAGCAGGAAGGCCGTAAAGGCGAACGCGGACAGGCGCGGCGGAAAAACAGGCATGGCGCCATTCTATCGGGCGCGCGCGGGCGCCATCGGGAGGAATTGGCAAGCAAATACTGTGCTGTTTCGGCGTTTGTCGGGAAGGCGATGCCGCTACCATTGTCAGCAAGCCATAAAAGGGCGATCCGCGCCCTCAACCGATAGCCATAGCCGTCATCCCCATGACCGATCCGATCAGCCGCGAACTAGGTTTCATGCAGAACGCGATTTCGCTGCGCCAGCAACGGCAGGAAGTGCTGGCGACCAATATCGCCAATGCCGACACGCCCAATTACAAGGCGCGCGATTTCGATTTCGCCCAGTCGTTGCGCCAGGCCGCGGGCGTGGGCGCGCAAGGCCAAGCGCCGCTGGCGCTGTCGCGCACCTCGGCGCGCCATCTGCCCGGCCAGGGCGACGCCGGCGGGCGGCCCGAACTGCTGTACCGCCAGCCCCTGCAGCCCAGCCTGGACGGCAACACGGTCGACATGGACGTCGAACGCGTCCAGTTCGCCGACAACACCTCGCGCTACCAGGCGGATCTGACCATCATTTCCCAGCGCCTGAAGTCCATCAACGCCGCGCTGGCGCAATAAGAAAGGCAGCCATGTCCACCTTCAACATCTTCCAGATAGCGGGCTCGGCCCTGACGGCCCAGTCCCAGCGCATGAACGTCTCGGCCAGCAACATGGCCAACGCCAACAGCGCCGCCGGCCCCGACGGCCAGCCCTACCGCGCCCGGCAGGTCGTGTTCCAGCTCGACCCCCTGAAAGGCCAGAACGCGGTGGGCGGCGTGCGCGTCTCGGCCGTGGTTGAAAGCAACGCGCCGGCGCGCATGCAGTACGAGCCGGGCAACCCACTGGCAAACGAGCAGGGCTACGTGGCCATGCCCAACGTCGACGTGGTCGCGGAAACCGTCAACATGATTTCCGCTTCCCGCTCTTACCAGGCCAACGTCGAGGTCATCAATACGGCCAAGAGCCTGATGGCCCGCACGCTCAGCATCGGTCAATAACGCATAAAGGTTGAACAGGCATGAGCACGGTTACTCCCGCAGCGGGCAACAACACGGCGGCGGCCCTGGCCCAGGTTTCGCAAAGCAACAGCATCATGGGCGATACGCAGGACCGCTTCCTGACGCTGCTGGTTACGCAGTTGCGCAACCAGGACCCCCTCAACCCCATGGACAACGCCGCCGTCACGTCGCAGATCGCGCAGTTGTCCACGGTGTCCGGCATCGAGCAGCTCAACAACACGCTGCTGGCCTTGTCCGGGCAGATGGATTTGTCGCAGTCCATGCAGGCGGCGTCCTTCATCGGCAAGGAAGTGCTGGTGCCGGGCGACAAGATACGCCTGGGCAGCACCGAAGACGGGCTGGGCAAGGTGGCCACGCCTTTCGGTTTCGAGCTGTATTCCAAGGCCAAGACCGTACAGGTTTCCATCCTGGACGGCAGCGGCCAGGTGGTGCGCCAAATGGAACTCGACCAGCCCGACCAGCTCGGCGAAGGCATACACAGCCTGTCCTGGGACGGCCTGAACGACCAGGGCCAGCCCTTGACCGACGGCGCCTACCAGGTGCAAGTGCTGGCGACGGACGCCGAAGGCAAGACGCTGGCGGCCGACGCGCTGACCTACGGCAAGGTGGGCAGCGTGGCGTATTCGTCCGCCGGGCTGCGCCTGGACTTGGGCTTGGCGGGCACGTATTCGCTGTTCGACATCCGCAAGGTCATGTAAACGGTTTTATCGATTGCCGCCCGGCCTGGCCGGCGGCGGATTTTCGCAAAGATTTTTCAGCAAAGAGGCACATCATGGGTTTCGGTCAAGGCTTGAGCGGTTTGAACGCCGCAGCGCAGGATCTGGACGTCATCGGCAACAACATCGCCAACTCCGCTACCGTTGGCTTCAAGGCATCGTCGGCGATGTTCGCCGACGTTTACGCGCAGTCCCAGGCGGTCGGCATTGGCGTGCAGGTGGCCGATATCAAGCAGCGCTTCTCCATAGGCAACATCAATGTCACGGGCGGGCAGTACGACATCGCCATCGACGGCGAGAGGGGCTTTTTCCGGATGCTGGATACCAGCGGCGTGCTGCAGTACACCCGCAACGGCCAGTTCGGCATCAACGAGAACTACGACATCGTCAACGCCCAGGGCGCCAAGCTGACCGGCTTCGGCGTGGCGGCCGGCGGCAAGTCGCCCACCACCGACTTGCAGCCGCTCAAGCTGCCGGTGGGCAACATGCCGCCGCTGGCGACTTCCACCCTCACGACGCAAGTCAACGTGGATGCCAATGCCCCCGTCATTACCGCTCCGTTCGATTCGTCCGACTCCGCGACGTATACCCACATGCTGCCCATCGCGGTTTTCGATTCCCTGGGCAACCGGCACGAGCTGATGCAGTATTTCGCGAAGCAGAACGGCGTGAACGGCGAAAGCGTGTGGGAAGTCCATTACCAGTTCGGTGACGGCACTTATCCGGTGACGCCGTCTTCCCACACTCTTCAGTTCGACCAAAACGGCGTGATGACCGTGGGACAGAACGCGACGCTTGCCATTCCCAATCCAGGCGGCGCCACGTCGCCGGCGGCCGACATGAGCATCAACCTGTCCTATGCGGGCTCCAACTCTTTCGGCAGCGAGTTCACCAGCAGCTTCACACAGAATGGCTACGCCACCGGCGAGTTCGCCAGCATCCAGGTGGCCAACAACGGCGCGATCCTTGCCAACTACACCAATGGCAAGAGCCAGACGGTGGGTTTCGTCGCGCTGGCCAATTTCGCCAACATGCAGGGCCTGAAAGCCGTGGGCGGCAACGCCTGGGTGGAAACCAGCGCCTCGGGCCAGCCCGTGGTCGGGCAGCCGGGCACCAACGGCCTGGCCATGCTCAAGGGGCAGGCGGTCGAGGCCTCCAACGTCGACATGAGCCAGGAACTGGTCAACATGATCATCGCGCAACGCACCTATCAGGCCAATGCGCAGGCCATCAAGACGCAGGATCAGATCATGCAGACGCTGATCACGATGCGCTAAGAGGCGGGCGCGGGCTTTATGGATCGCATTCTTTACACGGCGGGCGGCGGCGCGGCGCGCATGCTGGAGCAGCAGTCCGTCGCCAGCAACAACCTGGCCAACGTCAACACCACGGGTTTTCGCCAGCAGCTCTCCATGCAGCGGGCCGTGCCTTTCGTGGCCGAGCAGGGCTTGCCCACGCGCGTGGCCACCGTGGCGGCCACGCATGGCAGCGACATGTCGGGCGGGCCGCTGGCCGAAACCGGCAATCCGATGCACGTGGCCTTGCAGGGCCCGGGCTGGTTCGCGGTGCGCACGCCCAATGGCGAAGCCTATACGCGCGCCGGCGAATTCGCCGTCAACGCCGACAACCAGTTGGTCACCCGCGCCCACGGCTATCCCGTGCTCTCCGCCGACGGCGAGCCCATGGAGATTCCCGACCGCGGCACGGTGACGTTCTCGTCCGACGGCCAACTGACCGCGCTGGGCGCGGGCGATCCGCCCAACACCATACAGGTGGTGGGCCAGCTCAAGCTGGTCAATCCGGAAGCGGCGCAACTGCAGCGCGGCGACGACGGGTTTTTCCGTGTGGCCGGCCAGGCGGCGGCCCAGCCCGACCCCGAGGTGCGCATCGTGTCGGGCTTTCTGGAAAAAAGCAACGTCAATGCGGCGCAGGCCATGGTGGCCCTGATAGAGAACGCGCGCCAGTTCGAGATGCAGATGAAAGTCATACGCGACGCCTCCGCCAATGCGGAGCGCGCCAACGGCATTTTGTCGGCAAACAATTAATTCCATTTGCGGATCGAGCCGGTACGCGAAGGCGAAGCTCAGGCAGTAATGAGGTACGGCAAGCACAGCCGACAAAGCAATCGTTCGATCTACTAACGAAATGGCCGGCGGCCTGGATAGTTTGAAAAAGGAAGCAAGATGATACGGTCCTTATGGATAGCCAAAACCGGTCTGGAAACCCAGCAGACCAGCCTCGACGTGATTTCCAACAACCTGGCCAACGTCAATACGGCGGGCTTCAAGCGCAGCCGGGCCGTATTCGAAGACCTGCTCTACCAGACGCTGCGCCAGCCCGGCGCGCAGGTGGGGGCGGCCAATCAGCTGCCCTCCGGCCTGCAAGTGGGCACGGGCGTGCGCACGGTGGCCACCGAGCGCCTGCATACCCAGGGCAACCTGCGTGAAACCGGCGACTCCATGGACATCGCCATCGACGGCAAGGGCTTTCTGCAAGTGGAAATGCCCGACGGTTCCTTCGCCTACACGCGCGACGGCAGCCTGCAGGTGGACCAGAACGGCCAACTGGTGACGGCCGGCGGCTACCCCATCCAGCCGCCCATCAACATTCCCGACAACGCGCTTGAAATTACCGTTGCGCGCGACGGCACGGTGTCGGTGACGCAGCCGGGCGCGGTGGGCACCAGCGTGCAGGTGGGGCAGTTGCAGCTCAGCACCTTCATCAACCCCACCGGCCTGCAGGCCATAGGCGAAAACCTGTTCGTCGAAACCGACGCCTCGGGCGTGGCCAACTTCGCCCAGCCCGGCCTGGACGGCGCGGGCCTGGTGCGCCAGAAGTACGTCGAAACTTCCAACGTCAACGTGGCCGAAGAGCTGGTCAACATGATCACCGCCCAGCGCGCCTACGAATTGAACAGCAAGGCCATCCAGACGTCCGACCAGATGCTGGCGCGCCTGACGCAGTTGTAATAATGGCCAGTATCCTGTCGCGAGTCGCCGCCGTCTGCCTGGCCCTGGTGCTGGGCGGCTGCGCTTTGATTCCACCCGAACCGGTGGTGACCGGCCCGCTGACGGCTACGCCGCCGCCGGTCGAGGCGGTCGAGCGCGCGGCCAACGGCGCCATCTACCAGCCCACGGTCTACGGCAACTACCCCTTGTTCGAAGACCGCCGCCCGCGCAACGTCGGCGACATCGTCACCATCATCATCCAGGAACGCACGAACGCGTCCAAGAACGTCTCGACGGCGTCGTCGCGCACCGGCAGCGCCGGCCTGGGCCTGAACTCGGTGCCCAAGTTCTTCCCGCCGGGCTTCGGGCCGCAGCAGGGCTTCGACATGGAAGGCAACAACGACGCGCAAGGCACGGGCTCTAGCCGCGCGGACAACTTGTTCACCGGCACCATCACCACCACCGTGGTGCAGGTATTGCCCAACGGCAACCTGCTGGTGGCGGGCGACAAGCAGATGGCCATCAATCGCGGCAGCGAACATGTGCGCTTTTCGGGCGTGGTCGATCCGCGCTCCATTACCGGCGCGAACACCGTGATGTCCACCCAGGTGGCCGATGCGCGCATCGAGTTCCGCAGCCAGGGCCGTATGGACGAAGTGCAGGAAATGGGTTGGCTGCAGCGCTTTTTCCTGAATATTTCGCCGTTCTAGCGCAAACAGACTATAGGGCAGCGATGACAATCAAGTTTTCCAGCACCAGCCGCAATACGAAGCCGCACACCCCATGGGGGCGTGCGCTGTGCCGCGTTTTCGGCATGCCATGGCCGCGCGCGGCAGGGCATTGGGGCCGTTCGGCGCTGCTGGCCGCGTGCTTGGGCTGTGCCGTGTCGCCGGTGCAGGCCGAGCGCATCAAGGACCTTGCCTCCATACAGGGCGTGCGCTCCAACCAACTGGTGGGCTACGGCCTGGTCGTGGGCCTGGACGGCAGCGGCGACCAGGTGCGCCAGGCGCCGTTCACGCAGCAAAGCCTTACCAATATGCTGGCGCAACTGGGCGTGACCGTGCCGCAAGGCACCAACATGCAGTTGCGCAACGTGGCGGCGGTGATGGTTACCGCGCAGCTCCCCGCGTTTGCGCGCCCCGGCCAGAACATGGACGTGGTGGTGTCTTCCATGGGCAACGCCAAAAGCCTGCGCGGCGGCACCTTGCTGATGACGCCGCTCAAAGGGGCGGACGGCCAGGTCTACGCCATCGCCCAGGGCAACCTGCTGGTGGGCGGCGCGGGCGCGCAGGCTGGCGGCGCCAGCGTGCAGGTCAACCAGCTCAACGGCGGCATCATCAGCAACGGCGCCATCATCGAGCGCGCCGTGCCCACCACGTTTGCGCGCGATGGCCGCATCTATCTCGAAATGCACACCACCGATTTCGGCATCGCCCAGCAGACGGCCGCGGCCATCAACCAGCAACTGGGGCAGGGCATCGCCACGGCGCTGGACGGCCGGGTGGTCGAACTGCGCGGTCCGCTGGACCCGAACGCGCTCACGGCCTTTTTGTCCAGCATCGAGCAGGTGCAGGTCAAGCTGCCGCCGGCGCGGGCCAAGGTCATCATCAACGCCCGTACCGGCACGGTGGTCATGAACCGCACCGTCACCATCGAAGAGGCGGCCGTGGCCTACGGCAATCTATCGGTCGTCATCAGCCGCCAGCAAGAGGTCAGCCAGCCCGATACGCCGTTCGCCGGCGGGCAGACAGTCGTGACCGACAACACGCAGATAGAGATGCGCACCGACCAGGGCGCGCTGACGCGCATCCGAACCAGCGCGAATCTGGTGGACGTGGTCAAGGCGCTCAACACGCTGGGCGCGACGCCGCAAGACCTACTCTCTATTCTGCAAACCCTGAAAAGCGCCGGCGCCCTGCGCGCCGACCTGGAAATCGTTTAGGGCCTTAGCAATCCCATGGCTACGCCGGTTCATTATCTTTCCCTGCCCTCCAAGGGCGACTCCATCTTCGACATGGGGCGCGCGGATCGCCGCCGGCCTGCCGTCGGCGCGGCGCGCGAGGAAGACGTCGCCCGGCAGTTCGAAGCCTTGATGCTGCAAAAGTGGATCAAGCAGGCGCGCGAGACTTCCGGCGGGGACGGCGTGTTCGATAGCCAGCAAACCCGCTTCGCCCAAAGCCTGGGCGACGAACAGCTGGCCTTGCAGCTTGCCGATCCCGGCGTGGGCCTGGCGCAGGCGCTGCTGGCGCAGATGCGCGCCCAGCAGGGCGGCCCGGCGGCTGGCGCCATGGCGGCCGCCGAGGCGCCGCTGCGTACCTCGCGCCGCACCGAGCTGCGCTCCCACGTGGGCCAGGCCGAAGCCGCCGAGGGTGGCCCGCTGACGCGGCGCTTCGAGCGCCTGTTGTCGTCGGTGAACCGCGCTGGCGCCGCCTTGCTGTCGGCGGTGTCAGGGGCGCCCCGGCACATCGAGCAGTTCGTCTCGAAAATGGCACCGGCCGCCCAGAAGGTCGCCGAGGAAACCGGCTTGCCGGCGGCCTTGATTCTCAGCCAGGCCGCCCTGGAGTCGGGCTGGGGCAAGCGCGAGATTCTGCACCAGGACGGCAGTACCAGCCACAATCTGTTCGGCATCAAGGCGACGTCCTCGTGGAAGGGCAAGGTGGCCGACGTGATGACGACCGAGTACGTCGAAGGCAAGGCGCAAAAGCAAGTGGCGTCGTTCCGGGCCTACGACTCGTATCACGATTCCTTCCGCGATTATGCGCGTCTGCTGAGCACCAGCGAGCGCTACCAGCCCGTGCGCGAAGCGCCGACCGCCGAGCAGGCGGCCCGCCGCGTGCAGGAGGCCGGCTATGCCACCGACCCGAAATATGCCGAAAAACTGACGACCATCATGCGCTATTTCCAGGTGCGCGCCACGCCCGAGTCCATGCGGGCCGCCGCCGGCGGTGCGGACGGCGTCCAGCGGGGCTGAAACTGGGTTTCGGGGGCTAAACCATCCTCGCTTCCTGCCGTTAAGCAGTTAGAGTTTTTCCCGTGGAGCATGCATGAACCTCGCAAAAATTGGCCTGACCGGCATCAACGCCGCCTCGCACAACCTGCAGACGACAGGCCATAACATCAACAACGCCGCCACGGAAGGCTACAACCGGCAGTCGGTCAGCATTTCCACCGCCGGCGGCCAAAGCATGGGTTCGGGTTTCATCGGGCGAGGCGTGGCGGTCGATACCATCAACCGCTCTTACGACGGTTTTTTGTACCGGCAACTGGTGCGCGCCGAAAGCGGCGGGGCGGCCCTGACCGCCTACGGCACCGAAATCGCCCAGCTCAACAATCTTTTCGCCGACCGCACCGTGGGCATCAGCCCGGCGCTGTCCAAGTTTTTCGATAGCGTGGACGCCGTGGCGTCGGCGCCCGCCGACCCCGCCGCCCGCAGCGAACTGCTGGGGCGCGCCAACAGCCTGGCCGCCCAAATCAACGACGCCAACGCCTTCATCGACGCGCAGCGCGGCGACATCAACACGCAACTGGGCACCGTGGTCAAGCAGATCAACACCCAGGTCGAGAACATCCAGCAGCTCAACCAGCGCATCGTCGAAGCGCGCGCCGGCAATCCCAACCATGCGCCCAACGACCTGCTCGACCAGCGCGACCAGGCGCTCAAAGAGCTCAACAAGCTGGTCGAGGTGCGCGTCATCGAACAAGACGGTTCGTTCAGCCTGACGGTGGGCAACGGCCAGATGCTGCTGGGCGCCAGCACGGTGTTCCCCCTGCAGGTCGTCGCATCGGCGGCCGACCCGGCCCGCCTTACCGTGGCCTATACCGCGCCGGTCAGCGGCGGCGGCACCAAGGCCGTCGAAATGGCCGAGACCTCGCTCAAGGGCGGCACCCTGGGCGGTTTGCTGCAGTATCGCTACGAAGCCCTGGATTCGGCCCAGAACGAACTGGGCCGCCTGGCGGTGGGCTTGGCCACCAGGTTCAACGAGGTGCACGGCAACGGCTATACCCAGAACGGCGAACCGGGCGAAGACTTTTTCAGCGTCGCCCAGCCCAAGGTCATCCGGGCCCAGGGCGCTCAGGGCACGCTGACGGTGGGCTTCGCCGACATCGACGCCCTGACGGGCCACGACTACCGCGTGGCATATGACGGCGCCGAGTACGTCATCACCGACCAGACCACCGGCCAGGAACGCTACCGCGGAGACATCGCCAATGCCACTTCGGTGGACGGCCTGGATTTCTCCAGCATGTCTGGCGCGACGGCCGGCGATAGCTGGATGGTGCAGCCCACCCGCAACGCGGCCGGCTCGCTCAAGGTCGAACTGACCGACACCTCGAAAATCGCCGCGGCGGGTTCCGCCGTCGGCGATACCGACGGCGACAACGCCCTGGAGCTGGCCAAGCTGCGCAGCGCCAAGACCATGGGCAGCGGCACGCTGGATTTCAACGAAGCCTATTCGCGCATTGTGAACTCGGTGGCGGTGCATACGCAAAGCAACGGCACGGCGGCCAAGGCGCAGCTGTCGCTGATTCAGCAGAACATGGCTGCGCAGCAAGAGGTGTCCGGCGTCAACCTCAACGAGGAATACGTCAACCTAATGCAATACCAAGAGCAGTTCCGGGCGGCGTCGCGCCTGATAGACGTCAGTTCCACTTTGTTCGACACCCTGCTCAGCCTCAAGGCCTGATGCGGCCATCACCGGAGCCAGCCATGCGTATCAGTTCCTCCTTGTTCTTCCAGAACGGGCTCAACACCATTAATACCCAGCAGGGCGATTTGATGCACCTGTTCCAGCAGTTGGGCAGCGGCCGGCGCATGGTGACGCCCGCGGACGACCCGCTGGCGGCGGCGCAGGCCATCAACCTCAGCCAATCGCAGGCGCTCAACCAGCGCCACGCCGAGAACCGCGTCGTGCTCAAGACCAACCTGGCCGCCGAGGACGGCGCCCTGGGCTCGACCACGCTGCTGCTGCAAGATCTGAAAACGCGTCTGGTGGAAGCGGGCAACGGCACCATGACGGACGCCGACCGCGCTTCGCTGGCCGGCGTGCTGCAAAGCACGCGCGACACGCTCATGGGCATCGCCAATCGCACGGACGGCAATGGCCAGTATCTGTTTTCCGGCCATGCGGGCAGCCAGCCGGCTTTCGATGAAGCCACCGGCAACTACATCGGCGACAGCGGCTTGCGCAAGATACAGGCCGACGCCACACGCCAGATCGCGGGCAACGACGCCGGCTCCGACGTGTTCGCCAAGGCGCCCGACGGCAGCCCGATGTACGTGTCGTCGGCGGCCGCCGGCAATACGGGCACGGGCCACATCGCCGCGCCGGTGGTGGTCGACTCCCAGCATGCCCTGGCGGGCGGCGATTTCACCATCGCTTTCCGGGACGACGGCAGCGGCGGCCTGGAATACGTGTTGAGCGGCACGGACGCCGACGGCAATCCGGTGAGCCAGGCGCCCGTATCCTACGATCCGGAAGCCGGCGTCATCCTGATCGGCGATGGCGGCGGCACGGCGCTGCGCGTGGCTTTCTCGGGCCAGCCCGCCGACGGCGATGCCTTTGGCGTGACGCCGGCCGCAAACACCGACCTGAACATCTTCAAGACGCTGGACAACCTCATCAGCGCCTTGAAAGGGCCGGTCGCCTCCGAGGCGCAGGCCCGCACCGAGATGGCGAACGCCTTGTCCAGCGCCATGCAAAAAATAGATCTCAACTACGACCAGGTGTTGTCCGTGCGCGCCTCGGTGGGCACGCGCCTGAACGAACTCGATTCGCTGGACGGCGCGGGCAAGCAGCGCGACCTGGGCTACAGCAACCGCCTCAGCCAGCTCGAGGACGTGGATTACTACACGGTGGTGTCGCAACTGCAACTGCGCAGCGCCGCACTGGAGGCCGCCGCCATGGCCTTCAAGCAAATTCAAAATACCAGCCTGTTCATCATGGGTTCCAAATAAGGAGAAGCGTCATCATGAGTCGTTGGCCATTGCGTGTCAGTTTGCCCGGTATCCTGCTGCTGCTCAGCATCAGCAGCCTGGCTGCGGCAGTCCTGGGGTTGAGCGGGTGGACGCAGGCCGATTGGGCGCGCTACGTGCTCATGATGTCGGCGGCCCTGTCGGTTCTGCTGTTTCTGTGCGGTTTGCGCGTGGTGTTCGCCGGGGTTCTGCGTCCCGTGGGGCAGGTGCGCGCCAGGCTGGAGTGGCTGGGCAAGGGAGACCTCACCTTCTCGGCCGAACCGGTCGCGGCGCCGAAAGAGCTGGGCGCCGTGCTGAATCTTCTGCGCAAAAACCAGGAAGGCACCGTGCGCAGCGTACACTCGGTGCGCCGCGTCGTTACCACGATCTCCGCCAATACCCAGCAGGTCGTCGCGGGCAACAGCGACCTGAGCGGGCGCACCGACCAGCAGGCGGCCGCGTTGCAGCAGGCGGCGGCCAGCATGGAAGAACTGGCCAGCACCGTCAAGCAGAACGCCGACAACGCGCGCCAGGCCAACCAACTGGCGGTAACGGCTTCCGAGGTGGCGCAGCGCGGCGGCCAGGCGGTCGGCGAAGTGGTGTCCACCATGCAGGGCATATCGGCCAGCTCGAAAAAAATCTCCGACATCGTCGGCGTGATCGACAGCATCGCTTTCCAGACCAACATTCTGGCCTTGAACGCGGCGGTGGAAGCCGCGCGCGCCGGCGAGCAAGGCAAGGGCTTCGCCGTGGTGGCCTCCGAAGTGCGCGCGCTGGCGCAGCGCAGCGCCCAGGCCGCCCGCGAAATCAAAGGCCTGATCGAGGATTCCGTACGCAAGGTATCGGAAGGCTCCGAACAGGTGGAGCGCGCCGGCGCAACCATGGACGAAATCGTCACCTCGGTGGCGCGCGTCACCGACATCATGGGCGAGATCTCGGCGGCCACGGTCGAGCAGTCCACCGGCATAGATCAAGTCAACATCGTCGTCTCGCAAATCGACAACGTCACGCGCCAGAACGCGCTGCTGGTCGAGCAAGCGGCTTCGCTCGGCGGATTGCTGCACGAGGACGTCGAGTTCATCAGGGAGCACATGGCCCGTTTCAAGCTGCCCCCGCAGGCCGTGATAGACGTGCCCGCCAAGACGGTCAGCAACACGCCGCAGGCCCGCCGCGAGCGTCATGTGCCGCAGCAGGTGCATTCGTCGGCGTCCGCCAGGGCGCAGGCCGCGCCGCGTCAGGTGGGGGCGGGCAAGCCGCAGCAAGCGGACGCGCCTGCGCGCAGCGCCGCCAAGCCCGCCGCGCTGCCCGCGGCCGAACCGCTCAAGCGCCCGGGTCCCGCGGCCCGCTCCAACTCTTCCGAAGACGATTGGGAAGAGTTCTAAGCGGCCAGGCGACAGTTCGAAACTATGCAAAGAAGGCCTGCACGGATGTGCGGGCCTTTTGCTATGCGGTCGATGCAATACGACTTAAACCCCGCCCAGCGCGCCGGCCAGTTGCTGCATGGCCCGCAGGGCGGTGTGGAACAGGCGGGTCAGGAAGGGCGCGATCTGCGGCAGCACGATGGCGAGCAGCAGCAGGCCGACCAGCAGGCTGATGGGAAAGCCTACCGCGAATACCGACAACTGCTGGGCCGTGCGATTGAGGATGCCCAGCGCCAGGCTGATGCACAGCAGCGTCATCACCAGCGGCAAGGCCAGCAGCACGCCGCTGGCCAGCACCTGGGCGCTCCAGTGGAACAGAAGCTGCCAGGCGCCCACGTCCAGCGTGCCGGGGGCGGCGGGCAGGGTTTCGAAACTCTGGTACAGCACCTGGATCATCAGCAAATGGCCGTCCAGCGCCAGAAAAACCAGCATGGCGACCATGTTCATCAGGCGCGACAGCACGGCGGTGTTGGCGCCGGTGGCCGGGTCGAAGAACGAGGCGAAGGAAAGGCCCATTTGCAGGCCTATCAGCTCGCCCGCCGTCTGCACGGCGGCGAAGGCGATGCGCATGCACAGGCCCAGCCCGAGGCCGATGAATATCTGCTGGGCCATGGTCCACAGGCCCAGGTAAGAGGCGGGCGAAATGGCGGGGGCGGGCGGCAGGCCCGGCGCGATGGCCATGGCGGTCAGGGCGGCCAGCCCCACTTTGGCGCGTGCGGGAATGCTGGATTCACCCAGCACCGGCGCGGCCGCGATCAGCGCCAGCAGCCTGATGAAAGGCCAGAAGGCGGAGTTGATCCAGACATAGAGGGCGTCGAGACTGAAACTGATCACGTTGGCGAGAGGCCCGGGCGCCGGCCGGCGGCTATTGCGCCAGCCCCGGCAGCCCGGTCAGCACCTGGCGGAAATAGTCGACCAGCGTGGTCAGCAGCCAAGGGCCGATCAGCACGACGGTAGTGGCCACCGCCAGCAGCTTGGGGATGAAGGACAGCGTCATCTCGTTGATCTGCGTCGCGGCCTGGAAAATGCTGATCAGCAGGCCCACCACCAGCGTGGCCAGCAACAGCGGCCCGGCGATGTACAGGGCTATTTTCAGCGCATGGTAGGTCAGCGACATTACGGTTTCTGGCGTCATGCGGGTGTCCTTTGGTAGGGCTGGCGCGGTTGGCGTTCGAGCTTGCGCGGGTTCTGGGCGGGGCCGGGCGACTGCCGCGCTATACGTAGAAGCTGCGGGCCAGCGACCCTATCAGCAGGTGCCAGCCGTCGGCCAGCACGAACAGCATCAGCTTGAAGGGCAGCGAAATGGTGACGGGCGGCACCATCATCATGCCCAAGGCCAT
The DNA here is from genome assembly GCA_934525625.1 of uncultured Burkholderiaceae bacterium. Taxonomy (GTDB): domain Bacteria; phylum Pseudomonadota; class Gammaproteobacteria; order Burkholderiales; family Burkholderiaceae_B; genus Mesopusillimonas. The sequence goes on from CAKSZL010000002.1 coordinate 17,608, forward strand.
CAGGACGCTGGCCACGACCAGGTCGATGATGAGAAACGGAATGAACAGGGTAAAGCCGATCTGGAAGGCGGTTTTGAGCTCGCTGGTGACGAAGGCCGGGATCAGCACGCGCAGCGGCACGTCTTCGGGCCGTTCCCAGACAGCCGATTGCGACAGCTCGGCGAACATGGCCAGATCGGTTTCGCGGGTATGGTGCAGCATGAAGGCATGCAGCGGCTCGGACGCGCGCTGCACCGCCTGCTCGAAGCTGATCTGGCCCTCGCTGAGCGGCACGTAGGCCTGCTCGTGCACCTGGTCGAAAACCGGCGACATGGCGAAGAAGGTAAGAAACAGCGCCAGCCCGATGAGCACGGAATTGGGCGGCGAGGCCCCGGTGCCCATGGCGTTGCGCAGCAGGCCCAGCACGATGATGATGCGGGTGAAGCCCGTCATCATCAGCAGCATGGCGGGCAGGAAGGACAGCAGCGTCAGCAGCAGCAGGGTTTGGATGCTGAGCGAATAGGTTTGCGAGCCGTCGGCCCCGGGCGTGGCGGTGATGCCGGGCAGCAGGCTTTGCGCCAGCATGTCGGCCGGCGCCAGCAGCAGGCAGATGCCGCCCAGGGCCGCCAGGCCGGCCGGCAGCAGGCGCAGGGCTTGGCTGCGTTGCCCGGGCGTGGGATAGCGATGACGGGGCAGGGAAAGCTTCACGGCCGGATACGGTTCAGGGTCTGGGCCAGCGCGGCGGCGAAACGAGGGCTGTCGGCGGCTTCCTGGGCGTCGGTCTGCGCGGCCGGGCCGCTGTGCAGCAGGCTGACTTGCTGGGGCGTGATGCCCAGCACCAGCGTGGTCTGGTCGACGCGCACCACGGCGATGTGGGTTCTGGGCGGGCCGAGCGGGCGGGCGTCCAGAATGGCGATGCGCTGGCCTTGCGGGCGGCGCACGCCTTGCACGCGCCGCAGCAGCCATGCGGCGCCCAGCAGCATGCCGATGACGGCAAGCAGGCTTAGCGCGATGCGCAGCAGTTCGGCGTTGTCCATGGCGTGCCCGTTTGTGCCGAGCGCCTTAGCGGCGGCTGTTGAGCCGGTTCAGGCGGTCGGCCGGCGTGATGATGTCGGTCAGGCGTATGCCGTAGCGCTCGTCCACGACCACGACTTCGCCTTGCGCGATCAGGTAGCCGTTGACGTAGATGTCCATGGGTTCGCCCGCCAGGCCGTCCAGTTCGATGACCGAGCCTTGGCCCAGTTGCAGGATGTTCTTGATGGTCATCCGCGTGCGGCCGAGCTCGACGGACAACTGGACGGGAATGTCCAGGATCAGGTCGATGTCGCTGTTGGCCGCCTGGCCGATGTCGACCAGGGGCTGGAACACGCCTGGCGCGGGTTCGGGGGCAGGGCTGGGCGCGGCGTTCGCGCTGGCCTGTTCGGCCATGGCCTGGGCCCAATCGTCTTCCATGTTCTTCAGGCCGTCGGCCTGCGAAGGCGGCTCGCCCGCTTGTTCGGCCAGCGCGGCGGTCCAGTCGTCGACGGGATCGGTGTCCGGCTTCTTGTCGGGATCGGAGGTGTCACTCATTTGCTGGCCTCGGGGGAAAGGGGTTCGCTGTGTTGCAGAAGCTGCTGTACCCGCAGGGCGTAGCGCCCGTTGAAGGTGCCGTAGCTGCAGTTCATGATGGGGATGTTGCCGACGTAGGCTTGGATGGACTCGGGGATGTCCAGCGGCAGCACGTCTCCTTTGCGCAGCTTCATCAGTTCGCCGACGGAGCACGGGATGCGCGCGAATTCGGCCTGCAGCTCGACGTCGGCGCTGCGCACCTCGCGCGAGAGCTGGTGTGTCCAGCGCTGGTCCACTTCGTTCAGACTGTTGTCCTGCAAGGGGCGGGTCAGCAGGTCGCGTATGGGTTCTATCATCGAGTACGGCAGGCAAATGCTGAGATTGCCGCCCGACGCGCCCAGTTCGATGTTGAACGAGGTGACGACGACGATCTCGTTGCCGCTGGTGATGTTGGCGAACTTCGTATGCATCTCCGAGCGTATGTACTCGAACTCGATGGGGTAGATGTTCTGCCAGGCCGAGCCGTAGGCGTCGAGGGTCAGGTTGAGCAGGCGCTGGATGATGCGTTGCTCGGTCGTGGTGAAGTCGCGCCCTTCGATGCGGGTGGCGTAGCGCCCATGGCCGCCGAACAGGTTGTCGATGACCAGAAAGACCAGGTTGGGGTCGAAGGTGAACAGCGACACGCCGCGCAGCGGCTTCATGGCGACCATGTTCAGATTGCTGGGCACCGGCAGGTTGCGCTCGAATTCGGCGTATTTCTGTACCTTGATGGCCGCCACGGTGATGTCGGCATTGCGGCGTATGAAGCTGAGCAGAGTGCTGCGCAACTGCCGGGCGAAACGCTCGTTGATGAGTTCGAGCGTCTGCATGCGGTGGCGCACGACGCGGTCGGGCGAACTGAGATCGTAGGGCCGCACGCCCGACTTGGCCGCCGCGGGGGCCGCCTCCTGGCTTTCGCCGGTGACGCCCGCCAGCAGGGCATCGACTTCGTCCTGGGAGAGAAAGCTGGAATAAGCCATCGCGGTTATTGCACGACGAAGGCGGTGAACAGCACGCTGACGACTTCGGGGCCGGCGGGGCGCGGCGGATACGGCGCGGCGATGACCTTGCGCAGGTTTTCGGCCAGGGCCAGGCGGCCTTCGGTCTGCTGCACGCGCGTGGCCGAGTGCCGGCTGAGCTCGGTCAGGATGCGGTTGCGCACTTCGGGCATGTATTCGAGCAGGTAGTTACGGGCGTTCTGGTCGAGAACGCGCACGGTGATTTCCAGGTAAAGGATTTGCGGCAGGCTGGGGTCTTGCAGCGTGACGGTGAAAGGGTCCAGCGCCAGGAAGATGGGCGTGGGGGCCGGCGCGGGCTCCGCCGCGGGGGCAGTCTCGCTGGTGGCCTGGGCGACCGCCGGCACGCCGAGTTTTCCGAAATAGAGCAGCGCGCCTCCGGCACATACGGCTACCAGGATGAGGACAAGCAGAATGGTGTTCAGAAAACGCATGGCGGGGGAGACTCAGCGAAAAATGATCGGGTCTGGTCAGGCATAGGTGTCGATCAGCAAGTGGCTGTCCGACGACGAGGGCTGCGGGTTGGCATTGGCGGCTGCCGATGCGGAGCCCGCCTGCTGGCCGCCGCGTGCGCCGCTGGCGGATGGCTGTCCGGCGGACGGCGGGGGCTGCTGGTAGCCGGCTTGTTCGCTGCCCACGTGGGTGTCGCCCAGCGACAGCCCGGCATCGGCAAGCTGCTGGGCCAGATGGGGCAGGGCGGATTCCACCGCCTGGCGCACCGACGCATGCGGCGAGACGAACCAGGCATGGGCGACGTTGTCCTGTATTTGCAGGGTGACGCGTAGCGGGCCCAGGTCGGGCGGGTCGAGGCGCAGCTCGGCCTGCTGGACGCCTTGGGCGGACGACTGCAGCGCATGCCCGACTTGCTGGGCCATGGCTTGGCCCCAGCCGGGATGGCCCAGCGGCGCGGGTACGAACAGCGCGGCGCCCGGCTGGCCGGCGGCCGCGGGCGCGGCCGGCGCGGAAAGGCTGTTTGCCGGCGCGGGCGCGCTGGCGGCCAGGCTGGCGGCGAAGGTGTCGGCGGCGCCTGGCGGCAAGGCCTGCGGGCCGGTTGGAGCGGCCTCGACGGCGGCCGGAGCGGCTTGGCCGCCGATGGCGCGGGTGTTGGCGGTATCGCCTGCCTTGTCCGACGGCACGGCGAAAGCGGTTTGCCGGACGCTGGCGGCCGCGGCGTTCTCGCGCGGGGCGGACGTGAATCGGGCGACGGGGCGCGTTTCCGAGCCGGTGGCGGCAAGCCGGGCGACGTCGGCCAAGGCGGCATCGGCATCGACGGTGGCATTGGCGCCGGGTGGGGCGGCTGCGGGGCGCACGGCGGTTTGTACGGCGGCGGCCAGGGCAGCCGGCGAGCGTTCGCCCAAAGCCGGGCGTTCGATGTGCGCGCGGTTGGCGCCGGGCGCGGCGTTGCCGTCGATGGCGATGCCTTGCTGCTTCGCGGCCTGCTGGGCGGCGTCGGGGAACAGCGCGGCCAGCAGCTGCAGGGCGGCTTCGTCTTCGGCCTGGGTTTCTTTTGCGTCGGCCTGGCCGGGCGCATCGCCGCCGCGCGCGCGCGTATCGCGCGCCTCTTTGGCGTCTTTGTGCTGGCCCTCGGCCTGGCGCTGGGTGTGTTCAACCGCGCGGCCCAGCATCTGCGGAAACAGGCCGGCTTCGCCGGCGCCTTCCGTGCTGCGCCGGCCCGCGGCCTGGCCGGTTTCGGCGCTGGTCGGCTGGGCGGAAATCTGCGAAGGCAGGGCGGGCATCGTGCTCATGAGGCGGTAGGTGACGTGTACATGGCTGAGCGGCGTATGGCGCGCTCGTCGGACAGGCGCTGTTCCCGGCGTTTTTCTTGCTGTTGCGCCGCCTGGTTGCGCCGTGATTGGAGCGCTTCGTAAGCGTCGAGCTGGCGTTTTTTGTGCCGCCACTCGTCGCGCGCACGCGCCACGGCGTCTTCCAGTTGGCTGATCGCCTTATTTTGCAGCGAAATGGCGTTGTCCAATGTGTCGAGGAAGTGCACAAAATTGCGGTAGTTCGACGCTGACATGCCGCTGTCCAGGGATTGCTGGGCGCGTTGCCGGTAGTCGTGGCGGTAGACGTGCAACTGTTCGAGCTGCTGGCGGGCCTGCTGGCGTTTGTCGGTGGCGTCGCGCAATTGGACGGCGGCATCGGACAACTGCTGGCGGGCCAGGTCGCGCAGGACGTCCAGATTGGTGGTTTTAGCCATGCGACGGCTCCTGGTTGGCGTATGGGCGCATCAGTGTTGCAAGTTCGAGGCTGGCCTGATCAAAGCCCACGCGTTCGCGCATACCCTGCTGCAGAAAGCCGCGCAGGCGCGGATAGGCGTCGATGGCCTGGTCGACCTCGGGGTCGTTGCCCCGGCTGTAGGCGCCCACGGCGATCAGGTCGCGGTTGCGCTGATAGCTGGACAGCAGCTGCTTGAAGCGGTGCGTCATGCCCAATTGCCGGTTGTCTATCAGGCTGGGCATGACCCGCGAGATGGAGGCCTCGATGTCGATGGCGGGGTAATGGCCGGTTTCGGCCAGGTTGCGCGACAGCACGATGTGGCCGTCCAGGATGGCGCGGGCCGAATCGGCGATGGGGTCTTGCTGGTCGTCGCCTTCGGTCAGCACGGTATAGAAGGCCGTGATGGAACCGGCCGGTACGCCGGGGCGGTCGGCGCCGTTGCCGGCGCGTTCCACCAGCGCCGGCAGGCGGGCGAAGACCGAGGGCGGATAGCCTTTGGTGGCCGGCGGCTCGCCTATGGCCAGGGCGATTTCGCGCTGGGCCATGGCGTATCGGGTTAGCGAATCCATGATGAGCAGCACGTGCCGGCCCTGGTCGCGGAAGTGCTCGGCCAGGCGCGTGGCGTACACCGCGCCTTGCAGGCGCAGCAGCGGCGAGACGTCGGCGGGCGCGGCCACGACGACCGAGCGGGCCAGGCCGTCGGGGCCCAGATTGTGTTCGATGAATTCCTTGACTTCGCGGCCCCGCTCTCCGATAAGGCCCACCACGACCACGTCGGCGGCGGTGTAGCGCGCCATCATGCCCAGCAGCACGCTTTTGCCCACGCCAGAGCCGGCGAACAGGCCCATGCGCTGGCCGCGTCCCACCGTCAGCAAGCCGTTGATGGCGCGCACGCCGACGTCAAGCGCCGTGTCTATGGGCGCGCGCTGCAGGGGGTTGAAAGGGCGTGCGGCCAGCGAAGCCTGCTGTACGCGATGCAGGCTGCCGAGCTCGTCCAGCGGGCGGCCCGCGCCGTCGAGCACGCGGCCCAGCAGGGCGTCGCCGACGGGCAGGTGGCGTTCCAGCGTGGACGGGGGCAGCGCGCCCGGATCGAAGGCGCCGGCGTCGGGCTGCGCGGACCAGGCGGAAGGAGACTCTTGCGGCACGACGCGCGCGCCGGGAGGCAGGCCCGAAATATCGCCTTGCGGCATCAGGAACAATTGCTTGCCATGGAAACCGACGACTTCGGCGTCCACCCACAGGCCGGCGACGGCGTTGCACTCGATGCGGCAGGCCGCGCCGACGGGCAGGCGCAGGCCGGTGGCTTCGAGCACCAGGCCGGTGGCGCGCACCAGGCGGCCGGAAACCTGGCAGGGATCGATGCGGCCGATCTGGCGGCCCGCGGCCTCCAGCATGCCGCGCCAGCGCTCGGCGTCAGGCAGATGGGCGAGCGGTCGGGCGGAGTTCATATGTGCTCCCGCCACGCGGACGCTGGCCCGCCCAGGCTGCCCGCTACGCGCTGCCAGCGCGTTTGCAGGGTGGCGTCGATCTGGCCCAGCGAGGTTTCAAGCAGGCAGCCGCCGGGCGTGATGGAATCGTCGGTCAACAATTGCCAGGGCGGAGACGCCGGCAGCGAGCGGAAGTAATGCGCCAGCATGTCGTAGTCGTCGGGGTGGATGCGCAGGCGTATCCAGGACAACTGGCCTTCCTGGGGCTGCAGCAGTTCGCGCACGGTGTCCAGCAGCGCTTCGGGCCGGGCGGCCACGGTGGTTTGCACGACTTGGCGCGCCAGCCGCAGGGCCAGGTCGACGATGCCTTGGGAAACCTGCTCGTCCAGGCTGGACAAGGCCTGTTCGGCGGAGCTGAGCATGGCGTCGAGGCGGGCGGTGCGCTGGCTCTGTTCGGCCTGGACCTGTTCGAGGCCGGCGCGCATGCCTTCGGCATGGCCTTGCTCGCGCCCCACCTGCGTGCCTTCGGCCAGGCCGGCTTCGTAGCCTTCGGCATGTGCCTGTTCGAGCACTTGCTCCAGCAACTGGTCGATGTCGCCGGCGGCGGATTCGGCCGGTTCGTCGGCCCCAGGCTGGCCGGCGGATTCCAAAGCGGCTTCGGACTCGGGCGCGGCGCGCACGGGAGCCGCGCCGACTTCGTGCATTTCCCAGCGCCGCCAAGCGGCTCGCGTGGTACCGGAGCGGGAGGAGGCCAACGAGCCGTCGTCAGACATACTCGTCGTCTCCCATGCGGCCCAGGTTGATCTGGCCGGTTTCGGCCAGCTTGCGGGCGGTCAGCAGGATGGTCTTCTGGGCTTCCTCGACGCGCGACATGCGTATGGGGCCCTGGGCTTCCAGGTCTTCGCGCAGCATGTCGGCGGCGCGGTTGGACATGTTCTTGAGGAAGCGGTCGCGCAGGTCTTCCGGCGCGCTCTTGAGGGCGACGGGCAGCAGCGTGGGGTCGGTTTCCTTGAGGATGATCTGGATGGCCTCGTCTTCGAGGTCGGCCAGGTTGTCGAAGACGAACATTTCGTCGACGATGCGCTGGGCCAGGTCGGCGTCGAGTTCGCGCAGCTCGGCGATGAGGGCGTCCTCGTCGTTGGAGCTCATGAAGTTGATGATCTCGGCCGCCGTGCGCACGCCGCCCATCTTGCTGCGCTTGGCGCCCTGGCCGGAGAGCATGTCGCTGAGCACGTCGGTCAGCTCGTGCAGCGCGGCCGGCTGGACGCCGCCGAAGGTGGCGATGCGCAGGATGACGTCGTTGCGCAGCCTTTCGTTCAGGTGGGCCAGCACGGTCGAGGCGCGGTCGCGTTCGAGGTGGACGAGGATGGTGGCGATGATCTGCGGATGTTCGTCGCAGATGAGCTCGGCCACGCTGTTGCCGTCCAGCCAGTTCAGCGAATCGATGCCGCTGGCCTCGTTGCTGGCTTCCAGGATGTCTTCGATGAGGCCGGCCGCGCGGTCGGTGCCCAGCGCCTTGGTCAGCACGCTGCGTATGTATTCGTCCGAACCCAGCGTTACCGCCATGAACTGGTCGGCTTCGTGGCGGAAGCTTTCGAGCACGTCGTCGACGTCGTTGCGCGTCACCTGCTTGAGGTTGGCCATGGCCACGCCCACGCGCTGCACTTCGCGGGCCGATAGGTACTTGAACACCTCGGCGGCCGCGTCTTCGCCCAGCGACATCATCAGGATGGCGCAGCGCTCGATATGCCGATCGTCGTCGCTACTAGTCCTTGTTGCCATTTTTTTCCATCCAGGAACGCATCACCATGGCGACGGCGCGAGGGTCTTTTTCGGCCAGTGTGCGCGCCACGGTGAGGTTGTCCTCGTAGCGCGACATCTCGGCGGCGCGGCGCTGCGCTTCGGCGGCCATTGCGGCGTTGGCGTCGGGCGTGACGGCGGGCTGCACTGGGGGCTGCGCCTGCTGCGCCAGGTAGCGCAGCGCGGGCTTGATCAGCTTGAACCAGACGAACAGGGCGATCAGCAGGTAAAGCAGGTAGCGTCCGAATTCCAGGGCCATTTCTTGGTTGCTCGGGTCTTTCCAGAGGGGGACGGCAGCGGCGGCGTCGGAGGTCGAGAACAGGCTGTTGACGACGCTGACGGAGTCGCCGCGCGTCTCGGAATAACCCATCGCGTCTTTGACCAGGCGCGTGAGATTCTCGATTTCGGCGGGCGGCAGCGGCTGGGGATTGCCCTCGGTGTCGGCGGCGTAGTTGACGACCACCGCGACCGACAGGCGCTTGACGGTGCCGGGAGTGTCTTTGGTGTGGCTGATGGTGCGGTCGACTTCGTAGTTGTACGTGGCGTCGTGCTGCAGGGACTGCGGGTTGGCGGCCGTGCCCGCGGCGGTCTGGGCCGGCGTCTGGACGCCGTCGGCCGGCGGCTGGGCCGCGATGGGCGCCTCGACCGCGCCCGGCGGCTGGTTGGACAAGGCGCCGGGAATGCCGCTGGCCAGGTTGTTCTGGCCTTGCTCGACCGTGCGCACTTGCTTGCTGCGCACGGCTTCCTGGCCGGGGTTCTGGTTGGGACGGTAGATTTCGGCGGTCTGTTCGCGCTGCGCGAAGTCGAGCTCGGCGGTGGCCTGGGCGCGTACGTTGGCTTTGCCGACCAGCGGGGCCAGCAGCGTCAGGATGCGCTCTTCGGTACGCAGCTCGACCTCGCGGGCCAGCGACTGCTGGTCGCGGCGGGGCTCGGTCTGGCCGTTGGGGTTGGACAGCATGCGCCCGTGCTGGTCGACGACGGAGACGTTCTCGACCGGCAGCTTGGGCACGCTGGACGACACCAGCCACGAGATGGCCGCGACCTGGGTTTCGCTGAGCGTGCGGCCGGGATACAGCGTTACCAGCACCGAGGCGCTGGGCGGATGGCGGTCGCGCAGGAACAGGGATTCGCGCGGCAGCGCCAGATGCACGCGGGCGCGCTGCACCGCGTGTATGGATTGGATGGAGTTGCCCAGTTCGCCTTCCAGCGCGCGCTGGTACGAGAGTTGTTCGGAGAATTCGCTGGCGCCGAAGCGGGCGTTGTCCAGCAGCTCGAAGCCCACGTTGCCGCTGCGCGGCAGGCCCTGCCCGGCCAAGCTGAGCCGGGCTTCGTGCACGCGGTCGGAGGGCACCAGGATGGCCGAGCCGTTGTCGGAGAAACGGTAGGGCACGTTCATCTGGGACAAGGCGTTGACGATGGCGCCGCCGTCGCGGTCTTCGATGCCGGCGAACAGGACTTGATACCTGGGCTGCCCCGCCCAGAGCGCCAGAACCACGATGGCCGCGACCACGGCCGCGCCGACGCCCAGCAGCATGGGCAGCGGCAGGGCCAGCAGACGGCCTAGAGCGGGAAAGCGGGTGGCCAGGGATTCTTTTTGCGTCATGCGGTGGTCGTAGTAACGGTACGGCCATGCATATGCGTGGAAAGGGCCGGAAAAGGGGTCAGCATGGGGACAAACACGATCGGAACCGTAAAAATCAGAGCGCTCGCGCGGCATTTCATCGCGCTGATGGAATCATAAAGAGTGGCGGTTTTTTGGAAGGGTGGAAAAGCCGGGTGTTTTGGCGGCTAATAAGTGTGTTGGCCCGGCGGCCCTTACGGTAAAGTCGTGCTGTCACCATCGGTTAAGGTCTCCGGCATGTCGTCACCCGTCTCCAATATGGCTTCCCTCATCGGTCAAATGCGCCAGGTTGCGCAGGCGGCGGGCCATGAGGCGTCCGCGCCAGCCGCCGGCCAAGTCCAGCCCGGGGGGTTCGCTTCCGAACTCAAGCGCGCGCTCGACCAAGTGGCGTCCATGCAAAATGCGGCATCCAGCCAGGCGCAGGCTTTTACGCTGGGCGAGCCCGGCGTGGCGCTTAACGACGTGATGATAGACATGCAAAAGGCCGGCATCGCCTTCCAGACGACGGTGCAGGTGCGCAATCGCCTGATCGCCGCCTATCAAGAAGTCGCCAGCATGCCGGTCTGATACGGCCGCCGGTTAGCGGCGGCGCGTCGGGCTTTGCTTTTTGCCCCGGCGCCGGCCTACCTGCTGCGCGTGTCCGCGCCCGCTTCTCTTTCCAGGGCGTGTATCCACGCCAGCAGTTCCGCGATGGCCTGGTACAGGGCCGGCGGAATGTGGCGGTCCAGGTCCACCTGCATCAGCAAACCCACCAGTTCGGGCGATTCGTGCACGTACAGGCCGCTGTCGCGCGCGCAGCGGATGATGTTGTCGGCGACCGTTCCGTAGCCTTTGGCCACGACGCGTGGCGCGCTTTCTTCGAGGTCGTAGCGTATGGCGACGGCGCGGTGGCGGGTGTCTCCGGATTCACTCATGGTTTTGTCGCGGTTCCGGCTATGGCTGGTTTTCGGCGTTTGCCGCAGGCTGGGGCCGGTCGTCGTCGAAGGCGGCGGCAATGTCCAGCTGGCGCAGCGTCAGGCCGGCGGCATGCATTTGCTGGCGCAGGGTTTGCGCCTGCGCGTTGAGGGTGGCGTCGGCCTGCGGAGCGGCCATGCGGATGCTGATCGCTTCGCCCGCCAGGTGCAGGCGAACGTGGATCTGCCCCAGCCGGGGCAGCGTCAGCGTCAATTGGCTGGACCACTGCTGCGCCTGCTGTTCTCCCTGGGCGTCTTCCTGCCGGCCGTCGCGTGAAATCGTCCATTGCATCTCGGCCTGCGGCCAGGCTTCGCCGCGCCAATGCACGGTTTGCAGCGCCAGGGTTTCCAGTTGCTGGCGCACGGTGAGCGCGGCGTCGGGAGGCAGCAGGCCTTGCTGCTGCGGCGCCTGCCCGGCGCGGGTCTGGGCGGAGGCCGAGTTTTGGAGATCGGCTTCGGCGCGCGAGACGCGGGCAGCGTCGGCTTGGCGTTCTTCCGGCAGGGCGTTGCCATCGGCGGCCAGCCTGGCCTGGGGCTCGGTTTGCAGTGGTGCGCGCGGATATCGGCCGGCCGCGAACTGGGCCAGATGGGATTCGTAGAACAGCCCGCTCTGGCGTATGGCGTGGGTCAGCGATTGGAACAAATGCGCGGCGACGGGCGAGCTGAACTGCAGGATACCGGGTACCGCCGGCAGCGGGGCGGCCGGTGCGCCGGGCGTTTGGCCCGGCAACGGGTTGGGCGCCTGGCCGGGCGCTTGCGGGCTTGCGGGCAGCAGCGGCTGGGGCTGGCTGACGGCGGGCAGCGGCGACGGGAAATGGCGCAGCAGCTGCACCAGCAATTGAGCGGTGTTGCCCAGTGAAATCGGCGCGGAAGGCGTGCCGGACAGATCGGCGGCCTGCAGAGTCGGCAGGCCGCGCGCCAGGTTGAGATTCAGCGGCGCTTGCCGGGCCTGCTGGGAAGGCGCCTGACGCGCCGTGTGTTCGGGCAGCGGCGCGGGCGGGCGCTCGGGCGCCTGCGGGCTGGATTCCAGCGGCGGCGTGCGGGCCGCCTGGGGAATGAAATCCTGGGTGGTGGGGCGGGTGGAGGAGGCGAGTTGCTGGGCCAGCTTGGTGCCCAGCAGCGTATCCAGGCGTTGGGCGAGTAGCTGGCTCGACGAAACGCGCGGAATGTTCATGCCGCCTGATGCGGCCCGTAGGCCTGGTGCAGCGACTGCTGGCGCTTGAGGCTGCCTATCATGTTGCCCAGGCGCGCGAGTTCGGGCATGGCCAGTTCGCGCAGCAAGGCGTCGTCATTGAGTATCTTGGTCAGTAGCGCGTGGCGGGCGTCGGGGTTGACGACGTCCGGGCTGGAAACCGAGCGCAAGGCCTCGACGGCCTCGCGGTACTCCTGGCTGAGGGAAACGACGCCCGTCCAGTCGTGGTTTTGCGCGAGCTGGAGCATCTTGCCGGACAGCTCGGCAAGGTATTCGTAGTGACGAAGCGTGGGGTCTGGCGAGCTGGGTAGAGTGGCCATGGTACGGGAAAGCTCAGGTTCAGGCGTGCTGGGTGGAGGATGCGGCCAGATTGGCCAGGTTCTGTTTCCACCCTTCGCTGAGGTTGGACAACATGGTCTGGGCCAGTTCCAGGCGTTCGGGGTCGGCCTGCAGGTTCGCCATCATCAGGTGCTGGATGATGAGGTCGTAGGCCTGCGCCAGGTTTTTTGAGAGTTCGCCGCCGGCCTCCATGTCCAGGCTGCTTTTCAGGCCGGAGTCGATGATGTCGATGGCCTTGGAGATGGCCATGCCGCGCTGGGCGTCGTGGCCGTTGGCCAGGTGGGCCTTGGCCTGGGCCAGCGCGGCCGCCGCCCCTTCGAACAGCAGGGTGATCAGCTGGCTGGGCGACGCGCTCATGACGCGGGTTTCCAGGCCGATTTCGGCGTAGGCTCTGGCGGACCGCCCGGGGCGGCGTAGAGTGGAACCGTACATGGTTATTTGTTGGATTGGGAGTTGAGGTTGCTGAGCATGGATAGCTGCTGGGTCAGGTAGCTGCTGATCGAGCTCATCTGGGCCACGGTTTTGTCCAGGGCGATGAATTGCTGGCGATAGGTTTCCATGCGCTGGTCGATGCGCTCGGAGGTGGCGATGAATTCGCTGTCCAGCAGCTTGGCGCTGCGCTCCGCCCCCTCGGTGGCGGTTTTGATCATGCCGTCGCTGGCCGTAAGCGTCTTGACCGTGTCGGTGACGCGTTGCACCAGGCCGTTTTCGCCGGTAAGCAGGCGCTGCACGTCGGGCAGGTTCTGGGCCATGGCCTGTTCCAGTTTTTTGTCGTCGATCTTGAGTTGGCCGTTGACGGGATCGGTGGTGATGCCCATTTGCGCCAGCGAGCGTACGTCGCCGTCGGACAGCGAGACGCCCAACGCGTCGCGCATGGTGCTTTGCACGCGGCGCGCCACGGAGTCGCCGGTAAGCGGGCTGCTGGTGTTGTTTTCGGTGTTGAAGCTGGTCAGCGAACCGAGCGTGGTTTGCAGCGCGTTGTAGGCCGAGACGAAGCCCTTGACGGCGGCGATGCCTACGCTGTCGTCGCGGGTGACCTTGAGGGTTTGCGGGCCGTCGGTCTTGGCGAGGTCGAGCGTGACGCCTTCGATGGCGTGCTCGATCTTGTTGGACTGGCTGGTGACGGAGATGCCGTTGATGTCGATCAGGGCGTTGGCGGCGGCGACGCGCTCCTGCATGGCCGAGGCCGGCTGTGCGGCGTCGAAGCCGATAAGGGCCTGCAAGCTGTTTCCGGGGTCGGTGTTGCCGCTGACGCTGATCTCGGTGATGGCGGCGTCCGTACCGGTTTCGGCGGAGGTGAGCAGCAGGCGGTGGGGCGTGCCCGAGCCGTCGTTCACCAGCGTGGCGCGCACGCCCAGCTTGGCGTCGGCGTTGATGGCGGCGACCAGGCCTTCCATGGACGTGGCCTTGCCCTGGAGGTCGAGCGTGGTCTGCGTGCCATTGCCGAAGGAAAAGCTGACGACGCCGCCTTGGCTGACGATGGCCTTGCGGTCGGCCTGGCCTTCGGACACCAGGGTCTGGGTGCTGGCGAGGTTTTGCACCTCGATGCGGTAGTCGCCGGCGATGGCCTTGTTGCTGGCGCTGGCCGTGAAAGCCTCGCCCGTGACGGAGGTTTTGAGCGCGCCCAAGATATTGTCTTTCTTGAGATTTTCGGCGGCCGTCTTGACCGTTTCCACGGCGTTCTTGAGCGTGCCGTAGGCGGAAATGCGGTTTTGGGCGGCCTCGTAGCGCGTCTTGATGAGCGTTAAAGCCTGGTTTTCGCTGGTGCGAAGATCGTTTAGCAGTTGATCCAGGGGCAGGCCCGAACCGACGCCGATGCTGGAAATGGAGGTAGCCATGAGAGTGATGCTCCGGATTCTGTGTGTCAGGCCTTGGTGTCGACGTGCTGGCCCTGCAACTGGACGATCATCTTGGCGATGCGGATAACGGCGTCGCTGGGCACGGTGCGCAGCACTTCGCCGCTTTGCGAGTCGATGATGGACACGACCAGGCGCTGGGCCTCGGGGTCGATGTCGAAGCGCATGCCAGTGGCCCAGGCCTGCAGGCCGTTGTTGATTTCGGCCAGCGAACCGTCGAGGGAGCGCTCGTTCGACTGCGGGTCGTGGCCGTCGGTGGCGCTGCCGCTGCCTTGGTTGCTGGACGATGCGGTGACTTGCTGCGCGGCTTCAGGCAAAACAGGGCGCTCGGTTTCCCGGACGAAGGGCGACACGGCGGCCGACGACGAGAGGGGGTCGAGAGGATGTACCATGGAGAGGTCTCCTGTGCGGGAATGGCTGATGCATACCTTCTAGCTGCAATGAGCCTTTGCCGGAGCCGTCTGGCATGGTCATGGTAAATGAACCCATTGCGGTAGTGCCACACTTAACGGCGCAAAGATGGGAAACTTTAGCAGCATCGGCCCCCCGGGCAATCACGGGAACAGCAAGGGAAAAGCAGCGTAGATCGGCGCGCCTCCAGGCCGGAAAGCGGCGAAAATTGTCAAGATCCGTCAACACGCCTTTTTTCAGAGGCGCTGGCGAGCCCCAGGCAAGCCCCCGGTTCCCATTGCATGGCCATTTCCGAAGACCAACTCATCAAACAGCATTTGCCGCTGGTACGGCGTGCCGCGCTGCAACTGATTGCGCGGCTGCCGGCCAATGTGCAGCTCGACGACCTCATGCAGGCCGGCATGATGGGCTTGCTGGACGCCGTGCGCCGCTACCAGCAGATGGAGCAGGCCCAGTTCGAGACCTACGCGCAAACCCGCATCCGGGGGGCCATGCTGGACGAGCTGCGCGCCCAGGATTGGCTGCCGCGCACGGTGCGGGGCAAGGCCAGGCAGATAGAAACCGCCATGCAGCAGCTCAATCACCAGTTGCTGCGCGCGCCCACCGAGGCCGAGATCGCTCAGGCCCTGGAGCTGGACATAGGCGACTATCACGCCATGCTGGACGAGGCCCATGGGGTGCAGGTCGTGCACTACGAGGATTTGCGCGGCGGCCAGGATGCCGGCGGCGTCCTCAATCTCGAACAAGAGGGCGGCGCCAACCCCTTCAGCCAGCTGTTCGTCAAGCATTTGCGCCAGGCGCTCATCCAGGCCATAGAAAACCTGCCCGAACGCGAGCGCCTGCTGCTGTCGCTGCAGTTCGAGCACGACCTGAACCAGAAGGAAATCAGCCTGGCCATGGGTGTCAGCGAAGGGCGGGTGTCGCAGTTGCGTTCGCAGGCCATCGCCCGCATCCGGGCCGAACTGGACGAAAACGACTGGACGCAGAGTGCCGGCGAGGACATCCTCGAAAAACTGATCTGAGCCCTGCCGCGCCACCGCCTCTGGACGGGGGAATTCTGTCCGATAATGACGGTTTCCAATTCGGCGGGAGCCATCATGCGTATCGGCCGCTCACGTAAAAGCCAGAACATCGAAGATCGCCGTTCGTCCGGGCCGCGCGTCGGCGGCGCCAAGGTGGGCATAGGCACCCTGGTGCTGGTGTTGGCGGCCCTGTATTTCGGCGTAGACCCCTCGGTGGTGCTGCAAATGGCCGGCGAGCCGCAGCAGATGTCCCAGCAGCCGGCGCGCACCGGCGCACCCGACGACCCGCAAGGGGAGTTCGTCGCGCGCGTGCTGGGCGACACCGAGGACGTCTGGCGCGGCGTGTTCGAGACCCAAACCAACGGGCGCTATCAAGACGCCACCATGGTGCTGTACCGGGGCGCGACGCCCACCGCCTGCGGCACCGGGCAATCCGCAATGGGGCCGTTTTATTGCCCGGCGGACGCCAAGGTCTATATAGACCTGGCCTTTTTCGACGAACTCGAACACCAGTTGAAGGCCCCCGGAGAGTTCGCCCGCGCCTATGTGCTGGCGCACGAAATCGGCCATCACGTGCAAAACCTGTTCGGCACGCTGGACCGCGTGAACCGCGAGCGCAGCCGCCTGCCGCAAGCCGCCTCGAACCGTTTGTCGGTGCAGACCGAATTGCAGGCCGACTGCTACGCCGGCGTCTGGGCCCACCACGCGCAGGCGCAGCGCCAGATACTGGAAGAGGGAGACATCGAGCGCGGCCTGGCGGCGGCCAGCGCGGTGGGCGACGACACCCTGCAGCGCCGCGCGGGCGGCAGGGTGGTGCCCGACTCCTTCACCCACGGCACTTCCGCGCAGCGCATGCAGTGGTTTACGCGTGGGTGGGAAAGCGGCTTGCTGCGCGATTGCGACGCCTTCGAGTAGCGTTCTTGGCCTCGACAGGCGCATTTGCGACTCGAAGGCCAATGGAAGACGGTATCTCGTGTTATTCCATTTCCATATCAAACCATCGGCGCTGGATAGATCAAGCCAACCCGGCCTGGCGCAGCAGCAGGCTGGTTTCGTAGATGGGCAGCCCCATGATGCCGCTGTGGCTGCCTGCGATACGGCGCACGAACATGGCGGCGCGCCCTTGTATCGCATAGGCGCCGGCCTTGCCCATGGGCTCATCGGTGCGGCAGTAGGCGTCGATTTCCCGTTGTGTCAGCTCGGCGAAGGTTACCTCGCTGCGGCTTAGCGTTTCCAGGGTCTGGCTGCCGGTGTCCAGCACGACGGCGCTGAGCACTTCGTGCGTGGTGCCGGACAGCGCCGTCAAAAACTCGGCTGCTTGAGCGGCGTCGGCGGGTTTGCCGAAGATACGGTCGCCGCGCGCGACGGTGGTGTCCGCCGCCAGTATCGGCGGCTCGGCCCGGCTCGGCGGAACGGGGCGGTTGGCGCGCAGCCAGGCGCGGGCGCGCTGCGCCTTTTCGCGGGCGGTGCGGCACACGTAGTCTTCGGGGCTTTCACCGGGCAGGCGGGGCTCGTCTTCTCCGGGCGGCGCGGGCACCAGCAGCACCTCGTGCCGTATTCCCATCTGATCCAGTATCTCGCGCCGGCGCGGGCTGGCCGAGGCCAGCAGCAGCGTGTCAGGGGCGGTGGTGATATTCATCAATGCTCCGACGTCTAGTGGATTTTCGGTTCAAGCGCCAGCAAGTTTTCTCAACAGTGAGGTCGACAGCTGGTACAGACATGGTCACCGACAGCGGCCGTTGGAGGGCGCCGCGTGCTACCGAAGGCAGTGCGGGGGCAGTCGGCGAAAGCTGCCCGAGCACCGCAAGCGCGTAGCGCTGAGGGCGAGTTCTTTCGCCGCCCGCACGTGAACAGAACCACCATATTCCCTAGAGAGAAGAGACGATAAGTCCGGGAAGAGCTGGGAAGAGGCCGTAAGTAACGGGATGGCTTTTGAAAACGTCTTGCAAGTGTTGAAAACCGGGTCGCGGCGCTCGCCGGGCCATCAAATACCGGCTTCCACGAAGTCGGTCATCATCTCCAGCAGCACCGACCGCGCCGTAGGCGTCAACTCCAGGTCGCTGCCTTCTTTCCTAACCGGCATGTACCCACGGGCTGGAATATTAACCTTCTGGCCGCGCCCGGCCTTGCCGCCGAGCTGCTGGATGGCCGCGTAGGGCTTCGAGACGGACAAACCGGCCCGGCTGGCATCGTGGAAGGGCTGGACGCTCGGGGCCAGGCCGCCCGGAGAGCGTTGCAGCTTCTTGCCAGGCCAGTGGCCAGCCTTCTCGCGTTGCCTGATGGTCGAGAGTGCCAGCGGCTTCCACTTGTCGCCGCCCACCTCGCCCTCGCGCTCGAATGCTTCCTCGGTCAATGACAGAACTTCAGCCGCAATGCCAGCCATCAGCGGCTCGGGATTCTGGAGGCGTGCCCTGATTTCTGCCAGTTTGGCACTTGCCTGGTCGTTGATCTCGACGTTCATGTCGGTCATGGCTGACCTCCGTGGTAGTCGGCGGCCGGGTTGTAGTCCCAGCCCGCGTCGGGCTGGAACGGCCTCTCCATACCCGGCAGCGTCAGGCGCTTGACCTTGATCGTGGAGCCGTCGCGCTGCGGCACGTCCACCTCCTGGATGTGACCTTCGGCGGACTCGACCTCGTAGCCGTTGCGCCGGACGGCTGAGGCGGTCAATGGCTGCGCGCGGCACCGGCACTTCCAGCCGTTCGGCGGATAGGCGACCGACCAGCCTGCATCATCGTGGCGGAACACTCGCCCGTGCATAGCGCGGTGGCTGGGCCGTGTGCGGTTGTCCAGCACGGCCACGTAGCGCCAAAAGGGATGCGTGGCCGTGGCCGCCTTCATGCCGCGCCAGCGCCCGGCCTGGAAAGCGGTCTGCATGTTCTGCTCGTAGATCAGCTTCAGGCGGCGCGGACTGCCCAGCTCCACCGGGCGGCTGGTTCCAGGGTACACGGTGATCTCGCCGGTCTCGTAGTCGATCTCCTTGCCCCACCAGCCCTTGGCCTGCAGGGTCGGCGTGAGTTTGTCGATGAACTGCTGGTAGCTCTCGCCCTTGCTCATGGACTCCACCAGCGCAGAGCGGATGTCCTCCAGCACGTCATAGCCCGCCGAGCGCGCCACGGTGAAGGCGCGCCGGTGCGCTGTCTGCCAGAGGTCGCGCCAGGACTCGCTGACCTGCAAGCCCTTGGAGCGCAAGAACTCGACCGCCTGCTCGGGCGGCATGTTGAAGGCGGCCAGGAGGGTGGACTTGTCGATGGTCATTCAGTCAGCTCCTGCCGCACAGCATCCGCGCCGAACAGCTCGGACACGAACAGGGCGCGGGCTATGGCTTCGACCAGCAGCGCATCATCGGTCAACGGGTTTTCGCTGGCCAGCAGCGCCAGTGCTTCCTCCGGGCTGGCGGTACTGCCCAAGGCGTCCAGCGCAGGCTTCAGCCAAGCCACCGCCTGCGGTTGCAGCACGGTGGACAGCTCCTCCAGCGCGCCGTCGAGCACGGCCTGGTCGGCGAAGGTGGAACCGGCCGCCGCTTCCTCGCGCAGCGCGGTCAGCAGCGCGGCCTTGGCGTCAGCCTTTTTAGTCTTGGGGGCGGCCGGTTCCTCCTCGGCCGGAGCGGCGGCGCGGGTGGCCAGGATGGCTTCCTGCTCCGAGGTCGGCTGGGGAATACGCAGCCGCTCGTGCGCCCATTGCGTCGGGATTTGCATACCGATGGCCACCAGCTTCGGCAGCGCGTCGGCGTAGACCTTGATGTCCTCGCCTTCGGTCGTGTCGAACACCAGGCGCGGGCAGCGCCGGAAGTCGGCCCAGCCCTTGTTGATGGCCAGAAGCGGGTAGATCAGATCGCGGGTAAGCGTGCCCGCGAGCTGCTTGCAGTCGCTATCGCGGATATCCAGGCGCACTTCGTTGTGGATTTCGGCCACGCCGGAGCCGAGGCCGGTGGCTTCGGTGGTGCTGGTCAGCGTGCTGCCCAAGATGGCCTTCGATTGCGTCTGCTCGCACCACTTAATCATCACCTCGAACGGCTTTTCCGAACCTTTCGCGGCCTCCTCGAACTCGATGGCCATTGCCGAGGGGATGACACCTGCCGCGTTGTGGCCAATGCCCGCGACAGCGCGCCAGAGCGTTGCCTTTTCCTCGGGGCTGGCGTTGCTCGGATACTTTCCGATGCGCAGCGGCAGGCCGTAAATGTCGAGGAACTCGGCCAGGTCGCCAACCGAGAAGTGCTTGAACAAGTAGGGCCAAACCAGCACGCGGCCCAGGCCGGAGCGCACGGTGTAGCCGGACATGGCCTTGTGGACGTGCATCATCCATCCGAACGGGCGCAGTGCTGCGCCGTCCAGAGAGCTGTCGCGCAGGCGCAGCTCGGTGCGAGTGTCGCGGTCGAAGCGGAACCACGTCTGCGGGCGGTGGTTGAATCGCACCACCGTCCAGTCGCCACCAACCCTGTCCCAGTCGTACTCGATAGGCGCAAAACCGTGCCCGATGGCGTCCAGCGCATCGAACATGAGGTCTTCCAGGTCGGTCATGTCTAGCAGCAGCTCCTTGGCGTAGGCGCTGGCTTCTTCCTCCTCCTTGCTCGGGTTGCGTGGCGGCACGATGTCCCAGGGCAGCTTGATGACGGCGCGCTTGCGCTTGGACAGCTCCGAGAAAACGTGGCCGTCGCGTTCCTCCATGTCACGGAAAAGCTCATGCTGGGCGATCAGGTCGCCGTTCTCCGCGCGCTCCAGGATGGAGTTTAGGCGTGCGGGCGTCAGGCCGCGCGAGGGATGTTGCGCGACCTCCCGGTGCAGGTTGATTAGTTGCGAGGTCTGCGCCTCATCCAGCGACGCCATGTTGATGGGGTTGCCGTATTGGTCGAGAAGTTTTGCCATTCAGTGCTCCTACCAGCCAGCCATGCGGCCGCCGTATTCAAGATCGGTGTCGGTGTCCATCTCATCAACCTGCGCATCGCGCCGTGGCACTTCCATGTACTCGGCCAGCCATTCATTCACCGGGTTGAGCGCGGCGAAATTCATCAGCGCGCCCGCCACCGCGCCGTCGCCGTGGCGCACCAGGTCGGCGTCCTTCAGGTCTTTGCGCTCCAGCTTGGGCACCATCGGGATACCGTCGATGAACTCGACGGCGCGGTGGTCATCCTCCAGGGATGCGTCGCGCGGCATGGCGATGAAGCCGTCCTCGAACAGCGAGATGTACTTGCCCATCCATTCGCCGTACCAGGCGCGAGAGAGCGTGACTTCGTGGACAGGGCCGCCGATGTAGTTGCCCGTTTTTTCGTCGAACACCGCGCGTCCGAACTTGTCGCCGGTGTATTCCATGAGCGTTTGACCAGGCCCGGTCGCATCGCCAGCGAAAGTCCACCGCTTCAGCTCGCCCAGCAGCGCCCAGAGAATCTGCTCCTGCTGGCGAGTCGGGGCATTGGCCAGTTCGAGGATGAAGGGCACGTCGCGGCGAAGGTCGGCCGTGATGCGGGCGGGCTTGATGACAGAGAAGTGGCGGTGGCGCGCGAAGTCCATGCCAATTGCCCAACGCCCGGTAAAGCCGCGCTGCGCTTCGTTGAGGACGGGCATGAGCGTGGTGGCAATCCACGACGCGCACCAGATTTCGCGCTCTTTTTCCGAACGCTTCGGGAAGTCGTCGCTGAAAGCGATACGGAGCACGGGGCGCACTTCCGGCATCGCCCGCTCAATCCAGACCGATGGAATTGCCGAGCCATCGCCGTCGCGTGGAATCACGTCGAGTTCCTCGCGCATGGCTGCTTTTCGCGGGCCGTAGGCGGCCCGGATGGCGGTGTACCACTCCCGCTTGCCTTCTTCGGTCGCTGGGATGCCTTTCATGGCGCAAACGCGCTCATAGAGGCCATTCGCCACGGCGTCATCGAACGTGATGCGGATGCACCTGGCACGTTTCCCATAGCGCCCGGCACGGACATCATTCACCAACTGGTGGAAGGCATTTTTCTTGCCGCGATGCGATGACCAGACGCGAATGCGGCCACCCCAAATGAGCAGGGCCGTCGCTGATTCGAGCACCTTGGAAACGTCCTTGTGCAAGGCTGCTTCGTCAAGGTCAACCAGCCCTTGCAGGCCGTGGATGTTTTCCGGCCGAGAAGAAAGTGCAGTGACACGGAACCCGCTGGCGAAGCGGACGCGGAACGCCTGAATCTCGCGGCTGGTGCCATCGGCCCGCTGGTCAAGGAAGATGTGCTGCTCAATGCGCGTTGCCTGGCCGCGCGCCACGATCTGCGAGAACTTGCCGACATAGCCGATGTATTCCAGACCCTTTTCACGCGTGTCGGCCATGTACCACACGTTGCTGCCGCCCGCTTCCTTGGCGGTAGCGGCGGTGATCGTGTCGGTCAGTGCTTGCGCGAACGTGATACCCGTGCGGCGGCCTTTCTCGCACACCGAGATGTCCAAGTCCTGCTGCATCTGAATCCAGTCCGACTGGTGCTTCATCAGCACGCCTTCGGCAAATGGGTCGAAGTCAGGAGGTATTTGGCGGACGTTCTCCGGCAGCTCGTCCCACTCGACGATGCGCTCGGTATCGGGGAGAGAGGCAGGAATACCCATCACATGCCCATCAGGACTTGTTCGCGCCAGAAGCGGGCTTCGTCGGCATTGAGGCCGCGCGCCTGGGCGGCGGTGTCAACGCGCGCGGCAGCTTCTTCCAGCGCCTGCTTGCGGGCCTCGGCCTGCCAGCGTTTCTGCGCGACCGAAGCCTTGCCCAACTCGGCCACGGCGCGGGCCAGCTTCGGCAGATCGACAGCGTCGGGGTCTACCTCCATCTCCATCAGGATGGAGAACATTTTTTCTTGCGTGAGCCGCACCAGGGCGTCATTGACAGCGCCATCGTCATCGGGAGCGGCCTGTACCACGGCGCGTGCCTGTTCAGTGACCACGCGCAGGGTTTTCAGGCGCTCCTCGAACGCCTGGCCGTAGCGGTGCAAGCCGGACTTGCCAATCTCGAAGCCGCGCTTGGCCAGCTCGGCGGACAGTAGCTCGTACTGGCTGAAGTTGTTCTCCACCAGCGCTTGGTCGAGCCAGGCTTTAACGTGCGCGGGAAGCGCCTCCACCTTGGAACGTCGAGGCATGGCGGCTCACCAGTATTTGGCCGGGCGCGCGATGCCCGGCTCACATGCGACCGCGTACTCGACCACGTCGATGCCATAGCGGTCGAGCTTGCAGAACCACTGCGGCTGCGAGTCGCGGCCAGTGATCGTGATGAGTTCGCGCGCGGCCAGGTAGTCGAGGTTGCGGCGCAGCTCCAGTGTGGTCAGGTCGGGCAGCATCGGCGTGATCGCCGACAGCACCACTTGTTCGCTGGTACCCACCGGCTGTGCGGAGTTCAGTGCCAACAAGATGAGCCAGCGCAGGTTTTCGCGCCGGGCTTTTTCCAGGTCAGGGGTCATACAGACTTCTCCATCAGACGTTCAATTCGTGCTCCTATGGCATCCAGCTTTGCGTTGAGCACGGTCTCGAAGCGGATGGCATCCTCACGTCGCTGGTACTCCAGCGGCAGCTTGGTCAGGGTTTCGTTGAGCTGGTTTTCCAGCTTGCTCACGCGGTCGTTTTGCTGGTCGATGCGGGCGTCGAGCTGCCGCAGCAGAATCTTCCCGAACGAAGCCAGGGTGCCGATGAAGCCCAGCAGCAGACCGACCAGGTGCCAAAAATCAACTTGAATGGTCATTGCGCTTGCTCCTGCTGGTTGACCCACGATTGCAGCGCCTTCAACTGTTCGGCGACTTCGTGATAGGTGGCGTAGTTTTCGACGACGGTGGCGGCAGCGGTTTCAACGCTGGCGGCGGGCGCATCAGCAACTCCGGCGGGGTCGGGAAGTTCGCCTTGGGCGGCGGCATCGTGGAGCACGCGGAAACCGCCAGGCAGATCGCAAGTAACAGCAGACGAAACATAGACGGGAACCTCCTTGATGATTTCCTTGCCGCGCTCCTTTACCACCTGGACGCGGTCAACGTATTGCGTCACCACCTTGGTCGTGACCTCGGCCTGGGTGGTAGCGGTTTGCGCGGCGGTCAGCTTTGCCGCAGCACGTTCGGCATCCCATGCGGCATTGACGGTGGATTCGCCGTAGTGGCAACCACCGATGACGGAGGTGGTGACGATGGCAATGAAGCCCAGCAGCTTCCAGGGCAGCTCACGGAAGAACTGGATGACGGCCGCGCTCACGATTTCTCCTCCGCATTGGCGGCGCGGGCAGCGGAGCCGCTGTATTTGAGCGAGAGGAACTTCGAGGCCGTGACGGCACCAGCAACGCAGGATAGGTAGGCCCACCAGACTTCCGTCTCGGCCTGGCCCACCCAGTTCAGGCGCACAAACGAAACGGTGGCGGCGGCGTAGCCGATGTTGGCCCAAATCTTCGTGTGTGAGAGGCGGCCGTCGCGGGAGACCAGGTCTATGAGATTCATGCCGAGGCGACCTCCTGCGGAACCTTGCCAGCGGCGAGCTGCGCCAGCGACAGGCCGCCTGTGTACTGGAAATGAGCGTATTCGCGGAATGTCTTCCAACGCCCCGCCCATTCCAGACCAGCCGCCTCGCCGAGTTGGCCGATGCGTTCCCACAATTTGCCGTCAGCGCCGGTGGTGTTCCACACGGCTTTGCCGTCGCGTAGAGGCACCACGTCGAAGGCGACGCGCCAGTTGTGATAGCTCTGGCCCGGCTTGGCATTGGTTACACGCTTGCCGGGGGCGGTTCGGCCCTGGGCGTAGAGCGCAGCTTGGCTCTCCAGGTCGCGGTAGGTGGAGGTAACGAGGATGTCGATGCCCTCCTGCTTGCACGCGGCTAGGAAGGCTTGCGCCCGTGAGCGCACGGGCGGCAAAAGATCGTCTAGGGAGCGAGAATTTTTCATGCCGTCATGATGGCGGCGGCTCCCCGGTGATGCGATTAAAGTGCTTTAGTTTCCGTCCGGCAGCAGTGGCATCTGCCGGGTGCTTAGGTCGCGCTGCCGCGCCCGCTTCACGATGTTCCTCACCTGCATTTCCGTGAGGTTGTACTTGTGCGCGAGCATCTTGTAGTTGTCCCCGTTGAACTCCGACCAGATTTGCTCATCGCGTTGTGACAGCTCATAGGACAAGCCGCGCGGGATGTACTGTTGAACGCCTCCGATCTCCGTGCGGATGGCTTCGGTGATGGTGAACGCAAGCGACGTAGCTTGCGCAATTTCGTGTGTGACCAGCCGGTTGTAGATCACCTGGCCGATCTGTTCGAGCAGTTCCGGGTATCCATCCGGGAAGTGCATCATCGTGCTCTCTGGCTTCATGGTTTCTCCCTCTTATCGAGTGCTGTTTTCAGTGCATCCCAAGCAGTTTGCATGGGGTCAAAGGTCTGCCGGGTTTGCGCCAGGCCGACCGTGGAGCGCAACCCGGTCAGTTCCTCGTCGCTCAATGTGACGCTGCCGGTCTTGATCGCTTCCGATAAGGTTTGAGCCATTTCCCTCACCTGGCCAGGCAGGTAGCGCATGGCCCACTTCTTCAAAGTCTCGATGAGGGCTTCCGTCTGGTTGCCGTTCGTCCATTGCAGTGCGTCCACCTTGGCGATGCGCTTCACATAAGCCGCCAGGGCTTCCTCGGATGGGTTCTTCACCGCGCCCAACTGGTGCAGGAACAACCAGAGGGCGCGTACCTTCCGCGCCTCCGGGTATTGCGCCAGGGGACGGCCCGGCCTGCTTTGAGCAGGAGGCCGGGCCGACTTGACCCGCACCTTGAAACCGCTGCGCTTCATGCGCTCCAGGACGCGCTCCAGCTCCGGCACGCTCATGGCCGAGGTGGAATCCTTATGCACACTGCCCATGAGCAGCGCGCGGTAGATCTCATCGTCCAGGCCCAGCTCGCGCTTGCCCACATGAATGAGACGTATGAGGCGCTGGCGAGCATCCTGATTAGCGGCGGTGCGGGCGGCGGATTTCATAGGGCCGCTCCCAGCGCCAGGCGCTCATCACCGCCCACGCCGCGATTGAGCTGGGCATCCCGGCCAGCCCGATGCCCGGCCTGCATATCGCCGTAGTCGCGCTCGGAAAGGTTGCGGCCCGCGTTGCGGTTGTGCCCCTGGAAGCTGGTCAGCGTGTGCTTGTGCTCCAGATAGGCCGTGACGCGGGCCTGCGCAGCCGCGCTACCGGCGAAGCTCTCCACCAGCTCGGTTGCCGTCATCACCCAGCCCTCGCAGAACAGGTCGGCGCGGCGCGTGCGAGTCGTGGTGCAGCGTTTCAGGGCCGTCTTGACATAGTGCGCCCGCGCCCGCTTCGCCTGCCGAAACAACACCTCGAAGGCGTAGCGGGCGATTTCGCCGGACGGTGCCGCGCCCACGAACACCCAGCGCCCGACTGGACGACTGCACGCCAGGAACACCGAGCAGTCGAAGGCGGCGGCTACACGGGTGGCCAAGCCGCATTCCCAGCGGGCTGGCTTCTGCGCTGCACCGGCGCGGGTGCTTTCTTCCTGGATGTCAGCGTGCTCGACGTCCAGGTCGCTGATGCCGTGCATCTGCATCAGCTTCTGCGCCTGACGCAGTGCGTTGGCCGCTTCATGCTCGTTGCTGGACTTTGCCAGCGCCAGGCATTTCTTGACCTTGGCGATGATCTTGTCGCGGTCGGCTTGTTCCATCACGCCACCTCGACTTCAAACGGCTCGATGACGAAGTCCTCGACGCCGGTCACGATGGAGATACCCGCGATGCCGGATACAGCCGTGGGGTCGGCGAGCATGGCTTCCTTGTTCGGTTCATCCTTGCTACGGATGAATCGGCCCAGGCCCAGCGAGCGCAGTGTCTCCAGCACTTTATCGACACTGCGGATGCTGACGCTGGGCGGTCGCTGCCGCCACTTGACCAGGCCGGTGATAAGGTTGGCTTCCTTGCCGCCGCCCGCGAGCAACTCGGCGCGGTGCGCTTCGCACCAGGTCTGGATGCCACCGGCCAGCGTGTCGATGCGCGTCTTGAGCGCCTCGATCTCGTCCTTGCGCCCGGCGGTGATAGCCGCGATCTGGTCGTTGATCTCGGTCTCTACCCGCGTCAGCTCGCGCTGCGCATCGCCAAGGGCGCGGATGGCTTCAATCGTCAGTTCCTTGCTCTGGCACACCCACTGTGCCGCTTTTGCCTTTTTTCTGGTTGCCATGATGTGGCTCCTTCATTGATAGCGTTTTCTTGAGGTCTTTCATTAACTCGCGGATGCGTGCCAGGTTCTGTTCACGCACTTCCGGCGAGACCGGGGGCGGCGGTAGCTGGCGCGGTGGTGCGCGAGCGCCGATGTTGTCGAGGTAGAGCTTCGGCGGCGGCCAGCGATCGCAGACGCGGAACAGCACCAAGAAGGCGCGCTCCAGGCGCTCTCGGTCGAGCTGTTCATCCCACCGGCAGCCGTTGTTCCAGATCGCCTCCAGCCACACCTCGGCGGTGCCGACGATGGCGTCTTCTGGCGGAGTGCCCGCCAGGCGCAGGGCCAGCAGCTTCTGCAAGCCGGTGGCGATGACGATGCGGAACCAGTCAGGCACCATGCTTGAAACTCTCCAGCGCCGCGATGCCCGACAGGGTCTTGGACGTGGTCTTGCCGGTGGTCAGGCGCGGCGCACCATCGACCACCAGGTTGTTTACGGCGGGCCGATAGCCGCTGATTACCTCGTAGAGCCAGCCGTGGCCCTTGAGGGGCGTCTTGAGCCGTCCTGCATCGCGCGCGGCCAGCCCTTGTTCAATGGCCCACACCCAGGCTTCCTGTGGCGCTTCAAACACCTGGCCGTTGCGCGTGATGCGCCCTGCCTGGATGTCCGGCAACACCTCGTTGAGCAGCTTGCCCACGCGCTCCATCGTCAGTTCGCGGGAGTCAGGCCGATGCAGCGCGACATAGCGCACCAGGGCTGCGCCGAGCGTGCCGGAGAGCTTGAAGGCGGCGGCGAGGGCTTCACGCGCGCCTTCGTGGGCGACCAGGGCGTCGAGCGATAGGGTCGCGCCGCAGGACGGGCAGCGTGTTCTCATTGCATCAGTTCCTTCGCCCGTAGCACTTCTTTCCAGGCCACGCGAATGCCCTGGTAGTGGATGGAGCAGAGGCGGCTGCCATCTGCCTGGGTTTTGATGGTGCGGCCGTGGCCCAGCTCCAGCAGCGGCTTGAGCTGCTTGGTGCTTCCCGGCGTCACGGTGATGGTTGGCCGGTCGGTTTGGCCGGGGTACAGCGACTCCTGCACCACGCGGTAGCCCATTGCGCGCAACTCGCGGGCGACGCGGTTGACCAGCTCCAGGCGGGAAACGAACTCCTCGGTGAACACTCTGCTCATGACATGCTCCGTATGGGTGATGGGGCGGACGAGATGCAGGACGGCGGCCATGTCACGCCTCCTTGACGATGTCGGCGTCCACCACCGGAGCGCCGAGGTTGGCGGCCACGTTCATGGCGGCGGTGAGCGCGTTGGCGACGGCCAGCGGGTATGCCAGGCTCACGTAGGTGGTGGTCAACTGCGCCGACTTGGCGTTGCCGGTGCGGCGAGCGAAGGTCAGGCGTTCGCGCAGCGCGGCGATGCCTTCGGGCGTGATGACCTGGGCCACATCAACGCCGATGCGTGCCAGCTTGAACTTGAGGTATTCGGCCAGGTAGCCGTCCAGCGGCGGCAGCTCGACGATGTCGCACCGCTGGGCGACCTCGCGCACATCGGGGTCGCTCACCGACAGGCGGGCGCGCAGCTCCGGCTGTGCGATCAGCACCACGGACAGCATGGGCGAGAGACCGTCCTTGATCTCGGAAAACCGCTTGAGGTGCTTCAGGGTCGCCTTGGGCAAGCAGTGCGCTTCTTCGATCAACAGCAGATGGCGCTGGCCCGCGCGGTGTCCGGCGGTGAGCAGCTTCTTCACCTGGCGGGCGCGGGCTTCCAAGTCACGCGCAGGAGCAACGCCAGGTGCGACGGTGTCGATGATGGCCTGCACGATGGCCGCGCTCTTGAGCGTCTTGCCCTTGGCGTCGTTCTCCTCCATGTAGAGCACGGAGGGTTCGATCACGACCAGGTCGCGGCCTTCGCGCACCAGGCGGTCTTTGAAGTCATCGACCAGCGTGGACTTGCCGCTGCCGCTTTCGCCGACGATGCCGAGCATCCCGCCATGTTTGGCGGTTTGCCAGAGCGTTTCGCGCACGAAGCGGATGTCCTGGCTGATGAAGACGTCGCTGGCCTGCGTGACGTCGTTCTTGAACGGATCGGCGGCCAGGTTGAAGTGCTTGCGGGTGGCCGGGGTCAGAGTTTGTTTTTGCAGCAGCATGTCGGTTTCCTTCTTGGCAGTTGATGAGGAGGCCGCGTCGGACGTGGGCGCGGTGGTGGAACGCTCTGCGGCGTCTCGGTTTTTCGGGGTGCCCGCGCGGTGCTCGAACGCGGTGGCGATGGCTTTCTCGGACGCGCCCAGCCGGGCCAGTTCGATGCGGATGGCTTGGCGCAGAGCGGGCCAGCCCTTGGCAGGCTGGAAGCCCCAATTGAGGATGTCGGCCAAGGTTCCTGCGCTGATGCCCAGCGTGCGGGCGAACTGCGCCTGCGCCACGTTCATGCGCTTGAGCAGAGCCTTGAGCTTGAGGGGCGTGGGTTTGCTGTCGGGGTATCTCATCGGAACCTCCTCAGCTCAATCACGCTGCTGCCATGAGTGCCCGTTGCCGCCGGTGCGATGGCCCACTGATCAGCCCACGATTGCGGCACGTTGCCGTCCGGGAAGGCGGCTTTGACCTGGCTGTAGAGGTCGGCAGGGGCGGCATCGCCCAGGCGCTCCTTGATGGCGCGAACGGCCTCCGGCACGGTGAGCATCATCTGCACCGATGCGGCCTTGCTCTGGAGCTGTTGCACCTGGGGCGTTTGAACTTCCCCGGCGTTGGGTACCAGGCGGCGCGGCAGGTCGGCCTGGCCCAGGTGGCTGTGCGCCACCAAGCCCTTGCCATCGTTGAGGTGGCCGAAGGGGCGGGCCTGCTCGGCGCGCTTCTTCTCGGCCTCATCCACTGTGGTGCCATCGCCCCAGGCAGCAGCGGCCAGCGTGTTCGCGGCACGCTCGCTGGCGGTCTGCGGCGCGCGGGCGTACTCCTCGCCCGCTACCGGCGCGGACAGGGGCCGCCCGTATTCGTCGAACTCGCGCTCCGGCTCCACTTGCACCAGCAGGGGTTCCGCGCCCAGGCGGTCGATCTCGATACGCAGCGCGCCCTGCTGCATGAGCAGCGGTGTGACGCGCACCTTCTGGCCATTGCCCAGGAACTCGGCCCAGGGGTTCAGGTCGTAGCTGGCGCGCCGCCCCAGCTCGGGGTGAGCGAAGGTGATTTTCAGGTTGCGTACCTGGCGGGTCAGTTCCTGGCCCGCCATGAACCACTGGCACACCTCGCGCGGCGGCATCTGCACCAGTGCGCCGGGGTGGCGCATGATGAGCTGCCAGAGGTCGTCGCGCACCATCGGCTGGCCGCTGGCGCGCACCAGGCGGCAATCGACCTTCTCGATGGCGTTGGCGTTGAAGTCGCGTACCCAGCGGGCCGCCGAAGCATTGAGCTGCTCGACGCTCTCCACTGGCTCGAAGCGCAGGCGGGACTCGAAGTGGGTTTCCACCAGGTTGTTGCCCTGCTCGACGCCGCCCTTGCCCCAGGAGTGGCCGGTGGCGTGTGTCTCGTGGTCAACGCCCAGGGCGTCGAGCAGGTTCTTGATGGCGAAGCTGGTGTTGGCGCTGCCCTTGTCCCACAAGAGCATCTTGGGTACGCCGTGCGACATGCGGTCGGACTGCTGGCCCCAGGTGTAGAGCAGGAACTCGAACAGGCTGTGCTGATTCTCGCCAGCGGCCTCGAAGTAGCGCACGTCGATGGTGCCGCTGGCGTGGTCGTAGCGGACGTAACGCCAGACCTTGAGCCGCACCTTGTCCATGCTGGCGGGCTTGTTCTTGTAGAACTCCTCGTCGCGCATGATCGCCTGACCCTTTGGCGTGTAGTAGATGAGGCAGAGCGAGGGGTCGATCTGGTGCAGGTGGTTGGGATGCAGGCTGCGCAGCGTGATGTGGTTGCGGGCGGCGGCCTGCGCCTTGGCGTCCATGCGAGCGGCGCGCAGCAGCGCGTTGACGCGGCCCTCGGAGACGGTTACGTCGATGCCGTTGGTGTGCGCGATGTTCATGGCCACCGCCGTGGGCAGCGTGGCCTTGCCGTTGCCACGGATGCCTTCGCGCTTGGCCGCTGCGATGAAGTGCAGCGTTTCCTTCGGCAGCGCAGTGGTGCCCGCGTCGGCGCGCTTCTTGCGGCCGGTGCGATAGCCTGCATGGGTGCGCAGCCAGGTGTAGACCGTCGAGGGGTTCCGGCCGATGAGGCTGGCAAAGTTATGCACCAGCTCGGTCGCGCAACCGTGCGGGGCCGCAGCGATGCGGTCGCGCAAGGCGAATAGCTCTTGCAGCAGGTCTGGAGCGAGTTGATGGGCCATATCGAGTTCCTGCGCTTCAGGCCGCTTCTGGCGCGTATGCGCCCAGCGATTTGTCGAAGGTGGTGCGTTCCTTGGTCAGGCCCGCTTCTGCCCGCGAGAGCGCCTGCTCGTACACCTCGGCGATGTGGGCCAGCGCCGCTTCGTACTTCGGGCGCTGTTCTTCGGGAATGTCCTGCGCAACCTCGAACAACGTGATGCGGCAGGTCTCCAGCTCGCTGATGGCCTGGGCGATCTTGCGACCGGCGGCGGCGACCTGGTCGGAAACCGGCTCCAGCGCGTCGGGCCAGTCCGTGTCGGCGACCACCTTCTTCTTGAGCTGTACCTGGAGGTTGGTGAGCTTTTTCTGCGTCTTGTCCAGGACAGCGTCCTTGGCTTCAAGATCGCCTTGCAGGCTGCGGATGGCATTCCGTAGTTCGCCCGCGCTCATACGGTCGATGTCGTCGATGTCCTTCAGATTCTCCAGCACGTCATCGTCGTGAGTGACAAGCTCCAGGAAGGCGCTGGCACTTTTCACCTGGGTGCTCAAAAGTGCCAAATTGGCAGATTTCGCCGTTTTGGCAGCGGCCTGCATAAAGCGCGCGGCTGACCTGTAGCTGAAGCCGAGGAACTCCACGCGCTTCTCGAACTCACCGTGCGGCGTCAGCTCGCGTAGCACCAGCAGGCGCTTGCCCAGCTCCAACAGTGATTCCACCGTGCGGCGCTGGTAGAAGCGGATTTCATCTTCCAGGGCACCGATGGTCAGGGAACCTTCGTAGCCGATTTCGGTGGCGATGGCCTGCGCGGCGGCCTCTTGCTTGCTGTGCATGACGGCGAGCTGGTTGGCGGCTGCTGTGGCGGCAGGCAGGCCCGGCAGGTCGGCGTCAGTGACGACTTCGGCGGCGGGTGCGATCTTGGTTGCGGTGCGGGCCATATGTTCTTCTCCTTAGTGATTGGTCAGGCGGGTCTGGATGTTCTCGATACGCTCGCGGGCGGCGTCGAGGCTGCGGAGGATAGAAACGGCGTGGCGCGCGAACTGCACCGAGGGGCGGATGCGCCCGGTCTCCGGGATGCGTTCGGCAAAGCCCTTTTCTTCGAGCGTGGCGACGTAACGGGTGATGGCGCTGGGATCGAGGCCGGTGGCCTTCGACAGATCGGTGGGCGTCATGCCGTTGGCGAAGTGGCCCAGCAGTGCAGCCAGGACATCGAGCACCTTGGCTGCTGTCTGGCTGGTCTTGATTGGTGTGCTCACGATTAAGGTTCTCCTGTGAAAATGATTTGCAGCGTGCGAAAATTCAGGCGGCTCGGTTCGGCTTGAGGCCGAGAGCGACAAAAACCTGATGCGCCTTGCCGCGTTTGCCCTTGGAGCGACCACGCAGCACCATGAACATGGCGTCGTAGTCCAGCCCCTTGCGGCGGCAGTAGTCGGAGAGCGACTCACCGCGAGCGTCCAGGTCGGCGCGAAAGGCGGCGATCTTCCGGTCGATTTGGTCTTGGGTCATGGGTTCGGCCTCTGGTGGTTTTGGTTGGTGATGGTGGTGATTATTTACTCGAACGAGTAAAAGATCAAGTGGTTTTTACTCATTTGGAGGTTTAATGACTATCGGATGCAGATTGAAAGAGGAGCGAAAGCGGCTCCGTCTAAACCAGACTGATTTCGCGGCGTTGGCCGGGGTGCAGATCAGCGCCCAGACCAACTACGAGAACGACAAGCGGCAACCGGATGCGAAGTACCTGGCCGCTATCGCGGAGGCCGGAGCTGATGTCGGCTACATCACGACTGGCGTGCGCAAGGGCGAGGAACACACCACGCCAGCAGCGCAGTTGCTGCGGATGAAGGTGTTAGCCAGCTTGCTGGCGGATGAGCTGCACAAGCGCGAGACCGGCTTGTCGGAGGTTGGCTTCCATGAGCTACTTGATGAGCTATGGCCGGAGTGGAGTGCCGATGCGACGCCAGAACCGGCGGCGCTGCGCGGGCGCATTGCACACGCATTGAGTGCAAGGGGGGTGAAATGAATTTGAGGGTTGTTTTCGCGTTGGCGGCCTGCGTGGGCCTTGTTGCCTGTGGCGAGGATGCTGACGACGTGCCGCCACCAGAGAAGCGGCAGGTGTCGGTGCTGGTGATGGACACCAGCGCGGCAGAGAATCCCGTGCTGAAGTTCCGGGCCGAAGACGTGGCCTTGGGCGACGTGCTCAAGAAAGTCGGGCCATTGACGAAGTCGCAGATCATCGCGTTGCGCTGCGAAGGCGGCTACAACAAGCAGCCGCCGCTGTATTCCCTCGACTTTGACATCGTCCGTGGCAACGGTGGCGCGACTGAGAACTTGCTGGGCGTTGTGGACACAGCGACCATGCACGAGGTCTGCGTGAAGAAAATGCGGTCGCACAAAAACTAAAAGCCTTTACTGTCTGCCGCCCATGCCGCTCGGCAAAGTGGCGGCATGGACAAAAGCACCGCAAACCGACAAGTAGCAGCGCTGGCCTTCGAGATCGTGCTCGAAGGCCAAGGCGCAACGCGCACCGCTCCTGCCCGGATGCGCGTGATTCCCGATGGGCACTTCGATGCCCTCGACGGCCGCCCCGGCAACATGGAGGGGGTCACGGCCAAGACGTGGTTCCTGGATGCCACGGCCGCCGCTGCCGTCACCGCCACCTTCAAGGCGGGCGGCGTCAAGCTCCCCATCGACTACGAACACCAAACCCTCAAGGCCGCGGAGAACGGGCAACCCGCGCCCGCTGCTGGCTGGA
This sequence comes from uncultured Burkholderiaceae bacterium, assembly GCA_934525625.1. Taxonomy (GTDB): domain Bacteria; phylum Pseudomonadota; class Gammaproteobacteria; order Burkholderiales; family Burkholderiaceae_B; genus Mesopusillimonas. The sequence goes on from CAKSZL010000002.1 coordinate 51,143, forward strand.
TTACCGCGCTGGAGTATTCGCCTGGCGTGGGGATGCTGGCGCATGTGACCTGGACGCCCGCCGGGCGCGCGCACCTGGAGGGCGACGAGTACCTCTACATCTCGCCCATCCTCATCTTCGACGCCGAGACCGGCATGGTGCTCGGCCTGCATAGCGTTGCTCTCACCAACAAGCCCGCGCTCGGCGCGCTGGGCGAGATCACCGCGCTCACCAACGATTCGCTACGCCGACTGCCCGGCTCTGGCAGGACTACCAACGAGGAACCCATCATGGAAAAAACCAAGGTGCTGGTGGCCCTGGGATTGCCCCTGGACACCGGCGACGACACCGCGCTCGCGCAGCTCTCCACGCTGGTGCAGAAAGCCCGCGACCAGGAGCAGCAGATCGCGGCGCTCAAGGCCAGTCAGTTCGACCCGGCCAAGCACATCCCGCTGGACGAACACCAGAAGCTCGCCACCGAGCTGGCCGCGCTCAAGTCCACCAGCGACAAGGCCGAACACGAACGCCTGATGACCGCCGCGCTGACCGACGCGCGCATCCTGCCGCCCAACGAAGCCTACTGGCGTGCGCAGCCGCTGGCGGCGCTGCAAGCCTTCCTGAAGGAAGCCAAGCCGCTGGCGGCGCTCAAGGGCACGCAGACCGGCGGCAACCCGCCTGCGGGCGGTGCCGACCTGGACACGAAGGACTCCAACGCCATCGCCCAGGCCGCGCTGAAGTACCAGCAGGAACAGGCCCAGGCCGGTGTCACCGTTTCCACGGCTGCGGCCGTGGCCCACGTCACGAAAGGAGCGTAAGCAATGGGCAATCCCACCCTCATCAAGAACTACACCGCCGAGGGCGACATCGCGGCCTACCGCATCGTCAAGTTCGGCGCGGCCGATGGCGGCGTGGCGCAGGCTGCGGCCAGCACCGACCTGGTCATCGGCGTGAACGCGGAACTGCCCGTGGTCGCGGGCGAGCGCGTGGACGTGGTTCGCGCCGGTCTTGCGGACGTGGAGTTTGGCGGCACCGTGGCGCGCGGCCAGCCGGTCGCGGCGGACGCCAACGGCAAGGCCGTGGTCGCCGCGCCTGCGGCGAACGTCAACGCACACATTATCGGTTTCGCCGAGGTCAGCGCGGTCGCTGGCGACATCGCCCCGGTGTTGCTCGCGCGCGGCGTGTTCCAGGGCGCTGCCTAACCCTCATCACAAATAGGAGATTCACATGGCAATTCGCCCGTTTCCCATCGACCCGAAGCTGACCGCCATCGCCATCGCGTACCGCAACCCGGACGTGGTGCTGATCGCCGACAGCGTCCTGCCGCGCACGCCCACCTCGCAGGAGTTCAAGTGGCTGGAGTACGACCTGGCGCAAGGCTTCACCGTCCCTGACACCCGCGTGGGCCGCAAGTCGGTGCCCAACGAAGTCGAGTTCAAGGCCGAGGAGCGTACCGATAAGGTCGAAGACCACGGCCTCGACGACATTGTGCCGAACGAGGACGTCGAAGCCGACAACCAGGGCGTCGATCCGCTCGGCACGTCCACGGCCTACCTGACCAACCTGGTGAACCTGGGCCGTGAGCAGCGTGTCGCTTCCAAGGTGTTCAACCCGGCCAGCTTCTCGGCCAACAACCAGGCCACGCTGTCGGGCACCAGCCAGTGGTCGCACGATTCGTCCGACCCGGTGGCCTCCATCGGCGACGCGCTCGACTCGCCGATCATCCGCCCGAACATCGCCGTGTTCGGCCAGCAGACCTGGACGAAGCTGCGCCGCCACAAGCTGATCGTGCAGGCCATCAAGGGCACGGCGCAGGGCGCGGGCATGGTGTCGCGCCAGGAGTTCGCGGAGTTCTTCGAGCTGCAAGAAGTGCTGGTCGGCGCGGGCTTCGTCAACCAGGCCAAGAAGGGCCAGGCCGCAAGCATGTCGCGCGTGTGGGGCAAGCACGCGGCGTTCCTGTACCGCGACCGCGCCGCAGGCCCGCAGGCTGGCGTGACCTACGGTTTCACCGCCGCCTGGGGCAACAAAATCGCGGGCAGCATCGACGAGCCGAAGATCGGCCTGACCGGCTCCCAGCGCGTGCGCTCCGGCGAGCGCGTGAAGGAAGTCATCTGCGCCCGCGACCTGGGCTACTTCTTCCAGAACGCCGTGGCGTAAGGGGGCGACGATGGCAAAGAAGGAACCCGTCCAGTTGCCGGAAGGCGAAGGCGACAAGCCGCAGGCCGAAGCCGTGCAGGCCGACACTGTGCAAGCCGATACCGCGCAGACCAGCGCACAACCGGAAGGCCAGGCCCAGGCCGAGCAGAAGGTGAAGCCCGCGCAGGGCGATGCCAAGACAGTCCGGCCCATCGTGCGCGTCGAGCACGATGGCCAGGTCTATGAACCCGGCAGCGATGCCTCGTTCGAGGTCGGCGGCAAGCAACTGCAATCCTTGCTCGACGTGAAGGCGGTCGAGATCGTGGAGGTATGAACATGGAAGCCACTCAAGTGAACGGCCCGCGTGTCACTCCGGCCGATGTCGAAGCGGAAATCGTCAGCGAGTTCTGCTTCACCGCTGCCGATGGCGTGCTCGGCGAATCCCAACTCGGCACCGCGCCTGCGTCGTGGGTTGGCCTGGAGCGTGTGACGTTCGCCGTGCTGACGTTGCGCAACGGCACCAAGGTGGTCGGCATCAATTACGGTGCTATCGACCCGGCACAGCATAGTGCCGAGCGTGGCCGTACCGAGGCCCGCAAGGACGCCGTGAGCAAGGTCTACGAGTTGCTGGGCTTCCGCCTGCGTGACGAACTGGCCCGCCCAGTGCTGACCGAGGCCGATGCGCTGGCCGACCTCAACGGCACGCCGCGCCCCAGCCGGGCAAGCTGATCTTCCTGCCTCAACGCCACCTGGCCTTCTCCCTGGCAGTTTGCCCGCGTCGTATCCCGGCGCGGGCTTTTTTTCGGCGGCGCGCTGTGCGGCCCTACAAGCCCGCCGTACCCCTGTGGTGCCCCCGTTGTATAGGCCGTGGCGTTTGAGCGCCAGCGAATCGTTCGCAAACGGCCGGGTGCCCCTCTTGATGGTCTACGACTGGCAGCAGGGTGCAGCAGTGGGGACAAACCCTTCGAAACCGGCCGCCTGCCGCCTGCCCACCACCGGGCAAAAACTAAAGACCTTTACTGTCTCTGTGTCGGGGCACTCGGCAAAGTGGCGACATGGACTACGCCACCTTTACTCAACTCACCGAGCGATATGCCGAGCGCGACCTGCGGCTTATCACCGACCCTGACGCGCAGGCTCTGGATGCAGGCCGCGCCGAGCAGGCGTTGGCTGATGCCGCCGCCGAGATCGACGCTTGGCTCGACCGCCGCTACGTGCTGCCCTTGGTAAGCATCAGCGGTGAACCGATGGCCGCGCCGGTGGTGTTGGTGCGCTGCGCGTGCGACATCGCCATTTACCGGCTGCAAACGCTGCGGCCTGCCGACGATATCAAGGATGCCCGCCAACGCTACGAAGACGTAGTGAAGCTGCTCAAGGCCATCGGCTGTGGCGACGTTTCCCTGCCTGGCGCGAAGCTGCGCGCTGACGTGGCCGACAACCCTGCATCGCAATCGGCCGGTATGCCGCAGTTCGGCCAGCCGCCGTCGCTGTTCGGCCGGAGGAACCGTTGATGAGCACGGTCGGTGATCTGGAAAACGCCATCGTGGCCCGCCTGTCTGCGGCGCTCACGCTGCAGGGCCAGGCGCATCCGAAGGTGGATGTGCGTGCCTGGCCGGAGCGCCCACGCGACTACCGCATGGCCCATCCCCACGGCGCGGCACTGGTCATCTATCGCGGCAGCAAGTTCACACACCGCGCGACCGCCGGGCAACTGGTGACCTACGAGGACGAGTTCGAGATGGGGCTGATCTCGCGCACGCTGCGCGAAGCCAATGTTCCAGGTTCGGCGGAGGCTGCCCTGGGCGTCGGCATCTATGACCTGCTCGAAACCTGCCGTGAAGCACTCATGGGGTGGGTACCGCAGTTCGCTTCAGGCCAAGTGCGAATCATCAGCGTCGAGTTCGACGACTACGTCGAGGGCACGTGGGGCTACAGCCTGCGTTTTGCCATTCCCATGACCACCGTGGCCAACCGACCCCGCCCGCCTGGGCCGTGGGGCGTCACCAATGAGGACGCCGCACCGGCGCTCTCCGAACCCGCTGTGCAGCTACCTGAAACCACTTAAACGAAGGAGTGCTTATGTCTCGCTATCTCTACACCGGCCCCGATTCCGCCGTGACGCTCAAGGTGAGCGACGGCAAGGGCAACCTCAACGACCAGGACGTGCTGCTCTGGAACAACCAGGAGGTCGAGCTGCCCGCCGATCACGATCTGGTGCGCGTGCTGGTGCAGAAGGGCCGCCTCACGCCGGTGCAGACCGCGCCGGTGCAGGTCGAACAGCCCGCCACCACTGAACCCACGGCCGCGACCGAGAAGTCGGGCAAGACCAAGTAACTGAAAGGAGATTCCAATGGCTGCAAATTTTCTGCACGGCGTCGAGACCATCGAGATCGACAGCGGCCCGCGCCCCGTCAAGCTGGTGAAGACCGCCGTGGTCGGTATCGTCGGCACGGCGGCGGCCGGGGCAGTAAACACGCCCATCCTCGTCACCAGCGAGAGCGACTTCGCGCAATTCGGCCAGGACATTCCCGGCAGCACCATCCTCAAGGCGCTCAACCGCATCTACAAGCAGAAGGGCACGGTCGCCATCGTTATCAACGTGCTCGACCCGGCCACGCACAAAACCACGCTTGCTGCGCCGGAAACCGTGACTGTTGACCAGGACGGCAAGTTCTCGTTGGGCCATGCCGCCGTGGTGAGTGCCATCACGCTGACCAACTCGGCAGGCTCCACCACCTACATCAAGGACACCGACTACACGTTCGACCCGGCGACCGGCACCGGCCAGCGCATCAGCTCCGGCAGCATCCCTGCGGGTACCGTAGCCGCTCCCACCACGCTGAAGGCGTCGTATACCTACGCGAACCCGACACTGGTGCAGCCTTCGGACATCATCGGCACCATCAATGGGGCGGGCCAGCGCACGGGCATGAAGGCGTTCCGCGACAGCTACCAGCTTTTCGGGTACTACCCGAAGATCATCATCGCGCCGGTGTTCAGCACCCTCAACTCGGTGGCCACCGAACTCGGTGCGCTGATGAACAGCATTCGCGCCTTTGGCTTCGTGACCGCCCCCATCGGCACCACGTTTCAGCAGGCGATCACCGGGCGTGGGCCATCCGGCAGCATCAACTTCAACACCAGCTCGCGCCGCATCGGCCTGTGCTTCCCGCACGTGAAGGACTACGACACGGCGACCGACACCGAAGTGCTGGCCGACCTGGCGACTTATGCCGCTGGCGCGCTCTCGCGCAAAGACCAGGAGAACGGCTACTGGTGGTCGCCCTCGAACACCGAGCTGCTCGGCGTGACCGGCGTGGAAACGCCCATCGACGCGATGATTAACGACCCGAACAGCGAGGCCAACCTGCTGAACGAGGCGGGCATCATCACGGTGTTCAACAGCTACGGCACGGGCATCCGCTTGTGGGGAAACCGCAGTGCGGCCTTCCCCAGCGAGACGCATCCCAAGAACTTCATCAACGTGCTGCGCACGGCGGACGTGATCGCGGAGAGCCTGGAGTACTACACGCTCCAGTACATCGACCGCCCGCTGGACAACGCGCTCATCGACGCCATCGTCGAAAGCTGCAACGCCTTCATGCGCAAGCTCAAGGCAGACGGCGCGATCATCGACGGCAAGGTGTGGTTCGACCCGGCGGACAACGAAACCACGGAACTGGCGGCGGGCCACGTCACGTTCACCTACGACTTCATGCCGCCGACGCCTGCCGAGCGCGTGACCTACAAGTCCATCGTGAACATCGACTACCTCAACCAGTTGGGCACGAAGTCCTCCTGAACATCCAACCAATCTGAAAGGAGCCAATCGTGGCCGGTATTCAAGTAAACACGCTCAACAACGCGAACATCTACATCGACGGCAACAGCCTGTTGGGCCAGGCCGAGGAGTTCAAGCTCCCGGTGGTGAAGTTCAAGATGGCCGAGCACAAGGCCGTGGGCATGGTCGGCGCGATCAAGCTGCCCAGCGGCTTCGAGGCGCTGGAAGGCGAGATCAAGTGGAACTCGTTCTACGCCAACGTGTGGCCCAAGCTGCTCGACCCGTTCACCCCGGTGCAGCTTCAGGCGCGCGGCAGCCTGGAAACCTACACCAGTCAAGGCCGCACCCAACAGGTGCCCTACGTGGTGTTTCTCACCGCCTCGTTTTACGAGGTGCCGACCGGCGACTTCAAGCAGAACGATAAGGCCGAGTTCAGCAGCAAGTTCTACGCGACCTACATCAAGCAGCAGGTCAATGGCGCGGACGTGCTGGAAGTCGATGCGATGGCCAACATTTACAAGGTCGGCGGCGTTGACAAACTCGACCTGTACCGCACCAACATCGGAGGCTGACCATGAGCGACACCACGAAGAACACCGCAGCGCCCGCCAATCCCGCGAGCGTGGATCTGGCAATGCCGCTGGCCACGCCGAACGGTGAGGTCAAGACCATCAGCTTCCGGCGCGGCAAGGCCAAGGACATGGTGGCCGCCCAGCGCATCGAATCCGACCCGGCCCGGCGCGAGCTGGTGCTGATGGCGATGCTGTCCGAGCAGAAGCTCACCGTCGAAGACATCGAGGAGCTGGACTTGGCCGACCTGGCCATCGTCCAGGCGGCATTTCAAAGTCTGTGGATGCCCCGCTCTACCTGATGAAACCTTGTGGGAGGCGTGCGGACTGCTCGCCAAGTGGTTCCACTTCCAGCCCTCGGAAATCTACGAGCTGGAGTGGTGGGACTTTGAGAAGTGGGTGGGCCTGGCGGTGAAGCAGGCCGAGGCCGCCGCAGCGGCTTACCGGACGTAGCCGAGGCGGCGGGCCAGCCAGGCGAACGGAGTGGGAACCAGCAAGGCCAACCAGCGCAGCGGGAGGCAGAGCACCAGACCCAGGACGTAGCCGATGATTCCGCCGCCGATGGCTCCAGGGATGGAGGTCAACAGAAGGCCGAGCACCGTACCCAAGAACGCCAGCAGGTAGCCAACCACCCCGGAGCATTGCGCCCAGGGCAGCGTCATGGCGTCAGCGGTATCGCGTTCCGCTTGAGCGCCTGCTTCCTGCCACGATTTTTGGAGCCAGTCTTTCATGTCGAAGTCGTTAACCCTCGGAATTGTCTTTTCTTCGATGGGAGCCGGTGCTGTTGCCACCACCATCGGGACTGTGGTAGGCCACCTCGGCAGTATAGAAAAAAAGGTGGTAGAGGCCAAATCCAGGATGAAGGAACTTGGCCTGGAAACCGTGGACGCCTTCGCCGTGCAGAAGAAGGAACTGCAACAGGCCAAGGAACAGCTCCAGGCGCACCAGACTGCTACCACGTCCTTGGGCCGTTCCGTGGCGATGGCCCGTATCGAACAGGAGGCAGCTACCGAGTCGCTGCAAGCCTATCGCACCGAACTGGCCGGACAGACTGGCCGAGCCACCGATGAGCAGCGCGTCAAGCTCAAGACGCTGCGCGAGCAGGTCAGCCAGGCCGATAGGAACCTCAAGGAGCTGACCAAGGAGTTCAAGGAAGCCCGCGACAAGGGCCAGGGCATGACCGAGGGTGTGATGCGTCAGACCGAGCGTCTGCAACGGCTGCGCACGGCCCTGGAACAGAATGGCGTGTCCACGCGCAACCTGTCTGAACATCGCCGCCGCATTACCCAGGCCATGCGCAACGAGCAGGCAACGGTGGACAGGCTGACCACCCGCTACGAGAGGCTCAAGGCGGCGCAAAACGCGCAGCAGCAAGCCCGCGCCGACCTCAACTCGCGCTGGGGCGATGCGATGGCGGCCTACGGCACCGCGCGGGCGCTGGGTGCGCCTGTGGGGGCGTTCATCCGCCAGGACGATGCGCTCAACTCGCTCCAGGTCGCCATGATGGACCAGAACGGCCAGGTGGGCGGTACCTACGACGCGCTCAAGCGCCAGGCCATCGAGCTGGGCAACTTGCTGCCGGGCACCACAGCGGACTTCGTCGGCACCGCCCGCGCGCTCATGGAGCAAGGAGTGGCAGTCGAGTCGGTGCTGGGTGGCGGCCTGAAGGCGGCTTCGTACCTGTCGGTTGTGCTGCGGATGCCAACCGAGGAAGCCGGTGAGATGGCGGCCAAGCTGCGCGAAGCCTACAAGCTATCCGACGACGAGTTGACGAAAATGGCCGACTCCATGCAGCGGGCCAAGTTCGCCTTCGGCATGAAGCCGTCCGACCTCATGGCCGCCAGCGCCTACCAGGCGCCCATGCTCAACCAGCTTGGTATCTCCGGCATCGACAACACCAACAAGATGTTGGCCATCCAGGGCATGGCCGCGCAGGTCGGCCTGGAGGGTTCCTCGTTCGGTACTAACTTCTCGATGATGCTCTCGCGGCTGGCCAAGGGGCCGCAGATGATCGAGGACGCCAAGAAAGGCATGAAAGGTCACGCCAAGGGGCTGATGGAGGACGCGGGAATCACCTTCGACTTCTTCGACAAGAAGGGCAATTTCGCGGGCCTCGACCACATGGTCACGGAGCTGGAGAAGCTCAAGACCATCAAGGACAAGCTGGGCGACAAGGCGGCGATGGAAGTGGCCGAGGCCATGTTCGGCGCGGAAGCGGGCCGCCCGGCCATGATTCTGGCCGAGCAAGGCATGGCCGGGTTCCGCGCCGCGCAGGAGCGCATGGCGCAGCAAGCCAGTCTGCAACAGCGCATCGAACGCACCACGCAAAGCAGCAAGAACACAATCGAAGCCTTGGGCGGCTCGCTGGAGAACCTGGGCGCAGCCCTGGCCGGGCCAGTGGTGCAGGCGCTGCACCCACTCATCAATGTGCTGAACACCGCTACCGGCTGGCTGACAGAGTTTGCCGACAGCAACCCGCGCGCCACCAAGGCGCTGGGCTTCCTGGTGCTGGGCCTGGGCGCAGCGATCACCACCTTCTTCGCGCTGGGTGTGGCCATGTCCTTCGGTCGCGTGCTGGTCTCCGGCCTCCAGGTCTTCTCGCTCATGACCCGCATCGGCGGCGGCGCGGCCTGGCTGGGTGGCGTGCTGCGCGGGCCGTTGCTGGGGGCGCTGGGTGTGGCGAGGGTTGCCGTGATTGCGCTGGGCCGCGCCATGCTGATGAACCCCATCGGCCTCATCATCACCGGCATCGCGGCCGGTGCGTACCTGGTCTATCGCTACTGGACGCCGATCAAGGGCTTTTTCCTTGGCCTATGGAGCGGCATCAGGTCGGGTTTCGTGAGTGCCTGGAACGGCGTCACGTCGATTTTCACCGGCATCTGGAACCAGATCACCAGCGCCTTCTCTGGCGGCATCGCGGGCGTGGGCAAGCTGATCGTGAACTGGTCGCCGATGGGACTTTTCTATAAAGCGTTTTCCGGCGTGCTGTCCTGGTTCGGCGTTGACCTGCCGAAGAACTTCACCGACTTCGGTACGAACATCATCAGCGGGCTGACCAACGGCATCAAATCGGCCATTGGCGGAGCGGTCACAGCCATCGGTGACTTCGCCTCCGGCCTCAAGTCGAAGTTCACCAATCTGCTGGGCATCCAGTCACCGTCCAGGGTATTCATGGGCTTCGGCGGCAACATCGGCGATGGCGCGGCGCTAGGCATCCTGAAATCCGTGCCGGGCGTCCAAGGCGCGGCGGGCAGGCTGGCCGGGGTGGCGCTGGCCGGTGCGGTCGCTGCGAGCAACACTGCCGTCGCGGGGGTGAACAGCTCCATCCAGACGCGCCAGCCGGTTGAACCGCCGCGCCTAGAAGCGCCTGCAGCGCAGGTTCTGCGGCTGGTCGCGCCCGCCACCATGCCGCGCGTCGAGCTGCCGCGCATGGGTGTCCCTCGACTGGACGTATCCCAACCATCCAGCCAGGCGGCGTCGCCTGCACCGATGCCGCAGGCTGCTCCGGCGCTGGCCCCGCAGCCTACCGTTTCCGTGACGGTGCCGCGCATTGAGTTGCCGCGCCTGGAGGCTCCGCGTCAAGCGGATGCCTCGCAACCAGCCAGGCCCGCCGCGCCGGTGGTGATGCCGCAGATGTCTATGCCCCGTGCGGAACTGCCACGCCAGGTAGCTCCGATGCCGATTCAGACGCCGATGGTGTCCATGCCGCCGCTGCCGCGCATCGAGTTGCCACGCTTGGAGCTGCCAGGGCTGAACATGGCAGCGTTGCCTGCGGCGCGGCTTGTCGCGTCTGTGCCGATGCCCCAGGCCAATGCACCCAGCCCGGTGCGTTTCGAGCTACCGCGCTTGGAGTCTCCGATGCAGGCCGCGCAGCCTGTTGTTCCCGCCGCGATGCAACGGGCTGGTGAGGTGAATCAGGTGCTATCACGCCGTGAGAGCGCGCCGAGTACGGCAGCTTCTGCGGGCGTTGGCCAGGGCGGGATGACGATTCACTTTTCGCCCAGCATCAGCGTGGGTGGTGATAACGGCGGCGGCGACGTGCGCGGCCAGGTGCAGGAGGGATTGAAGCTCTCCATGCGCGAACTGGAACAGATGATTCGGCGCTTGCAGGCCGAGCAACAACGGAGGGCGTTCTAAATGGCGATCATGACGCCGGTAGGCAATTTCGGCATGGGCACGGTGGCCCAGATCATCCATGAGCTGACGCGCACTCGCGGCGGCGTGTCGCAGCACGCGCTGCTGGGGGAAATCACCTTCGACCTCATCACTTACTTCGAGGGCATGGAGGCGAACTTCTCGGCGAACTACGCAGAGCACGCGCTCATTGAAGGCAAGCCACGTCTGCAATGGGTGGGAGACAACCTGGACGAAGTGAGTTGGAGCCTGGTGTTCCATGCCGGGTTCTGCGACCCGGAGCTGGAGATGCTCAAACTGCGCGGTGCAATCACGCGCCACGAGGCGTTGCCGCTGGTGTTCGCCAACGGTGATTACAAAGGCTGGTTTGTTCCTACCGATGTGCGTGTGACCACCCGGCAGGTGATGCGCGACGGTACCCTGATCTGGCTGGAGGCCGAGCTGACGCTGCGCGAGTACGTGCGCCCGGTGGTGCTGGTCGAGGAAACCTCCAAGCAGGAACCAGTGGCCACCGAGAAGCCTGACCCGAACGGCCAGGTGAAAAAGCCCGCGCAGACGGTCAACCGTGCGCCCGCGTCCAGGCCCGCCAGTGCGCCGCCAACCAGGAGCGCACGATGACGGCCATCGACTGCATCGAGCACATCACCCAGGCGGGCGAACGCTGGGACACGTTGGCCTGGCGCTACTACGGCGATCCGCTGGCCTACGGCCGCATCATCGCTGCCAACCCCGCGCTAGACATCAGCGCCACTTTGCCTTCGGGCGTGGTGGTGCTGGTGCCGGTACTGCCGCTGACCGAGTCCAGCCAAGCATTGCAGGATGAGGAGCTGCCACCGTGGAAAAGATGAAGGTAGCCACGCCCAAGGTGATTGTGCTCTACGAGAGCAAGGACATTACCGCCCACGTCGCGCCCGCGCTGATCGAGCTGGCCTACACCGACTTCATGGAAGGCGAAAGTGACTCCGTCGATCTGGCGCTGGAGGACGCCGAGCGCCGCTGGCAGGATGCCTGGTATCCACAGCATGGGGACGTGGTGCAGGTGCAGATCGGCTATGCCGGAGAACCGCTGCTGCCCTGCGGCGAGTTTGAGGTGGACGAGGTCGAACTGGATGGCCCCCCGGACGTGATCCGCATCAAGGCGCTGGCCGCTGGCGTGAAGCGCAGCGTGCGGACGCGCAACGGCCGGGCATACGAGAACACTACGCTGGGCGACGTGGCCAAAACCGTGGCCCAGCGCAACAAGCTCAAGCTGACCGGCACGATTGAGCCGGTGAAAATCGCGCGCGTCACGCAGGTGTACGAAACCGATCTGACCTTTCTCAAGCGCGTGGCCGAGAGCTACGGCTATTCGTTCTCGGTACGTGGAGACAAGCTCTGCTTCTTCAAACGGTCGGAACTCAAGGCGGCGGAACCTACCCTGGTGATCCGCCGCCAGGACGTGACCAGCTATCGCTTCCAGGACAAGGTGCGTGGCGTGGTGGCAGCGGCCACGGCCTCCTACCACGACCCCAAGACCAAGCAGGTCAAGAAGGCCACGGTGAAGGATGTCGAGGCCAAGGGCAACCAGCATAGTGCCGATGAGCTGAAGCTCAATGTGCGGGCCGAGAATGAACAACAGGCGCGGCTCAAGGCCGACGCGGCGCTGGACAGGGCCAACGAAGACCAGACCGGCGGCACCCTGGCCATGCCCGGCCAGGTGAAGCTGATGTCCGGGGTGAATGTGCGGCTGGAAGGCTTCGGCAAGATGGATGGCAAGTACACCATCACGCAGGCGCGGCATCGCGTGTCTCGCAGCTCCGGTTATGGCACCGAAGTCGATCTCAAGCGCGTGCGCGACCCGAAGCAAGGAGCGACGGCATGAACATGGCCACTGGCGGCGCGCGCTACAAGCAGGGCATCGTGGCCGAGTCCCGGCCGGGATTTGCCCGCGTGCGTTTCGATGACGTGGACGGCCTGGTCACGGCCTGGCTTCCTCTACTGCATCCCAAGACCCTCGCCGACAAGGTAGTGTGGACGCTGGACGTGGGCGAGCATGTTGGCTGCATCCTGGATGAGTTCATGGAGGACGGCTGCATCCTCGGCGCGATCTACTCTGACGCCGACGCGCCGCCGGTAAGCAGCCCGGACAAGTTCCGGCTCCAGTTCAAGGATGGCGGCTCGGTTGAGTACGACCGCAGCAACGGGGCCATGAACATCGTCTGCAAAGGTGTTGCAAACCTGGTCGCCGATGGTGACGTCACCGTGAAGGCTCCCTCGGTTACGCTGGACACGCCGCAAACTACCTGCACCGGCCAGCTCACGGTCGAGGGGATGCTCACCTACAAGGGCGGCATGGCGGGCAGTGGCGGCAGCGGTGCGGCGGCCACCATCCAGGGCGATGTCCAAGTGGACGGCAACATCAACGCATCGGGCAGCATCATGGATGCCGGTGGTAACTCCAACCACCACTCGCACTGACCCGGCCAGGCCCGGCAGAAACTAAAGCCCTTTAATCGCGGCAAAGGGCTGCACTGGCGACCATACGGGCATGGTTGCCATCGTCCCTGCTACTTCTCGCCCTGCATTCTTCCAGCCCGCTCTGTCGGGCGCGACTGCGGGCCACCCTTCCGGCCTTGCGAGTGATCGCCTGGGCGAAGTCGTGACGGGCGTGGCCGACATTAATCAGTGCATCTACATCATCCTGACCACGCCGAAGGGGAGCGACCCGCATCGCCCCACCTTTGGCAGCGAGCTGCACCTCTACCTCGACTACCCCATCGACAGCGCCCGCCCGCACTTCGTGCGTGAAGTGGTGGATGCGCTGGCGATATGGGAGCCGCGCATCAAGGTGATGCGCGTGCCGGTCACGAAGGAAGGCGATGCGGGTCTGCTGGTCGGAGTCGAGTGGGTGTTTGCCGACAGCGTGGAGGCCGAGATGTTCTCCACGCGCGTGCCCATGAGGAAGGTGCTATGAGCCTGCTTGACCGACAACTGCCGGAGCCGGACTTCATCGAACGCGACCCTGCGAAGATCACGCGGGAGATGATCGCCACCTATGAGTCGCTCACTGGCAAGACGCTGTACCCGGCGCAGGTGGAACGCCTGCTGATCGACCTAATCGCGTACCGCGAGAGCCTGGTTCGCGAGGCGTTCCAGGACGGAGCAAAGCTCAACCTGGTGCGCTACAGCCGGGGCGTGATTCTGGACAACATCGGCGAGAACGTGGGCGTGGAGCGCGTTGCGGCGGTCGCTGCCAGCGTGAAGCTGCGCTTCACCTTCTCGCCCGCACCGAACACCGCCACCGTTCTGCCGCAGGGCACCGAGGTGGAGGGCGGCGGTGTGTCCTTCGCCACCGCGCAGGTCGTGAGCGTGGCCGCAGGCGCGGCGACGGTCGAAGTGCTGGCTACCTGCACCCAGGCGGGCGTGGTCGGCAATGGCTTCGTGCCTGGCCAGATCAAGACGTTGGTGGGAGCGCCCTCGGGCCTGATCGTGGCCAGTGTCGAGAACATCACCACCTCGGAGGGCGGCGCGGACGAGGAAAGCGACGAGCGCCTGCGGGAGCGCATCGTGGCCGCCCCGGAGACATTCAGCGTTGCCGGTTCGGTGGAGGCGTACCGCTTCCATGCCATGTCGGCCCACCCGGACATCGTGGACGTGGCCGTCATATCGCACATCCCTGGCGACGTGACGCTGTATCCGCTGACCAGTTCCGGCCTGCCGGGCGAGGCCATCAAGGCGGCCGTGCTGGCGACGTGTAGCGGCGAAAAGGTGCGCCCGCTTAACGACCAGGTCATGGTCGCCGACCCGGTGCCGGTGGACTACGCCATCGACGTGCGCGTGGTACTGACCCGCACGGCCGACGCGGCACTAGCCCAGGCGCAGGTCGAGCAGGCAGCGCTGGACTTCCGCGACAACCGGGTGCAGTTCGGCGCATCCATCGTGCGCTCGCAGCTCATCGACGCGCTGCACGTCTATGGCGTGTATTCCGTCACGCCCGTGCAGCCTGCGGCCGACCTCGATCTGGAGAAATGGGAGTGGCCGCGCTGCACCAGCATCAAGGTCACGGTGACGGGAGTGGCGCATGGCTGACTTCGAGAAGCCCTCGCTGTTGCCGCCCGCGCTCGTGGTCGATCTTTCCATGCGGGCGCTAGAAGTGCTGATCGCGCGCTTGGTCGAACTCGACCTGGCTCCCACGCTTGTCTATGACTTCGAGCACGTCACCGAGTCGGCGCTGCCGCACCTGGGCGAGCAGTTTCACGTCATGGGCGCGGAGGGCTGGAGGCTGGCCACCACGCCGGAGCAACGGCGGGCGCTGCTGGCGCGCGCCGTGGCGCTGCACCGGCATAAGGGCACGCCCTGGAGCATCCGCGAGGCGCTCAAGGCGCTGGGCTTCAACGATCTGGAGATCGAGGAGCGCCTGCCGTCAAACCGCTATGACGGCGCGATCACGTTCAGCGGCGCGGAAGCCTACGCCGCCTATGGCTGGGCGCAGTTCCGTGTCATCGCCGACGCGGGCGACGAGCAGCCCATCACCTCGGCGCAGACCGCGCTCATCGTCGAGATCGTCAACGCCTGGAAACCGGCCCGCAGCCACCTGGTGGATGTGCGCTACCGCGCCAGCGAGACCGAGCGCGTGGACGTGGCCGAGGTCGAGCAGCACCAGGGCGTCATGACCCATGACGATCAGCACCGATGGGGAAAGCACTTTTATGACGGCGCACTGGCCTACGACCAGGGAGCCACCCACCTTTGGAACGGCGCGCTGCGCTTCAACGGCGTGGCCCTGCACAACGGCTTCTCGGCCACGGCAGAGGGTGCCCGCTACGAGGGCGAGCGCGAGGAAGAAACCCTGGAAGCCACGCTCGGCTTCTTCGACCAGCAGACACGCTGCCCAGTATTCGCGGGCGAGCTGGACTACAGCGGCATGGCTGACTTCGGGGCATCGGCTCCGGTGGCCGAGGACTTGCCCATGCCCATCACGTTGCGCCGCCACCGGCGCTTCGACGGCCGCCTGGCCTACAGCGCCCACCGTTTCGATGGTTCGGAGCGGTACGCCGGGCATTTCACCCACTTCGGCAACTCGGCGTACAGCGGCGACGTTGTCACCCTGTTGGAGGCGTAATGGAAATAAAGATCAAGGAAGGCGTTCCGCTGGCCGGGTACTTCCACGTTGACGTGTACCGCTCCGGTGTCCTGGTCGCGGTCATCGACGAGGAGAACCTCATCGTCAATGGTGCCAAGAACCAGCTCGCCCGCCTGATTGGCGGCGCGGGCACGAACCGGCACATCACGCAGATCGGCTTCGGCATCGGCCAGGCCGTTGCCGCGCCGGGCCAGACGGCGCTGACCTCGCCCTACATCAAGGCCATCGGCAGCGTGGAGTACCCGGCGACCGGCCAGGTGCGCTTCAACTGGAGCCTGTCCACCGCCGAGTTAAACGGAGTGGCCATCACCGAGTTCGGGCTGATCTGCGCGGACGGCACGTTGTTCTCGCGCAAGCAGCGCAAACCCATCGAGAAGGAGTCCGACCTGTCGCTGACCGGCTCCTGGACGATTCTTTTCTAAGGAGACCGATTCATGGCAAACGTAAGCGAAACCTCGACCTGGGAAGGCGGCATCTACCAGATCGAAACCTCTGACCCGGTGCTGGGCGGCCCCAATGGCATCGCCAACGTGCAGGCCAAGCAGCTCGCCAACCGAACCAAATACCTGAAGGCGCGCGCCGACCAGGTCGATACGGCCAAGGGCGACCATGCTGACCTGCCAGCGCGCCTGGCGGCTATCGAGGCCGCGACCGAGGCGCTTGGGCCGGATGCGCAGGATGCCTCGCTGGCAGCCATCAAGTTCGCTATCGACCAGGCGAATGTCGCCAACCAGGGCGTGCGCGCGCTGCATCAATTCGCGCAGCAGGAAGGCGTGCTGGAGATCAGCAACCGGGGCGTTGTCAGCGGCTGCACCGTGACGAAGTCCAGCACGGCCGCGCGCAACCTGCACATCTCGACAGGTACCTGCTTTGCACAGGGCCGCAAGTTCGCGGTGGCGGACGGTAACAACGCTGCCTCGGTGCCCAGCAATACCGGCTCGGGTGCCGTGACGGTGTTCGCCTATCTGTTCCAGGATGCCAGCGGCCTGTGGCGGCTGGCCGTGACGTCCATTGGTCAGGCCGTGCCGGACGGGTGCATCCGCCTCTACAACCTCACCGTGCCCGCCGGTTCGACGGATGCCACTGACCCCAACCTGGCGGCCGTCACGCTCACGGACGTGCGCCGCGTCGAGGCCGGGTTTCCGATCTTGCTGGACAACCCTGCCTCGGCATCGCCGCAGCTCGCAGCGCTGCCGGATTCGGCCTACCACGTCACCTTCGACGTGCTCTCGGCCAGCGGTGCGCCCGCCGAGGCTAAGAGCCTGGTGGTGGCCAGCCGTGCCCGAAACGGTTTCACCGTGCGGCTTGCCTCCGCTGCCGACAACGTGGTGGCCCGCTGGCGGGTCAGCCGCCTCAACGCCTAAACCCCTGAAAGGAGATCATCCATGCCGCAAATCATCTTGAAGCAGTCGGGCCAGAACTCGGCCGACTTCTCCACTAACGGTGCCGTCATCACGGTCGCCGGTGTCGCCGTCAACTGCGAGGCCCGCGAGGAGGACGTCACGCAGATCATCGAAATTCGCCAGCACGAAGGCGTTGCCCAGGAGGGCGGTGAAGGCGCGTTCCTGGCGCAGATCGAAATCCCCGCCCGCCGATACGTCGATGAGGAAGGCCCGCTCGGCGAGGACGAGCAGCCGACCATCGTGCGCAGCCCCGTGCCGTTCGACCCCAATCGCGTCGCGCTGACGCTGTGGCCCACCAACTGACCCAGGAGAACCCACTATGACCATCTTTATCAAAGACGACCTTCGCGCTTCGGTTGAAGCGGCCACTGGCGGCCTCGTCACCGTGCTCTACACTGCGGCCGGTCACCCGAGTTACATGAACGTCATCCCCAAGTTCAACCTCCAGGATATCGACGCATCGCTGGGCACTGGTGTGCATCCGGCCTTCATTGTCAACGGCGTGGAGAAAAGCGAATTGTTCATCGGCCAGCATATCGGCTGCGTCAAGGACAGCAACCTGCTGTCCTTCCCCGGCGCGGTGCCGCAGGTCAGCGCCAACTTCGACACCTTCAGGACGTGGGCAGCGAACAACGGCCCAGGCTGGCACATGATGACCAACGCGGAGTGGGCCGCCATCGCCCTCTGGTGCTGGAAGAACGGCACGATGCCGCGCGGCAACAACCAGTACGGCCGCGACATCGGCTCACCGTGGGAAACGGCTCGGCGTGTCGATGGGGGCAATATCGGCGAGGCTGTCGGGAACGGGCGTACTTACACTGGCTCCGGCCCGGCATCGTGGCGTCACAACGGCCAGGCCAACGGTATCGCTGACCTCAACGGCAACGTGTGGGAATGGACTGGTGGTTTTCGCCTCAACAACGGCGAAATCCAGGTATTGGCCAACAACGATGCAGCCGACAACACCAAAGACCAGAGCCGCACCTCGTCGCTCTGGAAGGCAATCAAGGCGTCGGATGGTTCGCTGGTTGCGCCGGGTACGGCGGGCACTTTGAAGTACGACGCTTCGGGTGCCAACGGCACGGGTGGCAATGTGCTGTCCGACACTGTGACCAACCGCTCCGGGAATGTGGACGAGGACGACTACGTGAACGGCACTAGCCAGGCGTTCGAGAGCATGGGCCTGAAGAACGGCCTGACGGTGCCTGCCATTGCCAAGGCGCTGTGCCTTTATCCGGCTGTGGCGGGCTTGGGTGCTGACAATTTCTGGATGCGCAACCACGGTGAGCGTCTGCCTCTGGCTGGTGGCCACTTTTACTATGGTGCTTCGGCTGGGGTGTTCGCGCGCATTCTCGACAATGCACGAGCTAATGGCTACGGTGGCGTCGGCGCTCGCCCGGCCTATGTTCTTTGAAAGGGGGGTGCGGTAGCACCCACCAGCAGCGCAACAGCATGTGATGGGTCTCCCGGTCGCGTTAGCGACCGGGCGATTTTTTTTTAGGGGGTGATGCGATAAAATCGCCTGCGGGTTTTGATTGGGGAGGCGGGGTTGGAATGGCGATAGACAGGGAAGCACAACTGGTACGGAAATTCGTGGAGTTTTCCAAGCTCCTCAACGTGTACCTAAACCACTTTCCGCGCCACGAACGCTATGCCCTCTCGAACAGAATCCGCAACGCCGCCTATGACGTCTACGACTTGATCGTGGAAGGTCAGAAGCGGTACCACAAGAAGACGTCCCTCACGCAGCTTGATATCGCCCATGAGCAATTGCGGATGCAGTTGTTTCTGGCCTATGAAATGGGCTATTTCAAGTTCACGGACGGACGCACCGAAGGCAATGCGGCAGAAGTAGAAGCGAAGCGCTGGCAGGCGATCAGCAAGCTGGTGGATGAGCTGGGCCGCATGATTGGAGGTTGGATACGGCATGAGCTGGCCGAATCGAAAGACGCAAGCCAGCAGAAATGACCAGTCCATTGTGGTTTAAGGGCGGCCTACGATCACGTCTGCCTCTGGCTGGTGGCAACTATAACAATGGTGCTTCGGCTGGGGTGTTCGCGCGCAATCTCAACAATGCACGAACTAATGTAAACAGTAGCGTCGGCGCTCGCCCGGACTGCGGCTTCTTCCTCAAACCTCGAATGGGGATAGTGGAGCCATAGGGATAGGTCGTCCTGCTTGCCCGCGCTGCGGGCGGCGAACTCGTAGTCACTCCGCGCTTTTTGGTAGGGGCATCCCGAAGACCAGCGCGGAGTTTTTTTTGGATGGAGGGGCAATGAAACGGCACGGGAACCTGTTCGAGCAGACATTCACCCGCGAGGCACTGTTCGATGCCTACGTAGAGGCCAGGCGCGGCAAGCGCCTGCGCAAAGCCTGCTTCTGGTTCGACATCCGCGCCGGGGCCGTGCTCGATTGGCTGCACCGCCGTCTGCATGATGGCAGCTACGAGGTTCGCGGCTACAAGCGGTTTCTTGTGCATGAGCCAAAGACCCGCGAAATCTGCGCCCCGTGGTTCGGCGACATCGTGGTGCAGCACGCCATCTATGCTGTCATCCGCCCGCTCTTCGAGCGCACGTTCATCGACCAGTCCTACGCCTGCCGGATTGGCAAGGGCACGCATAAGGCTTCCGAGTACGCGATGGAGGCGCTGCGGAAAAGCCGCCCCGACAGCTACACCCTCAAGCTCGACATCAGGAAATTCTTTTACCGCATCGACCGGGGCATCCTGCGCCAGCTCATCGAGCGCAAGATCAAAGATCGGCGGATGGTGGACATCATGATGAAGTTCGCCGAGTTGCCGGAGCCGCTGGGCATCCCTATCGGCAACCTGCTTTCACAGGTCTATGCGCTGGTCTATCTCAACGCCCTCGACCACTTCGTGAAGCGCGAGCTGAAGGTGAAGCTCTACTGCCGCTACGTGGATGACTTCATCCTGTTCGACCTCGACCGGGAACAGTGCCTGGAATACAAGGCGCGCATCGAAGCGTTCCTGCACGATGAGCTGCACCTGGAGCTGTCGAAGTGGACAATGGCCAAGACCCAGCGCGGGGTGAACTTCGTGGGCTACCGCACCTGGCGGCGGGCCAAGTTCATCCGCAAATACAGCCTGTTCAAGTTCCGGCGGGCGGCCAAGAGGGGGAAGGCGGACAGCGTCATATCGCTGCTGGGCCATGCCAAGCATTCGCACTCGCTGGGGTTCATGTGGCGCACCATCCGCGAGGTCAATCCCGACCTGGTGCGCAAGCTGCCGCCGAAGATGAGGCGCTTCTATCCAGTCAGGCCGCCCTTGCCGACAAAGCAAAACTAAAACGCTTGAATGGCGGCGGGTGGGGAAAAGCCGGATGCTACCGGCTGAAAAAGACGGGCGACCCCACCCGGTGCTGGAACACCGGACGGAACCCCAATCAAGCAGCACAAGCCTGCAAGACCGGCTAAGGCCCGCCACCCGGTACCAGGCGGTTCTAGCCTACCAGAATCTGCAAATGATTTGCAGAAAAGGCTTGTTCCATGAGAGAGATTCGCTGTGCTGCTTGCTCCCGCAAGTTGGGAGAGGGGGTGTTCACCCGCCTTGTAATTAAGTGCCCGCGTTGCCGGGCGCTCAACGTCTTGAAGGCCGAGAGCCTCCCACCAGAACGCCGTCGAGCGTCCAGTATTGAAAGGATGCCCGATGGAAGGCTCCAAGAAAGCGAGGGCGCAGGCCCACTTCGATGACGTCCAGGCGGTGCCGCTTGTCCCCTGGGTGGGCGGCAAGCGCCGCCTGGCTCCGCATATTCTCCCGCTCCTGCCGGAGCACACCTGCTACGTCGAGCCGTTCGCGGGTGCGGCTGGCCTGTTCTTCTCCAAGCCGCCCAGCAAGGTCGAGGTGCTCAACGATGTGAATGGCGACCTGGTCTGCCTGTACCGCGTGGTGCAGCACCACCTGGATGAGTTCATGCGGCAGTTCCGCTGGTCGCTCACCAGCCGCCAGATGTACGCCTGGCTCCGGGAGACGAAGCCAGACACCCTCACGGACATCCAGCGGGCGGCGCGCTTCTTCTACCTCCAGAAGCTGGCCTTCGGTGGCAAGGTGGACGGCCAGACCTACGGTACGTCCACCACAGCCCCGATGCGCCTCAATCTGCTGCGCCTGGAGGAAGACTTGAGCGCGGCGCACCTGCGGCTGCACCAGGTCAACATCGAGAACCTTGACTGGCACGCCTGCATCACGCGCTATGACCGCGAGCACACCCTGTTCTTCTGCGATCCGCCGTACTACGGCACCGAAGGCTACGGCGTCGAGTTCTGCCTGGAGCAGTACGACCGCATGGCCGAGCTGCTGCGCACGATGAAGGGCAAGGCGGCCGTCACCGTGAACGACATCCCGGCCATGCGCCAGGCGTTCAAGGGACTGACGATGAAAAGCCTGGCCATCCGCTACACGCTCGGCAAGTCCGGGGCGGGGCGGCAGGAGCGCGGCGAACTGCTGGTGATGAATTACAAGCCAGGCGGTTGACTGTTCGGCCAGGTAGAGCGGTACTGGTGCCATCGCAACGCAAGGAGAACCACATGGCCATGCCAACCCTTTCACCCGCCGCCCAGGGGCATCTCCTGGCCATCGCCGCCGCCACGCTGGGCCTGGAAACCCTGGAAACGAGGAACTCGGACAGCCAGGACTTCCACGACCTGGCGGTCTGGTCGGTCAAGGCTGCCCTGGAAGCTGCCTACCTGGCAGGAATGGTTGACCACCACCGGAGGGCTGCATGATGACACCCATCGAACAGAGCCTGACCGACTACCTTGGCGGCTACACCCGCAACAACCCAGCCAACCGGGCGCACATCGTCAACTACCAGGACTGGCAACGCATGGCCAGGATGGAACTCGACCGCCGCGCCGCAAGCCTGCTGTCGGTGCTGCCGGACGAGGAACTCCGCGCCATCGCCGAGGGCCAGGTCAGCCTGCCCGAGCTGGTCAAGAACCTGCCCACCTGACCCGCAGCTACCTGGAACGAAGAAGGCCGCCCATGAGGCGGCCTTCTCGTTTGTGCGCGGCGTGCGCTTCTGCAATTCGCTTTCAACCTTTCGCGCTCCAAGGGCGGGGCGTTTATCGCAGCCCCGAGGCCGCAGTTATCGCGGCGCGCTTCACGCACGTACGAGGTAGACGCGGGAAGCCCCGCGCAGCGGGGCCGCCCGACCGGCCGCTGTCGGTGACCATGTCTGTACCAGCTGTCGACCGGCCCAAGAACGCAACCCCCCCCCGGGCCATCAGGCTTATAAGCACTTGATCGCAATAGGCTCATCTAACTACGATGGTAAGGATGATTCACCATGATCGCCCAGGCGCGGTAAAGCTGCTCGGCCAGCAGCACGCGCACCATGGGGTGAGGCAAGGTGAGGGACGACAGGCGGATCAGGCCGTCGCAGCGGCGCTTGAAGTCGGGGGCCAGGCCGTCCGGCCCGCCTATTATCAGCGCCACGTCGCGGCCTTGCTCGCGCCAGCCGGTCAGTTGCGCCGACAGCTGCATGGTGGTCAGGTCTTTGCCGTGCTCGTCCAGCGCAATGCGTAGGGCGCGCGGCGGCAGGGCGGCTTCCAGCCGGCTGGCTTCGGCCTGCATCAACTGTGCGACCGTTTTGCCGCTGTTGCGCGGCTCGGGCTTGATTTCCTTGAGTTCCAAGCTGCAGTCGGCGGGCAGGCGCTGGGCGTACTCATGCCAGCCTGTTTCCACCCATTTGGGCATGCGCGTACCGACGGCAAGAACGATAAGACGCATCAGTAGCGGGCGTCGTCCAACTCGTCGTCCAGGCCGGTATCCATGAAGCCGGCGGTGGCGGGCTGGGTGGATTGCGGCAGCAGTTTCACGCGCACCGGCTTGCCGCCCCAGACTTCTTCGAGGTTGTAGTACTGGCGGATGGCCGGCTGCATGCAGTGGACGACGATGTCGCCCAGGTCGAGCAGCACCCACTCGCCGCTGTCCTGGCCTTCGTAGGCCAGAATGGGCACCTTGTGCTCGCGCACTTTTTGCGCGACGTTGTCGGCCAAGGCGCGGGTTTGGCGGTTGGAGCTGCCGCTGGCGATGATGACGCGGTCGAATAGGCCGGTCAGGTGGGTGGTGTTGAAGATTTTGATGTCCTGGGCTTTGACGTCTTCCAGCGCGTCAATGACCAGGCGTTGAAGTTTTTTGAGTTCCATGGCGCAACTATAACGCAGGAGAAGTAGGCTCGGCGGGCTGGTAAAGGCCTTCCGTACGGATGTATTGCAGCACGGCGTCGTCCAGCAGATGCTCGACGGAGTGCGCTTGGGCAAGCGCCGCGCGTATGTCGGTGGCGGAAACGTCGCGCGGCTCGAAGGGCAGGGTGATGAGCGGCCGCCGCGTCTGTTCCAGATGCGCCAGCAAGGCTTCGGGAGGCCGCAAGGCGGCGTCGGGGCGCTGCGCCACGACCAGCCGCGCATGGTCGGCGACGTCTTGCCAGCGATGCCAGGTGCAGAAGTTGTTCAATTGGTCGGAGCCCAGCAGCCAGTAGTAGTCGGCGTCGCCCGGCAGCGCCAGCAGGGTGTCCGCCGTATAGCTGGGGCCGCCGCGATCGAGTTCAATAGGGTTTACCGAGAGGCCCGCGCGGCCTTGCACGGCCAGCTCCAGCATATGCAGGCGCTGGCTGGGCGTGGCTGCCAGCCGGGCGCGCTGCCAGGGGTCGGCCGCCGGTATCAGTTGGACTTCGTCCAGCGCCAGTTCGCGCAGGGCGGTTTCGGCCAGCGCGATGTGGGCCCGGTGAACGGGGTCGAAACTGCCGCCCAGCAGGCCTATCTTGCTTACAGCCATTCGCGCGGTTTCAGGTAGTCGTAGAGTTCGGCTTCCGGCGTGCCGGCTTCGGGCGCCCAGTTGTAGCGCCAGCTTGCGATGGGCGGCATGGACAGCAGAATGGATTCGGTGCGCCCGCCCGATTGCAGGCCGAACAAGGTGCCCCGGTCGAACACCAGGTTGAATTCCACGTAGCGGCCGCGGCGGTAGGCCTGGAAGTCGCGTTCGCGTTCGCCGTAGGGCGTGTCGCGGCGCTTTTCGACGATGGGCAGATAGGCGTTCAGAAAGCAGTCGCCCACCGATTGCGTCAGCGCGAAGCTGGTGTCGAAGTCGGGCTGGTTCAGGTCGTCGAAGAACAGCCCGCCCACGCCCCGGGTTTCCTGGCGGTGCTTCAGGTAGAAGTACTGGTCGCACCAGGTCTTGTAGGCGGGGTATTTGTCTTCGCCGAAAGGCTGTACGGCGTCGCGGCAGACGCGGTGGAAATGGCGCACGTCTTCTTCGAAGGGGTAGTAGGGCGTCAGGTCGAGGCCGCCGCCGAACCAGAAGATGTCGCCAGCGTGTTCGTCGTTGGCCAGCGCCGTGAACAGGCGCACGTTCATGTGCGTGGTGGGCACGTAGGGGTTGCGCGGATGCAGCACCATGGAAACGCCCATGGCTTCCCACGAGCGGCCCGCCACTTCGGGGCGCTGCGCGGTGGCTGAAGGCGGCAGCGTCTTGCCCTGCACGTGGCTGAACAGCACGCCGGCGCGCTCGAACAGCTTGCCGCCTTCGAGCAGCTTGGACACCCCGCCGCCGCCTTCGGCGCGCGTCCAGGAGTCGGACTGGAACGGCGTGCCGTCGGCTTGCTCCAGCGCGCTCACGATGCGCGATTGCAACTGGGTGAAGTATTCGTAGGCGGCGGGGGTGGAAGGCTGGCTCATGTGGGGTTCCTCTACAGCGTAAGCGGCGTCAGTCGGACGCCTGGGGAGCGAGCGCGCGCCAGGCGATGTCCTTGCGGTACTGCGCGCCGTCGAAATGGATTTCCTGCACGGCCGCGTAAGCCGTGCCGCGGGCCTGCCGCACGGTGTCGCCCAGCGCGGTGACGCACAGCACGCGTCCGCCCGAGGTGCGCACGACGCCGTCGTCCAGCCGCGTGCCGGCATGGAACACCACGCAATCGCCGCGCGGCGCGGGCAGGTTGGTGATGGCGTCGCCGGTGCGCGGCGTGCCGGGGTAGTTGGCGGCGGCCATGACCACGCCCAGCGCGGTGCGCGGGTTCCATTCGATGCTGGCCTGCGACAGCGTGCCGTTGACGGCGTGTTCGAGCACGGTGGCGAAATCGCTGTCTATGCGCAGCATGATGGGTTGGGTCTCGGGGTCGCCCATGCGGCAGTTGAATTCCAGCACCTTGATGGCGCGGGTGTCGTCCGGGCCGGGGCCTATCATGACGCCGGCGTACAGAAAGCCCGAATAGGGATGGCCTTCCCGGGCCATGCCGCGCAGCGTGGGCTGGATGACTTCGCGCATGATGCGATCGTGCAGCACGGGCGACACGATGGGGGCGGGCGAATAAGCGCCCATGCCGCCGGTGTTGGGGCCCTGGTCGCCGTCGAGCAGGCGCTTGTGGTCCTGGCTGGAGGCCAGCGGCAAGGCCTGCTGGTCGTCGCACATGACGATGAAGCTGGCTTCCTCGCCTTGCAGGCATTCCTCGATGACGACGCGCCCGCCGCCCGAGGGGCCGTTGTCGCCTATCATGGCGTCGATGGCCGCGTGGGCTTCTTCAACCGTGGCGGCGACCACCACGCCCTTGCCGGCGGCCAGGCCGTCGGCCTTGACGACGATGGGTGCGCCTTGCTTGCTGACGTATGCGCGCGCGGCCTGGGCGTCGGTAAAGGTTTCGTAGACGGCGGTGGAAATGCCGTGGCGCACCATGAAGGCCTTGGCGAAATCCTTGGAGGCTTCGAGCTGGGCGGCGGCTTGGGTGGGGCCGAATATCTTCAGGCCGGCGGCGCGGAAGGCGTCGACCACGCCCGCGGCCAGCGGCGCTTCGGGCCCGACGACGGTGAAGGCGATGTCTTCGTTGCGGGCGAAGGCCGCCAGCTCTTCGGCGTCGGTCAGCGGCAGGTTTTCCAGCTTGGGTTCGATGGCGGTGCCGCCATTGCCGGGCGCGACGAAAACCTGTTCCACGCGGGGAGATTGCGCCAGGCGCCAAGCCAGGGCATGTTCGCGGCCACCACCGCCGATGACGAGAAGTTTCATGATGCAGTCTAGGAAAATTGGGGTTAATGGTAGCGGGTATGCGCGCGTAGGGGCTTGATTCCGGTCAAGCCCTTATGCGGCGGCAGGTGGAACAGCAAGCCCGACGGCGCGGCGCGGGAGGCATTTTTGCCGCCGGGCCGCTCCCAAGGCGAAAAGCGCCCCCTTTGGGGGGCATTACTCTTCGGCTTCGTCCATGACGGCGGTGGTGTAGACCGCCTGCACGTCGTCCAGGCTTTCCAGCATGTCCAGCAGTTTTTGCATTTTCTCGGCGTCGGCGCCGGTTAGTTCGGTTTCGTTCAGGGCCTTCATGACGACTTCCTGCACTTCGGGCTCCAGCTTGGCGGCCTCGAAGGCGGCCTTGACGGCGGCGTAGTCGCCGGGCGCGCATATGACTTCGATCATGCCGTCTTCGTCGGTGACGATGTCTTCGGCGCCGGCTTCCAGGGCGGCTTCCATGACGGCTTCTTCGGAGGTGCCGGGCGCGAACAGGAATTGCCCGCAATGCTTGAACAGAAAGGCCACCGAGCCGTCCTGGCCCAGGTTGCCGCCGTTCTTGGCGAAGGCGTGGCGCACTTCGGGGGCGGTGCGCATGCGGTTGTCCGTCATGCAGTCCACCAGCACGGCCGCGCCGCCGGGGCCGTAGCCTTCGTAGCGCAGTTCTTCGTAGTTGGCGCCGTCCGCGCCGCCCGTGCCGCGCTGGATGGCGCGCTGGATGTTGTCCTTGGGCATGTTGGCCGCCGTGGCCTTGTCCCAGGCCATGCGCAGGCGCGGGTTGGCGTCCGGGTCGGGGCCGCCGGCGCGCGCGGCGACGGTGATTTCACGAATGATTTTGGTCCAGAGCTTGCCGCGTTTTGCGTCTTGGCGACCCTTGCGGTGCTGGATGTTCGCCCATTTACTGTGTCCGGCCATGTTTTCTGTGCAGGTGCGTGATGAATGAAAAGTTCGTCTGAAATATATAGCGTCTATGGCGGGATTTTAACTTCTTGACGAATCCGGCGCGCTGGCGGGCGCGAATGGCCACAGCCGGGCGGGTCGCGCCGCGATATCGCGGATAAAATCAGCGATTGCGAGCCATGCCCACATTCTAGCCTTCCCCAGGGAGACAACATGACAGACCCCGTACTCGTTGCCAAGAACGATCACGCGCAGGTAAGCCTGCTGCCGCGCATGGCCAACCGGCACGGCTGCATCACCGGCGCCACCGGCACCGGCAAGACGGTTTCCCTGCAGGTGCTGGCAGAGATGTTCTCGCGCATGGGCACGCCGGTGTTCATGGCCGACGTCAAAGGCGACCTGAGCGGCATCTCGCAGGCGGCGCAGATGACGCCCAAGCTGCAAGAGCGCCTGGACAAGCTGGGCCTGCCCGCGCCGGTGCCGGGCGCTTGCCCGGTTACCTTCTGGGACGTGTTCGGCGAGCAGGGCCACCCGGTGCGGGCCACGGTTTCCGACATGGGGCCGCTGCTGCTGGCGCGCATGCTGGAGCTGAACGACACGCAAGAGGGCATCCTGAACGTGGTGTTCCGCCTGGCCGACGACGAAGGCATGCTGCTGCTCGACCTGAAAGACCTGCGCGCCATGCTGCAATACGTCAGCGACCGGGCCAAGGATTTGCGCGCCACCTACGGCAACGTGTCGGCTACTTCGGTGGGCGCCATCCAGCGCAGCCTGCTGCGCCTGGAGTCGCAAGGGGCCGACAAGTTCTTCGGCGAACCCATGCTCGACCTTTACGACCTGATGCGGGTGGACGGCCAGGGCCGGGGCATGGTCAACATACTGGCGGCCGACAAGCTGATGCAGTTTCCGCGCCTGTATGCGGTGTTTCTGCTTTGGCTGCTGGCCGAACTGTACGAAAACCTGCCGGAAGTCGGCGATCTCGACCACCCCAAGTTCGTGTTCTTCTTCGACGAGGCGCATCTGCTGTTCAACGAGGCGCCCAAGGCCTTGCTGGAGAAAATCGAGCAGGTGGTGCGCCTGGTGCGTTCCAAAGGGGTGGGGGTGTATTTCGTTACGCAAAACCCGCTGGACATCCCCGAAAGCGTGCTGGGCCAACTGGGCAACCGCATCCAGCACGCCTTGCGCGCCTTCACGCCGCGCGACCAGCGCGCCGTGAAAACGGCGGCCGACACCATGCGGCCGAATCCCGGTCTGGACATCGCCGCGGCCATTACCGAGCTGGGCGTGGGCGAAGCCCTGGTGTCGTTGTTGGATGAAAAAGGCCGCCCCGGCGTTACCGAGCGCGCCTGGATGGTGGCGCCGGGCAGCCGCATCGGCCCCGCCACCGAGGCCGAGCGCCAGGCCATACGCTCGGCTTCGCTGGTGGCGGGCAAATACGAACGCGCCATCGACCGCGAGTCGGCCTACGAGATTCTGCAAAAGCGCGCCGAGCAGGCGGCGTCGGCCGGTGCGGCTGAAACGCCGGCGGCGAAAACGGGGCGGAATTCCGGCGCCAATGGCAAGGCCGAGGCGCCGGCCGGGCAGCCCGCGTCCAACGGCGTGGCCGATGCGGTCAGCGATTTTCTGTTCGGCTCCACCGGCCCGCGCGGCGGCCGGCGCGAGGGGGCGGTGCAGTCGGTCGCCAAAAGCATGATGCGCCGCGCGGCGACGCAGATCGTGCGGGGGATACTAGGCTCGCTGACGGGCAAGCGTTGATTCCGGTGTTGGGCTGAGCGTAAGCTCAGCGAAGCCCAACGCCACCACCCAACTCAACCCTGACCCGCTCACGCCATCATGATGGGGTCGAATTCGAAGAATTCCGGGCCGGGCACGTCGCGCTGGCGCAGGTAGATGTCCATATTGCCCAGGTGGAAGGCGCGGTGCGCGTACATGCCCCACAGCAGGCCCATGCCCGTCCATTGGCGGCCGACGAAGTGCACGGTTTTTTGCAGATCCGCGGGCTCGTAGGTGTCTAGCATGGCCATGTTCTCTTCGTGCAAGGCAAGCGCCGTGGCGCGCAGGCCGGCGTTCTCGAAGCGCGCCGCGGCGGCGGGGTCATTGGGCAGCGGAATGACGGCCCCCGATTCGAGCAGGCGGATCTGGCGCGTCCAGTTGCGTTCGGCCAGCACGGTATGCACCAGCAGGCCGCGCACGGTGATGCGGGCCACGCGGGTGCCGAAGCGGGTGCTGGCGTTTTCGATGGGGGCCCAATCCAGCTTGTCTTCGCCCATCAGGTCCACCCATTGATCGGAGTAGCGTACCAGGCGGTCGAACAGCGTCTTGAAACGGGCGAATTCTTCAGGCATGGCTTCAGACATGGGAGACTCCTTCGAGGGACAAGGGGGGCGAGGGTTCGGATTCGACCAGTTCCATCGCGCGCCGCAATGGGCGGGGGTCGATGAACAGGTCGAAGTCTATGGCTTGTTCGATGAATCCGTGGCGCAGCAGATGGTCGTGCTGGACTTTCAGGCCTTCCACCCATTCCGGCCGCAAGTCTACCGTGAGATCGCGGTGCACCTGGGGCGTGAAGGTGTAGTCCACCAGTTCTTCGGGCAAGCCGGTGTCGGCCGCGATGATGCGTTTGGCGGCATGCTCGTTGCGGGCCGCCCAATCGGCGGCGCGCAGCACGTAGGCCAGGCAGCGAGCCACGAGCTCGGGGTGTTCGCGCAGCAGGCTGGTGCTGACGGTTAGCATCAGCGGCGAGTCGTTGTTCACCCTGTCGGCCAATGTCGGGCAGCCGGCGTTGTCGGTGATGGAGACGGCGCCCGTGAACCCTTGCACGACGGTGCAGATCGCCCCCTGGCTGTAGATGGCGTCCACTTCTCCGCGTATTAGGGCGAAGGCTTCTTCGCGCTGGTGCCCCAGCATGCAATTGGCGTCCCACAGCGTGGCGGTGGCGCCGGTCGACGTCGTGGCGGCGTCGATGAAGGCCCGGTTGGTGGAAACCGGTTCCAGCTTGACGTCGTCCAGGCTCATGCCGGCGTGGCGCAACGCGATCTCCGTGCCGCGCAGCGAGGTGGCGCGCCAGAAGTCTATGGAGTCGCTGGCGCGTATGGGCAGCGAAACGCGCTTGCCGGCCAGGTCGGCCATGGACGCGATGCCGCTGCCGGGCATAACGAGCATGGGCTTGATGCTGTCGTTCCACGACAGCCCGATCAGTGTGACGTCTCCTCCGCGCGAGCGCGTGACCAGGGGCGGGCCGTTGCCGCCGTGGCGAAAGGAGTTGGGCTGCGAGTGATTGAAATGCGACAGGCGCACGGCGGTGTCGTTGCTGGAGGCCAGCGAGCGCGGCGCTATGCCGTCGGCCTTCAGTTCGGCCGCGAGCAGGCCGTTGGCGATGGCGATGCCGAAGGCCGTCGGCACGGGGCAGCGGGTGTACCAGATAGTGTTCAAGGTGTCGGACATGAACTTCTCGTCCTTGCTGATAAAGAAGTGAAGAAAGAAGGGAATGGCGGTGCGGGCAAGCGCGGCGCTAGCCGCGCAGCCAGGCGTCGCAGCTTTGACGCAGCCGGCTTTCGGCGGCGCTGCCGCCCATGATGGTGTCGGGCGGAATCTGGCGGCCCTTGCGTAGCTGGCGCAGCTTCATGAAGGCGAAGTTGCAGGTGTCCGCTTCGAGTTCGACCTGGCGCAGCCACTCCGGCGCGGCGCCTTGCACCGGGTCCAGCCTGTCCTTGTCGAAGATGATGGTCCACAGCGTGATGGCCCATTTGCCGTCGCGGCGCTCGACCTGGTCGTAGAAGCGGCAATGGCCGGTGTAGTCGAAGAGCTGGCCGTCTATGTATTCGCGCATCAGGATGGAGACGTCGGTTTCCATCAGCGCCCGGTCGCCGTTGGCCGTAACCAGGCAGTTGCCCAGCAGGTGCTTGCTGTGCTCTTCGGGCTTGCGCGCTTTGTCGGTGCCGGCGAGCATGGGAATCAAGTCGGTGACCAGGCCCTGGAACCACGAAATGCTGGCGCGGGCGCCGGGGTGGAAGCACTCGGCCATGGCGTCGAAGTCGCCCCGGTCGCGCGAGAAGGCCCATTGCTGGCGCAGGCGCCGGATGGCCAGCTCGTTTGCCAGAGTGTCGATTTGCGTTGTCATTGCGAGGCCTCCAGGTCGGGCATGATGTCTTCGAGCGCCACGGCGATGTATTGTTCGAGCCGGGCGGGTTCGTCCAGCGCGGCCGACAGCAGCAGCGCGAGCTTGGCCAGGAATACCGGCACTTTGTCGGGCGCAACCTGGTTCATCGCGTTGGCCAGGCCGTCCCAGTTGCGCTCCAGCACGTCGGCCGGGATATGTTTTTCGATTAGCATGTTTGGGGCTCCGTTTTGCATTGGATCGCCTGCAGCAGCCGCTGAAGCAGGGCGTCGGGTTGGAAATCGCGCCAGCGGCCGGCTACGTGGCCATCGGGCCTGACCAAATAGGCGGCGCCCGCTCGTGCGTCGAAGGCTGCGCACAGGTCGGGGCTGCTTAGCGTGACCACGTCGAGGGCGAAGGGCAGGCCCAGCTGCTTGTGCAAACCGTCCAGTTCCGGGCCGCGCGGGTCGGCTGGCGCGCCGGGCTGCTGGAACAGCAGCAGCGTGAAGTCGCGCCCCAGCACGTCGTGCAGAAAGCCGCGTTCGCCGTCGGCGCCGATGGGCAGGTTGGGGCAAACCGCGCCGGGCGCCGGCCCGCCTTGAAAGGCGTCGCCGTCTTCGTCCTCGAAGCGCAGCGGGCCGGCCGCCATGCGCAGTTCGGTTACCTGTCTGGGGTTGATGAGTTCACGGATGAAAGGCTCTTTGACCGCCAGCGACAGCACGGCTTCGCGCATCACGGCGTGCCCCGGGGTGGGCGGTGTCATGAATTGCGTGCTTTTGCGCGCGAAGGCGATGTTCTGGCGCGCGGCGTCCACGCGTTCGCGGGAATAGCTGTCCAGCAGGCTTGCGTCGCACCAGCCCTTGGCCACGTAGGCCAGCTTCCAGCCCAGGTTGTTGGCGTCGTCCACGCCGCCGTTCATGCCGCGCGCGCCGAAGATGGGCACCAGGTGCGCGGCGTCGCCGGCGAACAGCACGCGGCCGTCGCGGTAGCTGTCCAGCGTCAGGCTGTGCGCGCGGTAGGGGCTGATCCAGTCTATGGCCCAGTCGGCGGTTTCGCCTATGGACTTCAGGAAGGTGTCCACGCGCTGGTGCACGCGTTCGGGCCGCACTTCCTCGTCGAGATCGTCTTGCGGGCGCAACTGGTAATCGATGCGCCAGATGTCGAAGGGCTGCTTGTGCATGATGATGGTGGCGCCCGGAAACGATTCGGGGTCGAACCAGACACGGCGCCCGGGCGGCTCGTCGCTTTTCATCTGTATGTCGACGATCAAGTAGCGGCCTTCGTAGCTGCTGCCTTCGAGCTCTTTGCCCAGCGCCTTGCGGATGTTGCTGCGCCCGCCGTCGCAGGCGACCAGCCACGAGCTGCGCATGTCGTAGCGGCCTTCGGGCGTCTGCACGGTGGTGATGACGGCGTCGCCTTCCTGACGCGCGGACAGCGCGGTGGACGACCAGCGGATGCTGGCGTTGGGGTATTGCGCCAGCGCCTCGTACAGGTATTGCTCGACGTGGCACTGGGCGAGCGAAATCATGGGCGGATGCTTGAGCTTGCCGGCTTGCGGAATCTTGAAGTCGAGCACCAGCTTGTCGCGGTAATAGCTTTGGCCGCCGCTCCAGGAGACGCCGGTTTCGAAGAAGCGGCCGCCCGCGCCCGCGCGTTCGAAGATTTCGAGCGAACGCCGCGCCGCGCCCACCGCGCGGCTGCCGCGGTTGACGGTGTCGTCGTCTTCCAGGAGCACCACCTGCATGCCCCGGCGCGCGAGATCCAGCGCCAGCGTCAGGCCCACCGGGCCGGCACCGGCGATGGCCACGGAATGCAGCGGGGATTCGCCTTTGAGTTCAGGGGGCGTCTGGAAGGGATGGTGCTCGTAATGGAAGTACAGCGAATCGTAGCTGCCGCTGACGGACGTTATCGCCGGTGGGGTGTTTGCGCAGGACGATGCCATGGGGAGGATCCTCGGTTCTGGTTGGTGTGCCGCAAAGGGTTCAAGACATGTTTTTTAGCCGAAACCTAATGGTTTCTTTTTTTACTATTTTGGCTATTATGAGTAGACGGAAGCGGCGCTGTCAATCGGAAAATAACGATGAAAATCATGCCGTCTTGCTCGTCTAAGAGAAGGCGAAAATTTTCCGCTCTGATGTTGTTTTTCATAAAAAATATATATACAACATAAGGTTATAATTTTTATTGTAGGCTGCTCAAGCAGCCTTGGCAGTCGCTTGAATAAGTGTTTTCCCGCTATCCATAAAGATATGAGAATTTAAGCCTTCCCACCTGAAAATTGTTCTGATAGCATTGTTGGTATCAAAAGAAACTAAAAATTATGAGGCAGGTTGCAATGCAGTTCCAAAGCAGTTCGCAGGCCATCCGAAGCGACGAACCACTCTCCACGAGGAATGCTGAAATGACGAACGATATGCACGAAAAATCCCCGGTCCGGCGCCGTTGGCGCGGGCTGCTCGCCTGCGCGGCAATCGCGGCGGGCATGGCTTCCTTCGGGGCGCGGGCGCAGCAGGCGCAAGACAACGAATTCCGTATCGGCTTCGCGATGGCGCTAACCGGGCCCATCGCCGAGCTGACCAAGCTCGTCATGCGCGGCGCCGAAGTGCAGTTGGAGCGCATCAACGCCTCGGGCGGCATAGGCGGGCTGCCGGTCAGGTTCGTCGTGTGCGATATCCAGTCTCAGGAAGCGCAGGCCCTGCTATGCACGCGCAGGCTGATTGCGCAGGACAAAGTGCACATGCTCATCGGCGCGAACGGCACCGCCACGACGCTGGCGGCGATTCCGGCGGTGCAAAGCGCGGGCGTGCCCATGTTTGCGTTCGCGGGCGGCAAGATCGTCTACGACCCTTTGAAGAAATGGGTCTTCAAGATGGTGACTTCGAACGACGACCAGAACCCGGTCATGCTGGAATATTCGAAGCACAAGAACTGGAAGCGGGCGGTGCTCATCCGCGACGGCAGCTCCTTCGGCAAAGACGTCTCCAGCTCCCTGCTGCCGCTGCTGAAGGACTACGGCGTTGAACTCGCCGCCGAAGAAATCTACGCGCCAAGCGATACCGACGTCACGGCCCAGGTGGCCCGCATCCGGGCGTTGAATCCAGACGTCGTCTACAACCTGGCTTCCAACTTGTCGCTGGGTGC
Organism: uncultured Burkholderiaceae bacterium; assembly: GCA_934525625.1. GTDB lineage: Bacteria > Pseudomonadota > Gammaproteobacteria > Burkholderiales > Burkholderiaceae_B > Mesopusillimonas. The sequence goes on from CAKSZL010000002.1 coordinate 85,408, forward strand.
GCTGGTGTCGCGCAAGCTGGTGCAAATGGGGGTGCAGGCGCCCATCGTCGTTCAATGGAATCTGCAAAGCCCCGCTTATGCCGAACTGGTGCCCGAAGCCGTCGGCCAGACTTACTTCATCGGCATGAAGGCCGCGCTGCGCGACTTGCCCGCCAGCGATCCCATGTACAAGAACATCATGGATTTCCGCCAGGCCTTCCAGAAGAAATACGATGGCGCCGAGCCAGTGGTGCCGTCGCTGATGACCATCGATCCGCTGCAGATCGTGCAGCAGATAGGCAAGCGCGTCGGCGCCAAGGTGCGGGACCCCGAGGTCTTGCGCACGGAACTCGAATCCGTCGAGAATCATGTCGGCATCCTGGGCATCTGGTCGTTTTCGCCCACCGACCATGGCCCGCACTTGCAGGACGGCCTGACCATGATGCAGTTCAAGGATCACCGCTGGCAGCAAGCCAACTAAAAGGGGGAGACTGTGATTTCCTACGACATCCTGCTGCAGGCGGCCGTCGCCGGCTTGGCCAATGGCGCGCTGTACGCGTTCGTCGGTCTGGGAATAGGTTTCATCTACCGCAGCACCGGCATCATCAATCTGGCCCAGGGCGAAACGACGATGCTGGGCGCCATGCTCACGGCCGTGCTGGCGGGGGCGGGCTGGCCGGTGCTGCCGGCCATGCTGGCCGCCGCGCTGGTATGCGGCGTCGTTTCGGGGCTGTTCTACTTGCTCGTGATATGGCCGGCCGCCAAGGCGACCATGTCCCAGCTCGTTATCCTGACCCTGGGGCTGTCGGTATTGCTGCGCGGCGTCGTGACGGCGTTCTGGGGCACCGAACCCTTGCGCGTGCCGCCGCTCACCGGCGAGGCGCCCGTCAGAATCGGCCAGGTCAGCGTGTTGCCCCAGGAGCTCTGGCTGGTGGCGGCGCTGGCCTGTCTGGCGGGCGGCTGCATGCTGTTCTTCAAGCGCAGCAAATGGGGGCTGGCGCTGAGGGCCGGCGCCGCGAACGCCATCGGCTCCATGTGCGTGGGCATAGACCACAAACGCCTGGCCTTCATTGCCTTCATGCTGGCCGGCGTGCTGGGTGGGGCCGGGGGCGCGGTCTGGGCGCCCATCGCCTTCGCCCAGGTGGACATAGGCACGGGCATCGTGCTCAAGGGGTTTGCCGCGGCGGTGCTCGGCGGCCTGACGACACCTGCCGGCCCCATCGTGGGCGCGGCCATTCTGGGCTTGTTCGAATCGCTGGCGGCGGGCTATGTGTCGTCGGCCTATCGCGACGCCATCGTCTTCGCCTTGCTGCTGCTGGTGCTGATATTCAAGCCCGAGGGCTTGATGGGCAAGCGCAGCCGGGGCGTGCAGCTAGGCTCCCATGCCGAGGCGCTGGGCGTTGCCAGCGTCGGCCAGCCGCGCTCGGTGCGCGCCGCGCAGTTCGTGATGCTGGCCGTGCTGCTCGCGGGCCTGGGCGGCATGCTGCAAGGCGCGTGGCTGACGGCCGGTACGCTGGCGCTGACACTGGTGCTGGTGGTGCTGGGCCTGGTCGTGCTCACGGGCTACACCGGGCAGTTGGCGCTGGGGCAGGGGGTATTCATGATGATGGGCGCCTACGCCACGGCCTATCTGACCCAGGAGCTTGCCTGGGCGCCGGTGGCGGCCATGGCTTTCGGCGCCGCCGCGGCGGTGGCGCTGGCGACGGTGTGCGGCTATTTCATACTCCGCCTACAGGGCTTCTACATGTCGGTGGCCAGCCTGGCGCTGCTGATGATCGCGCTGACGCTGGCGCGCGAACTGGCGGACATCACCGGCGGGCCCAGCGGGCGTTTCGGCATAGAGCCCTTCACGCTCTTCGGCTGGAGCGCGGACACCGAACGCTCCATGTTCGGCCTGTTGGCGGCAGTGTGCATCGCCGCTTGGCTGGGCCTGACGAGCCTGCTACAGTCCAGCTTCGGACGCTCTCTGCTGGCGCTGCGCTCCAGCGAAGCGGCCGCGCGCTCCTTCGGCGTGGCGGTCACCTCTCTGAAAGTGCGCGCGTTCGCGCTGAGCGCCTTCCTGGCCAGCCTGGCGGGCAGCTTCTACGTGCATTTCATGAGCCTGGCCACGCCGCAGCCCTTCGGTCTGGAGTCCACCATCATGCAACTGACCGCGCTGGTGGTCGGCGGCGCGCTGTCGCTCACCGGCGCCTTCTTCGGCGCGGCCTTCGTGGTGGCGCTGCCTTTGCTGATTACCGGCCTGTTCGGCAGCAATGTCACCGAAATGCTGGCGGGCGTACAGTTGGCGGTGTTCGGCCTGCTGCTCATGATAATCATCGTCGCGCGCAGCCGGCGCGGGCTATGGCGGCCGCGCTCCGGCAAGGAAGGCGCCGGCGGCCGGCGCTCCCGCAAGGGTTTTCGCGCCCAGGTTCAAGAGACGGAGGTCATGCCATGACGACAAGCAATGCTGCGAATGCCGCCAGGATGCTGACGGTCTCCGGCTTGCACGTGCGCTTCGGCGGCGTGAAGGCCGTCACCGACGTCGGCTTCTCGGTCGGCGCGGGCGAAATCCTGGGGCTCATCGGCCCAAACGGCGCGGGCAAGACGACGACGTTCAATGCGGTGTCGGGCATGGTCGTCCCCTCCGAGGGCAAGATCATGCTGGATGGGGTCGACGTCACCGGCTGGCCGCCCGAGAGCATGGCCACGCTGGGCATGGCCAGAACCTTCCAGAACATCCAGTTGTTCGAGGGCCTTAGCGTGCGCGAGAACGTCATGGTGGGCGCGGGCCGGCAGGCCTCTTGCGGGCTGCTGGCTTCCATCGTCAGGGTAGGCCGGCACAACCGCCTGGAGCGCACGCACGCCCAAGCGGCCGACGCCTGGATGGAACGCCTGGGGCTGGCGCCGTATGCCCATACCATGGCGCAGGAGCTGCCCCTGGGCTTGCAGCGGGTGGCCGAGGTCGCCCGCGCGATGGCCGCGTCCCCGGCTATTCTGCTGCTGGATGAACCGGCGGCGGGCCTGAACCGCGGCGAGAAAGATGCATTGGGCAAGGTGCTGCGCATGCTGGCCGCCGAGGCTGCCTGCGCGATGATCGTGGTCGACCACGACGTGCCGCTGGTCATGGACATCGCCAACCGCGTGGTGGTGCTGGACCACGGCGTCAAGATCACGGAAGGCAGTCCCGACGAGGTGCGCGCCGATGCGCGCGTCATCGCCGCTTATCTAGGAACCACCGAGGAGTTGGCATGATGCTTGAAGTGCGCGGCTTGACAGCCGGATACGGGCGCATAGAGGCCCTGCACGGTATCGACCTGGAGGTGGGCCGATCCGAGATCGTCGTGCTGCTGGGCGCCAATGGCGCGGGCAAGAGCACTTTCGTGAAATCCGTCATGGGGCTGCTGCGGCCCACCGCGGGACGCATCTCGTTCGAGGGGCGGCCGCTGGACGAACTCTCCGCCGCGCAGCGCATCAAACTGGGCGTGGCGGTCGTGCCGGAGGGGCGCCAGTTGTTTCCCGACATGACCGTGTACGAGAACCTGCTGCTGGGCGACTACCCTTCGCTGGGGCCGCTGGTGTCGGCCTCGGGGCATGCCGGCATGGAGCGCGTGCTGACGCTGTTTCCGCAATTGAAGGACAAGCTGCGCCGGCCGGCGGGCGTGCTGTCCGGCGGCGAGGCGCAGATGGTGACGATAGGCCGGGCGCTGATGTCCTCGCCGCGCCTGCTGCTGTGCGACGAACCCTCGCTGGGCCTGGCGCCGCGCGTCACGCTGGACGTGTTGCATGCCTTGCAGACCCTGTGCCGCGAGGGCTTGTCCATACTGCTTGCCGACCAGAACGCCAGCTACGCGCTGAAAATCGCCGATCGCGGCTATGTGCTGGATTCCGGCGAGGTCGTGGCCAGCGGCCCGGCGCAGGAATTGCGCTCGGACGCCGGCGTCAGTTCGGCCTACCTGGGAAGCTAAGCCATGCGGGCCGAGCACGGTAAGCAAGCGGCGCCTTCGCCCATAGGCGCGCGCCGGCCGCGCGCCTCGACGCGCCGCGCGCTGGAAGGGCGTGCGCGCTACGTCGACGACATCGTGCTGTCGCGCATGGTGCACGTCGCCTTCGTGCGCAGCCCGCATGCGCGCGCCCGCATCGTCGGCATCGACGCCAGCCGGGCGCGTGCGCTGGACGGCGTGGTGGCGGTCATTACCGGCGAAGAACTGGCGCGGCATTGCCAAGCCTGGACGTGCCTCTCGCCATGCGCGCCCGGCGTCGAGCCGCCCATGCAGTATGCGCTGGCGCCGCGCGAAGCCTCCTTCCATGGCGATCCGGTGGCGGCTGTGGTGGCGGTGTCCAGGGCCATAGCCGAGGACGGCGTCGATCTGGTGCGGGTCGAGTGGCAGCCGCTGCCGTCCACGCCCGACCTGGAAGGCGCGGTGGACGCGCGGCCCGCGCATGCCGAGCTGCGGGACAATCTCGTGTCCGCCAGGCTGGTCGAGGCGGGCTCGGTCGAGGCGGCCTTCGCGCAAGCCGCACTGGTTGTCGAGGAAAGTTTCCGCTTCCATCGGCAAACCGGCGTGCCGATGGAAACCAGGGGCGTCGTCGCCGATTTCAATCCATCCGACCAGACGCTGCAACTGCATCATTCGCATCAATTGCCCAATATGGTGCAGTCGCAGTTTGCCCGCCTGCTGGGCCTGGGCGAGCACCGGGTTCGGGTGGTGCTGCCCGACATCGGCGGCGGCTTCGGCATCAAGATGCATTGCTACCAGGATGAGGTCGCCACGGCGGCCATCTCCAAAATGCTGGGCCGGCCCGTGAAGTTCATCGCGGATCGGCGCGAGTCTTTCCTGGCCGACGTGCATGCGCGCGAAATGAAGATGGACGCCCGGATGGCGCTGGACGCCTCCGGCCGCATCCTGGGCATAGACGTGCATGGCCTGTACGGCATGGGGCCGTATTCCACCGCGCCGTTCGGCAGCATACTGGACGGCTTCATCGCGGTGCGCTGCGTTGCCGCCGCCTACGGCTTCGCTTCGTTCCGGGCGGTGACCAACGCGGTCTACCAGAATCGCGCACCCGTGGGGCAGTACCGCGGCGTGGGCAACCCCATGGGCGTGGCCATGGGCGAGCGCCTGATGGATCTGGCGGCCGCGCGCCTGGGGCTGGACCCGGCCGAACTGCGCATGCGCAATCTGCTCGAAGCCGGAGACACGCCCGTCACGTCGGCGACCGGCACGGTCATGGTGAACATGTCGCATAAAGACTGTTTGCGGCGCTTGCTCGAACTGGCCGGCTACGAAGGCCTGAAGCGCGAGCGCGACGCCTTGCGGCAAGCGGGCATTTATCGCGGCATAGGGCTGTGCGTGTTCGTCGAAACCACGGCCTATTCGGCCGCGGTGCACAGCACGGACGGCGTCAACATATTGCCGGGTGAAAGCGTCACGCTGAAGATAGAGCCGGATGGCGGCGTGCGCTGCCTGACGGGGCTGTCCGAGATCGGCCAGGGCGTTTCCGCCGGCATGGCGCAGATCGTGGCCGCCGCCATGGGCTTGGCGGTCGAAGACGTGCACGTAAGCTGCGGCGATACCGGCAGCAGCGCCCCGGGCGGCGGCGCGGCGGGTTCGCGCGGCCTGACGCAGGGCGGCGACGCGGCCTGGCAAGCCGGGCGCCAGTTGCGCGGCAGCCTGCTGCGCCTGGCCGCCGTGCTGTCGCGCGTGCCCGAGGCGCAACTGGAGATAGCACAGGGCACCGTGTACAAGCGCGACACCGGCGAAAGGCTCCACACCTTGGGGCAATTGGCCGCCATCTACTACTATCGCAACGACCTGATTCCCGCCGGCAGCGGCGACATTCAGCTGGCGGTCACGCGCCACGTCTACCGCGATGCCCCGCGTTTCATTCCGGCCAACGGCGCCCAGTTGTCGTACGTGGAGGTCGACATCGATACCGGCTTCGTGCGGCCCTTGAAGCACTGGGCGGTCGACGACTGCGGCCGCATCGTCAACCCGCTGCTCGTCGAAGAGCAGATACGCGGCGGCATCGTGCAGGGCATAGGCAGCGCGCTCACCGAAACCTGCCGCTACGACGAGTCGGGCCGCCTGCTGACAGCCTCCTTCGGCTCGTACGTCATGCCGGTGGCGCCCAACGTGCCGGACATCGTCGTGGATCACCTGGAAACGCCTTACGGCGGCACCGAACTGGGGCTCAAAGGGGTGGGCGAGGCCGGCACCATAGGCGCGCCCGCCGCGGTCGTCAACGCGGTCAACGACGCGCTCGCCCCGCTGGGCGCGCGCGTCGCCCAGACGCCGATGACGCCCATGGCGGTGCTGGAGGCGATTAGCCTGGCGGAACAGCCGGCGGCCGAACGCAAAACGTGTCGCAAGGCAAAGATATGAAGCCGGCCCGTTTCGAATACCGCCGCATGGCGTCGCTGCCCCAGGTGCTGGACGAGCTGCGCCAACTGGGAACGGATGCGACGTTGCTGGCCGGCGGGCAAAGCCTGATCGTGCAGATGAATGCGCGCCTGGCGCGTCCGCGCGTGCTGCTCGACTTGAACCCCTTGCGCGCGCTGTCCGGCGTGCGCCTGCATGAAAAAGCCTGTTCCATCGGCGCCATGACGCGCTATCGCGTGCTGGAGCCGCCGGGGCTGGCGGCGCGGGCCGTGCCCATGCTGGGCCGGGCCGTCTCGTATGTGGGGCACCCCGCCATACGCAACGTCGGCACGGTGGGCGGCAGCGTCGCATTCGCCGATGCCCCGGCCGAATTGCCGGCGGCCCTGCTGTGCCTGCAGGCCGAGGTCAGGCTGTTGTCCAGCATCGGCGAACGCCGGCTGGCGATGGACGACTTCCTGGTCGGCCAGGGCGTCACGGCGCGCCAGCCGGACGAACTGGTGGCGGGCATAGACCTGGCCTTGCCGCGCGCGGGCGAGCGCCATGCCTTTCATGAATTCAATCTGCGCCACAACGGGCCGCCCGTGGTGTGCGTGGCCTTGCGTACGCTGGATGACGGCGCGGGCGGCTGGCGCGACGTGCGCCTGACTGCTGGAGGGCTGTACAACCGGGCCGTCAGCCTGCCCACGGCGGCGCGCCTGCTGGGCAACGGCTGGCTGCTGCCGGACATCGCCGAATTGCGCGAGGCCGTGGCGTGCGACGTCGACGTACTGCCCACGCCAATTTTTCCGGCGGCCTTCAAACTGCAAATCGCGGCCGCGCTCATACATCGCGCCGCACGGGAGATACGCGGATGAACGCGATTTTCGAGCGCGGGCAGACCCTGCGCATACGCCTGACGCTGAACGGCCAGGCCGTCTGCGCCGAAACCGAGGTGCGCAGCAGCGCCGCCGATTTCCTGCGCGACACGCTGCAGCTTACCGGCACGCACGTGGCCTGCGAAGAAGGGCAGTGCGGCGCATGCTCCATCAAGGTCGACGGCAACGTGGTGCGCGGCTGCCTGACGCTGGCCGTGCAACTGGACGGCGCCACGGTGCACACGCTGGAAGGCGCCGCGCTGGACCCCTGGGTGCGCCGCTTGCAAGAAACCTTCTACGAAAGAGCCGCCTTGCAATGCGGCTTCTGCACCAGCGGCATGCTGCTGACCGCGGCCGAATTGCTGCGGCGCCAGCCCCGGCCCGGCCGAGAGGCCATACGCGCCTACTTGGCCGGAAACTATTGCCGCTGTACCGGCTACGAGGCCATCGTCGACGCCGTCGAGCTGGCGGCGCGCCTGGGCCCGGCGCGCGAAGAGAGCGCTCCGGCCGCCGATTTCACCCTTGTTCAACAACCATGCAAAGGATCGCCTGAATGAAACACGAACTGCCGCCTCTGCCGTACGCCATCGATGCGCTGGAGCCCTACTATTCCAAAGAAACCCTGGAATACCACCACGGCAAGCATCACAACGCCTACGTGGTGAACCTGAACAATCTGCAGGCGGGCACCGAGTACGAAAACAAGCCGCTGGAAGACATCGTCAAGACCTCCAGCGGCGGCATCTACAACAACGCGGCGCAGATCTGGAACCACAGCTTCTTCTGGCACTGCATGAAGCCCAATGGCGGCGGCGAACCGGTGGGCGCGCTGGCGGCGGCCATCGAACAGAAATGGGGCAGCTACGCCGCGTTCCGGGAGGCTTTCGTGAAGTCCGCCGTCGGCAATTTCGGCTCGGGCTGGACCTGGCTGGTCAAGAAGGCGGACGGCGGCCTGGACATCGTCAACACCGGCGCGGCCGGCACGCCCATGACCTCGGGCGACAAAGCCTTGCTAACCGTGGACGTCTGGGAGCACGCCTACTACATCGACTACCGCAACCTGCGCCCCAAGTACGTCGAAACCTTTCTGGACAAACTCATAAACTGGCAATTCGCCCAGAACAACTTCGACTGAACGGAGCGTTTCGATGACTTTGAATCTTCAAACCCTTGTGTGCAGCACGCGTCCCGGGCGCATCGGCATGAGCGTCGCGCAATGGGCGCAGGGCGCGGCCCAGGCGCACGGCAAGTTCCAGGCCGAGCTGATCGACCTGGCCGATTTCAAGCTGCCGTTGCTGGACGAGCCCGAACTGCCCCGGCTGCGCAAATACCGGAACGAACACACCAAGGCCTGGAGCCGCAGCGTGCAGGCGGCCGACGCCTTCGTGTTCGTGATGCCCGAATACAACTCGGGCCCGCCGGCATCCATCGTCAATGCGCTGAGCTATCTGGTGCTGGAGTGGCAGTACAAGCCGGTGGGCTTCGTCACCTACGGCGGGATTTCCGGCGGCCTGCGCGCCGCGCAGACGCTCAAGCCGGTGCTGACGACGCTGAAGATGATGCCGCTGCCCGAAGCGGTGGTCATTCCGAACGTGGCGGCGCAATTGGACGCCGAGGCCGGCTTCAAGCCCACCGAGATGCACGAAGGCGCGGCCAAGCTGATGCTGGAAGAGCTGCATCGCTGGGCACAGGCCATCAAGCCTTTGCGTTCCATTTGAAGCCGGGCGCGCTGGGGGGCGGCAGCCAGGCCGGGCGCTTCTTTCCCGGCGCCTGTGTGGTTGGCGATAGGGCCGGCCATACGTGGCGCACGGGGTAAAATGTCCAGCGCCGTCTTCCCAACCGCCTGCTACCGTTGAGCCACCATGCCCGTATCGCCCTCCGATAACGACAACAATGCCGGCGCCAAGCTGGCGCTGAGAGACTTTACGCCGCACCGCCTGAACGTGCTGGCGCGCATCGTTTCAGAAGGCTTCGTGAACAGCTATGCGCAGGAGGCGGCCGCTTTCGGCATCGGGCCGGCGGAATGGCGCATCATTTCCTTTCTGGGCGAACGGCTGGATTCTCCCCAAAGCAAGAAGGGCATGACCGCGCGCGACATCGGGGCGCGAACCTTCATGCAGAAAGTCCAGGTGTCGCGTGCAATTCTAAAGCTCGAGAACAAGCGCTTGATCATGCGGCGCATCAACCTGGAGGACCGCCGCGAGGTGTTCCTGAAGCTGACTGCGGCGGGCGTGCGCATCTACCATGCCATCGTGCCGATCGCGCTGGCCTACCAGAGCGAGTTGACGCAAGGCCTGGCGGCGGGCGACCTCAAGCAGTTGGACCGCATCATGGAAGTCCTGCAAGGCAATGCCAAAAGGCTGCTGGAGCAGGGCGGCGCGTCGCCGGGCGAGCAAGAGGAATAGCCGCCGGCCCGGACCGGGTTCGCCCCGCCTTCAGTCTTCCTGGTGATAGCGCTTGACGAGTTCGACCTCGTTGCGCGAACCCAGAATCACTCCCAGACGCTGGTGCAAGGCCTCGGGCTGCACGTCCAGTATCCGCTGGTCGCCGTCTATGGCCGCGCCGCCGGCCTGTTCCACCAGCAGGCTCATGGGGTTGGCCTCGTACATCAGGCGCAGCTTGCCCTTTTTGCCCGATGCCCGCGCGTCGCGCGGATACATGAACAGGCCGCCGCGCATCAGGATGCGGTGCACGTCGGCCACCATCGAAGCGATCCAGCGCATGTTGTAGTTCTTGCCCAGCGGCCCGGTTTCGCCGGCCAGGCAATCCTGGATGTACCGCCGCACGGGCGATTCCCAATGGCGCATGTTCGACATGTTGATGGCGAACTCGGCCGTGTCGGCGGGAATCGTGATCTGCGGATGCGTCAGCACCCATTCCTGCGTGGCCGGGTCCATGGTGAAGCCGGCCACGCCCTGGCCCAGCGTCAGCACCAGCATGGTTTGCGGGCCGTAGACGGCGTAGCCGGCGGCCACCTGACGCGTGCCGGGCTGCAGGAAGTCTTCCTCGTGCACGCCGGTTTGCCTGGGTGCGCGCAAGACCGAGAAAATCGTGCCGATGGAGACGTTGACGTCGATGTTGGACGAGCCGTCCAGCGGGTCGAACAGCAGCAGGTAGGGGCCGCGCTCGCAATCGTCGGGAATGGGGTACAGGGTGTCCATTTCCTCGGAGGCCATGGCCGCCAGGCAGCCGTTGCGCTCGTTGCTTTCGATCAGCAACGCGTTCGAGAGCACGTCCAGTTTCTTCTGGACTTCGCCCTGCACGTTTTCGCTTTCCAGGCTGCCCAGCACGCCGCCCAGCGCGCCGCGCGCGACGGCGGCGCTGATGCGCGTGCAGCTTTGGGCCACCGACAGCAGCAGGGTGCGCAGGGTGTCGTCGACGTCGGCCAGCGAGGCGAGATGGTTTTCCAGAGTCAGGCGGTTCACGGTTGTTTCCTTAGAGCTGCAAGGCCTTGTTGACGATTTCGGCCACGTTTTTCGAAAGAGAGGCATGATCGCGGATGCTTTCCAGCGCCTGGCGCACGGCATCGCGCAGATCGGGGGCGTATTGCGCCCAGTTGTCGAAAGCGCGCGCCAGCCGGGCGGCGATTTCGGGATTGATGGCGTCCAGGGTGACGACCTGTTCGGCCCAGAACGCATAGCCTTGCGGATTATGCACGTTGAGCAGGTTGTTCTGGCAGAACTGGAACACCACCGAGCGCGCCCGGTTGGGCGTGCGCAACGTGAAGGCGGGGTGTTGCATCAGGCGGCGCACGTCGTCCACCCGGGTGGCGGGCGAAGCGGCCTGCAGGCTGAACCAGCGGTCCACGATGAGCGGGTCGTCTTGCCAGCGCTCGTAGAACGCCGCCAGCGCGGCCTGGCCGGGGGCCGGATCGTCCCATTGCATCAGCGCGCTCAGGCCGGCCATGCGGTCGGTGAGGTTGTCGGACTGTTCATACTGCCGCTGCGCCAGCGCCAGGGCTTCGGGGTGCTGGGCCGCGGCCAGGTAGGACAGCGCCAGGTTCTTCAGGGCGCGGCGGCCGGCGCAGACGGCGTCGGGCCGGTAGGCCGTGGCGCTCGCCCGGGCCTGCTCGCAGTAGGCGCGTAGCCAGTCGTCGGCCAGTTGTTCGCCGAGTTGGCGGCGCAGTTGCTGGCGCGCCAGCGCCACGGCGCGCGGATTCATGGGCGACATGTCGGCCATGACGACTTTCTCGGGCGGCAGCGTCAGCGCGCGGGCGCGGTAGGCCGGCGTCAGGCTGGCGTCGGCCAGCAGGCTTTGCCAGGTACCGCGCAGCAATTCGGCGGTTTGCGTCTGTGCCGTATTGCCGGAGTCCGCGCCGGCCATCGCCAGCAATTGCCGCGCGGCTAATGTTTGGCCGGCTTCCCAGCGCGCGAAGGGATCGGGGTCGTGGCTGGCCAGCAGCGCCAGGTCGGCGTCGGGCTGTTCAAAAGCAATGCGCACCGGCGCGGAGAAACCGCGCGGCATGGAGAGCACAGGCTTGCTCGGGATGCCGTCGAAGGCCCAGCTTTGCTCGGCCTGGTCCAGTTCCAGCATGACCGTGCCGGTGGAGGCATCGGCGCCGGGCAGGGCGATGGCCTTGCCCCCGGCGTCCAGCATGCCCAGCGCAAAGGGAATGTGCAGCGGCGGCTTGGCGAGGCCGGCCTGCTGTTTTTCCAGGCCCACGGGCAGGTTGGATTGCGACAGCGTGACGGTGCAGCGCTGCCGCGCGGCGTCGTAAGCCAGCGTGACGCGCACCAGCGGCGTGCCGGCCTGTTCGTACCAGCGGCGGAAGACCTTCAGGTTCTTGCCGGGGTGCTCGGCTTGCCAGGCGGCTTCCATGGCGTTGACGAAGTCGTCGCAGGTGACGGCCTGGCCGTCGTGGCGGCGGAAGTATTCGCGCATGCCGGCCTGGAAGGTGGCTTCGCCCAGCAGCGTGTGCATCATGCGGATGACTTCGGCGCCTTTCTCGTACACCGTGGCGGTGTAGAAATTGCCTATCTCCTGATAGCTTTCGGGGCGTATGGGGTGGGCCATGGGGCCGGCGTCTTCGGGAAACTGCGCCACGCGCAGCATGGCCACGTCGTCGATGCGCTTGACGGCGCGGGCGCTGGCGGCTTCGCGCTCGTCCAGCCCCTGGGCCATCATGTCGGCCGAGAATTCCTGGTCGCGGAAGACCGTCAGGCCTTCTTTGAGCGACAGTTGGAACCAGTCGCGGCAGGTGACGCGGTTGCCCGTCCAGTTGTGGAAGTACTCGTGGCCGATGACGCTTTCGATGGCCTCGAAGCTGGCGTCGGTGGCGCTGTCCGGGTCGGCCAGAATGTACGAGGAATTGAAGACGTTAAGCCCTTTGTTTTCCATGGCGCCCATGTTGAAGTCGCGCGCGGCGACGATCATGAAGCGGTCCAGGTCGAGTTCCAGCCCGAAGCGGGTTTCGTCCCAGGCCACGGAACGTTTCAGGCACTCCAGCGCCCAGGCGGTTTTGTCGCGGGTGCCCGGGTCGCTGTAGATTTGCAGCAGGGCCTCGCGGCCGCTGCGCGTGCGCACCGTGGCTTCGCGCAAGTCGAAGGCGCCGGCCACCAGCGCGAACAGATAGCAGGGTTTGGGAAAGGGGTCGTCCCACACGGCTTCGTGGCGGCCATCGGGCAACTCGCGCGCGCCCGCCAGGTTGCCGTTGGACAGCAGCACCGGGTAGCGCGCCTTGTCGGCGCGCAGCGTGACGCTGTAGCGCGACATGACGTCGGGGCGGTCGGGAAACCAGGTAATGCGGCGAAAGCCCTCGGCTTCGCACTGCGTGAACAGGCTGGCGCCCGATACGTACAGCCCCATCAGCGCGGTATTGGCCTGCGGCCCGCAAGCGCCGTTGATTTCCAGCGTGAAGCGCTCGGCCTTCGGGTGCAGCGTGAGGGTTTCGTCCGTCAACTGGTAGTCGTCGGGGCCCAGGGGCTGGCCGTCCAGCAGTATGGATTCCAGCGCAAGCTGTTCGCCGTTCAGCACCAGCGGCGCCGCTTGCGGCGCGGCGCGCTCGAACTCCAGCACGGCGCGTACGCGCGTGCATTCGGCGTCCAGCTCGAAGAGCAGGCGGGTTTGCGGCAGCCGGTAGGGGTAGGGCTGGTAGTCGTGGCGGTGGATGGTGGGGGCGAGGTCTGTACGCATGGAATACGTGTCCGGCAATGAGGGATGGGCCGTGCGGCCGATAACCGATCTATTGTAGTGGTTACATTGCTGAAATTTTTTCGCTGCCGGCTGGTCTCAAGATAGTAAGCTGTATTGTCGGCAGGCATAGACGGCATTTTCAGGAGTTCATGATGAAACAGGATAGCGTCGGTAAATGGTCGGGCATCGTCAAAAAGTCGGTCGTGCTGGCCGGCGCCTGGATACTGGCGGGCTGCACGACGATGCTGTCGGCCAACGTCACGACTTTCCAGAAATGGCCCGCCAACGTCGAAGGCCAAACCTACCGCATCGCGCCGGCCGACAAGGGCCAGGATACCTTGGAATACCAGACATACGCCGACATGATACGGGCGGCCATCGGCCGGGTCGGCCTGATCGAGGCGCAGGGCGGGGCCAAGCCGCGCTTCATGCTGGCCTTCGAATACGACAACCCGATGCGTCAGGGCTGGACGGAGCGCATGTACGACCCGTATTTCGACGGCCCCTTCATGCCGTGGGGCGGCCTGGGCGTGTTCCGGGGCGGTTGGGGCTGGGGCGGCGGCTTCTACGCCACGCCCACCATCGTCAACGTGCCGGTCGAGGTCTACGAGAACACGCTTACGGTCACCATACGCGACATGGCCTCGGACACCCAGGTCTTCCGCACCACGGCGCGCTCGGCCACGCGCAATTCACAACTACCTTCCATCATGCCGTATCTGGTGCGGGCGGTGTTCGACGGCTTCCCCGGCAACAATGGCCAGGTGCGCGACGTCGAATACGAGTGGAAATAAACGGCGTATCGCCCCGCCATCGGGCGGTTTACACTGTCGGCAGAAACGTCGATGGAGGCAAAACAGATGAGCGGGGCATTGCAAATAGCCGAGAGTTTCCGCGTGGCGGCGGTGCAGATGGTGTCGTCCACGCAAGTGGACGACAACCTGGAGCACGCCGCGCTAGGCATAGCCGAAGCCGTTCAGGCCGGCGCGCACCTGGTGGTGCTGCCGGAATATTTTTGCGTCATGGGCCGCGCCGACACCGACAAGCTGGCCTTGCGCGAGCCGGACGGGCAGGGGCCCATACAGGATTTCCTGCGCGCCCAGGCGCGCCAGCACGGCATCTGGCTGGTGGGCGGCACGCTGCCGCTTGAAACCGGCGAGCCAGACCGCATCTATAACTCGACGCTGGTGTTCGGCCCCGACGGCAGCCGCCTGGCGCGCTACGATAAAATCCATTTGTTCGGCTTCAGCAACCGCAACGAGGCCTACGACGAGTCGCGCACCATCCTGGCGGGCCGTACGCCGCAAAGCTTCGATGCGCCCTGCGGCCGCGTGGGGCTGTCCATTTGCTACGACTTGCGCTTTCCGGAGCTGTATCGGGCTTTCGCGCCGGCCACGCTGGTCGTCGTGCCCTCGGCCTTTACCTACACCACCGGGTCGGCGCATTGGGAAACGCTGCTGCGCGCCCGCGCCATCGAGAACCAGTGCTACGTGCTGGCGGCGGCCCAGGGCGGACGCCACGAAAACGGCCGGCGCACCTGGGGCCATTCCATGCTGATCGACCCCTGGGGCGACGTCGTCGATTGCCTGCCGGAAGGCCAGGGCGTCGTCGTGGGCGACATCGTGCGCGAACGCCTGGCCCAGGTGCGCGCGTCGCTGCCCGCGTTGCAGCATCGAGTGCTGTAAACGCGCTAATATTTATTTTGCTTGCGCGTAGCCGTAGTCGTAGCCCTTGTGTCGGCCTTGCCTTCTTGTTGTATTGCCGCAAACGCCGCCGTTCATGCGTGCTTACGCCAAATCCATAGATTTCGAGTCCTTTATCCATGAAAATCAGCGATCCCGCCGTTTCCTCCCTTGCCACCGCCAAATCGTTGCTGCTCGACCCCTGGGGCCTGACGGAGTCCGACATTTCGCGGGCGCTGGGTGAAATCCTGACGCACCGGGTCGATTACGCCGACCTGTACTTCCAGTATTCGCGCAGCGAAGGCTGGAGCCTGGAAGAGGGCATCGTCAAGACCGGCAGCTTTTCCATCAGCCAGGGCGTGGGCGCGCGCGCCATCAGCGGCGAGAAAACCGCCTTCGCCTATTCCGACGCCTTGTCGCCCGAGGCCTTGCTGTCGTCGGCCAAGGCCGTGCGCACCATCGCCCGCCAGGGCGAGGGCAGCCGCCAGGTGGCGTCGCCGGGCTCCGCGCCGCGCGTGCTGTATCCATCGGTCGACCCGCTGGGCACGCTCAGCGCGCCCGATAAAGTGGCGCTGCTGGGCCGGGTGGAAGCCATGGCCCGCGCGGCCGACACGCGCATCATCCAGGTGATGGCGGGGCTGGGCGCCGAATACGACGTCGTGCTGGTGGCCGGCAGCGACGGCCGCCTGGTGGCCGACGTGCGGCCCTTGGTGCGGCTGTCGGTAACGGTCATCGCCGAGCAGGACGGCCGCCGCGAAATGGGCCATGCGGGCGGGGGCGGCCGCGCCGGCCTGGAATACTTCACCGACGACGTGCTGCGCGGCTACGTGCGCCAGGCCGTTCACGAAGCCAGCACCAACCTGCAGGCGCGTCCCGCGCCGGCGGGCCAGATGACGGTGGTGCTGGGCTCGGGCTGGCCCGGCATTCTGCTGCACGAAGCGGTGGGCCACGGCCTGGAAGGCGACTTCAACCGCAAGGGCTCCAGCATTTTCTCGGGCCGCATCGGCGAGCGCGTGGCCGCCAAGGGCGTTACCGTGGTCGACGACGGCACCTTGCCCGACCGCCGCGGTTCGCTGAACGTGGACGACGAGGGCAACACCACCCAGCACAACGTGCTGATCGAAGACGGCATCCTGAAAGGCTATATGCAGGACACCCTGAACGCCCGCCTGATGGGCACGGGCGTCACCGGCAACGGCCGGCGCGAATCCTACGCCCACCTGCCCATGCCGCGCATGACCAACACCTACATGCTGGCCGGCAAGGAAGATCCGCAAGAAATCATTTCCTCGGTCAAGAAAGGCCTGTACGCGGTCAATTTCGGCGGCGGCCAGGTGGACATCACCAGCGGCAAGTTCGTGTTTTCGGCCTCCGAGGCCTACATGATAGAAAACGGCAAGGTCACCTATCCGGTCAAGGGCGCCACCCTCATCGGCAACGGCCCCGACGCCCTCAAGCGCGTCAAGCTCATCGGCAACGACATGAAGCTGGATTCGGGCGTGGGCACCTGCGGCAAGGAAGGCCAAAGCGTGCCCGTGGGCGTGGGCATGCCCACCATCCGCCTGGACGGCCTGACGGTGGGCGGCACGGCTTGAGTGAACGGCCCCAGGTAGGGCCGGCACGCCGGGCGTACCGAAGGCCTACTGAGCGCCTATCGCCTTGATGCCGGCGGCCGCGCAGTTGGCGTCGAGTACGTCCTGGCTCTTCTGTATCGCATCGATGAGTTCCTGTTCAACAGCTTGTCGCGCATTTCAGGCGCGATGCCGGGGCCGTTGTCCGGCACGTCGAGCACGACCCGCTCGTGTTCCCGCTTCAGACTCACGCCGACGTGGCCGTCGACAGCCTGGCCCTGCACGGCTTCTATCGCATTGCGCGCAAGATTGAAAACGACCTGCTCCATTTTGACGGGATCGGCCTTGATCAGAACGGGTTCGCCGGGCATGGAAAAAGCCATGCGCACGCCGCAGAACGACGCTTGCGGGGTAAGCAGCACCTGCTCGTTGCGCAGGGTTTCCCGAGGATCGAAGGCTGACGCCTGCGTCCGCTGCGGGCGTGACCAATTTTCCTGCGCCAGCCCGCCGGCCAGTGTCCGGTACTGCCACATCGCCAGCCCGCCGCCAGCAGCAAGCACCGGGCCAGGGCCAGGCGGAGGGGGCTGTCGTGGAAAGGGCGGCGGCGCGGAATCATCGAATAATCGTTTTTGGGGTTGCCGCCGGCATGAACAGGCCGGCGCAGGCGCTTGCATCGACGGCATGGGCTGGGAAGGGCTCCAGCGTGACTATACCGTGGTGGCGCCGGCTTCGTGGCGGGCAGGCCCCGTGGATGGATTGCTGCATTGCGGAACCACACCAAGGGGAACGAAGCCACGACTTGCGTCATATCGTTCTACTCAATATAATTTCAACTCTAATCAATTTATCGGATGCTCTCGAAGCAAACTATGAAACCGCAACACAACCATCAGGCTTACGACCTGCGTGTGCTACGCGCGCTGCGCCGCATCACGCGGTCGATTGCGCTGCATTCCCGGCAACTGGCCGCATGCAGCAATATCACCGCGCCGCAACTGGTGTGCTTGCGGGCCATCGTCGAAAACGGGCCGCTGACGGCCACGGCCATCAGCCGCGAAGTGCACGTCAGCGCCAGCACGGTGGTGGGCATACTCGACCGCCTCGAAGACAAGGGCTTGATCAAGCGCGAACGCGGCATCGAAGACCGCCGCATCGTGTTCATCACGGCTACCGAAGCGGGCGCCGCGCTGGCGCAAGCCACGCCGTCGCCGCTGCAAAAAAAGCTGGCCGACGCGCTCAATGCCTTGCCCGAACTCGAACAAGCCACCATTACTTTGTCCCTGGAGCGCATCGTCGAACTCATGGAATCCGAAGGGGTGACACCGGCCGAGGTCTCGCGCGAGCAAGCGTCTACGCTGCTCGACGTGCCCGATGGCCAGGTTCCGCCTGAATCGGGTCTGGTAGTGTGAAACAAATTACCTCAGAAACTCCTCCTATCTCACAGCCGTCGGCGACTTCGGCATCCACCGACACCGAAGTCGCCACTACACCGGTCGAGCTGCGGCCTCCCGCCATCGAAGACGGGCCAGCCATCCACAGCCTCATCAGCCGCTGCCCGCCGCTCGACCTGAATTCTCCCTACGCCTATTTGCTGCTGTGCCGGCATTTTCCCGAGACCTGCGTGGTCGCGGCCGGCGAGGGCGGCATCGATGGCTTCGTCTCCGCTTACATACCGCCCGCGCAGCCGGACACCCTGTTCATCTGGCAGGTGGCGGTGGACGCGCGCCGGCGCGGCCAGGGGCTGGGCCTGCGCATGCTGCAGTCCCTGCTCGAACGGCCCGCGCTCAAGCACGTGGCCTTCATCGAGGCCACGGTCGGCCCCGGCAACCAGGCATCGCGCGCGATGTTCGCGGCCTGGGCGCGCCGGCTGGACGCGCCCCTCAACGAATCCCCTTTATTCGCGGCCTCGCTGTTCGGCGCAGGCCATGAAGAAGAATGTCTGCTGCGGCTGGGGCCACGCCCCTTCGTGCCCAAGAAGGCCAGGCCGTTCTGTGACCTGGAGCCCTAGGTCCGGCTTTGCAGCGGCGAAGGCCTCCCGGTCGGGAGGCCGGCATCGCGGCCTGTCGCGGGCCGGCGCAAGCGCTTGTTTCGCATGCACCATGCCGTTTTCGGCATTCGCCCGAGGGCCGCACGAAAGGGAAGGGATAGCCAAGGGCGTCCCGGGCCGGGCACCTGTTCGGCCGAACACATAAAAGGAGAAAAGCATGGATCTCAAAATTTTTGACCGTATGGAATCGGAAGTACGCGGCTACGTCCGATCGTTTCCCGTCATTTTTCAACAGGCGCGCGGCTCGACGCTGATAGACGAGGCGGGGCGTGAGTACATAGACTTCTTCAGCGGCGCCGGCACGCTGAACTATGGCCACAACAACCCCGAACTCAAGCGCAAGCTGCTGGAGTACGTGGAGCAGGACGGCCTGGTGCACGGCCTGGACATGGCCAGCACGGCCAAGAAATACTTCATGGAAACCTTCGAGCGCGTGCTGCTGGCGCCGCGCAAGTGGAATTACAAGCTGCAGTTCACCGGCCCGACCGGCACCAACGCGGTCGAAGCCGCGCTGAAGCTGGCGCGCCAGGTCAAGGGGCGTTCCAACATCATTTCGTTCACGCACGGCTTTCATGGCGTAAGCGCCGGTTCGCTGGCCGCCACGGCCAACGGCAAGTTCCGCCAGGCCGCCGGCATGGCGCTGGGCAACACCACCTTCATGCCTTATGACGGCTACATGGGCCCGGACGTCAACACCATCACCTACCTGGAGCGCCTGCTGGAAGACCCCAGCAGCGGCCTGGACCATCCCGCCGCCGTCATCGTCGAAACCGTGCAGGGCGAAGGCGGCGTCAACGTGGCCAGCTGGCAGTGGCTGAAAGACCTGGAAACCCTGTGCCGCCAGCACGACATGCTGCTCATCATCGACGACATCCAGGTGGGCTGCGGCCGCACGGGTTCGTTCTTCAGCTTCGACCAGGCCGGCATCCGCCCCGACATCATCACGCTGTCCAAGTCGCTCTCGGGCTTCGGCCTGCCCATGTCGCTGGTGCTGTTCAAGCCCGAGCTCGACATCTGGAAGCCCGGCGCGCACAGCGGCACCTTCCGCGGCAACAACCTGGCCTTCGTCACCGCGGCCCAGGCATTGGATAGCTATTGGTCCGACAACTCGTTCGAGCAGGATGTGCGGCGCAAGGAAGGCATGGTGCGCGACTGGCTGGAGAACCTGGTGCATAGCTATCCCATGGCTGGCCTGAGCGTGCGCGGCCGCGGCCTGATCCAGGGCCTGGTCACGCCGGCGCGCGGCGGCCTGGCGAACCTGATCTCCCGCAAGGCCTTCGAGCAAGGCCTGGTCATCGAGACCTCGGGCGCGAACGATGAAGTCCTCAAGCTGCTGCCCGCCTTGACCATCCCCGACGAGCAGTTGCGCGCGGGCCTGGAAATCATCGAGCGCAGCCTGGCGGCCGCCCTGGCCGAGCAGGAGAAGCAAGAGCAAGCAAAAGTGTTGAAGTTTGGAGGTAAAGGACGATGATCGTCAGGAACGTAGCGGACGTGATCGGTACGACCGATGAAGTCAAGACTGAAAATTGGGTCAGCCGGCGCGTGCTGCTGAAGAAAGACGGCATGGGGTTCTCGTTTCACGAAACGGTGATCTTCCCCGGCACGGAAACGCACATCCACTACCAGAACCACCTGGAAGCCGTCTGGTGCGTCGAAGGCGACGGTGAAATCGAAACCATCGCCGACGGCAAGAAGTACGCCCTGGGCCCCGGCGTCGTGTACGCGCTGGATCAGAACGACGAACACTACTTGCGCGGCGGCAAGTCGCCGCTACGGGTAATCTGCGTCTTCAATCCGCCGCTGACGGGGCAGGAAGTGCACGACGAATCGGGCGTCTATCCTCTGGTGGCCGCCGAATGAAGCCAGCCTTCGTTCGGCGGCCTTCCCGCAACCGAAACAGCTTAGGAGCATGCGATGATTGAAGTCTACGAATCGCGCACCGAGCAGGGCTCGGCGATTTTGGCGCGACGTGATCCGACAGTCTATGAAAACGGCCAATATGCACAGGCGCTGGACGCCGAGCAATTGGCCGGCTACGAGCGCGATGGTTTCATCGTGCTGGAAAACCTATTCTCTCCCGAAGAGGTCGTGGGCCTGCTGGACGAGGTGCACCGACTGTCTCAGGAAGGCCGGAAGCGGCAATGGGACGAAGCCATACGCGAACCCGGCAGCGACGTCGTGCGTTCCGTCTTTCGCGTGCATAGGCTTAGCGACAAGATCGACGCGCTGTCGCGCGATCCGCGCGTGCTCGACGTGGCGCGCCAGATACTGGGTTCGGAAACCTATCTCCACCAGTCGCGCGTCAACTTCAAGCCGGGTTTTCACGGCAAGGAGTTCTACTGGCATTCCGACTTCGAAACCTGGCACGTCGAGGACGGCATGCCCTCGATGCGCGCGCTGAGCTGCTCGATACTGCTGACCGACAACGTCGCCAGCAATGGGCCGCTGATGCTGATTCCGGGCTCGCACAAGCAGTTCATCGCGTGCCAGGGCGTCACTCCCGACGCGCATTACAAGGAGTCGCTGCGCAAGCAGGAATACGGCGTGCCCGACCCGCTGAGCCTGGAGCTGCTGGCCGAGCAGGGCGGCATCCACCAGGCGGTCGGGCCGGCCGGTTCGGTGGTGTTCTTCGACTGCAACGTGATGCACGGCTCCAGCAGCAACATCACGCCGTGGCCGCGCGCCAACGTCTTCATGGTCTACAACAGCGTGCACAACACGCTCAGGGAACCCCGCTATGGCCTGGCGCCCAGGCCCGAATACATCGCCACGCGCGAAACCTTCGAACCGCTGACGCCCGCCAAGGCGGTCGGCGCCAAGACGGCTTGAACCGAAAGCGGATTCGCCGCGTGCGATAAAAGAAGGTGAGCAGTATTTGGGCATTGGCAACGATGCCCTTTTTCTTTGGTGCCTAGCTATGAGTGCTACCGTTCAGCTTCGAGCGGGCAATTGCAGCTTGTGTTCCAGGCGGCGCACCAGCGCGGCCGAGGCCAGGCTCAGCACCAGATAGATCAGGCCGGCCATGGTAAGCGGCGTGAAGTAATCGTAGCTGCGATCGCCGATAATGCGCGCGACGCTCAGCATCTCCAGCACGGCCACCACGCCCAGCAGAGGGACGTCCTTGGAAATCGAAATCAGGTAATTGCCCAGCGCTGGCACGATGCGCGCCAGTGCCTGCGGCAGCACCACGTGGCGGAAACCCGTCATCGGCGACAGTCCCAGCGCCCATGCGGCCTGGCGCTGACCTAGCGGCACGGCCTGCAGGCCGGCGCGGTACACCTCGGAAAGGTAAGCGCTGTATTGCAGCCCCAGCGCCAGCGCGCCCGTCAGAAAGGCGGGCAGCACCAGGCCGTAATCGGGCAGCACGTAATACAGGAAGAACAGTTGTATGAGCAGCGGCGTGTCGCGCAGGAACTCGCTGATGAATCGCGCGGGCCAGGCGATGGCGCGCCAACTAGCGGCCTTCAGCATGGCCAATAGCAGGCCCAGCACGGCGGCGATGGCAAAGCCCGCCACGGTGGCCTGCAAGGTGACGAGCAGGCCGCGCAGCAGTATGGGCAGCACCGACCACGCGAACGCCCAGATGCCGTGATCGGCATCCCAGCTCAGGCCGAACAGCATGGGCGGGCCTCCGTTGCGGCAATGCCTGCTGCGGCTTTCCGGGGCGCCGGGTACGCTGTGTGCCTTGAGCCGCGTGCGTGGCGCAGGAGAAGAGCAAGGGCGATGGCCGTCATGTCATCGTCCTTTCACGCGCCAGCGCCCCACGTGGCGCTCCAGCGCTTTCATCATGCCCGCCAGCACCAGCGCCATGCCGAAGTACATCAGCAGCAGCATGGTATAGACCGTGACGCTGTCTTGCGTGAGATTGCGGATCTGCTCGGCGCGAAAAGCCATGTCGGCCAGGCTGATCAAGGAGACCAGCGCCGTGTCTTTCAGATTTTGCACGGCCAGATTGCCCAGGCTGGGCATCATCTCGGGCAGCGCTTGCGGCAGCCGCACGTGCCACAACGCCTGGGGCGGCGTCAGCCCCAAGCTAAGGCCGGCCTCCAACTGTCCGCTGCGCACCGCCTGCAGCGCGCCGCGCACGACCTCCGCGCCGTAGGCCCCGATGTTCAAGCTCAGGGCCAGAATGCCGGCCAGCATGGGGCTGAGCCGCCAGTCGTAGCCCATGGCCTCGGCCACCAGCGGCAGGGCGAAAAACAGCCAGAACAACTGCACCAGCAATGAGGTGCCGCGAAAGAACTCCACCACGGCGGTGCACAGCCCGCGCACCCAGGCGCAACGATGAAAACGACCCAGCCCCAGCGCAAACGCAACGACAGCGCCTAGCACCGTCGAATACGCCGCCAGTTGCGCGGTAATGGCCGCACCTTCCAGCAAAGGGGGCAGGTAGTCCATCCAGTTCATGGCTCGGCGCTCATGAGCGTGCCGCTGGCGCCGGAGCTTTCGGCGTCAGCCGCCAAGCAGGCGTTGGCTGGGCGGGCGAGGGCGCACATGGCGCTCAGCCGCCGCAAAGCGCCGCTTGCGTCTTCTCGGCGGCGTGCGTCATGTCTTGTTCGCTGAAGCCGTACTCGTCCAGAATGTCGCGCCATTCCTGGGTGCCGCGAAACTCCAGCAAGGCCTTGTTGAAAGCCTCGGCCAAAGCCTTGGCTTCCGGATGGAAGGCATAGGCGCCCCAACTGCGCACGGGCTGGCCATCGACGATCGGGTCTTCGAATTTTTCAGCCGCCTCGGTGCGCTTGCCCATCTGGGCCAATTGCGCCACCGTGGCGCCGGTAGCCGCATAAGCGGCCGCGCGGCCGGTGCTGACGGTGGAGATGGCGTCGGCATTGTTGGCGATGGTGACGATGCGCTCTTGCGGCACGCCCATGGCGTTCAGAATGTCCAACTGATCGGCGCCGGCCATGATGGCGATCTTGTCGTCGTTGTCGACGAAATGCCGGTAGCCATGGATATCGGCCGGATTGCCCTTGGGCACCAGCAGGCCTTCGCCGTAAGAGCTATTGGGCTCCGAGAACAGCACCTGCTTGCAGCGCTGCGGCAATATGGCCATCTCCGCCGCCACCATGTCGAAATGCCGCGCTTGCAGGCCCGGAATCAATGAGCTGAAAGCCGTGGGCGTCCACTGGATGTCCTCGATCCCCATGCGCGCCAACACCTTGCGAGCCACGTCCGGCCCCACGCCCTTGGCCTGGCCGCTCAGGTCGGTATAGCCATAGGGAATCTCGTTGGCGATGGCCACGCGTATGCGGCCTTGATCCTGCAAGGCCCGCAAACTGTTGTCCTGCGCCTGGGCGCCCAGCGGGGCCGCCAGGAGGAACACGGCGGCGCAGAATGATTTCGATAGAAAGGATAAAGAAGGTTTGAACATGCTCGGAAGGGCCTTTAGCCCGAGTTGATTCTTATATAAATCATATCGTAGATAATAATTTCAGTTCAAATTAATAATTTTGACGGTCTTGGAGGAGGCTACGTCCAGGGGGTATCCAACTGGCTGAACCCAGCGGTGTAGGGTCGAATGCGGAGGCTTGGCGGTCTGTGTAATACATGTAATACACAGAGCGAGCGAAGTCGCGTATGGAGAGGGAAGAGGCTGGGGAGTGAGCCTTAACAGCGGGAACCGTCTGGCGCGCGGCTTCGAACCTGGGCTTTCACGTTGGCGCGCCCACTTTTCTACTATAGAGAGAAATTTTTTCGTGCAGATTGGACAACGAAAGAAAACCTGTGTTATAGTTACGTTCTTCGCGCGGCTGTAGCTCAGTTGGATAGAGTACTTGGCTACGAACCAAGGGGTCGTGGGTTCGAATCCTGCCAGCCGCGCCACCTTATCTCCGGTCTAAACAACCGGTAAAAAGCCGTCTAGGTTAAATAGCCTAGGCGGCTTTTTTCATGCCTGTTAATTCTTGCCGACTGACATAGCAGCCAAGGGTTTTGCGTGTGGTGTAGCCCACCACATGTATTATTTTGAAACAATCCTATCTTTATAGGTGTTTGCCTGCGATAGTGCTTAGGGGGCTATTTTTCCCCTAGTACATTTAGGAAAGACATTGAAAACAGAAATCGGTATCGTGAAGTGGTTCAACAACGACAAAGGCTTCGGCTTTATCATGCCCGAGCTTGGCGGAAAGGATCTCTTCGCGCACTACAGCGAAATCCAAGGCACCGGGCACAAATCCCTTGAAGAAAACCAGCGTGTTTCCTTCGTGGCCGGTATGGGTCAGAAAGGCCCTTGCGCTACGAAAATCCAAGTGATTTGATCTCGATGGTTTGCCTGAACAGGTAAACCAGCCGCAGGACGAACAAAGCCGAATCAATGAAACATTGATTCGGCTTTTGCATTGGGGGCTTCGGGCGGATACGCGGCTGCGGGCTGCCTGTTGTTGGACGCCTGTGGGCAGACACAAACTGTATGCTCTTCAAGGCGCTTTATACCAGGTTCGTAGCGGTTTTGGGCAAAAAAGCAGTACAATCCTAGGGTTTTCATCACAATAGGAGCGGTTCTCGTGAGTTCAGATTCGGACGAGAGTTGTCGATCTTGTATCGATGCTTTTGTCATTTGGGACCAGGCGGAATCTCTCTGACTTTGCCACGTCCTGAATGACAGGATGTGGTGTCTTTTTCGGCAGGCAGTCGGCTTGTCGTCTCTTCATACACCAATAGTCTGAAAATGCGCCGTGGTGCGTCGGCACCAGTGTGCGTATTCGCCCGTTACAAAGCCCATAGGCTTGCGGGTGCCTGCTCGCTTGTCCGCCCCTGCCGTCGCAGTGGAGGTCGTTATGCGTTTTTTCAATGGATTGTTGGCTCGTTATTCCGGCGCTGGCAGTGCCGACGGCAGTTGCCGCTCGGCTGCGCGCCGGCATGCCGAAACGCCGTCTTTGGGCCGCACCCGCTTATCGATCGTCTGCCATCGGAATGACGTCCAGGCCGTGCGCCGGCGTATTCATGCCAAGCTTGGCACCATAGACGCCGAGGTCGCCCGCGTGGAGGTTACGCCCATGGCGCCCGAGGGGCTGTTCAACGTGTGCTTTACGGTGGCTTACCCGGCGGATCAGCGCAAAACCCTGATGGATCAGGTGGGCGCGTTTGCGGACGACGAGTCCATCCATCGCATTCGCTTCGGGAGCATTCCGGCGGTCTGACGGCTGCGGCCCTAAAAAGCCCCACAACAAACCTCAAAGCAAACCAAAACTCGAAGGCTTCGAACGCAAACTGACTCCAAGAAGTCGGAGGCTTTAGGAAGCCAAGAGCTATTGGCCTGGGTTCGGTACAGTACCGAACCCAGGTCTTTTTTATTTGAAACGTGCTTATTTGATGAAACGTGCTTGGACCGCGCATGGAAATCACCATTCATATGCGTCTAACCAGAATCAAAATCTAACAAATTCAATTAAAACTAACTAAATAATGACAATTTCCTACAAAGAGTAAATATTTGATTTATATCGCAGAGGCGATTGAATAAGCCATTACTATTGTTCGGTCATCCGATGACACATTTTTATAAAAACATCAATGCCGTTTTATGACTATATGAATACGGCGGTATCGAACATTGGAGATGCCATCATGCATACAGTTCTTTCTGCCCGTAGCCTGGCAGCTATCGCATTCGCTCTTTCCTTGGCCGCTTGCGGCGGCGGCGGTGGCGACGACCCGGCGCCGTCCCCGAACCCCGAAGAACCCGGCCCCGGCCCCGATCCAGACCCGAACCCCGATCCAGACCCCGATCCCCAGCCCCAGGCCATCCAGGGCGTCATCGTCGTACCCGACGGCGCCCAGGCGGCCGACCCCGCGGCGCGCGCTCGGGTGAAAGCGGCATTGCTGCGGCCTAAGGCGGTTGCCGCCGCCGATGCATGCGCGCATATTCCCACCGGCTATGTGCCCGTGGCCAATGCGTCCATCTCGTTCTCGACGGCGGACGGCCAAGTCTCCGGCGTGACCGCGCAGACCGACGAGTGCGGCGAGTTTTCGGCTTCCGTTCCGGGGGACATCGCCTACGTGACGGCCTCGGCCAACGGCTACAAGGACATCAAGGTGCCTGTCGCCTCCTTCGAGCCGGCGACGGGCGGCACGCCTCCCGCCTTCTCGGTGCTGCCGGACGTGGCGGGGGCTGGCTACGAGATCGCGTCGCTGCAGTGGACGAACAGCAAGCTGTACTTCACCCTCGTCGACACCATCACCAACAAGGCGGTGCTGGGCGTGCCGCAAACCGCCGTCACCTATAAGGTTAACGGCGGGCCCATCAGCGATTTGAAATCCTTGTCTTATGCGGCCTCCCAATCGGGCGGCGATGCCAGCATCGCGCTGGCGCTGGATGCCAGCGGGTCCATGGGCAGCACCATTTATGATGAGAATTTCAATCCTGTCCTGGACGAGAACGGCATGCGCTTGAACGCGCTGCGCATGAGCGCCAAGGCGTCCCACACCTTCCTGGATGGCAAGCGCGCCAATGACGAGGTGGGCTTTGTGATCTTCGATGGCAAAACCGACTGGATAGACAGCGACTACCTGGATCAACGCAGCTTCGTCACCGGCCCCAGCAATGCCACCGTGCCTTATCAGCCGTCATACGAAGCCTCCGGCTTCAATACCAGCGCAAATGATTTGCGCCTGACGGTGGACTTCTACAACAGCAATTCGCAGTTGTGGAGTTCAGCTGGCGCCGACCCGGTGCATAGCGCCTTGCCCGACACGCTCAAGGCCCAAGGCTCTTATCCGTGGGGCGGCATAACGGCGGCCTATGACGCGGCGGATCTGGCCAGGCAAAAAGTCGAGGCGCGCGCCAATGCCCGCAAAATCGTGGTCTTGATGTCAGATGGCGAAGACAATGCCAGCTGGAATGTGAACGTGAACACGCTGATCGACAACTTCAAGGTGTCAGGCATTCCGCTGTGGACGGTGGCTTACGGTGCGAGCGTCTCGGAGGCCACGCTCAAGCGCATAGCGGATGAAACCGGCGGCCACTACATCTCGTCGGTCGACCAGTCGCAGTTGCAGGCCGAGTTCGCGGCCATGCAAACCGGCATCGTGTTCCAGTACATCGCCGAACTGAACGAGGACACGCTGCCGGCCAACACCACGCTGGAACTGGAGCTGGATTACGGCTCGCTGAGCACGTCGCGGTCGGTGACGCTGCAGTAAAAGGCGGTGGGCCGATATTCTCGTTCGCCGCGGACAAAGCGGTTCACGAGTACCGGCAACAAGGGCGCGATCCCCAGGGGTCGCGCCCTTTGCTTATGCGTTCTCGCCAGGCGTGCTTTCGTGTTCTTACTTGCGCGAAATGAACCGATTGCCTTCGATGTAGAACCGCAGCGGCTTGGCGGCCCATTCCTGGGCGTAGGCCACGCCTATGCGCGGCGTTTCGACGATGCGGACGTCTTGCGTGTCGGGCGGCGCCAGCAGGTGCAGTTCGTCGCTGCACAAATCATGGCCGTAATGCCGTTTGTCTATGCCCAATGCGCGCGTCAGCAGGCCGGGGCCGCGCGTGTTGCCTTCGATGTTGGCGACGGGTTCGACGGCGCGCAGCAGCACGCCGGTGCCGCTGCCTTCGGCTTCGGTGACGACGTTCATGCAATGATGCATGCCGTAGATGAGATACACATAGGCATGGCCGGGCGGGCCGAACATGGCGCGCGTGCGCGGGGTGGGGCCGCGTGCGGAATGGGCGGCCAGGTCGCCCGGGCCCAGATAGGCCTCCACCTCGACGATGCGCGCCATGCGCGCCAGGCCGTCCACCTGGTGCACGACTATCTTGCCCAGCAGTTCGCGGGCCACGGTAACGGTGTCCCGGTCGTAGAAATCGCGGTTCAGTCTTTGCATGTTGCGATCATCAGGCCTCGTCGGCCACGGTCTTGCGCCCGGCGTCGGCGATGGCTTCGTCTTGCTGTTCGGTTGCGCCGGAGACGCCGATGGCGCCGATGCGCCGGCCGTCGAATTCGATGGGCAGGCCGCCGCCAAAGGCCACGAAGCGCGGACGCGACAGCAGGCCCTGGCGCACGGCGGGGGAATGGTGCTTCTCGAATACCTCTTCCCATTGGCCTGTGGGCACGCCGAAGCCGGCGGCGGTATAGGCTTTGTCGATGGCGATGTCCATGCAGTGCATGGGCGCGCCGGGCATGCGCACGAAGCCGGCCAGCAGGCCGCCGGCGTCCACGACGGCGATATTGACCGCCACGCCCAGCGATTCGGCGTGGGCCAGCGCGGCCCGGGTGGCGGCCAGGGCGGCTTGCGCGCTGATGACAGGGCGATCGACGGCGGGGCCGGTTGGGGAGTCTGCCATGGGGAAACCTCCTTGATGTCTGCGGGTTTAGGTGCGGGGCGTTCAGCGCGCGGGGCGGACGCGGCGAACGGCAACAGGCCGGCATGGGCCGGCCTGTACCGTGGCGGCTGCCCAGGCGTCCGGCGCGGGACGCCCAGGCGATGGGCTCAGGTATAGACCTCGGTGAAAGAGGGTACCAGATCGCCGGTGTGGTAGAAGATGCCGCTGCCGAGCTGGTCTTCCGTCCAGGTGGTGATGGGCCGGTCGCGTTGCGCCAGATAGCCCAGGCCGGCGAAGGTTTCGTTGCGGTTGCCGCTGGGGTCGAAGAAGTAGATGGTTTCGCCCCGGGTGATGCCGTGGCGGGTGGGGGCCACGTCTATGCGCACCTTCTTCTTGGCCATGATGTCGGCCGACTTGAGCACGTCGTGCCAGGAATCCAGGAAGTAGGCGATGTGGTGCAGGCCGCTGGTGGGGCCGCCGACGAAGGCGATGTCGTGCGGGGTGGTGGTGCAGGCCATCCAGGTGGCGACTTGAATGCTTTGGTCGGGGCCGGCCACGACCTGCTCGGTCAGGAAGAAATCCAGCACTTCGGACATGAAGCGGGTATTGGCTTCGACGGTGTTGATGCCGGCTTCCGGGTTGAGCTCGCACATCAACAGGCAGTGGTCGAGCCAGTGCGCGCCGCTGCCCTTGATGTCGTCGGGCCAGGGGTCGGGGTTGAGCGAGCCGACGTCGGTGCCCACCAATTCCTTGGTGGCGTACAGGCGCATTTCATGGCCGCTAGGCAGGGTGAATTGCAGCATGCGGCCGGTAAAGGGCAGGGCGCCTTCGGGCAGCCAGGCGGTGGCCAGGCCCCAGGCTTCGATGCGCGGCTGCAGGCGGTCGAGGTCTTCCTCGCTGCGCACCTTGTAGGCGATGTGGTTCATGCCGGCGCGGTCGGAAGGGGTGAGGATCAGGGAGTATTTATCCCATTCGTCCCAACATTTCAGATAGGCGTTGCCTTGCTGGTCGCGGGCCACGGTTTTCATGCCGAGCACGTTTTCGTAGTGGTTGAGGGCGGCGTCCATGTCCATGACTCTCAGGCTGGCATGGCCGATTCTTAGAACTGCGCTCATGGTGTGTCTCCTGGTGTGCGATCGATGACGTATCGATCCTGATAGGGTAAGTGGGTTTAGTTTGGCCCCGTCATCCGGGGCGGCACAAGGGTTTGCGTAAGGGGGAATTGACTTCGATCAGAACATTGCCGTTTGGCGCGACGCGGCAGGCCAGCGTATGGCCCTGGGCCTCCTCTTCTTCGGTGACGTGGGCGCGGCTGACGGGCCCCAGCTTGCGCACCTCGCCTTCCAGGACGCGCACCTTGCACACGCCGCAGCCGCCGCTGACGCAGCCCACCGGAATGCCGCGCTTGCCCAGGCGCAACATGCCCTTGAGCAGGCTTTCGTTCGTGGCGCAGGCGTACTCGTCGCCGGTGGGCAGCACGCGGACCGTCACTTTGGCGTGGACGGCGATCTCGGGGCTGGTGGTTTGCTGCGTCATGATGCGGTTCTCATATCCGTTTGAACAAGGCGCTGCGCGCGCTGCCGGCATCGGCGGCGGACAGGAACTTTTCAGTATAGATATCCCGCTCGAAAAGGCGGCCCTGCATCAGCGTGGCGATGCAGGCTTCTATCATGGCGGGCGGGCCGCACAGATAGGCCTTGCGGCCCGAGAAATCGGCGCCCGCCTGCGCTTTGGCGACGTCGTGCACGTAGCCGCGCGCGCCGTTCCAGCCGGAATCTTCGGGCTCGTCGGACAGCGCCGGCACGTACTCGAAATTGGGGTGGCGTTCGGCCAGCTCGCGCAGCCTGTCGTCGTAATAGAGTTCCGCGCGGGTGCGCTGGCCGTAGAACAGCGTAATAGGCGTATCGCAGCCGCTTTCCAGCAGTTCCAGAATCATGGACAGCGGGCTGGAAAGCCCCGAGCCGCCGGCCATGAAAATCATGGGTAGGCTAGCCGAGCGGCGTACGAAGAAGCGTCCGTAAGGGCCGCTGATGGACAAGCTGTCGCCCGCTTTCAGGTTTTCGTGCATCCAGGTGGTGCCCGCGCCGCCGGGCACCACGCGCACGTTCAGCTCGATCTCGGCGGCCTGGCCGTCGGCGCCGGGCGGGCTGGCGATGGAAAAGGC
This sequence comes from uncultured Burkholderiaceae bacterium, assembly GCA_934525625.1. Lineage (GTDB taxonomy): Bacteria > Pseudomonadota > Gammaproteobacteria > Burkholderiales > Burkholderiaceae_B > Mesopusillimonas. The sequence continues at coordinate 116,454 of CAKSZL010000002.1, forward strand.
GCGTGTGCCTTCCACGCCGGGCAGCTTCACTTGCACGTATTGGCCGGCCTGGAATTCGATGGGCGCATCCAGCGCCAGGTGGTAGGCCTTGATGGTGGGGGTCAAGGCCTCCACGCGCAGTACGCGGGCCTGGAAGTCGCGCACCGGAATGATGCGGGCGTCGGGGTCTTCGTCCACGTCGGCCTCGATGACCGCGTCGTCGTTCAGCGTGGCGCAACAGGCCAGCGTCTTGCCTTCCTCGCGCTCGAAATCCATCAGGGCGAAGGGGTTGGCGTTGCCGTGGTCCACTTCGCCTTCCAGGACTTCGACCTTGCAGGTGCCGCACAGGCCGTGACCGCAGGCATGAGGAATGTAGATGCCCTGGCGCAAGGCCGCGTCCAGCAAGGTTTGCCCGTCTTCGACGTCTATGGTGGCGCCCAGGGGTTCTATGGTCAGTTGGTAGCTCATTGCCGCGTTTCCTTCTTTGCCGCTTGCCGCGGGCGGGCGTGCGCCCGCCCCGGCGCTTGGCTTTAGCTGTGGCTGCCTTCGATGCCGGTCAGGCCGGGCGTGCGAAAGCGGATCACGTCCTTGTGGCCCAGGCCGTTCTGCTCCAGCGTCTGCTTCGGGTCGGGCCGCCAAGCCTGGCCCGACTTGAACCACTGCGTTTCGCTCCAGTCTATGCGCGCAAAATCGGGATGCTGGCCGTAGATGCCGGGCAGTATCTGCCCGGTCAGCGCGGAAAACGGCGTGTCGCCGGGCAGCGGCACGCATACCGGCGAGCAGAAGGAAAGGTGGTCTTCCCAGCCGATGTACAGCAGCGGGGCGGGAAAGTTCTCGCGCACGTCTTTCGCCGGAAAGTCGTATGCGCCCAGGGTGCGTAGTGCCATGTCTCGTCTCCTTGTTCCATTTGGAATATGTGTTGGCCGCTTATTCGCTCTTGCCGTTCCAGGCGTTGAAATTCTTCTGGTCGGGCGAGCCTTCGAACTCCAGGTTGTCCTGGCCGTTGCGGATGTCATACCAGTCCAGCACCGCCGCCAGCGGGTCGAAACCCGGCGCGGTGGGGTCTACGTCGGGCTTGAAGCAATTGCCCTGGTAGATCTGGTGTACCGGCAGCCACGATTGCTTGAACTTCTCGGGTTCGCGGTCGAACACGTGTTTGCAGCCGTCGCTGCAGAAGTGGTACTTGTCGCCCAGGTAGGTGGATTCGCGATAGCAGATCTGGGCGGGGTCGTCCGGCTCGGTAAAGGCCATCGGAATTTGGCAGGTGGTGCACAGCATGGGCAGCGTCGCGTTGTAGAAGCGCTTGCCCTCCTGATGCAGCTTGCGATAGTGCAGCAGGCGCGGGCGATACAGCTTGTCGAAGGTCTCGGGGTATTTTTGCGACAGCCAGTCCAGTTCTTCGTCGGTGGGCACCCAGGTGTGCATGGCGGCCGCGCCGCAGTAGTTGTAGAAGATGTTCCAGGCCTGATGGCTGATGTGGTCCTTCTCCTTGATGGCCTGCTGCCAGCCCAGGGGCTCGCGGATGCCGTAGCGCGCCAGGTCGCGGAACAGCGCGCCGCCGTTGGCCTCGCCGTACATCTCCCAAGCCTCGCGCCAGCTCATCACGCGCTTGGGCAGCATGTAGTCCTGCATCATCGCCACCAGCGTCAGCACGCGGTAGCCGCGCCAGAACCACTTGTCTATCCAGGCTTGCACGATGGGCACGTTGTCCGGATCTTGTTCGAGCATGAACTTGATGCACTCGATGCCCAGCGTCATGTGGCGCGATTCGTCGGACTGCGCCGAGAAGCCGAAGGTAACGGTGGAGAGGTCGCCGTTGTGCGCCGCGCCCGACATGAAGGGCACGAACAGCAGGTTGGTGAGCACGTACTCGAACGAGAAGCTGATGGCCGTCAGGAACTCGAAGGGGCCAGCCGTCAGGGCGTCTTCAAAGAAAGACTTGGGCACCGACAAATACCACACGCGGTCGAACCACTGGTGCGAGTTGTGCAGGCCGTTGAAGTATTTGTTGTAGTGCGACAGCGCATGGGTTTCGGTTTGGAAGTGGCGCAGCTCGTCTATGGCCTGCATCTGCGTGGCTACGCGTGCGCTTTCGCCGGTAAAGTGACGGCCCACGTGGGCGAAGCCGCGGTAGGCGTAGTATTCCAGCGGCGTCACGCCCTGGATGAACAGCTTGAGCGCGTTGACGTAGCGCGCATCGGTAATGCCCAACTGGCCGTTGTTCTGCGCAAAGGCTTCGATGACGGCGTAAAGCTTCTTCTCTTTTTCGCCCTGGTATTTCCAGTAGGCGTCCATGGTCAGGCGGAAGGGGTCTTCCCACTTGTCCCAATCATGAATCTTGATGCCTTCGTATTTGTCGTAGGGAAATACTTTGTCCATGGGCTGGTAGCTGGTTTCCCAGCCCAGGCCGCGCGTCATGGCGGCGTAGCGTTCCTTCAAGCCCAGCTTCTTGCGGGTGACTCGGGTGTCCATCTGTCTGTCTCCTGATACGGTGTGCGATAAGCGCGCTGGCGCTCGTCTTGCTGTGGCGTGCCGGCGAATGGCGGTATTAGTCGCGCCAGCACAGCGTCAGTTGGTCGTCGTCCTCGTCGATGTTGCCGGACAGCGTGACCAGGTTGACGTGCAATTGCTGCAGGTCGAAGGGCTGGCCGGTCTGTTCCTCGATGCTGCTGCGCAGAATGGTCAGGCGGCCGGGGGCGTCTATCTTGACCAGACCGGGCGAATACACGGCTTCGGCTTCGGGGTTGTCCTGCAAAATGGCGTCGACGACGGGGCGCGATTCCTCGTTGGCCTGGAAGGCGATGAAAACCTTGGAAAGGCTGGTGCTCATGGTGTGCTCCTGATCAAGCGGCGCGCAGGCCGATTTTGGCGAGGCGGGCGTCGAGGTCTTCGCGCGCGTTTTGCAGTGCGGCGTCGCCATGCGCTTGCATGGCCAGTTCGGCCAGCGGCACCAGGGCTTGCTGCGTGCGCGCCACGGCGTCGTCCAGCCATTGCTGCAACTGCTGTTTGTTGTCGGGCGATTCCGCGGCTGCGGTCTTGAGCACGGCGTCCACCCAGCGCGCCGATTCCTTGTGCCATTCGGGCATGAAGGCCGTCAACATGGCGATGGCGCTGCCGCCTTGCGGAGTCAGGTGCTCGTCCACGTACTGGCCGTAGATCAGCGGATAGAGCAGGCCGTCCAGCGCCAGGTTTTGCATGACGAACAATTGCATGGGGTCCTGGATGACGAAGCTGTCTTCCAGCAGCTTGCGCAGCGGCTGCCATGCCGCGTGCGTCAGCCAGTCGGCCTTGCCGGCATCGAGCAGGTCGGCGCCGTCGCCCAGCGCCAGGCCCAGTCGCGTCAGGTACTGTGCGGCGCCCAGGTGGTCCATGGCGTGCATCAGTACGGGTGCGGTCAGCGCCGTGCCGTAGGCGCGGCTGCAAATGCCACAGTTGTTCATGTTGCCGCCCCAGGCCACGTGGCGCAGCGGCACCAGCACCGAGGCGGCGGCGTCGCGCATGCGCTCGGGAATGGCGTTCAGCAAGCCGCGCGATTCAACGAATTGGTAATTGGCCTCCATGGCTTCCTGCTGGCGCGCGCGCGTCATGGTCCAGGTGGCGTAGTAGAACTGGCGCGGATCGCGCAGCGCGTTCCAGTCGGCCATGCGGATGGCGGTGCGGCCGGTGTCGAACAGTTCGTAGCCCGGCTCCCAGGTGGGGCGATAGTGGAAGTTCTCGCAGGGCTGGGTGCTGAGTATGGCTTCCAGGTAGCGCGAGGCGGGCTTGTCGCCGGTGTAGGCGGCGACGCGGTCGAAAGTGTGGCGCAGGGGAGTGATCTCCTTGGCCTGCAAATCGATGTTCATGGCTTTAGTCTCCTTGAGTCTGGCCGTCGTGCGGGGGCAGCATGACGACCTTGTTGGCGGCGCAGAAGGCTTCGAAGGCCTGGGGCGGCAGCATCAGCTCCACCACCAGTTCTTTCCAGCCGATGGAAAACTCGAACGTCACGAAATCGTCTTGCCGCTTGTCGATGCGCACGTAGCGCTTGCTGATGTCGCAAGGCGGCAGGACGATGGCTTGCTGTGCTTGGGGCGCGATTGCCATGGGGTGGTCTCCGGTTCATTGTTGTCGGGCTTTGCGCCTTGCCGGCCGGAGCCGGGGCGCGAGCTTCATGTCCTTGTTCAAGCAAGAACCGTGCCAATCACTGGAAATATCGATAAATCTAGGGTAAACACTGAATAAACAGCCATGCCGGGGCGATAAATCGGGCGGGTTCGGCCATAAAAGGCCGCTTATGGAGGCCGCCATGCGATTTACCTTGCATTGCGTCATGATGAGATGGTGAAAAAGGGGGAAACGGCGTTGATCAAATGCGTATCAGGGAAAACATGGGAGGCCGCGCGGCCGTCGACGGCCGATAATCAGCCAGCGAAAATATCGATAAATCGACATGTGTCCTAGCTCCACCCCCGCACTTCCCCCGGATGCCGATCTGCGCAGGCTGCTGCGCTTTTCCAGCCCGGACGGCTGTATCTGGCTGGCGGGCCAGCGCATGCTGCTGATGCACGCGGACGCCTTGCAGGCCATACGTAAAGAGATCATCCAGCGCATCGGCCCCAAGCAGGCGCGCTGGCTGCTGATGCGCGCCGGGCATTCGGCCGGCGAGCGCGACGGCGTGCTGGCGCGCCAGATCCGTCCGCATCAAAGCGTCTTCGATGCGTTTGCGGTCGGCCCCCAACTGCACATGCTGGAGGGCGCGGTGCAGGTCGAGGCCGAACGCTTCGAATACGAAAAGCACAGCGACCCGGCGCGCAGCCACTTTCATGGCATCTTCAATTGGCGCAACAGCTGGGAGGCCGCGGCGCATCGGCAAGAGTACGGCTTGCAGGACGAGCCCGCCTGTTGGATGCTGCTGGGTTACGCCTCGGGGTATTCCAGCGCGTTCTTCCAGCAGCCGGTGCTGTTCAAGGAAAGGCGCTGCGAGGCCTGTGGGCACGAGCACTGCCAGATAGAAGGCCGCTTTCTGCACGAGTGGCCGGCCGACGAAATCGACACCGACCAGCAGCCCGCATCGGTGCTCAACACCATTCAGGCCTTGCAGGAAGAAGTCGAAACCCTGCGCAGCCAGTTGCAGCAGAACTGCCGCAAGACCGGGCTGGTAGGGCAGTCGCCCGCGTTCGAGCGCGCCTTTCTGCTGCTGCAGCAGGCCGCGCCCACGCAGGTGACGGTGCTGCTGACGGGCGAAACCGGCGTCGGCAAAGAGCAATTCGCCCGCGCCCTGCATCTCATGAGCGACCGCGCCGACAAGCCTTTCGTGGCCGTCAACTGCGCGGCCTTGCCGGCCGAGCTGATAGAAAGCGAATTGTTCGGCGTGGAAAAAGGCGCATACACCGGCGCGGTGCAGGCCAGGGCGGGGCGTTTCGAGCGCGCCGACGGCGGCACGCTGTTTCTGGACGAACTGGGCGAGCTGCCCCTGGCGGCGCAGGCCAAGCTGCTGCGCGTGGTGCAGCAGGGCGAAATCGAAAAGCTGGGCGGCACCGACGTGCGCAAGGTGGACGTGCGCATCGTGGCGGCCACCAATGCCGATCTGGACAAGGCCGTCGAGGCGGGCGCTTTTCGCCGCGACCTGCTTTATCGCCTGAACGTCTACCCTATCCATATCCCGTCGCTGCGCGAGCGTCCCGAAGACATCCCGCTGCTGGCCCAGCACATGCTGGGCCATTACTGCAAGCAGCACGACAAGCGCATACCGGGCTTCACCAGCCAGGCCATTACCGCGCTGCGCAACCACGACTGGCCGGGCAACGTGCGCGAGCTGGGCAATATGGTCGAACGCGGCGTCATCTTCACGCAGCCCGACCAGGCGATAGAGGTGACTTCCCTGTTTCCGCAACTGGCCGAGCCGCCCAGCGACCACGTGGCGGCTTCCGGGCAACTGGAATCCGCCGACGGCCAGTTGGGCGGGGCGGGCGACGCGTCCCAGCTATACCAGTTGCTGCGCGAGCGCGGATTGGGCCTGGAAGAACTGGAAACCATCTTGCTGCAAGAGGCGGTGGATCAGGCCAAGGGCAATCTGTCGGCGGCGGCGCGCGCACTGAAAATCACGCGCCCGCAGCTTAGCTACCGCATTGCGCGCATACGTAAACGCGGGGAGGAATAAGGCATGCCCAAGCGCGCTTTTCTCCCCGACATGACGACCGTCTGGCCCGCGGCGCCGGGCGAGGCGGGTTCGCGCACCCTGACCGAACAAACCTATGCCCGCCTGCGCACCGACATCATCGAAGGCGTGCTGGCGCCGGGCAGCAAGCTGCGCGTCGATCATCTGCGCGGCAGCTACGGCGTCAGCGCGGGCACGCTGCGCGAAGCCCTGACGCGGCTGGTCAGCGATGCGCTGGTCACGGCCGAAGGCCAACGCGGCTTTCGCGTCTCGCCCATCACCATCATCGATCTCGAAGACCTCACGCGGTTGCGCGTGCACATCGAAACCAACGCCTTGCGGCAATCCATACGCTACGGCGGCGAGGCCTGGCGCCGGCGCCTGCAGGCCAGCTACGTGGCGATGTCGGCCTTCGAGCAGCCCCTGACACGCCGTCACCGCGAACATTGGGAAACCCTCAACACGCGCTTTCACGAGGCCTTGCTGTCAGGCCAGGATTCTCCTTGGACGAGCCGCGTATTGCGCCTGCTGACGCGCCAGGGCGAACGCTACCGCAGCTTCGCGCTGGACGTGCCCGGCATGACGCGCGACGTGCATGCCGAGCATGCGGCGATTTTCGAGCTGGCGATGGCCGGCGAGGAAGCGCGCGCGGCGCTGGCCCTGGAGGCGCATATCTGCGCCACGCCCAATCTGCTGGTGCGTGCCTTGCGCGAAGGCAGGCTGGCATTGCCGGGAGAAGCTCTCGAACCCGAAACCGGCATGGCGGGCTGAGGGCGGGGCGAACCATGCTGGCGCGGCCTTCCCTCGATTTATCGGCGCGGCAAAGGCTGTGCCTGACGCCGCAGTTGCGCCAAGCCCTGCAAGTGCTGCGCTACTCCATGCCGGAACTGGAACGCGAACTGGCGCGCGTGCTGGCAGAGAACCCTTGGCTGGAGCCCGCTTCCGCGCCGGACGTCGACCCCTCGCAACTGCCGCCCGAATCATGGTCTTCTCTGGAGGGCGAGGGCGTCGGCGTGGATTCCGCATCGTCGCCGGCCGACGACTACTCAGACTCCGAGTGGCAAAGCGCCGACGCGCCCGCGCCGGGCCCCAGCTTGCGCGAACACCTGCTGGAGCAATTGCGGCTGGTGCGCATGGACGAGCGCGAGCGCGCGCTGGTCATGCTGCTGATCGACGAGCTGGACGAAAATGCCTACCTGGGGGCGTCGCTGGAAGAGATCGCTCGCTCCATGCCCGAAGACATACAAGTGGCCGATGCCGAATGGGCGTCCGCCTTGGCGCGCCTGCACAAGCTGGAGCCCCTGGGCGTGGGCGCCAGGAACCTGAGCGAATGCCTGTTGCTGCAATTGGCCGCCCACGACGATGCGCCCGCCGGCGTACGCGCCTGCGCCGCCCTGCTGGCCGGCGAGCATCTGCAGGTATTGGCGTCGGGCCGGCTGGACGGGCTGGCGCACAAACTGGGCTATGCGCCGACGGTGCTGCGGCAGGCGCATCAGTTGCTGCTGCGGCTGGACCCGAAACCCGGGCGCGCCTGGAGCCGCGAAACCGTGCATTGGGTGGTGCCCGAGATTCTGGTGCGCCGCCAGGGCGGAGGCTGGCAGGCCTACCTGAATCCGACGGCCTTGCCGCGCTTGCGCCTGAGCCAGCCGCAGGCGGTGGAGCCCGCTTCGGAGCCGCTGCTGGGCCAGTGGCGTCAGGCGCAAGGCTTGCTGCGCCAATTGCGTCAGCGCTACGAGACGATGCTGAAGGTGGCGCGGCAAGTGGTGGCGTGCCAGCAGGGTTACCTTGATGAAGGGCCGCGCGCCATGCGCCCCTTGGTGCTGCGCGACGTCGCGCAGGCGCTGGGCATGCATGAATCCACCGTCTCACGCGCCACGCGGCATAAATATGCGCAGACGCCCTGGGGCGTGCTGGAGATGCGTTACTTCTTTTCGCCCGCGGTGGCGTTTGCCGCCTCGCCCGCCGCGTCGCCAGCCCAGCCGTCAAGCCGCTTGTCGAACACGCCGCAGCCGGTTTGCGCCACGGCCGTGCGTGCGTTGATACGAGAATGGGTGGCCGGCGAATCCGCCGTTCGGCCTTTGTCCGATAGCTGTCTTGCCCAGCGCTTGGCGGCGGCCGGCATGCCGGTGGCGCGCCGGACGGTCGCTAAATACCGCGAGGCGGAAGGCATACCCAACGCCTTTCGGCGCAGGGCCTGCGTCATTCCACAATAATCAGTTCTTCGACTTCGATTTCGGGCGCACGCTTCAGGCCGGTGTCGACTTCGCCCCGGATCTCGACCACGGTGTTTTCATTCACCGGGGTTTGCGGAAAATCGTCTTCGTCTATCTCGACCTTGATTTCGGCGGTGCCGTCGGAAAACACGTAATACTGCCTGCCCGTCTGGCGCAGCAGCTTGCCTTGCAGCCGCACGGGCTGGCCGTCTTGGGGTTTGTCCAGGATGTCCTGGACGGTAGGCCGTTCATCCAGCACCGACGGGCCGGTATAGCGGGCTTGCGACATGGCGGGCAGGCTGAACGCGATGGCGCAGGCAAGCGCAATGCCTGAAAACGTAGAGCGCGGCATGAGGGGGCTCCTTGAAATGCATGGATTGAAAGCGTACGGCATGGCGCTTGGGCGTCAAGCCGCCTTGAAGTGCCGCGGCCGGATTCCGCACAGCCAGAGTAGCGCAAAATACACCAGCCCGGATAGCGCCAGCACCAGGGCCAGTTGGCCCGCGCGGGCCAATTCCCCGGCGTAGCCGGCCTGGGCGGAAGTCCAGGCCACGTAGTGATTGGCGGCCAGCAGCACGCCGGCCAGCCCGAATTGGGCGGGGGCGATGGACAGGAAAAAGCGCCGCCAGCCCGGGCCGGGCTGATACAGCTTGCGCCGATACAGCAACAGCAGCAGCACGCCGGCGTTCAGCGTGGCGCCCAGCCCGATGGACAGCGCCAGGCCCGCATGCGCCAGCCAGGGCACGAACAAGGCGTTCATCAATTGCGTGGCCACTAGCACGACGATGGCCACGCGCACGGGCGTGCGGATGTCCTGGCGCGCATAAAAACCGGGCGCCAGAATCTTGACCGCCAGCAGGCCCAGCAGCCCGGCCGAGTACGCGGTGACGGCCAACCGGGTCTGGCCGACGTCGGCGGCCGAGAATGCGCCGTAGTTGAACAGCGTGGCCACCAGGCCTTCGGAGAGCAGCGCCATGCCCAGCGCAGCGGGCAGGCCCAGCAGCAGCACCAGCCGCAGGCCGCCGTCCAGCAACTGGTTGTAGCGCGAGAAATCCTGCTTGGCGTGAGCCGCCGACAGGCTGGGCAGCAGCACCGTGCCCAGGGCCACACCCAGCAACGCGGTGGGAAATTCCATCAGGCGGTCGGCGAAAGTCAGCCACGACACACTGCCGCTGGCCAGCCAGGTGGCGATGTTGGTGTTGATCAGCAGCGAGATCTGCGCCACCGAGACGCCCAATATGGCGGGCAGCATCTGGCGCAAAATACGCTGCACGATGGGGTCTTGCCAGGCGCGGCGCACTTGCGGGCGCAAACGGGGCACCAGGCCCATGCGCGCCAGCGCCGCCCATTGCACGGCCAACTGCGCGACCCCGCCCGCCATCACGCCCACGGCCAGCGCATGGATGGGCACTTCGAAGTAGGGCGTCAGGAACAGGCAGGCGCCTATCATGGCCAGGTTCAGCAGCACCGGCGTGAAGGCCGGCACGGCGAAGCGCCGCCAGGTGTTGAGCACGCCCGAGGCGAACGCCACCAGCGACATGCACAGAATGTAGGGGAACATCACCCGCGTCATCCACACCGCGGCTTCGAAGGCTGTGTGCTGGCCTTCGGCCACCCAGCCGCTGGCCATCAGGCTGACGACCCAGGGAGCGCCGACCACGCCCAGCACGGTGACGATCATCAAGGCGAAGGTAAGCAACTGCGCGACGTGATCCAGCAGCACGCGCACGCCGTCCTCGTCGCGCTCGGTGCGCGCCTGGCCCAGAATGGGGACGAATGCCTGGGAAAATGCGCCTTCGGCAAACAGGCGGCGCAGCAGATTGGGGATGCGAAACGCGACCCAGAAGGCGTCGGTAAGAGGGCCGGCGCCAAAGGCGCCGGCTACCAGCACATCGCGCACCAGACCGGTGATGCGCGACAGCAGCGTGAAGCCGCTGACGGTGGCGGCTGAACGCAGCAGTCCCATTTTTATGGCTGGAAAAAGGGCTGCTTACTTCGGCGCCATGCGGATGGCGCCGTCCAGGCGGATGGTTTCGCCATTGATCATCTCGTTGGTGATGATGCTTTGCACCAGCTTGGCGTAGTCTTCGGGCAGGCCCAGACGCGAGGGGAAGGGGATGCTGGCGGCTAGCGAATCCTGCACCTCTTGGGGCATGTTGCTCATCATGGGCGTCGAGAAGATGCCCGGTGCGATCGTGACGCAGCGGATGCCCAGCTTGGCCAGGTCGCGGGCGATGGGCAGGGTCATGCCGACCACGCCGCCCTTGGAGGCCGAGTAGGCCGCCTGTCCGATCTGGCCGTCGTAGGCGGCGACCGATGCGGTGTTGATCAGCACGCCGCGTTCCATCGTGGGCTCGGGCTCGTTCAGGCTCATGGCCTGGGCGGCCAGGCGCGTCATGTTGAACGTGCCCACCAGGTTGACCATGACGACTTTCTGGAAGAGGTCGAGTGCGTGCGGGCCTTCGCGGCCGACGGTGCGCGAAGCGGGCGCGATGCCGGCGCAGTTGATCAGGCCGAACAGCTTGCCCAGGCCGGTGGCCGCTTCGACGACTTTCTGCGCGTCGGCTTCCTGGGTGACGTCGCAGTGCACGTAGGTCTGGCCGAGTTCCTGGGCCAATTTCTGGCCGGCTTCGTCCTGCACGTCGGCGAGTACGACGCGCGCGCCTTCGCGCACCAGCATGCGGGCCGTGCCGGCGCCCAGGCCGGATGCGCCGCCGGTGACGATGAAGACCTTGTTCTTGATGTCCATGGTTTGCCTCGTGAAAAGGGCGGGCGCCAAGCCCGCTTGATATCGAATGGGAGACGGACTGTTATTGGAGTCAGGCCAGGGCCTGGCTGATGCGCTGGCGGATTTCGTCCAGCGACCCTACGCCGGAAACCTGGCGGAAGGCCGGCGCCTTGGTGTCGCCGCTCTGGGCCCAGCTAGAGTAGTAGTCGACCAGCGGGCGGGTCTGCTGCTGATAGACCGTCAGGCGATGGCGCACGGTTTCTTCGCGGTCGTCGTCGCGCTGCACCAGCGGTTCGCCGGTGACGTCGTCGACGTCGGGGGCCTTGGGCGGGTTGAAGGTGACGTGATAGCTGCGCCCGCTGGCCGGATGGACGCGGCGGCCGCTCATGCGTTCGATGATGTTTTCGTCGGGCACGACGATTTCAACGACGAAATCCAGGCGCACGTCGGCTTGCTTGAGCGCGTCGGCTTGCGGAATGGTGCGGGGAAAGCCGTCGAACAGATAGCCCTTGCTGCAATCGGGCTGCTGCAGGCGGTCTTGCACCAGGCCGATGATGATGTCGTCGGAGACCAGGCCGCCGGAATCCATGACTTTCTTTGCTTCGATGCCCAGCGGCGTTTGCGCCTTGACGGCGGCCCGGAGCATGTCGCCCGTGGAGATTTGGGGAATGCCGTAGGCTTCAGTGATGAAAGCGGCTTGAGTGCCTTTGCCGGCACCGGGCGGACCGAGCAGAATCAGTCGCATGGAATCCCTCCAGGATATTATTTCAAAGTTGTCGAATTATGCCGCAATGCAGCAAATTGTGCATGGGCGTTTATACCACCTTGCCGGAGAACATGCCGCGCACGCGCGCCAGGTCGGCTTCGGTATCCACGCCGCCGTGCGGCAGCGCGGGCATCTTGGCCACGGCGATGGCGTAGCCGTTTTCCAGCGCGCGCAGTTGCTCCAGCGATTCGTAGCGTTCCAGTTCGCCGGTTTGCAGCCGCACGAACTCGCGCAGGAAGCTGGCGCGGTAGGCATACAGGCCAATGTGGTGCAGCGCCGGCAGGCCGGGGGCCAGCACGCGCTCGCCGCCGGCCAGCGCATCGCGCGCCCAGGGCATGGGGGCGCGCGAAAAATACAGTGCCCGCCCGCGCAGGTCGCACACGACCTTGACGGCATTCGGGTTGAATAGCGTGTCGGCGTCGCGCACGGGTGCGGCGCAGGTGGCGATGGAAGCCTCGGGCGTCTCGCCCAGCAGTTCCGCCACGGCGTCTATCATGGCCGGGTCTATCAGCGGCTCGTCGCCCTGCACGTTGACCACCAGCGCGTCGTCGGGCAATGCCAGCATCTGCACCACCTGGGCCAGCCGGTCGGTGCCGGTGGGGTGGTCGGCGCGCGTCATCAGCACTTCATGGCCATGGGCCTGCACGGCTTGCACGATACGCTCGTCGTCGGTGGCGACGACCACGCGCGTCGCGCGCGACAGGCGGGCCTGGTTGGCCGTGCGCACCACCATGGGCAGGCCGCCTATGTCCAGCAGCGGCTTGTCGGGCAGGCGCGACGAAGCCGCCCGCGCGGGAATCACGACGAGAAAGCTCATGGCTGGGCGTCCTGCGCGGGCGCCTGCAGCGTGCGCGCTTCGTCCACCAGCATGACGGGCACGCCGTCGCGCACGGGAAACGCCAGCTTGTCGGCTTGGCAGATCAGTTCATGTTTCGCACGGTCGTGCTTGAGAGGGCCTTTGCACAAAGGGCAGACCAGAATATCGAGAAGTTGCGTGTCCACGCGGGCTCCGGCTGTCGATTCAGTCAAACGTCAAGTGTAATGCCTGCGCGCCGCCCCAAGGCAAAAATGCCCCCCTGGGGGGCAGCAAGCCTGAAGGCGTAGCGTGGGGGTTTTTTTTGCCGCCGGGCCGCCCCAAGGCAAAAATGCCCCCGTGGGGGATGAGCCTGGACATGGAACAGTCCCTGCGGGTGTTGCATGCCTGGCGAATCCGAGCGGCATGCAGGCCGCGAGGTGGACTGCAAGCCGCAGGCGCGGCGTGAGGGCTTTTCCCACTATGAGGCCGCTCGGCGCAGCGCGCGCGAAATCTCCCGCGCCCAGTCGGGGTCCGAAAAGACGGGGCGCACCTGCACCGACCACAGGCGCGGGTCCCGGCAGCCGGGCAGCTTGACCGCGTCTTTTTCGGTGACGAGGACGGCGTCGGCCCGCAGGCCTTGCAGCGCGGCGGCGTCCAGGGCCCGATGGTCGGGCAGGGCGCGCGTCTGCGCCAGCGTCAGGCCGTGCAGGGCGAGCATCTTGAAAAAGCGTTCGGGCTGGCCGATGGCGGCCACGGCGGCGAGCGGCTTGCCCGCGTGGGCGTCGCGCCAGGCCTGCCATGTCACGGTCTGGCCGTCGGCCAGGCGGGTCAGGCTGACCGGTGCCAGGCGCATGACGACCTGGCGCGGTGCCGCGGCATTTGCCGCGTGTGCCGTGTTGGCGGCATCCGGGGCGTCCGCGCCGGCCGCCGGTCGAGCTTGCCGGCCGGTAAGGCCGTCCGGCGCCGCGTGTATGGTGGCGGCCGGCGAAACCGGCGGCGCTTCATTCTGCGCTGTTAAATTGGTGATGAGGGTATGCGCGTCGCGCAGCCGGCTGGCCGGCTCGCGCAAGGGGCCGGCGGGCAGCAGCCTGCCGTTGCCCAGGCCGCGCGCGTCCTGCACGATGACGGTAAGGTCGCGCGGCAAGGCCAGGTGCTGCAGGCCGTCGTCGGCGATGACGACGTCGGTGCCGGGGTATTCGCGCAGCAGCGCTTGCAGCGCCAGCACGCGTTTGGGGTGTACGGCGATGGGGCAGCCGGTGGCCTGGGCGATCAGCGCGGGCTCGTCGCCGAAGCGGGCGGCTGGCGCCGTGCCTTGCCCCACCTGCGCCTCGGGGCCTATCTCTACGCCATAGCCCCGGCTGACGATGCCGGGGCGCCAGCCCTGGGCGCGCAGTTCCTGGGCCAGCGCGATGACGGTAGGCGTCTTGCCGGTGCCGCCCACCACGATGTTGCCGACCACGACGATGGGCGGGCGGGCGAAGGAAATCGTGTTCGCACGGCATTCGTAACGCCGGCGGCGCAGGCGGACTACCGCGCCGTACAGCCACGAGAGCGGCAGCAGCAGCGTGCTGACCAGGCCTTTGCGCTGCCAGATGGCCAGAATGCGGTGCTGCCAGGCGGCGTCCGGCTGGCTCATGGCGCAGCGGTGGCGGCGAAGCTGACGTGCGCGATGCCGGCTTCGCGCGCGGCTTCCAGCGCCCGCATCACGGCTTGGTGCGTGCTGTCGGCGTCGGCCAGGATGACCAGGGCCTGTTCGGGATGGCTGCGCGCCTGCTGCAGCGTTTGCGCCAGCGTGGCGGCGTCGGGGGCGTCCACCAGTTGTTCGCCCAGCGCATACAGGCCGTCGCGGCTGACGGCCAGGCGCAGCGCGTCCGGCGTCGAGGCTTGGGCGTCGGCCCGAGGCAATTCCACCTGCAGGGCTTGCAAGCGGGTGAACGACGTGGTGGCCGCCAGAAAGATCAGAATCACCAGCAGGACGTCGATCAGGGGGATCAGGTTGACGTCCAGGGCCTCGGCCTCGCGGTGGCGCCGGAATCTCATGCGTCGGCGGCCAGGCTGTCGTCGCCGGCGCGCCCGTTCAGGATGCGGTCCAGCGTGGTGGCCTGGCGTTCCATCTGGTGGGTGAAATAATCCACCCGGGTACGGAAATACCGGTGCATGATCAGCGCGGGTATCGCCAGCAGAATGCCGAAGCCGGTGTTGTACAGCGCAATGGCGATGCCGCGCGCCAGTTGGGAAGGGTCGCCGCCGTCTGGCGTGTACGAGGCGAAAATCTCTATCATGCCGACCACGGTGCCGAACAGGCCCATCAGCGGCGCCACCACGGCGATGGTGGCCAGGCCCGGCAGGTAGCGGTCAAGCTGCCAGGCGGCGTCCTTGCCCACTTCCTCGATGGCGGTTTGCCGGTAGGCGTCGCTCTGGCCGCGCACGGCCACGACTTCGGCCAGCACGCGCCCCAGCGGCGAGTTTTTGGCCAGGCGCTCCAGGTTGGCGGGCAAGTCGTGGCGGCGGCGCACCAGGGCGATCACCTCGTCCAGTTGGCCGGCGGGCAGCACGCGGCGCTGGCGCAGCGACAGCAGCCTTTCGATGATGATGGCCAGGCCGAATACGGAAGTGACGAGCAGCAGCCAAATAGGCCAGCCCGCCTCATGTATGATCTGCAGCACGTAGAGGGTCTCCTTTGCGGACGATTTTATTCCATTCCCATATCGAACGATGACTTTGTCGGCTTCGCTTGCCGTACCACATGTACTGTCTGCGCTTCGCCTTCGCGTACTCGTTCGATATGGGAATGGAATAGGGCAGATCGAACGATGACTTTGTTGGCTTCGCTTGCCGTACAGCTTGTACTGTCCGCGCTTCGCCTTCGCGTACTCGTTCGATATGGGAATGGAATAGGGTCATATCGGACGATGATTTCGTCGGTTTTGCTTACAAGCCGCCGCAAAAGCCGATGATAAGGGCTTGTCGGCGTCCGGTTGGCTCGACAGGCTTGTTTCCCTTGGCTTGCGCAGGCATGAAGCGCATGTGCAAATGCTTTCCGCCGGGTATCCACAAAATCTGTGGATAATTCTGTGCACAAGCTTGCCGGATGTCATGAATACACGGCTCCGGCGGTTCATTGGTCAATTTTTCTACAGTTGCGTAGTTATTTAAATATTGTTTATTTTCAAATAGTTATAATGAATTTGTCAGGTTGTTTATCAATAAAGCAAGCGTTTTGGCCGATATTTCAAGGCTTTGACAACTTCATTTCAGGTGTGGACAGAGCATGATGAAATCAGCCGAAGACATCCTCAGCGTCAGCCAATTGAACCGGCGCGTCGGCGACATGCTGTCCAGCAGTTTTCCCCAGGTCTGGGTCAGCGGCGAGATCTCCAATTTCACCCAGGCGGCGTCCGGCCACTGGTACTTCACGCTCAAGGACGAGCGCGCCTCTGTACGGGCGGTGATGTTTCGCGGCCGGGCCCAGGCGGTCGGCTTCACGCCCAAGGTGGGCGAGCGCCTGGAATTGCGCGCCGGCGTCACGCTGTACGAGGCCCGGGGCGAATACCAGTTGCAGGTCGACCTGATGCGAAGGGCGGGGCGGGGCGATCTGCACGCGGCTTTTCTGGCATTGAAAGAAAAACTGGTGGCCGAAGGCCTGTGCGACGCCGCGCGCAAGCGGCCCATCGCGCGCGTGCCGCACACGGTGGGGGTGATCACCTCGCTGGCGGCGGCGGCCCTGCGCGACGTGCTGACCGCCATGGCCCGGCGCGCGCCGCACGTGCGGGCCATCATTTATCCGGCCGCCGTCCAAGGGGCCGAGGCCGCCGGCCAACTGCGCGCGGCCTTGAATACGGCCATCGAGCGCAACGAAGCGCAAACCCTGCTGCTGGTGCGCGGCGGCGGTAGCCTCGAAGACCTGTGGAGCTTCAACGACGAAATGCTGGCGCGCATGGTGGCGGCCAGCCCGATTCCCGTCATCAGCGGGGTGGGGCACGAAACCGACTTCACCCTGGTGGATTTCGTGGCGGATCTGCGCGCGCCCACGCCCACGGCGGCGGCCGAGCTGGCCTGCGAGCCGCGCGCCAATTGCCTGGAGCAGGTGCGCAATCTGCTTCAGGCCATGCGTTCGCAACAGCAGCGCCAACTGACGCTGGCCTCGCTGCGCCTGGACAGAGCCGTGGCGCGGCTGGTCAGCCCGGCCCAGCGGCTGGCGACGCAGCGCGAACGCCTGTCGCAACTGACCCGGCGCATGCAGCGCCACCTGCCGCAACTGACGCAGCGGCGCGCGCTGGCGCTGGCGGGACTGGAGCAGCGCCTGGCGCGCGCCTTGCCCGACGCGGCGCCGCGCCGGCGCACGCTGGAAGGCCTGGGCCGGCGCCTGGAGCAGGCCTGGACGCGCCAGGCAAGCCAGCGGCGCGGCCGCCTGTCGACGGCGGCGCAGACCTTGCGCGCGCTCAGCCCGCAGCACGTGCTCGACCGCGGCTACGCCCTGGTGCTGGACGAGCGCGGGGAGGTCGTCCGAAATGCGCTAGACTTGCGCGAAGGCGACGCTCTGGCGCTGCGGCTCAGCCGCGGCAGCGCGCGCGTCGAGGTCCACCAGGTGTCGGTGCAGCCGCCCTCCGACCCGGCCGAACCAATGAAATAACCCCGTATAAGATGGGCTATTGGCGCTGTCGCGCCAAGAGGCCGCTACAATAAAAAGCTGGCTGGCGCCTTTTGCGCCGGCTTCGTTCTCAACCGGTACAAGAAGGAAATCCATTATGGCTTTTACGCTTCCTCCGCTTCCTTATGCGCTTGACGCACTGGCGCCCACCATCTCCAAAGAGACGCTCGAGTTCCACTACGGCAAGCACCACCAGGCCTACGTCACCAACCTGAACAACCTGGTTGCCGGCACCGAGTTCGAATCGGCCTCGCTGGAAGACGTGATCAAGAAGTCCTCCGGTGGCGTATTCAACAACGCCGCGCAAGTCTGGAACCACACCTTCTACTGGAACAGCCTGTCCCCCAACGGCGGCGGCGCGCCCACCGGCAAGCTGCTCGACGCCATCAACGCCAAATGGGGCAGCGTCGACGCTTTCAAAGAAGCCTTCAACAAGTCGGCCGCCGGCAACTTCGGTTCGGGCTGGACGTGGCTGGTCAAGAAGCCCGACGGTTCGCTGGACATCGTCAACACCAGCAACGCCGCCACGCCGGTCACCACCGACGACAAGCCCCTGCTGACCTGTGACGTCTGGGAACACGCCTACTACATCGATTACCGCAACGCCCGTCCCAAGTACCTGGAAAGCTTCTGGGGCATCGTGAACTGGGAATTCGCGGCCAAGAACCTGGGCTGATCCGCCTGTTCCTCCACGCCGTTCCGCCTGTCCGGCCCATGCCGGGCGGCCGGAGCGGCCGGCCGAATGCTTCTTGCGCGGTCATGCCGGGCATGGCAGGGCGCATTCGGGCGCCAAGTAGTGGCGGGAGCGCCTCTGGCCGATAGGCCGGGGCGCTTCATGGTTTTGTCTTTGAACGATTTTCCGGCGTCGCCGGGCTCCAACAGGTTCCGAACATGACGACTACACAAGCTTTCATTTGCGATGCCGTGCGCACGCCTTTCGGCCGCTACGGCGGTTCCCTGTCATCGGTACGCACCGACGACCTGGCCGCGATTCCGCTGAAGGCGCTGATGCAGCGCAACCCCAACGTAGACTGGGCGCGGGTGGACGACGTACTGTACGGCTGCGCCAACCAGGCGGGCGAAGACAACCGCAACGTCGCCCGCATGGCGGCGCTGCTGGCCGGCTTGCCGGTGGACGTGCCCGGCGGCACGCTCAACCGCCTGTGCGGTTCCGGTCTGGACGCCGTCGGTTCGGCGGCCCGCGCCATCCGTTCGGGCGATACCCAGTTGATGCTGGCGGGCGGCGTCGAAAGCATGAGCCGCGCGCCCTTCGTCATCGGCAAGGCCGAAACCGCTTTCTCGCGCCAGGCCAGCATCGAAGACACCACCATAGGCTGGCGCTTCGTCAACAAGCTGATGAAAGCCCAGTACGGCATAGATTCCATGCCCGAAACCGCCGAGAACGTGGCGGACGACTACAAGGTGTCGCGCGAAGACCAGGACATCTTCGCCTTGGCCAGCCAAACCAAGACGGCGGCCGCGCAGAAAGCCGGTTTGTTCGCCGACGAGATCACACCGGTGCACATTCCGCAGCGCAAGGGCGACCCCCTGGTCGTCGACAAGGACGAACACCCGCGTGAAACCAGTCTGGAAGTTCTGGCCAAGCTCAAGCCCATCGTGCGCCCCGACGGCACCATCACGGCCGGCAATGCTTCCGGCGTCAACGATGGTTCCTGCGCCTTGATCATCGCTTCCGAAGCCGCAGCCAAGCAGCACGGCTTGGCGCCGCGCGCGCGCATCGTCTCCATGGCCACGGCCGGCGTGGAACCGCGCGTCATGGGCATAGGCCCGGTGCCGGCCACGCAAAAAGCGCTGGCGCTGGCCGGCCTTACCATCGATCAAATAGACATCATCGAGCTGAACGAAGCCTTTGCCGCCCAGGGCCTGGCCGTGCTGCGCCAACTGGGCGTGGCCGACAACGACCCGCGCGTCAACCCGTTGGGCGGCGCCATCGCGCTGGGCCACCCGCTCGGCGCGAGCGGCGCCCGCCTGGCGACCACGGCCACCTACCAGTTGCAACGCACGGGCGGCCGCTATGCGCTGTGCACCATGTGCATAGGCGTGGGCCAGGGTATAGCCGTCATCCTCGAACGCGTCTAGTGCGGCTTCGCATTCAAGGCGATAGCCGCGTTGCTTCGCCTTGCCGTGCAATATGCACTGTCTGCGGCTTTGTGCCTTGCTCTCGCCTTGAATGCGAAGCCGCAGGGTTCCGGGCGATAGCTGCGTTGCTTCGCCTCGCCGTGCATGCGCACTGTCTTCGGCTTTGCGCCTTGCTCTCGCTTCGGGCGCGAAGCCGTAGCGCTCAGCGCCAACCTACGGCGCTTCGGGGCGTTCGGGCAGGCCGCTGACGCGGTCGCCGGGGGCGATGCCGTTGCGCTCGAACCAGCCCTGGTGCATTTCCAGCGCGTAGGGCGAAGGTTTCGTAGGGCAGTGCTCGGTGTCCGATAAAGGCTGCATGTGCGCGATGTGCGTCACGACGCCCTGGGCGTCGATGAAGGCGATGGACAAGGGCAGCGGCGTATTGCGCATCCAGAAGCAGCTGGCGTAGGTCTCGAACACGAACAGCATGCCGTGGTTGACGGGCATGCGCTGACGGTACATAAGGCCTTGCGCGCGGCTTTTGGGGGTGATGGCCAATTCGGCTTCGGCGTTTACGGTATGGCCGGCGCTGGTCTGGAAAGACAGCGTGGCGGTGGGCAGAAGCGCGAATTGGCTGGAATCAGCCCAAGCCAGGGCCGGCAGCAAGGCCAGCAGGGCGGCCAGTTTGCGGCGGACGTTACGTCGTTGCGGAAGCATGTGCAGAGGCAGGCGGGGCGTTTACGCCCCGCCTGGAAGCGTGTTGTCGTATCGTTATTATTGTATCGTGTCGCGTGCCCGGGCCGGAGTTAGCGGATGAACGGCGGATAAATAGCAGGCGACCGGTGAAAGTCAGGCGTTGGTGATGTTCAGAGCTTGCTTGCCCTTGGGACCCTGAGCAATTTCGAAGGTGACTTTCTGGCCTTCTTTCAGGGTTTTGAAGCCATTCATCTGAATGGACGAGAAGTGGGCGAAAAGGTCTTCTCCGCCATCGTCGGGGGTGATGAAACCGAAACCCTTGGCGTCATTGAACCATTTGACGGTTCCGCTGAGTTTCTGTTGCCCCGCGCTGACGGAGGGCGTGCTGGACTCGGACATACGTACTGCCTCTTGACTATGTGTAAAGGTGGATGTCGGATAGTAGTGATGCGACGACAAAGTGCGACTGCAAAGGTTGACCTTTTAGCCATCGGTTCCTGCATGAATGGGCAAATTCCCATAACATTTCAGAACATTACGATGATGCGGATTAACGCTGGATATCGTCAACTATGGTAATTACTTAGATTGGCAATCATTTATGGCAATTGAAACGGACATTCGCCGCGACGTGGCTACCCAGCGCGGCGAAGACAAGCTGGCGCCGCCGCCCATGTACCAGGTGGTAATGCTGAATGACGACTACACCCCCATGGAGTTCGTCGTCGAGGTATTGCGCCGGGTTTTCGGCAAGTCCGCCGAAGACGCCGAGCGCATCATGCTCAAGGTGCACCTCGAAGGGCGGGGCGTCTGTGGCATCTATACGCGAGACATCGCGGCAACCAAGGTGGATAAAGTCATGCGGATGGCGCGGGCCAACCAGCACCCGCTGCAATGCGTCATGGAGCCCGCGCCCGGCGAATGAGATTTTTTTGCCGCTGGGCCGCTCCCAAGGCAAAAAGCGCCCCCTCGGGGGGCAGCAAGCCGAAGGCGCAGCGTGGGGGTTTTTTTGCCGCCGGGCCGCTCCCAAGGCAAAAAGCGCCCCCTCGGGGGGGCAGCAAGCCGAAGGCGCAGCGTGGGGGCATTTTTCAGCCGCTTGAAATACGCGTGTCTGGCGCCATTTATCAAGAGTCGGCCTTATTCTGCGGCGGCCCTACGCCCGACTGGTGTGGCGGGGCGTTTTAGTCATAGAATAGGTAAAAGCCGGCATGTGTTTCATCCGCTTCGTAATGCAATGGAGGAAGCGTGATCTCTGAAGAACTGGAAGTCAGCCTGCATATGGCCTTTGTCGATGCCCGAGCGGCACGGCATGAATTCATTACCGTCGAACATTTGCTGTTGTCCTTGCTGGACAACGCTGCCGCGGTGGAGGTGCTGCGCGCCTGCTCCGCCGATGTCGAATCCCTGCGCCGCGACCTGCGCAAATTCATCAACGAGAACACCCCCGTCTTTCCCGGCGAAGACGAAGTCGACACCCAGCCCACGCTGGGGTTCCAACGCGTCATCCAGCGCGCCATCATGCACGTCTCGTCGGGCAATACCGCGCGCAACACCGTTACCGGCGCCAACGTGCTGGTGGCCATGTACGGCGAAAAGGATTCCCACGCGGTGTACTACCTGCTGCAGCAGGGCGTCACACGCCTGGACGTCGTCAATTACCTGTCGCACGGCATCACCAAGCAGGCCGCCGCGGAACCGCCCGCGTCCGAACCGGTCAAACAGGCATCCCCCCAAAGCGATGCCAAATCCGACCAGCAGAAGTCTCCCTTGGAACAATACGCCCTCGACCTCAACGCCGAAGCCCGCCAGGGCCGCATCGACCCGCTCATCGGTCGTGAGCACGAGGTCGAGCGCGTCATCCAGGTGCTGTGCCGCCGGCGCAAGAACAACCCGCTGCTGGTAGGCGAAGCCGGCGTGGGCAAGACCGCCATCGCCGAGGGCCTGGCCTGGCGCATCACGCGCGGCGAAGTGCCCGAAATACTGGCGGACGCGCAAGTCTATGCTTTGGACATGGGCGCGCTGCTGGCCGGCACCAAGTACCGGGGCGACTTCGAACAGCGCCTGAAGGCGGTGCTCAAGACGCTCAAAGACAACAAGAACGCCATCCTGTTCATCGACGAGATCCACACGCTCATCGGTGCGGGTTCGGCTTCGGGCGGCACGCTGGATGCGTCCAACCTGCTCAAGCCCGCCTTGTCGTCCGGCCAGCTCAAGTGCATGGGCGCCACCACCTACACCGAATACCGGGGCATCTTCGAAAAAGACCACGCGCTGTCGCGCCGCTTCCAGAAGATAGACGTGCCCGAGCCCACCGTGGCGCAAACGATACAGATTCTGCGTGGCCTGAAATCCCACTTCGAGGCGCACCACGGCGTGCGCTACTCGGCGGCGGCCATTACCGCGGCGGCCGAGTTGTCGGCGCGCCACATCAACGACCGCTTCCTGCCCGACAAGGCCATCGACGTCATCGACGAAGCCGGCGCGGCCCAGCGCCTGCTGCCCAAGTCCAAGCAGAAAAAGCTTATCGGCAAAACCGACATCGAGGCCACCGTGGCCAAGATCGCGCGTATTCCGCCGCAGCATATTTCTCAGGACGACCGCAGCAAGCTGGCCACGCTCGACCGCGACCTCAAATCCGTGGTGTTCGGCCAAGACAATGCCATCGAAGCCCTGGCGGCGGCCATCAAGATGTCGCGCTCCGGCCTGGGCCGGCCCGACAAGCCCATCGGCTCCTTCCTGTTTTCCGGCCCCACCGGCGTCGGCAAGACCGAAGTGGCGCGCCAACTGGCCTTTACGCTGGGCGTCGAACTGCTGCGCTTCGACATGTCCGAATACATGGAACGCCATGCCGTGTCGCGCCTCATCGGCGCGCCGCCGGGCTACGTCGGTTTCGAACAGGGCGGCCTGCTTACCGAGGCCATCGCCAAGCAGCCGCATTGCGTGCTGTTGCTGGACGAAATCGAGAAAGCGCATCCGGACATCTACAACATCCTGCTGCAGGTGATGGATCACGGCACGCTTACCGACAACAATGGGCGCAAGGCCGACTTCCGCAACGTCATCATCATCATGACGACCAACGCGGGTGCCGAGGCGCTCAACCGCAGCACCATCGGTTTTGCCGCGCCGCCCAAAACGGGCGACGAAATGGCCGACAT
This sequence comes from uncultured Burkholderiaceae bacterium, assembly GCA_934525625.1. Lineage (GTDB taxonomy): Bacteria > Pseudomonadota > Gammaproteobacteria > Burkholderiales > Burkholderiaceae_B > Mesopusillimonas. The sequence goes on from CAKSZL010000002.1 coordinate 139,653, forward strand.
CAAGCGGATGTTCACGCCGGAATTCCGCAACCGCCTGGACGCCATCATCGGCTTTGCGCCGCTGACGCACGAGATCATCCTGCGCGTGGTCGACAAGTTCCTCATGCAGCTCGAAGACCAACTGCACGAGAAGCGCGTCGAAGTCGCCTTCACGCAAGCCTTGCGCGACCACCTGGCCAAGCACGGTTTCGACCCCTTGATGGGCGCGCGGCCCATGCAGCGCCTCATTCAAGACACCATCCGGCGAGCACTGGCCGACGAGCTGCTGTTCGGCCGCCTGGTCGATGGCGGCAGCGTCGAGATCGACATCGATGCCGACGACAAGGTGCAACTGCGCATCGAGAACAAGGCCGCAGCGGCCTCGCCCAAGAGCGCGACCCCCGCTGACGAGGCCGAACTGGTCGATTAAGGCGGGGTTCTTCTACTTGTTTTTACGCGACTCGGCTGCCCAGCCGGTCGCGTTTTTATTTGCCGGCGCGGCTGGCGGCGATGCTTAATGCGGCTTGCGGAAGCGGCGCTGCAGCGCGGGCTGGGCGTTCGTGACGTTGTCCATGGCGCGCGCCTGGGGCAGGGCTTGCAAGGCCGCGGCGACGCTGTCGAAACCGACGACGACCATCAGGCTGGCGGAGCCGTCGAACAGCAGTTGGCCGCCCAAAGCCTGGGCCAGGGCTTCGCCGTGGCCCGCTTCGCGCACCTGCAGCTGCAACTGGGGCAGCATCAGCACGGGCAAGCCGGTTTTCATGTTGACCGCCACTTCGTAGCTTCCGCTGCCGCGTGTGGCGGCGGAACGGGTCTTGGGCGTAGCACCCCCCTGGCCGGGCAGGACGATGGCATAGGGGCCGATGTGCGCCGCCGCCGTGGTGCTTGACGATGCGCTGCGGGTCGAGGGCGTGTTGGCGTCGCTCGTGGCCGGTTCGTCTGGAACGAGCACGGCGTCGGGAATGAGCTGGTAGACGGTGTCGCCTATGCTGAATTGCTGGGATTGCTGCTGGTTTTGCAGTTTCAAGGCGTGTTCGTACAGAGGGCTGCCGGCGGACCGGGCCAGGCCTGGGGCCGTGGCACCCAGCAGGGTCAGGGCCAATACCGCGATTCGGAGAGAGGATTTCATGGCTGAGGTTCCTGGGGTTTAGCGGGCGGCCGGCGCGTGGCCGAGAATGCGGATGGCGAAGGACGTTATCTGGGGACCCGTGTCGGGGTCCAGGTTGTCATTCCAGCTATAGGGCAACAGCATGTCTTCGACATACAGCCGCCATTCGCCGCGGGCCGATTCGTCCAGGAAGCCGTTGACGCCCAATATCGACACCTCGAAAGCGTTTGCGGTGTCTTGCAGGGAAGTGTAAGGCAGCAGAGCGGGAATGCGGGTGCCGCTGGGCGACTGCAGCGTGACCAGCAAGCGCCTGGGCGCCTTGTGCGTCGTCTCGAAGGCGATCTGCACGCGCTCGACGGCGATGTCTTGATTCACCGCGACCGCCAGGCTGGATTCCGTCGGCCCGACGGCGCGATCAGCGGCGTACAGGATCAGCGCACCGGCGCCATCCGGCGTCTCGGCCTCGGCCATGACGGCTTCCGGCAGCGGCTTGAAGGTTTTCGCCATCTCGACGGCGGCCTGGGCGTTCGCCAGGCCATATCCGAACCAACGCGAAAAGTGCATGCCCTGGGCGTTGACGTGCCAGCCCGCATCGAAGACGCGGCCTTCGTCCGTCTTGCGCTCGGGGTGAGGCAAGACGCCCGCCTGCTGCCAGTTGCCGGGATGGCGCGCGCTCTTGGCGAGCACGTAGTGAACGTCGCGGGCCTTGAGTTCGGGCCGGGTTTGCAGCACGAGCGCGGCAATGCCGCTGACGGTGGGCGCGGCCGACGAGGTGCCATTGAAGCTGGCCGTGTAGTTGCATTCCGGGTCTATGGTGGAGGCCGTGCCGTTGTCGATGGCGTTTTTGGGCTTCTTGCTGGCCCTATGCTCGCCGACGTCGCAGCCGCTCCAGTCGGTGGAGAACAGGGCGGGCTGTATCTCCACTCCGCTTGCTCCTTTGCGGTAGGCCGGGTCTAAGTTGAATTCGCCGCCAAAGCCCGACACCCATACCGGCGCGCCTTCGCTGGAATAGCTGGAGCGCTGGCCGGCCGCGTTGACCGCGGCGGTCAGGACGATGCCCATCAGGTTGGCGTCGGCATCGGTGGCGGCATCGAAACAGCCGACCTCGTAGCGTACGGCCTGGCGGCAGTCGGCGCGGGGATGGCTGTCGCTGTATGCGAACTGATTGCCGGACGACTTGATGTACAGGCCGCCCTTGCCGCCGCGCGTGGAGGCAAGCACACGCTCCAGGCTTTCGAGGACGCCGTCATCGTCTTCGGTGGGCATGGCGACGTCGTCGCCGCCGTAGCTCATGTTGAAGATATCGACGTCGACGGCCCGCTGGTTGCCGTCACCCAGCGCGAACATCTGGTAGTGCGCTGCGTCGGCTTCGTCCGGGCCGTCGTCGTCATCATCGTCATCGTCGTCGTCATCGTCCCGTTCGTTGAGCAGGTTGAAGCCTTTCAGGCGGACTTCGGGAGCGATGCCGCGCCCGCCCTTGCCGTTCATCGCCACCATGCCTATCAGGCCGCTGACGCTGGTGCCGTGGGCGTTGTCGGGATGATCGGGATCCAGCAGCGGGGCGGCGGCGCAGGTGTTGAGGTCTTGTCTGTCGCTGCATTCATAGAAATTGATGGAGCCGGCGGCGTCGGCGTTGGCCGCCAGGTCTTCGTGGGTGACGTCCAGGCCGTCGTCGACCACGGCTACGACCACGCCTTTGCCCCGGATGCCGTCTTCATACAGCGTGCCCATGTTGAGGTCTACGCCGGCGACGGGGCGCTCTCCGGCCAGCACGTCCTGACCGGTATTTTTCAGATACCACTGGTAGCCGGCCATGGGGTCGGGTACGGAGGGCGCGGGAGGCGGTTCGGGCGCGGGTTCTTCGCTGTCCGAACCGCTGTTGCAGGCGCCCAGGGCCAGCAGCCCGGCCAAGGAAAGAGCGAAACGGATTCGGCGTTTGTCGAAAGGCAACGGCATGGTCGTGATTCCTTGAGCGGGGACGATGAAAGCGGATGAAAGGGGCGCGTAAACAGGTACTGCCGCCATGCCGACCGCATTCCCAGCGCCGTCAGCGTGCTGGGGATTTTAAAAGGTAATTTTGCAAAAAGTAAGTGAAGTGCAATTTGCCATGTTGCCGCGGCTGCGCGCACGCGGCGTCCGGGGTGCTAACGCTTGGTAATAAATGGTTTTGCCCGGCGCCGCAAGGCCTTCCTACAATGTCGGGCATGGCTTGGGCCGGCTGGGCGGCGCGCCATGCGCCGTATTCGCCCGGCCTGAATGACTGAAAAGCGGGAGCGATATGAAAACAAGCGTAGGTAGTGTGATGGCATGTTTGCTGGCGGCGGCGAGCGCGGGCGCCTGGGCGGCGTTGCCCGAGCCTGCTCCGGGCTTGTGGCGGGTCAAGCCCGAGGTCAGCATGAACGGCCGGGACGTGACGCGGATGATGGGCGCCTTGCAGGCGCAACTGATGTCCCAGTTGCCGGCGGAGCAACGCGACCGTCTGCCGCCCGTGGCGCGGCAGCCTTTCGAAGAGGACAAGCTGGTGTGCGTCTCGCCCAAGGACGCCAAGATGCTGGCCGACCCGGAGCGCGCGCTGGCCGTATGGGGCAAGGAGCTGGCCGGCCAGGGCTGCGCCATCACGCGGCACGCGGTGTCGGGCAATACCGTCACCTTCGAGGGCGAATGCCGGGAAGACGCCAAGGTATTCCAAGGAGACGTGGAAGGCGAACTCGTCTACCATTCCAATCGTCACGTCAGCGGCAAGGTATCGGGCAACGGCGTGCCCGGCGCGGGCGGCTGGGCCAACGTGCTGCAGGGCGCGGTCCAGACGGCCGCCCAGTCCCTGCGTACCGAGCTCACGGCGGACATGCAATGGCAGGGGGAGGATTGCGCCAAGGCGCGGCCCCCGGGCGGTTGAGTTCAGTGAACCCGATGCGTGGAGATGGCCGTGGCGGTAACTTCCGAACAATTGTTGGCGGTGGAGCGGGCTTTGCTGGCGGGAGTGCTGTCGGACGAAGCCTGGAACGACGCCTTGATGCATGTGGCCGGCATAACCGGGGCGTCTTATCTTGCCGTCATGACGCGGGACGAATGGACGGGGCAGTTCTTTGTTACCGAGCCGGTCAAAGTGTCGCAGCGTCTTCTGGACGACTACGAGGCTGAGTTCCGGGTATGTAATCCCATGAACAAGATGAAAGTGCTATTGCATGACGGCGATACCTATCTCGATTGGGACGTGCTGGGACGAAGCTTCATTAAACGCAGCTCTTATTATCAGGAGTTCATGCGGCTCCACGGCCTGGGTTCGATATTGGGGCATCGCGTGGATGCCGCCGAGGGGCAGGCCAATTATCTGTCTATCCATAGGCTGGCGAACGAGCCGGAGTTCGAGGCTGACGCGGTCTGCGCCATCGCTAAAGTGCATGGCGCTTCCCTTGGGCGAGGGCGATGAAGGCGCGCCGGCCATGCGCTATGGCGCTGCTTTGCTGATGGTGTGGCAAGCCAGGCCCAAAGAGCCTCCCTCGGTGCTGCTGCGCCAGTTGTTCGGCTTGACGCAGGCTGAAATACAGGTGGCGGGCTTGCTGGCCCAGGGCTATGCGCCGCAAGAGGTGGCGCAGCAAAGAGAGTGCGCGGAATCGACCGTGCGCTCGCAGATCAAGGCCATCTTCCGCAAGATGCACGTGCGCCGGCAGCAAGAGCTGGTGCGCTTGCTGAGCGAACTCAATATGCTCGATACCCGCAAAAGCTAAGCATTTGGGAGTGGTTCGGGTTCGAAGTCTTTAACGTTCAGCGTTTTGAGAATCGCTCGCGCGGCGTCCCCAATTTGGGGGATGTGGCGCTTAGTATCAATTCGTATCATAAGGTTGGGCAGTCGTCGCGAGCCGGTTTCTCCGGCGGCGGACAAGCCATACGGCGCTCTGTCCTATTCATACCAAATACAAGGAACCTTATGCGTACGAAATTCTTCTGGGCGGCGCTGGTGGGCATGTTGGCCGCCGCGACCCCGGTTCATGCGGACGGCGTTTATGCCAAGGCCGGCATTCTCGGCGTCGGCATCGGCTATAGCCATGTCGTCAGTCCGGCATTCACGCTTCGCGGCGATCTTGCGACGGTCGGTACCTTCAAGCGCGATGGCTCGGCCGGCGGTTTCGACTACAAGGCCAAGTTTCGCAACAACCAGGCCATGCTGTATGTGGACTATTTTCCATTCGATTCGGGCTTTCGCCTGACGGCTGGCCTGGGCATGCGCGACATGCGCGTTACCGGCGACGCCAACCCCAACAGCGCCGGTGTGGTGGAAATCGGCGACGTGCCGGTGAATTTCGGCCCCGGCGACAGCGCGACCGCCAAAGTGAAAATGCCGTCGATTGCTCCCTACCTCGGCGTGGGCTGGTCGTCCAAGCCGAGCAACCCCGCGCAGGGAGGCTGGGGCTTCATGGCCGATCTGGGCATAACGTTCGGCAAACCCAAGACTGACTTCGACGTCAGCGATTCGGTCAGAGCCAAGCTGGGGCCGGACGCCCAAGCCGCCATCGACAGGCAATACGACGAAATCGACGATAAAGCCAAAAAACTCAAATTCTTCCCCAGCTTGTATCTGGGCGTCAGCTACACGTTCTAAGCCGTTTCAGCTCCATGGGGCCAGGTTGCTGGCCCCGGTTGCGCCTGTCATTTCTTTCTACAGAAGAATCCCCTCGGGAAAAACAAGGAGAGCATGATGATTGATTTGCCTCGTCGTCGAAAAGTGGTCCAGGCGTTGGCCCTGGCAATGGCAACACCGCTGTTTTCCGCCTGCGGCGGCGGAAGCGGCTCCGATTCGGACATCGCCGACCCCACACCCGATCAGCCCGCTCCCAATGAAGGGGGCGGCGCAGCCGGCACCACGAAGTTCATGGTGTATCCGAACGCACTCGACCCCCGCATTCTTGGCGGGACGACCGACGACGGGGAACAGTTCGTCCTTTACGGAGAAAAGGACGCTAACGGAAAAGCAATCGCTCTTGAAGAGATGATTTTCATAGGCCCCGAGCTTGAAACGGCGGCGGTGAAATTCTTTCCCGCGGAGAAAAAAATCGTCAGCATCGGCAACGGCATTCAAACCGAGTTGACCGATAACGGCGTCGAAGGCCTGATTTTCGGTTTGGTGGCGGGCGACAAGCAGCTTGCCATCAATCTTCCGGCCCAGGCCGGCGGCGGTTCCGCAACGCCGACGTCTTTGTCCAGGCCGTTTCAGTCACGCCTGGGCAAGCGGGCCGCGTTCACCCTGGGCGAGGGGCCATGCTTCTGTGCCCCCGGAAAAAAATCCGTATCGGCCAGCCAGGCCCAGGCGGCGGCTGGCTTCGCCCCGATTGCAACGATTAACGTGGCGGGCTGTGTGGGCCGCGACCCCATCGTAAAAGTCATCATGCGTGACGAGGCCGGCAAGGTGCAGGACGTGCTGTTCGCCAAGCCCGGCCCCACCGGTACGTACAACGCCGTCTTGTCTTCCGTGCATTCCAGCGATCAGGCGTTTGCCGATGCGGCGCAACATGCGCTGGACTTGATGGCGGATCATTTCGGGCTTCATCAAGATGGATTTGCCCTTGTCGATTTCCTGCAAGACCAAGTCAGCGACGAGATTGCCGACAAGGTTTGGGACGAGCTCGAAGCAAAAGGCAAGACGCAAGACATCTACGAAGAGTTTGCAGAGTATCTGAATCTGACCCCGGACGATGTCAGCGCGGTTCAAAAGCGGGCGAAGTTTTTGGCGTTCGTGACGAAGTCGCTGAGCTTCATGTTCAATACGCTTGATGTTTTCAGCAAAATAACGCTGGCGTACGAAGCCGGCCTGGTGCTGGCCGACTTCGCCGATGCGTATATGCAGAAGGAGTTCAACAGGATCCAGCTTCAGCCCGTTGTCGAAACCGGCGATGGGCAAAAATTCACGGGCGCTTCCTCTGGGTTGTTGTTGCCGGAAGGGCCGTATCCAGACTTGTCGGTGTCGGTGCCGGGCAACGTCAGTATTTCAAGCCTGGTCTTGAGTCCCGCCAATCCGTCCGAAGGGGAAAACTACCGCGCGGCAGGCGAAGTATTCTGCCTGGAGGCCGGCGACGAGATTGTCTTGTCCGTCGTCGGCACCGACGGCTATCACGATCAACTCTGGGAAACTTCCAGCGGCGCCGAACGGCAAAGTTTCGAGCTTTCCGTGCCGGGTGCGTTGTCGGGCGTCAACGACATCGTGGTGCTGCGGGTCGTGCGCAAGGGCGACGTCGTCGCCAGCCGATCGGCGTCCCTGGTGTTCGGCTAGCGGGGCGCCGCCATGCGTATCACGTAGTTTTGTAGTAGAATCGAACCACTATGTATAAAGCTTTCTCCTATTTTTTCTATTTTTTTGGGTTTCCAACACCGCTGGTGGAGGAAGGGAAGCGTTGTATCTAGTCTGAATAGAATTCCCCAAAAGCCGCCGGCGGATGCCAGGCGGCTTTTTTTGTCGCCGGGCGCCGGCAGTGTAAACAGCGCCGTCTTCGGGAGTCAGCCAGCCGAAGACGCCGCGCGGGGCTTTTTCCCGTGCCTGGCCGTGGCAGATAAACATCGGAGCCGATCGTGACACACAATACCGACGATTTACGAATTCGAGAAATCAAGGAACTCAGTCCGCCTTCCCACGTGATGCGCGAGTTTTCCAGCACCGTGAAGGTTTCCGAGACGGTTTACCGCGCGCGCCGCGCCGTGCACGACGTGCTGCACGAAAAGGACGACAGGCTGGTCGTGGTCATTGGCCCGTGCTCCATCCACAACGTGGATGCCGCCCTGGAATACGCGCGCCGCCTGAAGGCCGAGCGCGACCGTTTCGCCGGCGAGCTCGAAATCATCATGCGCGTCTACTTCGAGAAGCCGCGCACCACCGTGGGCTGGAAAGGCCTGATCAACGACCCGGCGCTGGACGGCAGCTTCAACATCAACCAGGGCTTGCGCATTGCGCGCCAGTTGCTGCTGGACGTCAACGAGTTGGGCCTGCCGGCGGGCTGCGAGTTCCTCGACATGATTACGCCGCAGTACATCGCCGACCTCGTCTCGTGGGGCGCCATCGGGGCGCGTACGACCGAAAGCCAGGTTCACCGCGAGCTGGCTTCCGGCCTGTCGTGTCCGGTGGGCTTCAAGAACGGCACCGACGGCAACGTGCGCATCGCGGTGGACGCCATCAAGGCCGCCTCGCAGCCGCACCACTTCCTGTCGGTTACCAAGGGCGGGCATTCGGCCATCGTTTCCACGCTGGGCAACGAAGATTGCCACATCATTCTGCGCGGCGGCAGCAAGGCGCCCAACTACGACGCCGCCAGCGTCGATGCCGCCAGCCAGACGCTGGAAAAGAACGGTTTGCGCCCGCGCGTGATGGTCGACGCCAGCCACGCCAACAGCAATAAAGACTACACCCGCCAACCCGAGGTGCTGGCCGACGTGGCCGGGCAGATCGCCGACGGCGACACGCGCATTTTCGGCGTCATGATAGAAAGCCATCTGGTGGGCGGCCGCCAAGACCTGGTCGAAGGCAAGCCGCTTACTTACGGCCAAAGCATTACCGACGGCTGTATCGATTGGGAGGCTTCCATTAAAGTGCTGGAAAACCTGGCGCAGGCCGTTGCCGCCCGCCGTAAAGTGCTGGCCGGGCAGGCTGCCTGAGCCGTAATCGTTTGAAGGAGACGCGCGATGGAGACGACACCGGAGACCGCGGGCCGGCAAGCCTTGCCTGACGAGTTCGTGGCCGATATGCAGGCCCGGTTTGGCGACCGGTTTTCCCTGTCGCAAGCCGTGCGCGAGCATCACGGCACCGACGAGTCGCCGTACCCGCCCATGCCGCCCGACGCCGTGGTGCAGGTCGCCGACGTCGAAGAGGTGCAGTTCGTGGCGACGCAATGCCAGGGCCATGGCGTGCCTTTGATTCCGTATGGCGCGGGTTCTTCGCTGGAAGGCCATATTCTGGCGGTGCGTGGCGGGGTCAGCCTGGATCTGGCCGCCATGAACCAGATATTGGAAGTCAATACGGCGGACATGACGGCGACGGTGCAGCCGGGCGTCACGCGCAAGCAGCTCAACGAGTATTTGCGCGACACGGGCCTGTTCTTTCCCATAGATCCGGGCGCGGACGCCTCGCTGGGCGGCATGTGCGCCACGCGCGCCTCGGGCACCAATGCGGTGCGCTATGGCACCATGCGCGACAACGTGCGTGCGCTGAAAGTGGTGGCGGCCGACGGCAGCCTGGTCAAGACGGGCACGCATGCGCGCAAGTCGTCAGCGGGCTACGACCTCACGGGCCTGTTCATCGGCAGCGAAGGCACGCTGGGCATCATCGTCGAAGCTACGGTAAAGCTGTATCCGCAGCCCGAGGCCGTCAGCGCGGCCATCTGCAACTTCCCCGATCTGGAATCGGCCGTTCAAAGCGTCATAGAAATCATGCAGTTGGGCCTGCCGGTGGGCCGTGTGGAGTTCATGGACACCTGGGCGGTGCGCGCCACCAACGCCTACAGCAAGCTCGATCTGGTCGAGTCGCCGCTGCTGCTGTTCGAATTCCACGGCAGCGCGTCGGGCGTGGACGAACAGGCCGAGGCCGTGCGGGCGATCACCGATTCCAACGGCGGCATGGACTTCCAATGGGCGCGCCAGCCCGAAGACCGTTCGCGTTTATGGACGGCGCGGCACAATGCGTATTTCGCCGGCATCCAGTTGCGCCCGGGCTGCCGGGCCAGCACCACCGACGTCTGCGTGCCGATTTCGCGTCTGGCCGAATGCGTGACGCAGACGGCGGCCGACCTGGACGCCGCCAGCTTTCCGTACACCATTCTGGGCCACGTGGGCGACGGCAATTTCCACGTCATGATGCTGCTCGACCCGAATAGCCAGGCCGAGTGGGAAGAATCCGAACAGCTCAACCAGCGCCTGGTCGAGCGGACGCTCTCCATGCGCGGCACCTGCACCGGCGAGCACGGCATAGGCCTGCACAAGATGCGTTTCATGCTGGCCGAGCACGGCCCCGAAAGCCTGGCCTTGATGCACGCCATCAAGCGCACGCTGGACCCGCGCGGCATCCTGAATCCGGGCAAAATGCTGCCGCCGCTGGCTTCCTGAGCGGCACACGAGGTATAAGAGTTTATGCAGGCGAATTCCAAGGGCCGCATCGTGGTGGGGATGTCGGGCGGAGTGGACTCCTCGGTCTCGGCGTGGCTGCTCAAGCAGCAGGGCTACGAAGTCATCGGCCTGTTCATGAAGAACTGGGAAGACGACGACGATTCCGAGTATTGCTCCAGCCGCCAAGATTGGCTGGACGCGGCCAGCGTGGCCGACTTGGTGGGCGTGGAAATCGAGGCGGTCAACTTCGCCGCCGAATACAAAGAGCGCGTGTTCGCCGAATTCTTGCGCGAATACCAGGCCGGGCGCACGCCCAATCCCGACGTGCTGTGCAATGCTGAGATCAAGTTCAAGGCTTTCCTGGATCACGCCATGTCGCTGGGTGCCGAACGCATCGCCACCGGCCACTATGCGCGCGTGCGCGCCGTGGAGCAGGGTGGCGCAACCCGCTACCAGTTGCTCAAGGGCCTGGACGCCGGCAAAGACCAAAGCTACTTTTTGCATAGGCTGAACCAGGCGCAATTGTCGCGCACGCTGTTTCCGCTGGGCGAGCTGCCCAAGACGGAAGTGCGCCGCATCGCGCACGAACTGGGCCTGCCCAATGCCGCCAAGAAGGACTCCACCGGCATCTGCTTCATTGGCGAGCGTCCGTTCCGCGAATTCCTGAACCGCTATCTGCCTTCGCAACCCGGCCCCATCAAGACGCCGGAGGGCAAGGTGCTGGGCAAGCATCATGGCCTGGCTTTCTACACGCTGGGCCAGCGCAAGGGCCTGGGCATAGGCGGCGTCAAGGGCAGCCAGCGCGAAGACGGCACCGCCGACGCCTGGTACGTGGCGCGCAAAAGCCTGGACGACAACACGCTATACGTGGTGCAAGGCCACGACCATCCCTGGCTGCTGCAGCCGCGCTTGCGGGCGCAGGATGCCAGTTGGGTGGCGGGCAATGCGCCGGTCCCCGGGCGCTATGGCGCCAAGACGCGCTACCGCCAGCGCGACGCGGCCTGCGAATTGCTGGTCGGCGGCGAAGGCGCGTTCGAGCTGGCTTTCGACGACGCGCAATGGGCCGTCACGCCGGGCCAATCGGCCGTGCTGTACGACGGCGACGTCTGCCTGGGCGGCGGCATCATCGCGTAGGCCGCTGGGTAACGCGAAGCCCAGCGTTTCAACGCCGCATAATTCATGAGGATGCCGGCCTTACGCCGCGATGTCGTGCTTGCCCGGCGGGGTGTTGCTGGGGTCCTGGTCGTCGTCGCCTTCGATTATTAGCGGCGGCAAGGGCGGCAGGCCCAGGGCCAGGCGCACGCGCTGGCAGTCGGGGTTGGGCGTGCCATCGGCTTCCCAGGTGGGAAAATCGCGGCACGGAGACGGCCGAAGCTCGTAGATTGCGCAATGAATGCCGGGCTGGCCCAGCTCGCCGCGCAAGGCGATGCAGCGCTGGCCGCCGTGCTCGGTTCCCTTCATACAGGCGCGTAGCGGCCCGACCTGGGTAACCAGTTCGGGCGGTACGGTGCCGCCCGCCGCGTCGGCGACTTCACCGCAGTAAAAAGAAACCCGGAAATGCGCGCAGCAAGCGCCGCAGCTCAGGCAGGGGCTGTCGAGCAGGCCTTCGTTGGCGGCCGGCCGGGGGCGGGGGATGGGTGGCATGGTGGCAGGAGAAGGGCTGGAAAGTGTGGGGGGTTCCGGGGATGTCTGCCTGGCCGTATGCCTTGTGCGGGTTTTGCCCGTTTGCGTCAGCCCCGGGGCGGGGCGGTATTGGCGAACGATGGCCGTTCGAGCAGCTTGTCGTGCAGCTTGGCCAGGTTGGAAAATTGCGAGCGCCAGTCCAGCTTGGAATAGCGCAGGTCGAGGTAGCCCAGGGCGCAGCCCACGGCGATGTCGGCCAGCGAGAAATTGACGCCCATGCAGAAGGCGTTGCCGCCCAGGCCGTCATTCATGAAGGTGAGCGCGCCGACGACTTTGCCGTGCTGGCGGGCGACCCATTCTTCGCTGCGGTGTTCGGGGCGGCGCAAGGCGTTTTCGATGTGGATGGCGACGGTGGCCTCGGCCAGGCCGTCGGCAATGGCTTCCCAGCACTTGGTGGCGGTGCGGTCGCGGCTGGTTTGCGGCAACAGGCGGCCGACCGGCGACAGGGTGTCTACGTATTCGACGATGACGCGCGAATCGAACAGGCTGCCGCCGTCATCCATGACTAGACAGGGAACCTTGCCCAGCGGGTTGTATTGGGGAACCTGGGTAGCGTCTGACCAGACATCGTCGAGAATCAGTTCGTATTCCAGTTTTTTTTCTGCCATGACCACGCGCACTTTACGGACGAAAGGGCTGGTCAGCGAACCGAAAAGTTTCATGTCTGACGGAGCAAGTTGCAGGTGCGGAAAGTATAGCAGGGAAGCCCCCCGGAACGGCGCCACCTTGCGCCAAACCAACACTCGGTTTCCCTATGGGAAAAGCCCCCACGGGGCCGTTGGGCGGGGGCGCTGCTAAAATCAGCGGTTTGCCTCTTTCCTATCGGTTTTTTGCCATGCAGATTGCTTCCGACCTTAGCTCCTTGAATGCCTTGTCGCCGCTCGACGGGCGCTATGCCTCGCGCACCCATGCGCTGCGGGGGCTGTTGTCCGAAGCGGGGTTCATGGCGCACCGCGTCGAAGTCGAAGTGGCATGGCTGGCCGGTCTGGCGCAGGCCAGCCTGCCCGAGCTGCCGGCTTTCTCGGCCGATGCGCTGGCGCGCCTGGACGCCCTGGTGGCGGAGTTCTCCGAAGCCGACGCGGCGCGCATCAAAGAGATAGAGCGCACCACCAACCACGACGTCAAGGCCGTCGAATACTGGATGAAGGAACGCGTGGCCGACCACCCCGAGCTGGCCGGCGCCGCGGAGTTCATCCACTTCGCCTGCACCTCGGAAGACATCAACAACACTTCGCACGCGCTGATGTTGACGCGCACCCGCGAACAAGTGCTGCTGCCTATGCTGACGCGCGTGCACGAAACCATTATGGCCCTGGCCGGGCAGTACGCCGACCAGCCGCTGCTGGCGCGCACCCATGGCCAGCCGGCCAGCCCCACCACCATGGGCAAGGAATTCGCCAACGTGGCCGTGCGCCTGGCGCGCGCCATCGAAGACATCCGCCAGGTGCAGCCGCTGGCCAAGCTCAACGGCGCCACCGGCAACTACAACGCGCACCTGTCGGCTTATCCCGAGATCGACTGGCCCGCTTTCAGCGCGCAAGTGCTGGGCCGGCTGGGGCTGACGCAAAACACGCACACGATACAGATTGAGCCGCACGATTGGATGGCGGCCCTGTTCGACGCCGTGGCGCGCGCCAACACCATTTTGCTGGACTTCAACCGCGACGTCTGGGGCTACATCGCGCTGGGCTATTTCAAGCAAAGGCTCAAGGAAGGCGAGGTCGGTTCGTCCACCATGCCGCACAAGGTCAATCCCATCGACTTCGAAAACTCCGAAGGCAATATCGGCCTGGCCAACGCCATGCTGCGCCACCTGGCCGAGAAGCTGCCGGTGTCGCGCTGGCAGCGCGACCTGACCGACTCCACCGTGCTGCGCAACCTGGGCGTGGCCTTCGGCTACTGCCTGGTGGCATGGGACGCCTGCCTGAAGGGCCTGGGTAAGCTGGAGCTGAACGCCGCCGCCATCGATGCCGACATCGATGCTTGCTGGGAAGTGCTGGCCGAGCCCGTGCAAACCGTCATGCGCCGCTACGGCCTGCCGCAGCCTTACGAGCAGCTCAAGGCGCTGACGCGCGGCAAGGGCATCACGCAAGAGGCCTTGCGTGAATTCATTGGCCAGTTGGATCTGCCCCAGGACGTGAAGCAGCGCCTGCAGCAAATGACGCCGCGTTCCTACGTCGGCCTGGCGGCCGAGCTGGCGCGCAAGAGCTGATGCAAAACGTGCTGCCAAAGAGCGTATCTTTGGCAGCAAGCTGTCAGCCCCAAAAGCAAAACGCCACCGGCATGGGTGGCGTTTTTGCTTGGTGCTGCGAGTTTTTGGTGGGGCCTGAGGGACTCGAACCCTCGACCAAAAGATTAAGAGTCTTCTGCTCTACCAACTGAGCTAAAGCCCCGCCAGAATTCTAGCATTCTTTTGCGATCGATTTAGGCCGCCAGCGCTTTTTTTACCGCCGGGCCGCTCCCAAGGTAAAAAGCGCCCCCTTGGGGGATGAGCCCGGACATGGAACAGTCCCTGCGGACTGTTGCGTGCCTGGCGAATCCGAGCGGCATGCAGGCCGCGAGGTGGACTGCAAGCCGAAGGCGCGGCGTGGGGGCATTTTTTATCGCCAAGCGCAACTATCGTGGCCAGAAAGGCGGCGTCGCCTATGGCCGTCAGCCAATAGGCGAGTTTCGCGGCACGGAGGAGACATGTGCGCCATGGCCCTTTGATTGCGCCCAAAACGTATCCGAATTCACCCCGCTGGTGTATAGCTGTGACTGCGCCTGTTCTGGCTCTCTGTGGGGTACGCAACGCTTTGTTGCAGACCGATGCAAAACCCGGCTTGCCTGCTTGAGGAATGGCGATATGCTTGGCTCGTCCAAGAAGCAAGAGGAATCCGGACGATGAAAAGGCGTGCAGTATTGATCGCGATGATGCTGGCTGGAAGCGCGCTGGCTTTTGGCGTGCAGGCCGAGCCGCGCGAAGGCAGGGGGCGCGGGCGCGAGGGCCGCGATGAAGGCGGGGGCCGGGGGCATGCCCACGGGCGCCATGGCCACAGGCACGATGACGGGCCTCGCTGGGGAAACCGGGAATACAGAAGCTGGTCCACCCGGCGTGGCCGCCGCGACGATGATCATGACGATCGCGGCCGGTATTACGGGTATTTCGACGGCCGCCGAGACGGCCGTGGCCGAGTGCACGGCGATGCCTATGCCGATCTCGTCTATGCGGGTATCACGGCGGCCTTGGCGCGGCAATACGCGCGCGACCTAGGCCTGGGCGGATTCTCTTCCTTGCCGCCGGGAGTCCGCAAGAAACTGGCCCGGGGCAGGCGCTTGCCGCCCGGCTTGGCCAAGAGGATGGTGCCGGGGCATATGGCTCGCCGCTTGCCGCGCTATCCGGGCCACCAATGGCGCATCAGCGGCACCGACTTGGTGCTGGTTTCCATTGCCAGCGCAGTCGTGGCGGACGTGCTGTACGACGTCTTTGACTAGGGGCGGCCGACATTGAAAGAAGCCTCGCGCAGCACGGGAACCGGCCTACGCGCCGGGCGCACAAGCCAAGGCCTTATCTGGGCTTGACGGTTTCGTCCACGGTAGCCGCGCGGGTGCGCTTTTTGACGCTGTTGCCGTCGTAGGTATAGACGTCCACCTTGCCGCCGTCTTGCGGGTTGGGGGTCGCCAGTATCAGTTGCGCGCCCTTGGCCGTTACCTTGATGCGTTTGGAGCACGAGCCCAGCGCCGGTGAGACGCGGTAGCCGTTGCGCTTCAGGACGACCCAGTGGTAGCGGACGGCGCATTGCGCATTGCCGTCGCTGACGGCCACCAGGGCCGCGTGGGCGTCGTTGATCTCGTAGGCGTAGGTGATGTCGAGCAAGCCCTGCAAAGCGGGCTGCACCGGCGTCTGGTTCAGGTAAAGCCTGGATTCGTATATGTATTCGCTGGTTTCCACCGACAAGGTGCCGTAGGGAGACTCGAAAACCAGTGAAGACGGCGGTGCGGGCCAATTGGCCCGGGCGGGCGAGACGGCGGCGGCCGCCAGCAGGAGCGCGCCTGGCAGGGTTCGTAGCAGGTGCGAGGCAAGGCGCGGCGATAGGCGAAGCGTAAGAGCGCTGAAAGCTACGGAAAGCACGGATTCGGCGAAGAGGAAGGTAAGGCTGGCGGGTTTTTGTTGTTCAAGCCGGGCATGGCGCCGGATCTCGACGAACCGGACAAGGTTATCACGTTTTAAGGGGGAATCGAGCGTCTCCGGCAGTGCGCGGGCTGTGGGCCTAGTGGTATGAAAACAAACAGAAAACGCCATCGTGGCCGATAGGATATTTTGGTCCGTCCGTATTCTCCGGGCTGGTTGCCGCGCCGGCCCGCTGCCAAGATGCCTGCTCCCGGCCTGTGCCGGGCATGTGCAATCTTGGCAGGAGACAGGGCATGAGGGTAAAGCCAGGCGCAGCCTTGGGCGTGGCGGCATTATCGTTGCTGGGCGGATGCGCGCCGTGGACGGGGCCGTCGGCCGTCCCGGCGGCGCAGCGGTCCGCGCCGGCCGCCGCTTCGGCGTATTTCGATTTTTCGTGGGAGTTGTCGGGCGACCGCCAGGCAGCGCCTCTGCAGGTATTCGACGACGGTCATCGCATGTGGCTGCAGTTTTCGCCCAGCCAGGGCGAGCCCGGATTATGGCGCCCGGCGCCCGAGGGCGACTTGCGGGCGGTCGGCTACAGCCGGCAGGGCCCGTATCTGGTGCTGGATCAGGTATGGCCGGCCCTGGTCGTGCAGGCGCAAGGCCGGCAGGCCGCGGTACGGCGGGCGGCGATGCAGGCGGAACCGCCCGAGCCGGCTCCAGAGACCCTGCCGAGTCCGACCCAAACCTCGCCGGCGGATGAGCAAGCGCCCGGCGCTTCTTACTCCGTCGATCGCGCGGACGGCCATATGCGGCGCACGGTGGCGCGCTGGGCGCAGCAGGCGGGCTGGGTTTTCCAGGCCGAGCACTGGAGCGTGGACGTGGACATCCCCGTCGTCGGCGATGCGGTCTTCGACATGCCTTTCGAGCAGGCAGTGCAATCGCTGCTGGCGGCGACCGAGCTTTCCGACCGGCCGCTGCAGCCTTGTTTCTACTCCAACAAAGTCGTGCGCGTCGTGGCGTTTGCGCAGGCCTGCGACCGCACCGCGCCGCCGGGAGAACGGGCATGAACAAGCGTCGCATCGGCGCGGACGCCGTTTTCGTCGCCGGGCCGTCCCGAGGCGCAAGGCGTCCTCTTGGGAAGCGGCAGGCTGGCGCTAGCCTGCGCGGCACGGAGGCGTTTTCCGCCCGCCGGCTCGTGCGGCTGCTGTGCATAGGCATGCCTTTGTGGCTGGGCGGCTGCGCCCTGGCCGATCTGAAGCAGCATATCGGCCTCACGACCTCGCAGGCCAGGCAAGAAATCGAGCGCCGCCAGCAGGGCTTTCGCGCGGCGATAAGCGATGAACAGGTGCGGCGCGACAGCCGCCATGTGGATCGCCCCTGGCTGGCGGGCAAGGCCCAGCCGCTGGCCAGGGAAGTCGTGCTGCCGTCCGCTTTGCGGGCTGACGTTCAGACTACCTTGATTTTTGCCGAACCGGCGGCCGACCTGGCGCAGATCGGCCAGCGCATCACCATGGCCACCGGCATTCCGGTGCAGGTAAACCCAGACGCGCTGTGGCCGGCGGCCTGGTTCGGCCCCCGGCTGGCGGCCCAGTATGGGCAGGCGGCGGGGCGGGCGCAACGAGAGGACGACGCGCACGGCCTGATGCTGCGCGCCGGCCCCGCGCCGCTGGCCGAGTTGCTGGATCATCTTGCCGCGCGCCTGAGCGTGGCCTGGCGCTACGAGAACGAGCGCATCGAGTTCTATCGCCTGGAAACCCGCGTGTTCGAAGTGCCCGCCATGATGCTGGAAGCGCAGGCGCAAGCGGCCATGGGCAGCGGCGACGGCCAGGACGGCGGCGGCTTCAGCAGCGCTTCGCGCACCACGCTGAATACCGGCGAAGTTTCCCTCATCGAGAGCCTGCGTCAGCGTGTGCAGGCATTTTTGTCGCAGGCGGGCGAGGTGGTGGCGGTGCAGGGGGCCAGCGCCAGCCTGGTCGTCACCGACACGCCCGAGGTGCTGCGCCGCGTGGCGCAATACCTGGAGCGCGAAAACCGCGTATTGACGCGGCGCGTGCGCATTCTTTTCGAGGAGCTGACGCTGGCGCTGGACGAGCAGGCCGAACTGGGCATCGATTGGCAGGGCGTGTTCACCCATGCGCGCGGCGCGGCGGCCTTGGGCTCGGGGGCGGCGGTGGAGCACGCCACGGCCATGGCGTCGGCTTTGGTGGGGCGCGGGCCGTTCCAGGGCTCGGAACTGCTGCTTCAGGCCCTGGGCCGCTCCGGACAGGTGCTGCGCCGGCACGTGGTGCCGGTGCTCACGCTGAACCGGCGTCCGGTCACGCATGCGGTGCGCACGACGTTTTCATACATAGACGAGGTGCAGACCACGGCCATGCGCGACGACACCGCCATGGCGCTGCCCGCCGTGTCGGTCAGCCAGAAGACGCAGACAGTGGGCACGCTGATCACGCTGGTGCCCGACGTCAGGGAGGACGGCCGCATCATGCTTTCCATTGCCTACGACAGCACGACGGCGCAGCCGCTCAAGGCCATACGTTTCGGCGACCAAGCGCATCCGCTGCAATTGCAGCAGTTGACGGTGGAGGGCAATGGCACGGTGCAGCAACTGGCCTTGCAGCCGGGCCAGCCCTTGGTGATAGCGGGTTTCGACAAGGTGCAGGCCAGCACGGATGAGCGGCGCTTGAATCCAGGCGTGCCGCTGGCGTTTGGCGGAGCGGACAAGGCGTCGCAGCAACAGTTGACGACGCTGATGATCGTGACCGCGCAAGTCGAAGAAGATTGAGCGGGTTCCCGCGATGCGCTTTTGGCTTGCCGCAGTTCGACACGGGGTAAGAAGCCGAGGCGGATCATGAAAAACGCCCCAAAGGTTGGGTCGATGTCCAACTTTTGGGGGGCTTTCATTCAAGGCCGTCAAATCAAAGCCGCGGCGGCCGGCGTATTGGCCGGCCCGCCGTATGCGATTATTGCGCGGGCGCCGCCGCGCCGGCTTGCCAATGGGCGATGATGGCGCGTTCCTCGTCCGTCATGTTGGTGATGTTGCCCAGCGGCATGTAGCCGTTGGCGACCACTTGTTTGATGAGGGTGGGGTTGACCAGCACCTGGGCTTCGTTTTCCAGGCTGATGCCGGCGGGGGCGGCCGCCATGCCGGGAAAGGTGGGCTTGGCCGAGTGGCATTCCATGCAGCGCGTCTTGACGATGTCCACGACCTGCCGGGTGGTGGGGCCGCTGGCCGCGGCATCGGCGCCATCCGCGCCCGTCGCCTGCGCGGCGGGCGGCGCGGCCTGTTGCGAGCTGGGAGCGGCGATCCAGCCCACGGCCAGCAGCAGCACCACGCCGGCGATGGGGTAGCCCAGCGCGTTGCGGCCCATGTGCAGCAGCACGAAGTACTGGCGGATCAAGGCCCCGGCGAAGATGAACAGGCTCATGATGATCCAGGCCTGCGGGTGGGTGTAGGTGAACGAATAGTGGTTGCTGAGCATCAGCAGCACCACGGGCAGCGTGAAATAGGTGTTGTGCACCGAGCGCTGCTTGCCGCGCTTGCCGTCCAGCGGATTGGGCGCTTGGCCGCTTTTCAGCGCGTTCACCATGCGGCGCTGCCCCGGGATGATCCAGAAGAACACGTTGGCCGACATGCAGGTGGCCATGACCGCGCCCGTGATCAGGAAGGCGGCGCGGCCCGGGAAGAGTTCGCAGCTCAAGTAGGCCACCGCCACCATCATGACGGCCACGGCAACGCTGAGCAGGCCGTCGCGTTCCATGTTGGGGCTGATGCGGCGACAGAGCTGGTCGTAGATGACCCAACCCGCAAGCAGGAACAGCACGGCCAGCACGGCCGCCTGCCAGCCCGGCAGCGAAGCCGCCCAGGCCCAGTCGCTGGCGCGGTTCACCAGGTAGAAGTCGGGGCGCGCCAGGTACATGGCGGCGAACAGCGCAAAGCCCGACAGCCAGGTGGTGTAGGCCTTCCAGAACGACCAGTGCAGGTCGTCGGGCAATTCGGCCGGGTTGGTCAGGTACTTCTGGTTGTGGTAGAAGCCGCCGCCGTGCACGGCCCACATTTCGCCGAATACGCCGCGCTTTTTGCTTTCGGACGAGGTGGGCGGATGCAGGCTGTTGTCCAGCATGACGAAATAAATGGATTCGCCTATCCAGGCGATGGCGGCAATGACGTGCAGCCAGCGCAGCAGCAGGTTGCCGTATTCGATCAGGAAGGCGTGCATCAGCTACCCCGGTAGGTGGAATAGGCCCAAGGTGTGGCAACCAGGGGAACGTGATAGTTCTGTTCGGGGCTGGCGATGCCGAAGCGCAGCACGACTTCGTCCAGAAAGCGCGGCTCGGCCATGGGCACGCCCAGCGCGGCGTAGTAGTCGCCCAGCGCGAAGCGCAGCTCGTAGCGGCCGGCCTGCATGGCTTCGCCCTCCAGCAGGGGGGTGTCGCAGCGGCCGTCGGCGTTGGTGGCGGTCTGTTTCAGCAGGGTGGATCGGTCGCCCTCGATGCGATGCAGGCTAAGGCGCACGCCGTGCGCGGGCTTGCCATGCAAAGTGTCCAGGACGTGGGTGGAAAGTTTTCCCATGGGCTTGTCTCGCTGTTGCTGCCGCCTGTTATGTATGGATATCGAATACGGAAAAGTCGCGCGGCCTAGCGCTTTCCCGGATTGTTGACAATTTCTGTTGACGATTCTGTTGCTGCGGCCAATAATTGTCAATAGAAGATTTCCATCATGCACACCGGTCTGCGCCTGTGTGCGCTCAACCGTTTTTCGCCATGGCCCATAAACGTCCTCCGGTCTCCGATGCCGCGCTGGAAGCGCCCAGACCCTCTTCCTTTCTGGAAGGGCGGGCGGGGGCGTCCGACATCGACCGCGTCCACGCCGAAATCTTCGACGCCATGATGGACGGCCGGCTCAAGCCCGGCGCCAAACTCACCGAATCCTCGCTATGCGACATCTTCCGCTGTTCGCGCGCCACGGTGCGCGGGGCGCTGGCGCAGTTGGCGCACGACAGGCTGGTGGTGCTGCAACCGCATCGCGGAGCCTTCGTCTGGCTGCCCAGCCCCAAGGAAACCCGCGACGTCTTCGAGGCCCGGCGCGACCTGGAAGACGTGCTCATCGACCGCCTGCTGGGCTTGCCCGACCTGGCCGAACGGCTGGCGTCCATGCGCGAACTGGTCGAGCGCGAGCAGCGCGCTTTCGAATCCGGCGACCGCGTCAGCTGGCTGCGCCTGTCGCACGCTTTTCACGTGCGGCTGGCGCAGCTTACCGGCAACGACGTGCTCACCGAGATGATCCACGTGCTGTGCGCGCGCAGTACGCTCATCGTGGCGTGCTACGACTCTCCGGGCGCGCATACCTGCTCGTACGACGAGCACGCCCGCATACTCGATCTCTTGGCGGCCGGCGACCGCGACGCCGTGCGCGCGGCCATGCAGCATCATTTGCAAGCTTGCGAGCACCGGCTGCGCCATGCCGAAGAACCCGTGCTCGACCCCTGGTCTGCATTCAGCGTCAAACCCGGCAAAAAGGTGGCCCATGCAATCTGATTACCCACGCGATCTCGTCGGCTACGGCCGTAATCCGCCCCAGGCGTACTGGCCCGGCAACGCCCGCGTCGCCGTGCAGTTCGTGCTGAACTACGAAGAGGGTGGCGAAAACTGCGTGTTGCATGGCGATCCGGCTTCAGAGCAGTTTCTGTCCGAAATCGTCGGTGCGGCGGCGTACCCCGACCGCCATCTGTCCATGGAGTCCATCTACGAGTACGGCTCGCGCGTGGGCGTCTGGCGCATCTTGCGCGAGTTCGAGCGCCGCGGCCTGCCGCTAACCATCTTCGGCGTGGGCATGGCGCTCGAACGCCATCCCGACGTAGCCAGCGCCTGCGTCGAGCTGGGGCACGAAATCGCCGCGCACGGCTATCGATGGATTCATTATCAATCGGTGCCCGAAGACATCGAACGCGCGCACATGCGCCAGTGCATCAAAACCTTCGAAACGCTCACGGGCAGTCGCCCGCTGGGCTGGTACACCGGGCGCGACAGCCCGCGCACGCGCCGCCTGGTGGTCGAAGAGGGCGGTTTTCTGTACGACTCCGACTACTACGGCGACGACCTGCCTTTCTGGATGCAAGTCGAAACCTCGGACGGCGCCATGCATCCGCATCTCATCGTGCCCTATACGCTGGATACCAACGATATGCGTTTCGCAACGCCGCAGGGCTTCAACACGGGCGACCACTTTCTGGCCTATCTGAAAGACGCTTTCGACGTCCTGTATGCCGAAGGCGAGCAAACGCCGCGCATGCTGTCGGTGGGCCTGCACGCGCGCCTCATCGGCCGGCCGGGGCGTTTCGCCGGCCTGCAGCGCTTTCTCGATTACGTGCAGCGGCACGACAAGGTGTGGGTCTGCCGGCGCGTGGACATCGCGCGCCACTGGATGGCCGAGCATCCTCACCCCGGCGCCGGCACTTCGGCCTGAACAGGAGTCAAACATGACCGCAACCATCACCCTGGACGCCCTGAACGAATTGCCGGACGACGCTTTCGTCAACCTGCTGGGCGGCATATTCGAGCATTCCCCCTGGGTGGCGCGGGACGCCGCCCCCAAGCGTCCCTTCGCCGGCATCGATGCCTTGCATCAAACCATGGTGGCCTGCATCAAGGCCGCCGGCAAAGAGGCGCAACTGAAGCTGATCCGGGCCCACCCCGAACTGGCCGGCAAGGCGGCGGTGCGCGGCGAATTGACGGCCGAATCGGCTTCCGAGCAAAGCGGAGCGGGGCTGGACCAATGCTCGCCCCAGGAATACGCCCAACTGACGGCCCTGAACCAGGCCTACCGCGAGAAATTCGGCTTTCCCTTCATCATCGCGGTGCGCGGCCTGAACCGCAGCCGCATTATCCAGGCCTTCGAGCGGCGTCTGGCCAACAGCTACGACGACGAGTTCAACGAATGCCTCGAACAGATCTACACCATAGGCGAGCTGCGTTTGCACACGCTGATAAGCAGTGATCGATAGCTGTTCCTTATCCCATTTCCATATCAAACGATGACTTTGTCGACTTTGCTTGCCGTACGATTTGACCTGTCTGCGCTTCGTCTTCGCGTACTCGTTTGATCTGGAATTGGAATTACTACCCTTTTGAATTTGGAGTGATGCGTCATGGTTGCACCCAATTTGCCGGTCGGCACGGTATTGCAGTCTCCCCCGGTGGAGCTGCCCGCGTTCGCCACGCGTTACGTCAATCTGGCCGCCGGCGACATCGGGGCCAAGGTCGTCGAATGTTCCGACGACTTCTTCGGCGCCGCCGAGCGCATGCTCGGGGCCGGCGGCTCGATTTTCATCGTCGGCAAGTTCGACGACCATGGCAAATGGGTGGACGGCTGGGAAACCCAGCGCCGGCGCCACGGCGGCCACGACTACGCCGTCGTCAAGCTCGGCTGGCCCGGCGTCATCAAGGGCCTGGACATCGACACCAGCCACTTCACCGGCAACTATCCCCAGGCGGCCTCGGTGCAAGTCTGCCACTGCGACGGCGAACCCGGCGCCGGCACCGAATGGACGGAGCTCGTGCCGGCCTACGGCCTGTCGGCCAGCTCGCACCATTTCATCGAGATCGACGATGCGCGCACCTGGACACACGTGCGCCTGAATATTTATCCGGACGGCGGCGTCGCCCGCTTTCGCGTGTACGGCCAGCCCGCCTGCGACTGGAGCGGCAGCGACCCGCAAGCACTGCACGAGGTGTCCGCGCTGCGCCTGGGCGGGCGGCTGGTGGGCTATAGCGATGCGCACTTCGGCGACCCCTCGCGCGTGCTGATGGCCGGGCGCGGCGTCAACATGGGAGACGGCTGGGAAACCCGCCGCCGCCGCGAACCGGGCTTCGATTGGCTGGTCATCGAACTCGGCCACGCCGTAACGGTCGAAAAAGTAGAGATAGACACGGCGCACTTCAAGGGCAATTACCCGGCGCAGGTGTCGCTGCAGGCCGCGCGCGTCGAGGCCAGCACCGATGCGTCCATCATCACCCAGGCCATGTTCTGGCCCGAACTGATGGGCCCGCAGCCCACCCAGATGGACAAGCAGCATTTCTATGAAGGCGGGCAGTTGCAGGCGCTGGGCCCCGTTACGCACGTGCGCGTCAACATGTACCCCGATGGCGGTATCAGCCGCGTGCGTATCTGGGGTAAGCTGGCTAAGTAAACCTGCCAGCCGCGGCCGGCATGGCCGCGGCTGACGGTAACGTCAGGCAACAGCAGGGCAACAACAAGGCATCCGGCGCAAGCGGGTTGAGGACGCCGGAGCCGCAAGGAGACATTGGATGCCGACAGAGCCTATTTCGCTCGAACCGTTGGACAAGGCGAATTTCGCGCCATTCGGCGACGTCATCGACCTGAGCGCCGACTGGTTTCCGATCAATCAGGGCACCACGCGCCGCTACCATGCATTGGGCGGCGTCCAGTTGCTGGGCGAGGGCGCCCAGGGCGTGATCAGCCTGGCGGTGGCCAAGCGGGCGGCGACGCCCATCACGGTGCGCATGCTGGAGCGCCACCCCCTGGGCAGCCAGGCATGGATACCGCGCACCCAGGCGCCGTTCATCGTGGTCGTGGCGCCCAATGGTTCGGACGACAAGCCCGACGAATCGCGCATACGCGCCTTTTATGCGCGCGCCGACCAAGGCGTCAATTACCACGCCGGGGTGTGGCATCACCCCTTGCTCAGCCTGGCCGAAGAAGGGCAGTTCATCGTGGTCGACCGCGACGGGCCGGGAAACAATTGCGATGAGGCCGATCTGGCGTCTGTGCGCAGGGTCGAAGCCGGCGTCCCGAGAGGCGAACAGCGGGAGGGCGCGCTATGAGCACCAGGCAAACCATTCGTTTCTACCTGAACGGCCAGCGTCACGAGATACGGCCGGAATCGCATACGCAAACCTTGCTGCAATACCTGCGCGAAAACTTGCGCCTGAGCGGCACCAAGGAGGGCTGCGCCGAAGGCGACTGCGGCGCCTGCACCGTGGCGGAGGCCACGCTGGATGCGCAAGGCGAAGTCAGCCTGAACGCCGTCAACGCCTGCATACGCTTTCTGCCCACTTTCGACGGCAAGGCCATCTGGACGGTCGAAGGCATTGCCGACGGCCAGGCCCTGCACCCGGCGCAGCAATCGATGATCGACCATCACGGTTCGCAATGCGGATTCTGTACGCCGGGCTTCGTGATGTCCATGTACGCCATGTACCAGAACGGCAAGACGCGGCCCGTACGCGAAGAGGTGCTCGACCATCTGTCGGGCAATCTGTGCCGCTGCACGGGCTATCGCCCCATTATCGATGCCGCCATGCACATGGGCGATTATGCGGCGCAGCACCTGGATTTCGCCCGGATCAAGCAGCAATTGCAGGCCTTGCGCGAAGAATCCCAAGGCCAGGTGCTGCATTGGGAAGAGGCTGGCCAGCATTATTTCGCGCCGCACACGGCCGAAGCGCTTTCCGCCTGCTATGCCGAGCATCCCGATGCCGTGCTGCTGGCCGGCGGCACCGACGTCGGGCTGTGGGTGACCAAGCTGCTCATGCGCCTGGACACCGTCATCTATCTGGGCGACGCGCTCGACCTGCAAACGCTGGAAAAGCGCGACGGCTACCTGCGCATCGGCGCCGCCGTGCCGCTCAACGACGGCTATCGCGCCCTGACGCAAGAGTATCCCGAGGCCACGGAGCTCTGGAAGCGCTTCGCCTCCATGCCCATACGCAATTCAGGCACCCTGGTGGGCAACGTGGCCAACGGTTCGCCCATCGGCGACAGCGCGCCCTTGCTGATCGCCTTGGGCGCCGTCGTGGTGCTGCGCAAGGGCGACCGCCGGCGCGAGCTGCCGCTGGAATCCCTGTACCTGGACTACCGCAAGCAAGACCGCGAGCCCGGCGAATGGCTGGAAACCTTGTTGGTGCCGGTGCGCCAGCCGGGCCTGCGCGTGGCGACCTATAAGCTGTCCAAGCGCAACGACCAGGATATTTCCGCCGTGTGCGGCGCTTATGCCCTAAGATTGGACGAAGGCCGCGTGGCCGAGGTGCGCATCGCCCACGGCGGCATGGCGGCGACCTCGCGGCGCGCCCCGAGCGCCGAACAGGCCCTGTTGGGCCAGGCCTGGGAAGACGCCGCCGTGCAGCAGGCCATGCAGGCGCTGGCCCAAGACTACCATCCCATGACCGATATGCGCGCCAGCAGCGCATATCGCCTCAAAGCTGCACAAAACCTGTTGTATCGTTTCTATCTGGAAAGCACAGGCGCGCAGTTGACGCGTGTTTGAGGAGACAGCCATGTCCACCAACCGCTACCGTACCGTCGGCACCAGCTTGCCCCACGAAAGCGCCCATATGCACGTAACGGGCACGGCGCCATATACCGACGACCTGCCCGAGCATCACGGCACCTTGCACGCCGCCTTCGGCCTGGCCGAGCGCGCGCATGCGCGCATCGTTTCCATGGATTTGTCCGAGGTGCGCAAAGCGCCGGGCGTCGTGGCCGTGGTCACGCTGGACGACGTGCCCGGCGAAAAATACATGGGCGCCGTGGTGCACGACGAACCCGTTTTCGCGGACGGCGAAACCCTGTATCTGGGCCAGCCGCTGTTCGCCGTGGCCGCCCGCACGCACGACCAGGCGCGCCGCGCCGCCAGACTGGCCAAGGTGGTCTACGAAGACCTCGTGCCCATACTGGACGTGGCTGAAGGCGCCGCGCAGGAAGCCTACGTATTGCCGCCCGTGCGCCTGACGCGCGGCGACTTGCCGGCCGCGATGCAAGGCGCGCCGCTGCGCCATCAAGGCGAGTTTTCCTGCGGCGGGCAAGAGCAGTTCTACCTGGAAGGCCAGATCGCCTACGCCTTGCCGGGCGAAGACCACGAAATGCAGTTGTTTTGCTCGACCCAGCATCCCACCGAGATGCAGGCGCTGGTGTCGCACATGCTGGCCTTGCCGGCCAACTGCGTGCGCGTGCAATGCCGCCGCATGGGCGGCGGCTTCGGCGGCAAGGAAAGCCAATCCTGGCCCTTCGCCACCGCGGCGGCGCTGCTGGCCAGCAAAACGGGCAAGCCGGTCAAGATGCGAGCCGACCGCGATGACGACTTCATGATCACCGGCAAGCGCCACGACTTCTTCGTGCGTTTTGATGTCGCCTACGAGGCCGACGGCCTGATACGCGGCGTGGCTTTCGAGCAATGGGTGCGCTGCGGCTACTCGGCCGATTTGTCCGGCGCCGTGGCCGACCGCCAGGTGTTCCATAGCGACAACGCTTACTATCTCGAAGCCGTCGACATCCGTTCGCTGCGCATCAAGACCCATACGCAATCCAACACGGCATTCCGGGGCTTCGGCGGGCCGCAGGGCATTCTGTGCATCGAATACGTCATCGACGACATCGCGCGCAGGCTCGAACTCGACCCGCTGGACGTGCGCCGGCGCAACTTCTACGGCAAAGACGAGCGCAACGTCACGCCATACCGGATGCGCCTGGAAGACAACGTCATGCACGAGCTGGTCGAGCAGTTGGAGGCAAGCTCCCAGTATCGCCAGCGCCGCCGCGATATCCAGAGGTTCAACGCCGACAACGCCGTCTTGAAAAAAGGCATGGCGCTGGTGCCGGTGAAATTCGGCATCTCGTTCACGGCCACGCACCTGAACCAGGCCGGCGCGCTGGTGCACGTGTACACCGACGGCTCGGTGCTGGTAAACCATGGCGGCACCGAAATGGGCCAGGGCCTGAACACCAAGGTGGCGCAGGTGGTGGCCGAAGAATTCGGCCTGCCGCTTTCCAGCGTGCGCGTGTCGGCCACCGACACCGGCAAGGTCGCCAATACCTCGGCCACGGCCGCTTCCACCGGCACCGATCTGAACGGCAAGGCGGCCCAGGATGCCGCGCGCAAAGTCAAGGCCGCGCTCATCGCCTATGCGGCCGACCACTACGGCTGCGATGCGCAGGACGTGCGCTTCCAGGACGGCCAAGTGGTTTGCGGCGACCGCCCGCCTTTCGTGTTCGCCGACTTCGTGCGCCAGGCGTATATGGCGCGCGTGCCGCTGTGGTCGTCGGGCTTTTACCGCACGCCCAAGATCCACTACGACATGGCGACGCTCACGGGCCGGCCGTTTTATTACTTCGTCTATGCGGCGGCCTGCGCCGAAGTCGTCATCGATACGCTCACCGGCGAAAACCGCCTGCTGCGCGCCGACATCCTGTACGATGCGGGCCGCCCCATCAACCCGGCCGTCGATTTGGGGCAGATAGAAGGCGGCTTCATCCAGGGCGTGGGCTGGCTGACCACCGAAGAGCTATGGTGGAACCAGAACGGCAAGCTAATGACACATGCGCCTTCCACCTACAAGATTCCTTCGGTATCCGATTGCCCGGCGCAGCTCAACGTTGCTTTTTTCGACAATGGCAATCGCGAGAACAACATCTATCAATCCAAGGCCATGGGCGAGCCGCCGCTGCCGCTGGGCATCTCGGTTTTCTTGGCCTTGCGCGACGCCATCGCCTCGGTGGCGCCCGCGCGCGAAGTCATTCCGCTGGACGCGCCGGCCACCGCCGAACGCATCCTGAATACGCTGGACATCGTGGCGCCGCGCCGCTTCGGTACGGGTTGGCACTGGAAAACGGAGACCCCGCCCGAGGTGTTCTCCACCACGCAGTAGGCGGTGACGCATGAGCCAGGTCTTCGCGACAGAGCCCGTGGTGCACGGCCTTGTGCCGGAGTGGCTGCGGCAAGTGCGGGCCGCGCTGCTGGCGGGCCGCAGGCCGGTATTGGTTACCGTGGTGCGGGCGCAAGGCTCCACGCCCCGGGAAGCCGGTGCACGCCTGTGGGTGGATGAAACCGGCGAATCGGGCTCGATAGGCGGCGGCCACCTGGAATGGGTGGCCATCGCCCAGGCGCAGGAAATGCTGGCCTCGATCGCGCCGCGCGCCTTGTGGCGGCGCTACCCGCTGGGCCCCAGCCTGGGGCAGTGCTGCGGCGGGGCCGTCACCCTGATGTTCGAACCGCTAAGCCGCGCCGACCTCGATTGGCTGGACGAAGCCATACGCATCGTGCGCGGCGGCGGCTTGGCCGAGCGCGTTACGGTGCTGGGCGAACCAGAGCGCACGACCCGGGTGCGCGAAGTCGAGGTTTCCGAACAGGCCGAAGCCTGCACGCATTGGGATACCCAGACGCAGCGCTGGGAAGAACGCCTGTCGGCCAAGGCTTTACCGGTGGTGCTGTGCGGCGCGGGGCACGTGGGCAAGGAAATCGTGAACCTGCTGGGCAGGCTGCCCGTCGTGGTGCATTGGCTCGATACGCGCGACGACCTGTGGCCGGCGAACCTGCCCGCCAACGTCGTGTGCGTGCAAGGCGACGACCAGGACGTGCCCGACATGCCGCCCGGCGCCGCCTGGCTGGTTCTCACGCACGACCATGCGCTGGACCTGGCCATCGTCGAAGCGGTGCTGCGCCACCAGAGCTTCTCCTTTCTGGGCATGATAGGCTCCAAGACCAAGGCCGCGCGCTTTCGCTCGCACCTGACGCGCCGCTTGTCGGCCGAGCAGGCCGAGCGCCTGGTTTGCCCGATAGGGCTGGTCAACACTACCAGCAAACTGCCATCGGTCATCGCCGTCTCGGTGGTGGCCCAATTGCTGCCCTTGCTGGATGGCGCGGCGAGCTGAGGCATAAGGGGCATGCGCCCTCGGCTTGATCCTCGGTGTGCCGTTCTGAGTGCGCGCCGCTCAGGTGTATCTGCATGCTGAAGATGTACCGTCAATGCGCGCAACCCTGGATGACGGACGCCCTGGCGTTTGCGCCGGAAGGGCTGATGCGTATGCGGTTGGCTGAGTCTATCTCGACGGCCTGGGCGACTCGCAAGCTGCTGCTGGGCGCCGACTGAAACCCTCCGCTGAGCGCGCCTTGCAGCGTGACGCTGCCGGCGGCATTGACGCTGCCGCTGCCGCTTACGTGGCCACCCACGTCGCCATGCACGTTCAAGTTCGAGCCGGTGATGGTGACGTCCGACGAAGACAGCGACACGTAGCGGAAGGGCGCGGCGGGCGGCTGGCAGGAGGGCGGCGCGACGTAGGCGCCGTGCACCAGGTTCGTGAGAACGTTTTGCACGGATCGCCCGCCGCTGACGGACCATACGCCGCCGCTGCATACCGCCAATTCCAGCGCATCGGTCGCCGCAAACATGCCCGGCACGGCGCACGGGCTGGCGATGCCGACGCTGGTGTCGAGCAATAGGCCGGTAGAGGTTTGTATGGCGCCGTCCACCGTCAACTGATTGGCGAACCGCACGTGACGCGTATCGCCCATGCGCACGAATTGTCCGAAGGGCGTGGCGGCCAAGGCGCCGGCCACCACGGCATGGCCGCGATGCGCGGAAACCGGAAACCACGCCTTGTCCGCATCCACCAGCGGCCCGATGAAACGCCCGTCCACCATGGCGTCGTGCGCGCCGTAGCCGCCGGATGACAACATCACTTGACCCAACAGGCCCGCATCGTACTCGGCGCGTGCGCTGGCGGGGCTGGTGCACGAGGCCTGCGTTTTCGTGCTGGGCCGCGCCGAGACGGGGTGGCAGGTGTAGACATAGGATTGCAGGCTGCACGCCGGGCCGGGGCATGCGCCTTGCCTGAGCAGCACGAATTGCGCCCGTTCGCCCAGCGGTGTGTGTTCGGGCTGGCCGGCCGGCAGCAAGCCTTCATCCTTGAGCAAGGCGACCGAGCCATGCGCCAGTTGCACGCCGCCGCTTCCCGCCGCCCAGTTCAGCGGCGGCGCTGGCGGATACGTTCCCGCCGGCGCCGCCGAGATGTCCACGCCGCTCAGCCATGCCTCATGGCGGATCTGGAACGCCACCAGCGCGTCGCGCACGGCAAGCAGATAGCGGCCGGTGGCTTCGGCCGCCGCATCGTTGACGCGCCTGGCCAGTTCCACCGAGCCCAGCACCGCCAGTAGGCTGGCCAGGGCCAAGGCCGTCAGCATACCGGCCAGGCCGAAGCCACGTTGATGCGCACGCTGGCGTGGTGATTGCCGTGGCTGATGGTGCGAGCGACGGGATTGCCGTTGCTGTTGGTCTTGGAACTGTGGATGAGACCGGCATTGGTGCTGGAGACGATGCGGATATTTGCTCCGGCGCCAGGCCAGGTGCTTTGTTTGCTTGGCCTCCATGGCCGCCCTCAGCGCGCGACGAAGGTGAAGTCGTTGTTCTCGCCGTCCGTGCAGTGGCGCTGGGCGTCCGAGGCGTTGTAGGGCGTCGCCGTATTCTTGATGGCGTTGCCGTTCAGGCTCATTTCTTCGGAGGAAGTCGCCATGATGGAGGCCAGGGTCGGGCAGGCCTTGTCGTGCACGTCGGTGATGGTCAGCGAATAGGCGCTGCCCAGCCCTGCGCCGCTGAGGTCGGCGGGCGAGAGCGTGACGGTGCCGCTGTTGCCCGTGCCGCTGCCGCCCAGGCGGTGCGCCACCACGGTGCCGGTGGTGCGCAGGGTGGTGGCTTCGCGCGTGGCCGGCGCCAGGTTGTTCGCGTTGCTGACGTTGGCATAGGGCAGGTTGGTGCCCGCCGTGCCCATGGCGCGCATGCGGGCCATGAAGCGCTGCAGTTCAGCCGCCACGTCCGGCGTGCGGCCTTCGATGACGATGCCGTTGATGGCCGGTATGCCGATGACGGCCAGCAGAATCATGATCATGACGGCCAGCATCAGGTTCACCAGGGCGTCGCCATGCTGGCGATGCCGGCGTCGTCGGCCTGCATGATGACGCGCACCGGGCGGCAGGGCGGATTGGGGGGATGCGGCAGGCGTCGTACGGCGGGTAAGAAAGCTAGGCATGGGAACTCCGGGCAAAAGTTATGCTGCCCGCGCAAAGCGGGAGGCGGGAAAAGATGAGGGGCGCGTATGGGTATATGGGTAGTGGGTGGAGGTGGATGAACAGGTGTCGATGAGTCATTGAAGCTAGTGAAGCTAGTAAGCCAACAGCAGCGCGGCGCGCATCTCGTGGATGACGGCGTAATGCCAAAGCATGGCGCCGAGCAGAAAGGCCAGTGCGGCGCCAATCATGGTCCAGCGCAATACGTTTGCGCGCTTGGCGACGGCCGAAAGCGTGCCGTGTTCCAGCCGTTGGCGGGTTTTTTGCAAGGCGGCGTCCATGCCGATGGCCTGCGCCAGGTCTTCCAGATACCAGTAGGTTTGCGTGTCCAGCAGCCCGGTCTTGAATACCGAGGCGCCGGCGCGCGCATCGGAAAGCCGTAGGGCCATGTCGGCGATGTGCGCTTGCAGCCAGGGCGTGCTGTATTCGTGCATCATGGCCAGCGCGTCGGTCAGCGAATGATTCAGCCCGGAGCGCGGCTTGAGTATCGCGGCCAGCGAGACCAGAAAGCCTATGGCCTGAGTGTCGCGGT
The DNA here is from genome assembly GCA_934525625.1 of uncultured Burkholderiaceae bacterium. Lineage (GTDB taxonomy): Bacteria > Pseudomonadota > Gammaproteobacteria > Burkholderiales > Burkholderiaceae_B > Mesopusillimonas. The sequence goes on from CAKSZL010000002.1 coordinate 171,980, forward strand.
ACAGGCTGAAACCCGGCAAGCGCCTGTCGGCCATGCGGCGGGCTTTGCCGCGCCACCGGGGCAGCAGCCATTTCAAGCCGAACAGCGTGCCCGCCATGAAGGCAAGCAAGAGCCATAGCCAGGTGTCCAGCCAAGCGGTGAAGCCTACTAAGCGCTTGGTGGCCGCGCCGTACAGCAAGGGGTCGACTTGCGTGAATGAGCTCAACAGCGTGGGCGTGGTGAACCAGGCGATGGCGAACATCGTTGCCACGCAGACGAGCAGAGCGAAGCCGCCCATGGACAGCGTGCCGATCAGAATGTCGCGGATGCGCATGTCCAGCCGCAGCAGCGCGGCCAGGTCTCGAAAGCTGCCGGCCAGCGCGCCGCCGCCCATGCGCTGCATCATGCCTATCATCGCTACCTCGCGCGCCGGCAAGGTGGCGGAAAACGCCAGGGCGAGGTCGCCGTGTTCTTCGATTTGATAGGCCCAATGTTCGCTTAGCCGCCCGCGAACGGTGCGCGAGCCATAGCGCAAGGCGTCGTGCGCCAGCACCTGCTTGAGGGTTTTGCGGCCTTGCGTGGCGTCCAGGATGTCCGCCAGGTAGTCGTAGTATTCCTGGCGCTGCCGGGTGCGCCAGCGTAGCCTTGCCCACCGCAGCGCAGAAAAGAAAGAGCGTCTCATGGCCGCCTCGCCGCCAGCGCTTCGGCGGTTTCGAAGGCCATGAAGCGCGGCTCGATGTCGCGCGGGTCGATCTGCCCGTGCAGCATCTTGTACGCTGCGCATTCCATGGCCGTCTTACCGTTCATGTCGGGGCTGAAGGCATCGCCGTCCGAGCGGCTGCGGTACAGCCGGGCCAGGCCGATGGCGTCGTGCTCGCGCACGCAGCGCAAGGCGGCCGTATCGCGGCCAAGTTCGTGCAGCTCGGCCACGGCGGTGCGCCCGGCGTAGCCATAAATATCGGGTAGGGCTTTTTGCCGGCAATGCGTACAGCCTTCGGGATTGCGTACGCGTATGCCCTCCAGGCTGCCGTACAGACGCTCCAGGCGCTGCACGTAATGCTTCCAGTAATCGGCGCTGCGCGGCTTGCCCAAGGCGTCCGGCGTGCCGCTGCGCAAGGCGGAAAGAGGCAGGGCGCAATCGAGGCATAGCCGGGGCAGCAAGGCCTGGCAAGCCGCCAGCTTGAGTATGCCCGGCGAGGCCAGTACGTCCAACGGCACCTGGATCTGGCGCGAGGCCAGGCGCGATGGAATGCCGGCTGCGTTGCCCACGTGCACGGTGGTATACAGGCTGGTGCCTGATTCGACGATGTCCAGAAAGGCGCGGCCGGTTTCGGTGTCGCGGATTTCGCCCAGCAGCACGTCGGACACCGCGGCGCGCTTGAGCATCATCAGCTTGGCACGAAAGCTGGCGGCTTCGTCGCCGCTGTCGAAGCTGCGCACGATGCTGGCTTGCAGCGCGTGGCGTATGGTGCGCTCGACGGGGTCTTCGATAGTCATGATTTTGCGCGTGGCCGGCAAAGCGCCCAGCAGACGCGCTAGAGACGTGGATTTGCCCGAGCCGACCACCCCTCCGAAGACGATGGCGCCGCCTTCCGAGAGCATGGCGCGCTCCAGCATGGCTGCCTGGCTGGGCAAATAGCCCAGCTCTTCCAGGCCGGCGTCTACCCGTGTTTCGCTCAGGCTGAGCAGGCGCAAGGTGATGGAGGGGCCTTTGTCGGCGACGAACTGGCCCCAGCGCAGCATGTAGGGCGTGCCGTCCACCACGTCGTACAGGCGGCATTGCGTTTCGGCGTGCGGGTCGAAAATGGATTCGCGCCCGCCGTGGCCGTCCTGCCAGGCTACGCGCGCGATTTCCAGCAGGCGTTCGGTGGGCATGCGCAAATGCTCCGGCGCCAGGTAATGGCCGTCCACGTGCACCATGATTTGCGATTCGGTTTCGTTGAAGTCGATGTTCAGATGTATATCGCTGCAGCCCTTGCGCACCGCCCAGGCGACGACGTCGCGAAACGCGCGGCTGGTGTCCGAGCGGTCGTGCCCCTGCTCGCGTCCGCTGAGCCGCAGGTGGGCGCCCTCCACGCGTTCGCGCACCAGCGTCAGCAGCAGAATGCCTGTCATCAGGCGGGTGGCGACGGGCTTGCCGTGCCGCCGCGCGCCGGCGGCCTCGCATACGCTGGCGTGCACGTCGGTGCCCGCGCGTTCCGGCGCGCAAAAAACGACGACGGAACCATCGGCCAATTCGGCTGGACAAGCTTGCGCGGCAATGCTGCGGCCCACCCATTCGATGCGCAGGCGCACGAAGGCTGGCTGCAAGGCGCCCAGCTCGGCCATGGTGGAAATCGGCGGCTGCGCGTCGGCGGCGTGCGTGGCGTCCAGCAAGGCGGAAAACGCGGTATGGGCGTTCATCGTTTTTCCTCCGTCTTGGCGGTGCACAGGCGCATGACGCCGTTCTTTTCGCTTTCGAGATCGACGCAGGGCGGCGCGATGCGCTTGAGCCGCCACGGGGTGGGCTCCCCGCCTATGGATCGTGCTTGCCCGCTGGCGAACAAGGCTTGCCGCCCATCGATGACGACCTGGGCATGCAGGCGGTTGCCCACGCCGTAGATGGAGGCCAGCAAGGGAGCGGGCCTTGCCGCTACGGCGGGAGGCGAGGCATACGGCGTTTCACGCGCGTGGGGCAGGCCGGCGGCGGGGGCCTGCGCCTGCGGCATATGTCTGGCGTGCTCGGCCGCCAGCGCCCGGCGAGCGTCCATCATCAGCAGTTCCGAGACGGCTTGCCCGGCGGGGGCGGGCGGCAGTTCCGGCAGCGCTGAGCTGCCGGCGCCGCCGGAGAGCGTGGCAATGGCTCCGGCAAGGAGCGCGGCGAGTTTATTGGGCATGGATTCTTCCTGTCAGCGTGGCGCTCAGGGCGCTGGCGGCGATGTCGGCGGAGGCCAACGGCGTGCGCCGTACCTGCAGGCGAGCGATGGTGGAGCCCATGGGCAGGGTCAGCAGATACAGTGTGCGCATGGGCCCGTTGACGATCAGCTCGCGGCTTGTCGGCAAGCGCATTGGGTGATGCCGGGGAAAGGCGATGGCGGCCTGGGTGCCGTCGGGCCGGGTTTCGACGGGCGGGGCGATGGCGGCCGCCGCCGGCTCGCCCAGCGCAAGATCGGCAAACGCGGGGGCAAGCTGCTGCAGCATCGACGCCCAGGAAAGCGCAATCTCCGACGCATCCGGCAAGGCATCGGCTTGCAGCGTGGCGCTGGGCGCGGGCGGCGTCATCGGCCATTGCGCGACGGCGGTTTGCAGATCGGGCCAATGCAGCGTCCACCCGGAAGGCAAAGCGTCGCGCAGCCCCTGGTTGGTGCCCAGATGGCCGCGCCGATAATGCGCCGAGCAGCGCCAGGCGGCGGGGGCGCAGTCGATTTCGGCCAGTTCCCATCTATCGGCCGACAGGGGAACGCGCTCGATCTCCCGCAACATGGTTTGCAGTACGCCGCCGCCGTGTTCGGGGATTTGCGCGGCCCAGGCGGCGATGGCGGCCTGCCAACTGGCGACGGGGTCGGTTGCCATCGCGGCCAGCCGTTCGGCCTCGCGTTTGGCGTACTGGGCGTCGCGGTACAGTGCATAGCCGTAATCCGCCGCCAGCCAGGCGGCCAGCCCGCCCAGGGCCATCCAGACCGGCACGGGAATGCGCGCATAGGTAAGGGCGGTGCGCTTGAGGCGGGTGGAGGCGTCCAACTGGTCGGCCAAGGCATTGGGCGGCAGCTTGCGCTGGCCTTCCTCGTCGCCGTATACCGTCAGGCCTCGGTACGTTGCCCGCAGGCGCTCCAGGTGGGCCTGGGCCTGCTCCATGGTGTCGTGGATGACGTCGGTGCCCAACACCACGACGCCGTCGAAGGCCGCCGCCAGCCAGATGCCGCCCGGCACCTTCATCGTCAAGGCCACCGGGCCGCGCGAGAAGGCGCGGGCGAACACGGCAGCGGCCGAGAAAACCTCGATGCGGCCGCCGGGCAGTTCGGCGCGTTTTTTGGTGCGCAGCAAGCCGACGACCGTGCTGCGCGCACCGCCGCGCGTATAGGCCACTGCTTTCTCGCGGGCGGCGATCTTCGCGGCTACGGCGTCGGGGTCGTTGCCCAGCGTGGTGTGCCAGGTCAGCCCGAACGCCATGGCCCGGGTTGCGCCGGGCTGCATTTCGATCAGGTATTTCATCTCTTGGGTTCTGGTGGAAAGAGGCCTGCGGGGCCGGGCGCCTTTACCGGCGCGCCTGCCTGGCGGCGATGCCGAAGACGGCGGCGCCGGGCTCGTTCTTGCTTGTTGTTTTGAGCGATTATGGGTGAATGCCCGCCGCGCCGATATTGTGGCTAACCGTATTGCGGCTATCCACATGTTGCGCGCTGGAGCCAGCGGTGGCATCTTGTGAAGGCTTCGCATGGCGCGGGCAGGCTTGGTTTAACGCATTTCCCGCCTTCTACACTCTATAATCAGCGGTTACCCATTCAAACGTGCGCAGATTTTCGCAATGAAGACCTCCGAGATTCGCCAGAAATTCCTATCCTTTTTCGAAGGCAAAGGTCATACCATCGTGCCGTCGTCGTCGCTGATACCCGGCAACGACCCCACGCTGCTATTCACCAATGCCGGCATGGTGCAGTTCAAGGACGTCTTCACGGGCAAGGAAACCCGGCCCTATCATCGGGCCACCAGTTCGCAGCGCTGCGTGCGCGCCGGCGGCAAGCACAACGACCTCGAAAACGTCGGCTATACCGCGCGCCACCACACCTTCTTCGAGATGCTGGGCAACTTCAGCTTCGGCGACTACTTCAAGCGCGACGCCATCCAGTACGCCTGGGAACTGCTCACCACGGTCTACAAGCTGCCCGCCGAAAAACTGTGGGTCACGGTTTATCACGAAGACGACGAGGCCTACGGCATCTGGCGCGACGAAGTGGGCGTGCCGGCCGAGCGCATCATCCGCATTGGCGACAACAAGGGCGCGCGCTATGCCTCGGACAACTTCTGGCAGATGGCCGATACCGGCCCCTGCGGCCCGTGTTCCGAAATCTTCTACGACCACGGCCCCGACATCTGGGGCGGCCCGCCCGGCTCGCCCGAAGAGGACGGCGACCGCTACATCGAAATCTGGAACCTGGTCTTCATGCAGTTCGACCGCGACGCCCAGGGCGTCATGCATCCGCTGCCCAAGCCTTGCGTGGACACCGGCATGGGCCTGGAGCGCATCGCCGCCGTGCTGCAGCACGTGCATTCCAACTACGAAATCGATCTTTTCCAGGCGCTGATAGCCGCCGCCGCGCGCGAAACCGGCACGGCCGACCTGAAACACAACTCGCTCAAAGTCATCGCCGACCATATCCGCGCCTGTGGCTTTTTGATTGTCGACGGCGTCATTCCGGGCAACGAAGGGCGCGGCTATGTCTTGCGCCGCATCATCCGCCGCGCGCTGCGCCATGGCCACAAACTGGGCCAGAAGCAGCCGTTCTTCTATCGCCTGGTGGCCGATCTGGTCGGCCAGATGGGGCAGGCTTATCCCGAACTGGCGGCCAATCAGGCGCGCATCGAACAGGTGCTGCGCCAGGAAGAAGAGCGCTTCGGCGAAACCCTGGAAAACGGCTTGCGCATTCTCGAAGGCGCGCTGGCCGAACTGCCCGCCGACGGCCAGCTGGACGGCCAGACGGCCTTCACGCTATACGACACCTATGGCTTCCCCATAGACCTGACCGCCGACATCTGCCGCGAACGGCAGGTGGGCGTCGACATGGACGGCTTCGAGCAGGCCATGGCGCGCCAGCGCGAACAGGCGCGCGCGGCCGGCAAGTTCAAGGCCGCGCAAGATCTCGCCTATCAAGGCGTGGAAACCCGTTTCGACGGCTACGATCACCTGGACGGCCAGGGCAAGGTAACGGCCCTGTACGTCGAGGGCTCGCCCGTGCAACGCGTGCAGGCCGGGCAGGCCGCCATCGTCGTGCTCGACGCCACGCCGTTTTATGCCGAGTCGGGCGGGCAGGTGGGCGATACCGGCGTGCTCTCCAACGACAAAGCGCGTTTCGCCGTGGGCGACACGCAGAAGATCCAGGCTCAGGTCTTCGGCCATCACGGCGTGCTCGAACAGGGCGAGCTGGCGGTGGGCGACACCGTGCAGGCCCAGGTCGATACGCAGCGCCGCGCGCGCACCCTGCGCAACCACTCGGCCACGCACCTGATGCACAAGGCCTTGCGCGAAGTGCTGGGCGCCCACGTGCAGCAGCGCGGCTCGCTGGTCGATCCTGACAAAACCCGTTTCGACTTCGCCCACGACGCCGCGATGACGCCCGAGCAGATTCGCCGGGTCGAGGGCATCGTCAACGAACAGGTGCTGGCCAACCAGCCCGTGCAGGCGCGCCTCATGTCCTACGACGACGCGGTGCAAGGCGGCGCAGTGGCCTTGTTCGGCGAAAAATACGGCGACGAAGTCCGCGTACTCGACATCGGCTTCTCGCGTGAGCTGTGTGGCGGCACCCACGTCAGCCGCACCGGCGACATCGGCTTGTTCAAGATCGTTTCCGAAGGCGGCGTGGCCGCCGGCGTGCGGCGCGTGGAGGCCGTTACCGGCGACAATGCGCTGGCCTGGGTGCAGCAGAGCATGGACACCCTGCAGCAGGCCGCCGGCCTGCTCAAGGCGCAGCCGGCCAATCTGCTCGACCGCATCACGCAGATGCAGGCGCAAACGCGCCAGTTGGAGCGTGAACTCGAACAGGCCAAGAACAAGCTGTCGGCCTCCGCCGGCAACGATCTGGCCGGCCAGGCCGAGGCCTTGCCGGGCGATGCCAAGCTGCTGGTCAGCCAGTTGTCGGGCGTCGATCCCAAAGCCTTGCGCGGCATGGTTGATCAACTCAAGAGCAAACTGAAGTCCGCCGTGGTGCTGCTGGCCGCGGCCGACGAAGGCAAGATCAGCCTGGTGGCCGGCGTTACCCCCGACCTCGTGGGCAGCGTCAAGGCCGGCGAGCTGGTCGGCCTGGTGGCCGGGCAAGTGGGCGGCAAGGGCGGCGGCCGCCCCGACATGGCCATGGGCGGCGGCAGCGACGCGGCGGCTTTGCCGCAGGCGCTGGCGCAGGTACGCGGCTGGGTCGAACAAAAGCTGGGAGGCTGAGCACGGATGACGTCGGAAAGCACGCAAGCGGATCTGGAAAAATTCGACCTAGAGGTCGACGCCACCGGGCTCAAGTGCCCGCTGCCCATTCTGCGCGCCAAAAAGGCGCTGGCCCAGTTGCAAAGCGGCCAGGTGCTCAAGGTAATTACGACGGACACCCATGCAGTGCGCGACTTCCAGGCGTTCGCCCGCCAAACGGGCAATGCCTTGCTGGCTCAGGTAGAGCAGGGCGAGCGCGTCGTTCATCTATTGTCGCGGCGCTAAGCCCCGGCTGGTGCAAGGCCGCTGGCTCGCCTGGGCGTTTGGGGCTGCGGGTTTAGCCGGGCTCGGGCGTGTTTAGCCTGAGCAGGCATCCATCCCTGTCGCGCCCGACAGACGGCATGCCTAATCGCATTTGCGCTTGAAGCCAGTAAATGCTAGAATCTAACGTTTTGTTTTCACTAACATTTTCAAGGGATTACCTATGGTGGTGATTCGTTTTGCCCGTGGCGGCTCGAAAAAACGTCCGTTTTACAGTGTTGTAGCAGCTGATTCGCGCAATCGCCGCGATGGCCGCTTTATCGAGCGTGTGGGTTTCTACAACCCCGTGGCCCCCGAAGGCCAGGAAAACATGCGCATTGCGCTGGACCGCGTCAAGTACTGGACGGACAACGGCGCTCAGCTGTCGCCCGCCGTTGCTCGCTTGGTCAAAGAATACTCGGCCAAGGTTGCTGCCTAAGCAAGCCTGGTTGCATGCGGCATGAGCCTGCCTGATTCCGCTCCGGAAGATCTGGTCGAGCTTGGCCGCGTTGTGTCCGCCTTCGGCGTACGCGGCTGGGTCAAGATCAAGCCGCATTCTTCACAGCCCGACGTCCTGTTGCAGGCCCGGCGCTGGTGGCTATCGCCGCCGACGCCGCCTGCGGCCGTTTCGCGCCCCGTCTCCTGGCGGGGCCTGGACGTGATCTCCAGCCGGGTGCATTCCGACCATCTGATCGCCCAACTCAAGGGGTTGGATGGCCGTGACGCCGCCGAGGCGCTCAAGGGGCATTCGGTATGGGTTAGCCGCATCGAGTTTCCGGCGGCCGACCAGGAAGAATACTACTGGGTAGACCTCATCGGTTGCGAGCTGTATGGCGTGCACGAGGACCAATCCGTCCTCATCGGCACGGTGCGCGAAGTCTCCGACAACGGCGCGCATGCGGTGCTGCATGTCGAGCATCCCCTGCCTGCCGGTGCATCCGCTCAGGCGGGTGGGAAGCCGCGCAAGCCCAAGACGACACTGGTGCCGTTCGTGCAAGCGCACGTGCGCGCCGTGGACATCTCCGCCCGGCGCATAGATACCGACTGGCCCGCCGATTTCTGACTGCCCGCACCTTCGTGTGGGAGTTTCCGCGTTTCCGGCTCGTCCGGCGCAAAGCCGCTCATCTGGAGCCCGACCATGCTGCGCTACGACGTCGTTTCGCTGTTTCCCGACATGTTCGACGCCTTGCGTGCGCATGGCGTCACCGGGCGCGCCCATCAATTGGGCTTATGGCAACTACGCTGCTGGAACCCTCGCGACTTCACCCATGACGTTCACCGCACCGTGGACGACCGTCCCTATGGCGGCGGCCCGGGCATGGTGATGATGGCTGGCCCGCTGGAAAAGGCGGTGCACGCCGCCCAGGCCGATCGCGGCATCGAGGCGCCAGTCGTGCTGCTCAGCCCCACGGGGCAACGTTTCGACCAGCGTTTGGCCGAGGAGTGGGCGGCGGGCGAGGGCGCGATTTTCGTTTGCGGCCGCTACGAGGGCGTGGATCAGCGTTTCGTGGAACGCTGCGTTACGCACGAGGTGTCGCTGGGAGATTTCGTGCTGTCAGGCGGCGAACTGCCGGCCATGGTGATGATGGACAGCGTGGTGCGCCTGCTGCCGGGGGCCTTGAACGATGCCGAATCCGCTAAACAGGATTCCTTCAATCCGGCGCTGACGGGGCTGCTCGACAGCCCGCATTACACGCGTCCCGAGGTCTACGAGGGGCGGGGTGTGCCTGCCGAGCTGCTCAGCGGACACCACGCCCGCATTGCGCGTTGGCGGCGTGAGCAGTCGCTGGCGCTGACGTTGGCGCGTCGTCCCGATTTGCTAGAGCGCGCGCGTGAGCAAGGTCTGCTCAGCGCGCAGGACGAGGCTTTTGTGGCTGGTTTGAATTGAAGGGTTGACTGCTCGCTGTACGGTTTTTCTTCAGTCCTGAGGTGAAGGGGCGTTCTGCTTGGTTGTTCTTGAGCCGTACGGCGCAGGCCTGAGAGGATAGGGATGCCCGATTCTAGCGAGCGTCCACATGTTGACGCGCTGTCCTCATGCTGGCACGGCCATCAAACTTGAGATACCGCGAGCATTGCTGGGGCGGAGTGTCCGCTGAGCGCTGTCGGAGCGTCCGCCCGAGTGGGGGCGAAGGGAAGCCCGGATGGGCTGGACGAGCGAACGAAGGGTTGCCGCCGTATTTCCGGAACGAAGGTTTCGGAAATACAAGGACGGATGCGACCAGCGCTCAGCGGACACTCCGCCCCGGCAATGCGTCATCGGAGATATGCAAGGTCACCCCCGCTTCTGCAACCGCTCCAACTGCTGCTTCACCTTCTCCAGCGTAAGCCCGAACTGCACCACACGCTCCTTCTCCTGCGCCACCACCGCCGCCGGTGCGCGCTCGATGAAGCTGGCGTTCGACAGCTTGCCTTGCGCTTTCGCAATCTCGCCCTCGAGCCGAGCGATTTCTTTTTCCAGGCGTGCGGTTTCGGCCGCCACGTCGATCTCTATGTGCAGCATCAGCTCGGTGGTGTCCACCACCTGCACCGGCGCGCCCTCGTCGGGCAGTTGGTCGACCACCTGCACCTCGGACAGCTTGGCCAGCGCCATCAGGTAGGCCTTGTTGCGCGCCAGCACTTCGGCGTCGCCGCGGGCTATGAGCGGTACGCGCTGGGCGGGGGAGATGTTCATCTCGCCGCGCAGGGCGCGCACGGCGTCCACCTGGGCCTTGAGTTGGGCCAGTTGCGCCTCGGCCTGAGCATCGGCCAGTTCGGCCTGGGTCACGGGGTAGGGCTGCACGCTGATGCTGGCGGCCTGGTCGGCTTCGCGCTGGCCGGCGGCCACGGAAACCGCTTGCCACAGTTCTTCGGTGATGAAGGGAATGATGGGATGAGCCAGGCGCAGCACAGCCTCAAGAACCTGGATTAGCGTGCGGCGTGTGGCGGCCTGCTGTTCGGGCGTGCCCGTTTGCAGCTGCACCTTGGCCAGCTCCAGGTACCAGTCGCAGTATTCGTCCCAGACGAAGCGGTAGATGGCGTTGGCGACGTTGTCGAAGCGATACTCGGCGAATCCGCGCTCGACGTCTGCGATGAGGCGTTGCAGCAGGCTGAGCACCCAGCGGTCGGCGAAGCTGGCGTGGGCGTCCACGCTGGCGGCCACGGGATGGCCTTCGACGTTCATCAACACGAAGCGCGTGGCGTTCCAGAGCTTGTTGCAGAAGTTGCGGTAGCCCTCGCAGCGCTTGAGGTCGAAGTTGATGTTGCGGCCCAGCGTGGCGTAGGCCGCCATGGTAAAGCGCAGGGCGTCGGCGCCGTAGGCGGGGAAACCTTCGGGGAAGTCCTTGCCGGTTTTCTTGCGTATGCTTTGCGCCTGTTTGGGGTTCATCAAGCCCGAGGTGCGTTTTTCGAGCAGGGCGTCCAGGCCGATGCCGTCGATCAGGTCGACCGGGTCGATGGTGTTGCCCTTGGACTTGCTCATCTTCTTGCCGTCCTGGTCGCAGACCAGGCCGTGCACGTAGACATCGCGGAAGGGCACTTGGCCCGTCATGTGCAGGCTCATCATGGCCATGCGCGCGACCCAGAAGAAAATGATGTCGAAGCCCGTGACCAGCACGCTGGAAGGCAGGTAGCGTTCCAGGTCGGGCGTGGATTCGGGCCAGCCCAGGTCGGTGAAGGGCACCAGCGCTGACGAGAACCAGGTGTCGAGCACGTCTTCGTCGCGCGTCAGCGGGCCTTCGACGCCGGCTTCGCGCGCCTGGCGCTGCGCGTCTTCTTCGGAACGGGCCACGAATATCTGGCCATTCGGCGCATACCAGGCCGGAATCTGGTGGCCCCACCACAGTTGGCGCGAGATGCACCAGTCTTGGATGTTGTTGAGCCACTGGTCGTAGGTGGTTTTCCAGTTTTCGGGGTGGAAGGTGATGCGGCCGTCGGCCACGGCGTCCAGCGCCACTTGCGTGATGCTCTTGCCCGGATTCAGCGTGCCTTCGGGGGCCGGCTTGCTCATGGCCACGAACCACTGGTCGGTCAGCATAGGCTCGATGACGGTGCTGGTGCGGTCGCCGCGCGGCACCATCAGCTTGTGCGGCTTGACGGCGGCCAGCAGGCCCTGGGCTTCCAGGTCGGCCACGATGCGCTTGCGCGCCTCGTAGCGTTCCAGGCCGCGATAGGCTTCGGGGGCTTCGTCGTTGACGTGCGCGTCCAGCGTCAGGATGCTGATCTGCGGCAACTGGTGACGTTGGCCCACGGCGTAGTCGTTGAAGTCGTGCGCGGGCGTAACCTTGACCACGCCGGTGCCGAAGGCCGGATCGACGTAGGCGTCGGCAATAATGGGAATTTGGCGGTCGCACAGCGGCAGCGCCACGTGCTGGCCGATGAGGTGGGCGTAGCGCTCGTCTTCGGGATGCACCATGACGGCCACGTCGCCCAGCATGGTTTCGGGGCGGGTGGTGGCCACGACCAGGTGGGTGAGTTCGCCTTGCGGCTGGGCCAGCGGGTAGCGGATCTCCCACATGTAGCCGTCTTCTTCCTCGCTGACGACTTCCAGGTCGGAAACGGCCGTGCCCAGTACCGGGTCCCAGTTCACCAGGCGCTTGCCGCGATAGATGAGGCCTTGCTCGTACAGGCGCACGAAGGTTTCGACGACGCCGCGCGACATCTGGGCGTCCATCGTGAAGTATTCGCGCTGCCAGTCGGCCGACGAACCCAGGCGGCGGAACTGGCTGGTGATGGCGTTGCCGGATTGTTCTTTCCAGGCCCAGACTTTTTCGAGGAATTTCTCGCGGCCCAGGTCGTGGCGCGACACGTTTTGCGCGTCGAGCTGGCGTTCGACCACGATTTGCGTGGCGATGCCGGCGTGGTCGGTGCCCGGAATGAAGGCGGTGTCGTGGCCGCGCATGCGGTGGTAGCGCACCAGGCCGTCCATCACCGTTTGGTTGAAGGCGTGACCCATGTGCAGTGTGCCGGTGACGTTGGGCGGCGGAAACTGGATGACGAAGGGCGCGGCCGGCTGGCCGGCGGGCGGGTCGACATGACGGCCGCTGGCGAAGCAGCCCGAAGACTCCCAGTACGCGTACCAGCGTTTTTCGATTTCCTGGGGGTCGAAGCTCTTGGACAGTTGGGCGGAGGCGGGTGCGGCGGATTCGGTGGTCATGGCAAAAGGAGGGAAGCCGGCCGGAAATGGCCGGGAAACTTTCAGACAAGCCCGTCATTTTATGATGGAGCGCAGTCCCATGGGCATGCTAAAATGCCGGGTTACCGAAAACTTTGTTGAAGTCTTTGTTTTCATTGGCAAATTTATTGGCTGGGCTGATTGGCCGGGTTCGTGGCACCGATGGCTTTGCTTTAAACCGCTGCTTTAGTCAGTACACAGCCGTCGGTATCACTTTATCGGTACTGCGTTAGCCGGTACAGCGGCTCGGTACTGCCATCGGTACCGCAAGCCGCTGCCTGAACGGGCCGCGGTTCGGCTTGCCGGCCGGCAAGCACGCGGTTTCGGCCCGGAGCCGCCGCCAGTATCACACCAAGCCTTGAAAACAAGGGCTGTTTTTTTATTTTTTGGATCTCCACATGGCAATTGAACGCACGCTTTCCATCATCAAACCCGACGCCGTCGCCAAGAACGCAATCGGCCAGATCGTCGCCCGCTTCGAGCAGGCCGGCCTGAAGGTCGTCGCCGCTCGCCTGCTGCAACTGTCCCGCGCCGAAGCCGAAGGCTTCTACGCCGTGCACAAAGAGCGCCCCTTCTTCAACGACCTGGTCGAGTTCATGATCTCCGGCCCGGTCTTCGTGCAAGTGCTCGAAGGCGAAAGCGCCATCCAGAAGAACCGCGACCTGATGGGCGCCACCGACCCCAAGAAGGCCGAACCCGGCACCATCCGCGCCGACTTCGCTGACAGCATCGACGCCAACGCCGTGCACGGTTCCGACGCGCCTGAAACGGCTGCCGTCGAAATCGCCTATTTCTTCCCTGCCAGCCAGGTCTACAGCCGTTAAACCGGCAGCGCCAGGCTTTCGTGTCATCCGTCCATCCCGCCATGCAAACCGCTTCCGACATCAACCTGCTGGGCCTTAGCGACGCCGAACTGGCGGCGCTGGTGGCTCAATGGGGCGGCAAGCCGTTCCGTGCGCGCCAGCTCAAGCGCTGGGTGCACCAGCGCGGGGTCGACAATTTCGACGACATGACCGACCTGGCCAAGGATTTCCGCCAGAAGCTGGCGCAGCATTGCGTCGTCCAGGCGCCCGCCGTCAGCGCCGAGCAGCGCTCGACCGACGGCACCCGCAAGTGGCTGTTCGACGTGGGCGGCGGCAACGCCGTCGAAACCGTCTTCATCCCCGAGGACGACCGCGGCACGCTGTGCGTGTCCAGCCAGGCGGGCTGCGCCGTGGGCTGTCCGTTCTGCTCCACCGGCTACCAGGGCTTCAGCCGCAACCTGAACGCGGGCGAAATCGTCGCCCAGCTCTGGCATGCGCGCCGCGTGCTTAAGGCCGCGCCGGCGCAGGCGCGCCTACCGGGGCAGGGCGGCGACGCCGAAGCGCCCGAGCGCGTCGTCAGCAACGTCGTCATGATGGGCATGGGCGAGCCCCTGCTCAACTACGACAATCTGGTCGTGGCGCTCAAGTTCATGCTGGACGACGATGCCTACGGCTTGTCGCGCCGCCGCGTCACGGTGTCCACCTCGGGCGTCGTGCCCATGATGGACCGCCTGGCGCACGATTGCCCGGTCGCGCTGGCGGTGTCGCTGCACGCGCCCAACGACGCCTTGCGCGACAAACTGGTGCCGCTCAACCGCAAGCACCCGCTGGCCGAGCTCATCGCCGCCTGCAATCGCTACCTCGAACATGCGCCGCGCGATTTCGTCACCTTCGAGTACATCATGCTCGACGGCGTCAACGACGACGATCAGCATATCCGAGAGCTCCTGGCCATCGCGCGCCAGGTGCGCTGCAAGTTCAATCTGATCCCGTTCAATCCCTTTCCGCAGTCCGGCCTGAAGCGTTCGCCTCCCGAAAGAGTGCGCCAGTTCGCCAACCGGCTCATGGACGGCGGCGTCATCACCACGGTGCGCAAGACCCGCGGCGACGACATCGCCGCGGCGTGCGGGCAATTGGCTGGCGACGTACAGGATCGCACCCGCGTGGCACAGCGGCGCGACCAGGCCGGGGTCATCACTCTTCGCCAGGAACACGCATGAAGCCGGATGACACCCTTGCGCCAGCATCTGCACAAAACCCCCAGGGCCTGGGCGCCACGCTGCGGGCCTTGCGCGAAAGCAAGTCGCTCAGCGTCGCGGCGGTTTCGGCCCGGCTGAAATTCTCCACACGCCAGATCGAGGCCCTGGAGGCCGAGAACTGGCAGGCGCTGCCCAGCGGGCTGCCCCTGCGCGGCATGGTCAAGAACTACGCCCGCCTGCTCGATACCGACCCCGATGCGCTGACGGCCATGCTGGACGCCAGCACCACGCAGGCCAATCTGCCGCGCCAGTCGCTGGCCTCCGGCCCGGCGGTGAACGCGGTCGGTCCCATGCAGGAAGAGCGCTCCGGCCGGGGTAGCTGGGGTTGGCTGTTCATCGTCCTGGTGCTGGTGCTCGTGGCCTTCTTCTACGCGCTCGATCGCGGCTGGCTGCCCGAATCCTGGCAGCTCGCCGACTGGTTCAAGGGCGGCTCCGGTTCATGACCATGAGTACCGGGCAGTCTTCCTCCAACACTTGCCTGCCGGGCGGCAGCCACGGCCCCGCGCCGCGCCGCGTTACCCGCCAGGTGAAAGTGGCCTGGCGCGACTGCGTGGTGCGCGTGGGCGGCGACGCGCCCGTGGCCGTGCAGTCCATGACGAACACCGACACGGCCGACGCCGTGGCCACGGCCATCCAGGTCAAGCAACTGGCGATGGCCGGTTCCGAACTGGTGCGCATTACCGTCAACACGCCCGAGGCCGCGCGCGAAGTGCCGGCCATCCGCGAACAGCTCGACCGCATGGGCGTAAGCGTACCGCTGGTGGGCGACTTCCACTACAACGGCCACAAGCTGCTGACGCAGTTTCCCGAATGCGCGCAGGCCTTGTCCAAGTACCGCATCAACCCCGGCAACATGGGCGGCGGTAAAAAGCGCGAGGACAACTTCGCGCAGATGATAGAAGTGGCTTGCCGCTACGGCAAGCCAGTGCGCATAGGCGTCAACTGGGGCAGCCTCGACCAGGAGTTGATGGCCCGCATGATGGACGAAAACGGCCGGCGCGAGCAGCCCTGGCCGGCACAGGCCGTCATGCGCGAGGCCCTGGTCGTGTCGGCCATCAGCAATGCCCAGCGCGCCGAAAGCCTGGGCCTGCCCGGCGACGCCATCGTGCTGTCGTGCAAGGTCAGCCACGTGCAAGACCTCATCACCGTCTACCGCGAGCTTTCCCGCCGCTGCGATTACCCCGTGCACCTGGGCCTTACCGAGGCCGGCATGGGCAGCAAGGGCATCGTGGCGTCCACCGCCGCGCTGTCGGTGCTGCTGCAAGAGGGCATAGGCGACACCATCCGCATTTCGCTCACGCCCGAGCCCGGCGGCGACCGCACGCGCGAAGTCGTCGTGGCGCAGGAAATCCTGCAAACCATGGGGCTGCGCGCGTTCACGCCCATGGTCGTCGCATGCCCCGGCTGCGGGCGCACCAGCAGCACGGTTTTCCAGGAACTGGCCGACAGCATCCAGTCCTACCTGCGCGAGCAGATGCCCATATGGCGCGCGCGCTATCCCGGCGTCGAACGCATGAACGTCGCGATCATGGGCTGCGTGGTCAACGGCCCGGGCGAAAGCCGCCATGCCGACATCGGCATCAGCCTGCCCGGCACCGGCGAAATTCCCGCCGCACCCGTTTTCGTCGATGGCAAGCGCGTCGTCACCCTCAAGGGCGACACCATCGCGCAGGAATTCCAGGCCATCGTCGAAACCTACGTCGAACGCCGCTATGGCCAGGGCCAGCCGGCATCGTCTTCGGATTCCTCCACACCGACATGAGTCAACAGCAGTCCTTCAAGAAAGTCAGCGCCATCACCGGCATGAAAGACATCCTGCCGGGCGAAAGCGCGCGCTGGGAACACCTCGAAGCCATCGTCCGCGATTGGCTTGCCGGCTACGGCTACCGCAATCTGCGCGCGCCCGTGCTGGAGCACACGCGCCTGTTCGCGCGCGGCATCGGCGAAGTCACCGACATCGTCGAAAAAGAAATGTATTCGTTCACCGATACGCTCAACGGCGACATGCTGACGATGCGGCCCGAATTCACGGCCGGCATGGTGCGCTCGGCCATCGAGCACAATCTGCTGTACGAACGCCCGCAGCGCGTCTACGCCATGGGGCCGGTGTTCCGCCACGAGCGTCCGCAGCGCGGCCGCTACCGCCAGTTCCACCAGATAGACGTCGAAGCGCTGGGCTTTGCCGGCCCCGACGTCGATGCCGAACTCATCCTGATGCTGGCCCGCCTGTGGAAGATACTGGGCCTGAAGGACGTACGGCTCGAACTCAATTCGCTGGGCCAGGCCGCCGAGCGCGCCGCGCATCGCCAGGCGCTGGTCGAGCACCTGGAAAAGCACCTGGACGTGCTCGACGAAGAAGCGCGCCGGCGCATGCACACCAACCCCTTGCGCGTGCTGGACACCAAGAATCCGGCCATGCAGGAAATGGCCAACAGCGCGCCGCGCCTGTTCGACTTCCTGGGCGAGGAATCGCGCGCGCACTTCGACGGCGTGTGCGCCCGGCTGCACGACGCGGGCATCGAATACACGCTCAACCCGCGTCTGGTGCGCGGGCTCGACTACTACAACCTTACCGTGTTCGAATGGACCACCGACAGGCTGGGCGCCCAGGGCACGGTATGCGGCGGCGGGCGCTACGACGGCCTGCTCGAACTGCTGGGCGGCAAGTCCGCGCCGGCGGTGGGCTTCGCCATCGGCATGGAACGCCTGCTCGACCTCTGGGAACAGGACGCGGCCTTCGAGGCGCCGGCCGAATGCCAGGTATATTTCGTGCATCAATCCGAAGCCGCCCAGCGCCAGGCGATGCGCCTGGCCGAGCAGTTGCGCGATGCCGGGCTGCGTGTCATGGTGCATGCCGGCCCCAGCGGCTTCAAGGCGCAGTTCAAGCGCGCCGACCTCAGCGGCGCCTCGGCGGCCGTCATCCTGGGCGAGGAAGAACTGCAGAAAGGGCAGGCCAGCGTCAAATGGCTGCGCCAGGCATCGCCTGACGAAGCCGGCCAGCAGCAGTCCGTGCCTTTCGGCCAATTGGTAGAATTATTGCAATCCAAGGTTTAAGTATACGCATGGCATACGATCTAGAAGAACAGGAGAAGCTGGACGCCCTCAAGGCATGGTGGGACCGCTACGGTACGCTGTGCGTTACCGTGCTTTGCGTGGCCGTTGCGGTCGTGGCGGGCTGGAAGGGCTGGCAGTGGTATCAAGGCCATCAGGCCACGCAGGCCATGGGCTATTTCGAGGCCCTGGAAACCGCCGTCACCGAGCCCGATGAAGACTCGGCCGGCCGGCTCAAGGCGGCCAGCCAGGCCTTGCGCTCCGACTTCCCCGATTCCGGCTATACCTCGCGCGGCGTGCTGGTCGCCGCCCAGGCGCTGCAGGCGCGCGGCGAAGTCGATGCCGCGCGTGAACAGCTCGATTGGCTGGTGAAGAACGGCAAGGATCCCGCCTTGGTGCCCGTGGCGCGCCTGCGCCTGGCCGCGCTGCTGATGCAGCAATCCCAATACGACGAGGCGCTGGCGCTGCTGCAGAATCCGCCCGCCGCGTTCACCGCGCTGTTCGACGACCGCCGCGGCGACATTCTGGCCGCCCAGGGCAAGATGGACGACGCCCGCAAAGCCTGGGAAGCCGCCATGGCCGGCCTGAAAGACGATTCCTTGCAACAAGTCATCGAGCTGAAACTCGATGCCAGCCGTGGAGCCTGACCCCATGTCCAAACGCATACATCGTTCATTCCGCGTAGCGCGAGGCATGGTGCTGGCCGCCACGATGGCGGCGCTGGCCGGCTGCGGCATGTTCTCTTCCAGCGATCCGCGCCAGGAGCCCAGCCCGCTCACCGAATACGCGCCGGGCGCCACGGTGAACGTGGTATGGACGGCCTCCATCGGGCGCGGCGGCGACAGCAGTTTCGCACCCGTGGTCGCGGGCGGTTCGGCCTACGCGGCCACGCCCAACGGCTCGGTGGCCAAGGTCGACTTGGCCTCCGGCGCTGTCCAATGGCAGGCCAGCGTGTCCACTGACCTCTCGGCCGGCGTAGGCAGCGACGGCATAACCACCGCCGTGGCCGCCGTCGACGGCTACGTCATCGCCTTCGACGACACCGGCAAGGAAAAATGGCGCACCCGCGCCACCAGCCGCGTAGACGTGCCGCCCGTGGTGGGCGCGGGCGTCGTCGCCGTGCGCAGCAGCGACTACCGCATCCAGGCCTTCGACGCCGAAACCGGCGAAGCCCTGTGGAACGTGCAGCGCCCCGGCCCCGCGTTGGCGCTCAAGACCAATATGCGCATGCTCATCGTCGAAGGCATGGTCATTTCCGGCCTGCCCAACGGACGCCTGATCGCCATTACCGCGCACGACGGCGTGGTGCAGTGGGAAGGCGCGGTGGCCGTTTCGCGCGGCGCGACCGACCTCGAACGCATCAGCGACATCGTGGGCGAACCGCAGGTGCAGGGCCCCATCCTGTGCGGCGTGGCCTATCAGGGCAACATTACCTGCTTCGACATTGCGCAAGGCGGCTATCCCATCTGGGAACAGCGTTTTTCCAGCACCACCGGCCTGGGCAGCGACCGCCTGAACATCTATGCCGCCAATCCTTCCAGCATCGTGCACGCCTACGGCCTGGAAAGCGGCGAGCACGCCTGGGAGCAGCCCGCGCTGCGCAATCGCCGCGTTACCGCACCGGCTGTCGTCGCGCCGGGCATATTGGTGGGCGATTACCAGGGCTACGTCCACGTCCTGGCCCGTAACAACGGCGCCTTGTTGGGCCGTACCCAGCTCGGCGGCGGCGCCATCGTGTCGCCGCCGGTGGCCACCGACCGTGGCGTGCTGGTGCAAACGGGCAGCGGCAACCTCGCCCTTGTTGGTGTGAATTGAAACAGACAGCCTTTAAACCCGTCGTCGCCCTGGTCGGGCGCGCCAACGTCGGCAAGTCCACGCTCTTCAACCGCCTGACGCGTTCGCGGGCGGCGCTGGTCGCCAACTTTCCGGGCCTGACGCGCGACCGCCATTACGGCGAAGGGCGCCTGGGCGACCGCCCCTATTTGGTGGTGGACACCGGCGGCTTCGAGCCCATTGCCAAAGAAGGCGTGGTCGTCGAAATGGCGCGCCAGACGCAGCAGGCCATCGCCGAAGCCGACGTCATCATTTTCCTGGTGGACGCCCGCGCCGGGCTCAGCGCCCAAGACCACGACATCGCCAATCTGCTGCGCCGCATAGGCCGGCCCGTGCTGCTGGCGGCGAACAAGGCCGAAGGCATGCGCCACGGCACTTCGCTGATGGAGTTCCACGAGCTGGGCCTGGGCGAACTGCATGCCATTTCCGCCTCGCACGGCGACGGCGTCGGCGAACTGGTGGCCGAAGCCTTGTCGCATCTGCCCGACGTTTCCGAAGACAAAGCGCCGCAAACCGACGAGGAAGCCTTCGACGACGAAGAGGGCGGGCAAGAAGCAGGCGGGGATGGCCCGGAAGAGGCCGAATCCCACCGCATCAAGCTGGCCATCGTCGGCCGGCCCAACGTGGGCAAGTCCACGCTGGTCAACGCCTTGCTGGGCGAAGAGCGCGTCATCGCCTTCGACATGCCGGGCACCACGCGCGACGCCATCGAGATTCCCTTCGAGAAAGGCGACAAGTCGTACCTGCTGATAGACACGGCCGGCCTGCGCCGCCGCGGCAAGGTGTTCGAGGCCATCGAAAAATTCTCCGTCATCAAGACGCTGCAAGCCATCGAAGCCTGCAACGTCGTGGTGCTGCTGCTGGACGCGCAGTCCGAGATTTCCGACCAGGACGCCCACATCGCGGGCTTCGTCGTCGAGACCGGGCGCGCGGTGGTCGTGGCCATCAACAAATGGGACGACCTGACGGAAGAGCGCCGCGAACGCGTGCGCCGCGAATTCGAGCACAAGCTGCGCTTCCTCAGCTTTGCCCAGGTATTGAACATCTCGGCCCTGAAACGGCAGGGCATTCCTGCGCTGCTGCGCGCGGTCAACGCGGCGCACAAGGCGGCTTTCGCCAAGCTGTCCACGCCCAAGCTTACGCGTGTGCTGCACGACGCGGTGGCGCAACAGCCGCCGCCGCGCAAGGGCATATTCCGCCCCAAGATGCGCTATGCCCACCAGGGCGGCCAGAATCCGCCGCTCATCATCGTGCACGGCAACGCGCTCGACGCCGTGCCCGATTCCTACCGGCGCTATCTGGAATCGCGTTTTCGCGAAGTGTTCAAGCTTGATGGCACGCCTTTGCGCATCGAGTTCAAGTCGTCGCGCAATCCTTACGTTCAGGGGGACTGAGTGAGCCGTTTCTGGAGTGATCACGTAGCGGCGCTGGTGCCTTACGTGCCGGGCGAGCAGCCCAAAGTGGCCGACCTGCTCAAGCTGAACACCAACGAGAACCCCTACGGCCCGTCGCCCAAGGCGATGGCCGCCATGCAGGCCTGCATAGGCGACGGCCTGCGCCTGTATCCCGACCCCGAATCGGCCGGCCTGCGCGCCTCGCTGGCGCGCGGCTGGGGCGTGGCGCCCGATCAGGTTTTCGTGGGCAACGGCTCGGACGAAGTGCTGGCCCATCTGTTCAACGCCTTTTTCCTGCGGGCGGGGCGTCCGGTGCTGATGCCGGACATCACCTACAGTTTCTACCGCACCTATTGCCAGCTGTACGACGTGCCGCGGCAACTGGTGCCGCTGATGCCCGACTTTCGCATCGACGTCGACGATTACCTGGCCGACCTGGGCGTCGAGCCGGCCGCCATCATATTCGCGAACCCCAACGCGCCCACCGGCATCGCGCTGTCGCTGGACGACATCCGCCGCCTGGCGCAGGGCCGCCCCGACACGCTCATCGTGGTGGACGAAGCCTATGTTGAATTCGGCGCCGAATCGGCGGTCGCCTTGCTGGCCGAGTTCGACAACATCCTGGTGGTGCACACGTTTTCCAAGTCGCGCTCGCTGGCCGGCCTGCGCGTGGGCTATGCGCTGGGCAGGGCGGAAGTCATCGACGGGCTGGTGCGCATCAAAGATAGTTTCAATTCGTATCCACTGGATCGCGTGGCCCAAGCCGGCGCCATGGCGGCGTTCGACGACCAAGCTTATTTTGAGCAGACCCGCCAGGCCATCATGCAGGCCCGCGCCACGCTAAGCGACGATCTGGCCGCGCTGGGTTTCGAGGTGCTGCCCAGCCTGGCCAACTTCGTTTTCGCGCGCCACCCGGCCCATTCCGGCGCCGACCTGGCGGCGGCGCTGCGCCAGCGCCACGTTCTGGTGCGCCGTTTTTCGCTGCCGCGCATCGAGGACTTCCTGCGCATTACCGTGGGCACGCCGGAAGAGTGCCGACGCCTGACCGACGCCTTGCGGGAAATCCTGGCTGCCTGAGCGGCCCGGCGGCAAAAAAAGCCCCCACGCCGCGCCTTCGGCTTGCTGCCCCCCGAGGGGGGCGCTTTTTGCCTTGGGAGCGGCCCGGCGGCAAAAAAACGCCCCTTCAAGGGGCGTTTTTTGTTCCAGTGAAGAAAAAGCAGGAACCCCTTGCCGCAGCCGCTGTCCCAGGAAGAGTTCAGTGACAAAAAAATGGCGTATAAGGCAAGCGCCGCGTGGCAGATTGGGGGAAAACCCTGTAAAGTATCTCACTTGGCCGTCGTTTTTAGGGCTAAAACTTCTATAACAACGCAATTGGAGTTAAACCAATGAGCAATAAAGGGCAAATACTACAAGATCCGTTCCTGAACGCACTGCGCAAGGAACACGTGCCCGTATCCATCTACCTGGTCAATGGCATCAAGCTTCAGGGGCAGATCGAATCGTTCGATCAATACGTCGTCCTGTTGCGCAATACCGTTACGCAAATGGTGTACAAGCACGCCATTTCCACCGTGGTGCCGTCCCGTCCCGTCAACTTCCAGCAAGAAGCGGACGAATAAGACGTTTGGCCGCCCAGCGCGGGCCACGCATACCAGGTACCCGCCGGCCCATGTGGCTGGGCGGGTACTTTGCTTTGTAGAATAGCCTTTTGCCGCCGGTTTTTTCCGCGCGGAATATTTTTTATTAGCGGAACCCATACATGAAGGTGCTGATCATCAGCGTGGATCTGGGCAGCGCCGACTACGCCGCCCATGCCGAAGAATTCGTCATGCTGGCCGAGGGCGCGGGCGCGCAGGTCGTGGTCACCTTGCGCGCCAAGCGCGACCGCCCCGACGCCAAGCATTTCATCGGCAAGGGCAAGGTCGAGGAGGCCGTCGCGCTGGCGCAAGAGCACGAAGCCGACCTGATTCTATTCGACCAGCCGCTGTCGCCGGCGCAGCAGCGCAACCTGGAGCGTGCCTTCAATTTGCGCGTGGTAGACCGCGTGGCGCTGATTCTGGACATCTTCGCATTGCGCGCCCAAAGCCACGAAGGCAAGCTGCAGGTCGAACTGGCCCAATTGCAGCACCTGGTTACGCGGCTGACGCGCATGTGGACTCACTTGGAACGTCAGCGCGGCGGTATCGGCATGCGCGGCCCCGGCGAATCGCAGCTGGAAATGGACCGCCGCATGATCGGCGACCGCGTGCGCGCCCTGAAAGAGCGGCTGGACAAAGCCCAGCGCCAGCGCG
This sequence comes from uncultured Burkholderiaceae bacterium, assembly GCA_934525625.1. Classification (GTDB taxonomy): domain Bacteria; phylum Pseudomonadota; class Gammaproteobacteria; order Burkholderiales; family Burkholderiaceae_B; genus Mesopusillimonas. The sequence continues at coordinate 195,144 of CAKSZL010000002.1, forward strand.
TCACGCAACGCCGCGCCCGCGCGCGCGGCGGCGCCATGTCGGTCTCGCTGGTGGGCTATACCAACGCGGGAAAATCCACGTTGTTCAACGCCTTGACGCGGGCCGGCGCCTACGCGGCCGACCAGCTGTTCGCCACGCTGGACACCACCACGCGGCGGCTCTGGATAGAAGGGGCGGGACAGGTGGTGGTGTCGGACACGGTGGGATTCATCCGCGACCTGCCGCCCACGTTGATCGCGGCCTTCCGGGCCACGCTGGAGGAGACCGTGCATGCCGACCTACTGCTGCACGTCATCGACGCCTCCAGCCCGCAGCGCGACGAGCACATACAGGAAGTGAACAAGGTGCTGGCCGACATCGGCGCGGACAAAATCCCGGTGATTCCCGTCTATAACAAAATAGACTTGGTGGGTCTGGAGCCCAGGGTCGAGCGCGACGAACATGGTACCATTGCGCGAGTATTTGTCAGCGCCCTGGGGCGTGCCGGCCTGGACGTTTTGCGTGGGGCGATCGTCGAGGCCGGTCAGTTAGCGAGAGAGCATGCGCTTGATGTCGAAGATATACAACCTGAATGATCCGGGCTGGGGAAGAGGCGGCGGGAAGAACGATTCCGAACCTCCGCGCCGGCCCAACGGCGGGCGGGGCAACGGCCCCGATTTGGATGACGTCTGGCGCGATTTCAATAATCGCCTGGGCAACGTGTTCGGCCGGGGCGGCCGGGGCGGCGGTCGCGGGGAAGGCGGCGGCGCGCAATTGCCCAAGGGCTCGCCCAAGATGTTCATCGTCGGCGCCCTGGTGGTGCTGATGCTATGGCTGGCCAGCGGCTTCATGGTCGTTCAGGAAGGCCAGGTGGCCGTCGTCACGCGCTTCGGCAAATACATCAAAACGCTTACGCCGGGCCTGCAATGGCGCATGCCTTACCCCGTCGAAGCGCATCAAACCGTCAATATCTCGCAACTGCGCACCTTCGAAGTGGGCTATCGCGGCAGCGTGCGCAACAAGGTGCTGCCCGAGTCGCTGATGCTGACCACCGACGAGAACATCGTCGACGTGCAGTTCGTGGTGCAGTATCGCCTCAACCCCGAAGGCGCGCCCGATTACCTCTTCAAGACGGCGCAACCCGACGAATCCGTGCGCCAGGCGGTCGATACCGCCATGCGCGAAGTCGTGGGCCAGCAGCCCATGGATTCCGTGCTGTATTCGGGCCGTACCGAAATCGCCGCGCGCGTGCAGCGTTCGGCGCAGCTGATTCTCGACCGCTATCAAACCGGCATCCAGATCAGCACCGTGGCCATCCAGAACGTGCAGCCGCCCGAGCAGGTGCAGGCTGCCTTCGACGATGCCGTCAAGGCCGGGCAAGACCGCGAGCGCCTGATCAACGAAGGCAACGCCTACGCCAGCCGCATCCTGCCCGAAACCCAGGGCCAGGTGGCGCGCATGCTGCAAGAAGCCGAGGGCTACCGCGCCAAGGTCGTGGGCGACGCCCAGGGCGACACCGCGCGCTTCCTCAGCGTCGAAAGCGAATACGTGAAGGCGCCCGACGTTACCCGCGAGCGCATGTACCTGACCACGATGCAGTCCATCTTGCAGCGTTCGGGCAAGATCATGCTGGACGCTTCCGCCGGCAACAACATGCTGTATCTGCCGCTGGACAAAATCGCCCAGAACGTCGCTACGCAAGCCGCCGGCGCCCGCGCCGGAGCGGACGAAAACGCGGAGCGCGCCGCGGCAGGCGGCGCGAACCAAGCCATGCAGGGCAGCGGCGGCTCGACGCCGTCCAGGTCCTCCGGTAGTCCCTACGGGGCAGGGGGTGCCGCCAGCGGCAGCCTGACCAACCCCTATTCTCGCTGATACCGGAGCCTGCCATGAATCGTTTGTTGCCTTACCTGATTGGCCTGGCCGTCCTGTTGGCGGTGGCGTCTTCCTGCGTGTTCGTCGTCAAGGAAAGAGACTCGGCGCTGGTGTTCGCGCTGGGTGAAGTCAAGGAAACCATTACCGAACCGGGCTTGTATTTCAAGCTGCCGCCGCCGCTGCAGAACGTCGTGTTCCTCGACAAGCGCCTGCAGACCATCGAAACCAAAGACCCCGAGCGTATCCAGACGGCCGAGAAAAAGAACCTGCTGATCGACTCCTACGTCAAGTGGCGTATCTCCGATCCGCGCCAGTTCTACATTACCTTCGGTGCCAATACCGCGGCGGCCGAAGAGCGCCTGGGCGCGCAGATACGCGACGCGCTTAACGCCTCGGTCAACGTGCGCACCGTCAAAGAGGTCGTCGCTAGCGAGCGCGCAGCCATCATGACGGAGATGCTCGAAAACGTGGACAGGCGCGCCAGCCCGCTGGGCGTGCAAATCGTCGACGTGCGCCTGCGCCGCATCGAGTTCGTACCCGAGATTTCCGAGTCGGTCTACCGCCGCATGGAGGCCGAGCGTAAAGAAGAAGCCAACCGCTTGCGCGCATCCGGCGCGGCCGACAGCGAACGCATCCGCGCCCAGGCCGACAGGCAGCGCCAGGAGCTGTTGGCCGAAGCCTACGCCACCGCCCAGGGCATACGCGGCCAGGGCGACGCGTCGGCGGCCGGCATCTATGCGGGCGCCTATGGCAAGAACCCCGAGTTCTACCGCTTCTACCGCAGCCTGGAAGGCTACGACGGCGCGTTCGGCGGCGGCGACGACATCCTCGTGCTCAGCCCCGAGTCCGACTTCTTCCGTTACTGGAAGGGGGTCGAGGCCGTCAACTGACCGCCGGCTCGGTTGGTTTTGCGCGCGCAACGCGCTACAATACGCCGTAAGTTGAAAACACACCGCAAGCGACTTGGCGGGCTTACGCCCCAAGTCGCTTCTTTTTTGCGTAGCTATTAATACCATTTTCAGATCAACCGATTGCTTTGTTGGCTTCGCTTGTCGTGCCACACGTACCGCCTGTGCTTTGCCTTCGCATATTCGTTTGATCTGAAAATGGAATAAGACCTGTTCGGGGCTGTTTGATGTCTATCTGGTTATTGCCGGAAAACCTGGCCGATATCCTGCCTGCCGAGGCTCGCCGCATAGAAGAGCTGCGGCGCAAACTGTTGGATCTATACCGTAGCTACGGCTACGAATTGGTGGCACCCCCGCTGGTCGAATACCTCGATTCCCTGCTGTCCGGCACGGGCAGCGACCTGGGCCTGCGCACCTGCAAGCTGGTCGACCAATTGTCGGGCCGCACCCTGGGCGTGCGCGCCGACATCACGCCGCAAATCTCGCGCATCGACGCGCACCTGCTCAATCGCGAAGGCGTCACCCGCCTGTGCTACTGTGGCTCGGTGCTGCATGCGCGCCCGGCCGACTTCCTCTCCGACCGCGAACTGCTGCAGATCGGCGCCGAGATCTACGGCCACGCCGGCGTAGAGGCCGACATCGAAATCATCCGCATCGCGTTCGAAAGCGTGCGCCAGGCCGGCGTTACGCGGGCGCGCCTGGATCTCAATCATCCGGGCGTGCTGCACGCCTTGTTCGAATCCGACCCGGCGCTACGCGGCCACGAAGAAGAGCTGGCCTTGCTGCTGGGCACCAAAGACGTGCCCGGCATCGAGGTGCTGTGCCGCGGCATCGCCGGCCTGCGACCCGGTACGCTGGACGCCTTGCGCATTCTGCCGTCGCTGTACGGCGGCGCCGACGTGTTGGCGCGCGCGCAAAACGTCTTGCCCGCGTTGCCGCGCATACAGAAGGCGCTGGCCGACCTGCAAACGCTGGTCAAGGCCTTGCCCGGCTACGACGTCAGCATAGACCTGGCCGACAAAGGCAGCGGTTACGGCTATCACTCGGGCGTGGTGTTTTCCATCTACGCCGAAGGTTGGCACGACGCGCTGGTGCGCGGCGGTCGCTACGACGGCATCAGCAAAGATTTCGGGCGCGAGCGCGCCGCCACGGGTTTCAGCTTGGATTTGCGCAAGCTGTCCACCGGCTTGCCGCCGCCGCCGCTCACGCGCGCCATACGCGCGCCCTGGGCGCATGACCCGGCGCTCGACCAAACCTTGCAGTCCTTGCGCCGCGAGGGCAACGTCGTCATTCAGTTCGGCGCGGACGAAACCGCGCACAGCGATGAATTCCACATCGACCGGGAGCTCGTCCTGGGCGAAAAGGGCTGGCAGGTCCGCGACCTGCCGTAAAGAATAAGCAGCACTATGGGTCGCTTTCACGAGATCGAAGCGGTTTTTTACCGCCGGGCCGCCCCAAGGTAAAAAGCGCCCCCTCGGGGGGCAGCAAGCCGGAGGCGTAGCGTGGGGGTCTTTTCTTTTTTACTTTCAGAGAGTGCCGTCCGGCACGACATTCACAAGTCAGAAATGAGCAAGAACATCGTAGTGATAGGCACCCAGTGGGGTGACGAAGGCAAGGGCAAGATCGTCGACTGGCTCGCCGAGTCGGCGCAGGGCGTCGTGCGCTTCCAGGGCGGCCACAACGCGGGCCACACGCTGTGGATCAACGGCCAGAAGACCATTCTGCGCTTGATCCCCTCGGGCATCATGCATCCTCACGTCACTTGCTACATCGGCAACGGCGTCGTGCTGTCGCCCGATGCCTTGCTGGGCGAAATCGCCGAGCTCGAGCAAGCCGGCCTGGACGTGCGCAGCCGCCTGCGTATTTCCTTCGCCTGCCCGCTGATACTGCCGTATCACGTCGCCATCGACCAGGCCCGCGAAAGCCGCAAGGGCGAGGGCAAGATAGGCACCACCGGGCGCGGCATCGGCCCGGCCTACGAAGACAAGGTGGCGCGCCGCGCGCTGCGCGTGCAAGACCTCCTGCGCCCCGAGCAGTTCGAGCAAAAGCTCGACGAGGCGCTCGATTATCACAACTTCGTGCTTACCCAATACCTGGGCGCCGAGCCGGTTTCGCGCGATGCCGTGCTGGAAGCGGCCGCCGCCTGGGCCGAAGCCCTGGCGCCCATGGTCAGCGACGTCAGCCAGGCCTTGCATGCCGCGCAAAAGAGCGGCCAGCGCCTGCTGTTCGAAGGCGCGCAGGGCGCGCTGCTGGACATCGACCACGGCACTTATCCCTTCGTCACCAGCAGCAACTGCCTGGCGGGCGCGGCATCGGCCGGCGCGGGCGTCGGCCCCGACAGCCTGGATTACGTGCTGGGCATCGCCAAGGCCTACACCACGCGCGTCGGCTCCGGCCCGTTCCCCACCGAGTTGCACGACGACATCGGCGCACGCCTGGCCAGCGTCGGCAAGGAATTCGGCTCGGTCACCGGGCGCGCGCGCCGCTGCGGCTGGTTCGACGCCGCCGCCATGAAGCGTTCCATCATCCTGAATGGCGTTTCCGGCCTGTGCATGACCAAGCTCGACGTGCTGGAAGGCCTGGAAACCGTCAAGCTGTGCGTGGGCTATCGCCTGGACGGCCAGTTCGTCGACCTGCTGCCTTACGGCGCGCAAGACGTCAGCCGCGTCGAGCCCGTCTACGAAGAGCTGCCCGGCTGGCAGGAAACCACGGCCGGCGTCACCTTGTACGACCAACTGCCCGCCAATGCGCGCCAGTACCTGGAACGCATCGCCTCGGTGTGCGACGTGCCCATCGACATGGTCTCCACTGGCCCCGAGCGCACCGAAACCATCATGCTGCGCCACCCCTTCGGCCTGTAATGCCCGCGGGGCCGCTTGCGGCCCGCTGCGCGCGTGTTCCACGCGATGCCCGAAAACCCGGCTTGTTCCGCAAGGCAAGCCGGGTTTTTCTTGGGCAGAGGGCTTGGGCGTTGAATATCAAGCCGTGCCCGCCTGCTTCGCCATGGCAGCTTATAGCGACTGTATATGCTCGAACATGCGCTTGCGGCCGGCTTCGTCGGGCAGGCGGCCCGTGGCCGCGCCCAGGTTGTCGACGACGTTGCGCGGCTGGCTGGTGGCGGGCGTGGCCACGGTGACGGCCGGATGCGAAATCGCGTATTTCAGGAAGAACTGCCCCCAGGTGGCGATGTCGTACTCGGCCGCCCAGTCGGGCAGCGTATGGCCTTCCACTTTTTGCCATAGCCGCGAGCGGCCGAAAGGCTGGTAGACCAGCACGCCTATGCCGCGTTCCTGCGCCAGCGGGAAGATGCGCTCTTCCATGGTGCGATGGTCTATGGCGTAGTCCACGCCGATGAAGTTCAATGGCTCGGCGCGCATGATGCGTTCCAGCTCTTCATACTGGCCGGCGAAAGTGGTGGTGACGCCGATGTAGCGCACACGGCCTTCGTCGCGGTACTGCTTGAGCAGGCCCAGCTGCGTGGGCACGTCGCCTAGGTTGTGCACCTGGATGAGGTCCATCCTGGCCTTGCCCAGCCTTTGCATGGATTGCTCTATCTGGGCGCGCGCTTGGTCCGGGTCGGCTTTGCCGCCGCCGCGCCCGGCCACGTTCACCTTGGTGGCCCAGAATAGTTTGTCTTGCAGCTTGTTTTCGCGCACGACCTGGCCGGCGACGTCTTCGGCCGCGCCGTAGCTGGGCGCGGTGTCGAACACGCTGCCGCCTTCGCGCACGAAGGTTTCCAGCACCTCGCGCACGCGTTCCACGTTGCCTTCGCCAGCGATGCGCGAAAACGACGCCGAACTGCCTAGGCCCACCACCGGCAGCGATTCGCTGGTGCCCGGAATGGCGCGGGTGATAAGGCTGCGCGGGCCGTCGGCGGCCAGCAGCGCCCGGGGGCTGGCCGCCAGCGTCAAGCCCGTGGTGGCGCAAAGCTTGAGGTAGTCTCGTCGGGTAATCATGGTGGGTTCCTCTTTGATTGCGAATGCTGCGCGCGGCCCAGCCACAGGCCCAGCGCGGCCCAGGCCAGCGCCAGCGGCAGGGCAACGCTGGCCAGCCCGGCCAGGCCCATGCCCAACCGCCCCAGCAGTCCTTCTATCTGCGCGCCGGCCACGTCGCCGCCGCGGTAGACGAAGGTATCGATGAAGGCCTTGGATTTGTATTTGTCTTCGCGGCTGAGCACCGTGTACAGGGTTTCGCGCGCGGGCCGGGCCAGCGCCCGCTGGATGGCGCGGAAAGCCGCTTCGAAGACGATGAGCGCCGCCAGCGTGCCCACAATGGCCAGGCCCGCGAAGCCCAGCATGACGGTAAGCGGCAGCAGCATCAGCGTGACGTGCACGCCCAGCCATTTCATGACGCGCCCGGCCACCACGGCCTGCAGCAGCAGCGTGGCGGCCTGGGTGATCAGGTCGATGCGGGCGAACAGGGCGGTGCGCATGTCCACGTCGTCGCCCAGCGCGGCCACCATCTGCAGCCGGGTGAAATAGATCAGCGTGGCCACCACCGCCATGATGACGATGTAGGCCGCGATGCCCAGCAGGTAGCGCGAGGCGAACACGGCTTTCAGCCCCTGCCAGGCGCTGCCGCCGATGACGGCGGGAACCTTCGCATCGGCCCGCGCTTGAGTTGCCGCGGCTTGCATTCCAGCGGCGCCGGGCCGGGTGTTGGCGATATCGGCGTCTGGTACGGCTTCGGGCGTGGCGTTTGCTCTGGTGTCGGGCGCGAAGCCGGGTTTCCGGTTCTCGAGTTTACCTTCGGCGACCAGCCAGGCGGCGGCCAGGGCCAATACCAGAAAGCTTGCCGACACAAGCAGCAGCGCGGGCGTTCCCAACGGGCGCGCCAGCACCGACGCCAGCCAGGGGCCGAAAATCGCGCCCAGTGTGCCGCCCACCGAAATCAGCGCGAACAGGCGCTTGCTTTGCTCCAGGGTAAAACGGTCGGCCATCAGCGCCCAGAACAGCATGGTGGCGAACAGATTGAAGACGCTGAACCAAACGTAGAAAACCTGACCGCTGGCGGCGCCGACCGCTTCCGGCGTCTGCACCAGCAACTGGTGGAAGGCGACCAGGCTGAGCGCGAAGAAAAGATAGGTCGCCGCGACGAAGCGCCGCCGCGGCAGGCGGCTGACGAGCCAGCCGAAGACGGGGTTGGCCAGCAGGGTGACCAGCGCGGTGCCCATGAACAGCCAGCGCACGGCGTCGATGCCGCGCTGCATGCCCAGCGCGTCGCGGGCGGGGCGCAGCACCATCAAGGCCGTCAGCACGCAGAAAAAGAAGAAGCCGGCCAGCAGCACGGGCAGGGCTTCTTCGCGGCGAAGATTGAACAGCGCCAGCAGGCGCGGCCGGCCAGGCGGGGTGGTGGGCATGTTCACGTTCCTCATGGCGCTGTCATGTTGGAGCGCAAAGCCGTCTTGGCTTGGCTGTGTGAAGCCCGGGCTCGCTTCGGCTCGGGCCTTGCACGGCTCAAGCTTCGCACTCGTCGGGCTCGCTAGGCAAGCCTATGTTTCGGCAAACCGTTTCTTGGGGTTTCCGCTGCGCGTACGCATGGGTTGCGGGTGTTCCGGATGCCGATCTTGTCGGCGCGCATGTTCCGGGTGCGCGGCAACCGCCCCCCTTGCGGGGCGATATATGGCTGATGCCGCGTTTACCGCCGGGCTTAGCTGGTTTATGATTTTGTCCATTTCATTACAAATACACCGGAGCGCCGCATGAATCTGCCGCCGAATACCGACCGTGACCTGTGGGTTAGCTGGGATGACTACAACTCTCTTATCGAGCGCCTGGCGCTGGACATCCACGAATCCGGCTGGCAGTTCGACAAGATAGTGTGCCTGGCTCGGGGCGGCATGCGTGTGGGCGACGTTTTGTCGCGTATTTACGACGTTCCGCTGGGCATTCTAGCCACCAGCAGCTACCGCGAGGCGGCCGGTACGCAGCAGGGCGCGCTGGACATCGCCCAGTTCATCACCATTACGCGCGGCACGCTGGACGGCAGGGTGTTGCTGGTGGACGACATGGTCGATACCGGCATGACCTTCAACCGCGTGCGCGAGCATTTGCTGACGCAGTTTCCCGCCATCACCGAACTGCGCAGCGCGGTGCTGTGGTGCAAGGGCCACTCCACGGTTTCGCCCGACTACTACGTGCGGCACCTGCCCACGAACCCCTGGATCCATCAGCCGTTCGAGGATTACGACAGCCTGCGGCCGCATCAGCTCGAAGCCTGGATGCGCAAAGGGCAAAGCCAAAGCCGCTGAACATCGGGCGGTGTCCCTTCGATTCCTCGCTCCCGGGGCTGGACAGCGGGGCATTGGGACGGAGCAGGGTGGCCGCAGCCGGCATTTCGATGGTTTTAAGGGCATTACAGGGCAAAAGCCTGCGTAATGGCTCGTTTCGTGCTAGAATCTTCTGTTATGTCCGAGCGGGCTTTTGCGCGGCTTATGAACAATATCGAAACAGCTATAGAAACAGCTATTGGAACGATGGTTGGAAGGTAGTCGAAACAGCTATCGAAACAGCAGGCGCGAAAGTTTTTACGCGCAAGCAAATGCCCGCCAGTTGCACACTTTTTATTGAACACTTTTTGAAACCCTAACGAGGCTTACGCTTACATGCCTACTGTCCGTCTCAAAGAAAACGAGCCCTTCGAGGTCGCTCTGCGCCGCTTCAAGCGCACCATCGAAAAAACTGGCCTGTTGACCGAACTGCGTTCGCGCGAATTCTACGAAAAGCCCACGGCCGAGCGCAAGCGCAAGCATGCCGCCGCCGTCAAGCGTCACTACAAGCGCATCCGCAGCCAGCAACTGCCCCCGCGCCTCTATTGATCCTTGATCCCAGAGTCCTTCATACAGGAACTTCTGGCCCGAGTCGATATCGTTGATGTCGTCGGGCGCTACGTACAGTTGCGCAAGGGGGGGGCCAACCTGCTTGGCCTTTGCCCTTTCCACAACGAAAAATCCCCGTCTTTCACCGTCAGTCCCAGCAAGCAGTTCTATCACTGCTTTGGTTGCGGCGCGCACGGTACCGCCATTTCCTTCCTGATCGAACACACCGGGGCCAGTTTCCCCGAGGCTGTGCGCAGCTTGGCCGCGTCGGCGGGCATGACCGTGCCCGAAGCGCCGCGCAATCCGGCCCAGCAGCGCGCCGATCAGTGGCGCAGGACCGAAGTGTCGCGCCATCAGCAGGCGCTGGAGACCGCGCAGGCGTATTACGTGCGCAGCCTGAAGGCGTCCCCGGCGGCGGTGGCCTACTTGCGCCAGCGCGGCCTCACGGGCGAAACCGCCCGCCAGTACGGCCTGGGCTGGTCGGGTACCGACAGGCGCGGCCTGGCGCAGGTGTTTCCCCACTACGACGACAATCTGCTGGTCGAGATAGGGCTAGTCATCGAGTCCGAGGACGGCCGGCGTTACGACCGCTTTCGCGAGCGGGTGATGTTTCCGATCCGCAATGCGCGCGGCCAGATCATCGGCTTTGGCGGGCGTTTGATCGCCAAGGGCGAGCCCAAGTATCTCAACTCGCCCGAAACCCTGCTGTTTTCCAAGGGCAACGAGCTGTACGGCCTGTGGGAAGCGCGCTCGGCCATACGCGCCGACGGCCACGTGCTGGTCGTCGAAGGCTATATGGACGTGGTCAGCCTGGCGCAGCAGGGCATAGGCAATGCCGTGGCCACGCTGGGCACGGCGACGACGCCGCAGCACGTGCAGAAGCTGATGCGCACCAGCGACAAGATCGTGTTCAGCTTCGACGGCGACAAGGCGGGGCGCAAGGCCGCCTGGCGCGCTTTGCAGGCCTGCCTGCCTTTGCTGCGCGACGACGTCAGCCTGCGCTTCCTGTTCTTGTCGGACGGCCACGATCCGGATTCCCTGGTGCGCGAAGAGGGCCCCGAGGCTTTCCGCGAAGCGGTCGAGGCGGCGATTCCGCTGTCGCGTTTTTTGCTGGACGAGCTGGCTTCGCATCACGAGCTGGACGAGGCCGAAGGCCGCGCCGCCTGCGTGCACGAAGCCCGGCCTTTGCTGTCGCAGATACCCGAAGGTGTGCTGCGCGTGCAGATCGAGCGCGAATTCGCGCGCCAGATGCGTTTGACGCCCGAAGAGTTGGCCCAGATGCTGGCGGCGCCGGCGCGTCCGGGCCTGCCGCAAGCGCCCGCGCCAGGGCAGCGGGCGCAGGCCCAGGCCCAGGCCGCACATGCGCCCGAACCCGATACGGATTTCGGCGCGCATTACGGCGAGCCCGCTGGCGAGTCCATGCCGCCCTGGGCTTACCAGGAATCGTCCGCGCCCGAGAAGCCGGAAGGGCGGCGCTGGAACAAGCGCGAGAACCGCTCGCCGGCGCGGCGGGACATGAACCGTTCGCGGCGCGTCACGCCCATGGCCAAGCGTTTGCTGCGGCTGCTGTGCATGCATCCGGAGCTGGTCGACGAGCTGGGCGAGCAGCAGCTTGAAATCCTGGAGCACGGCCCTCATCTGGATCTTGTACGGCAACTGATCGGCCTGATAGGCATGACGGACGCCCGGCACATAGGCGGCCTGCTGCAAGCCGTCGAACCGGATTCGGAGCTGGAAGCGGCCTTGCAGGGTCTGCGCGAAGAGCTGCTGGCGCAAGAGACGCTGCCCGAGCCGCTGGCCGAATGGAACGACGCCGTGCAGAGGATGGAGATAGAAAGCATCAAGGCCGAGCAATCGGCGTTGATCGCATCGGGCATGCCCGAAGAAGCCGATCGCCAGCGCTATCAGGCCCTGGCGCGGCGTTTGGCGCAATTGACGCGTGTAATGGCTCGTTAAGTGCTGTAAAATTAAGAGTTTAGCGATACGCGCCCGGTAGGGCTTTCCGGCAGAGTTCCCGTAGAACACCGTAGCGAGCACCGCAGCAAGACACCGCAGTGGAACACCACGGCGAGACACAGCGGCGGAACACAGTGGTGGAACACCACAACGGAACGGCACAGCGGAACGGCACGGCAGGCTTCACCGCGGCTCGTATCTTTTTGGCTTGTAAAGCGCCTTGCTTGGTACGCGAGTAATCACGTGTACAGCGGCGGGCGGCTTTGCGACTACGGAAGTGAATATGACCCAAACTACTGGTAAGACCCCGGCGGCTCCCAAGAAGGCGGCCGCAAAAAAAGCCAAGGCAAGCGAAACCGAACTGGTGACGGGTGCCGAAGTAGAAGCGGGCACCAAGGCCGCCCGCAAGACGGCGGCCCGCAAAACGGTCGCCAAGGCGGCGGGCGCCGACGAAGCCCAGGCCGTCAAGAAGCCGCGCGCCGCCAAGACGGCCGGCGGCACGGGCCGCCGCCCCGGGCGTCCGGCCAAGTCGGCCAACAACGACGTGGTCGGCTTCGACGACGATATGGATATCGAGCCTGAAGTCATCCCTGACTTCAAGCCCATGAACAACAAGCGCGGCGGCAAGCGCGGCAAGGGCGACAAAGAGTCCGGCGGCGGCCGCAGCCAGCTGAGCCTGGAAGAACAGGAAGCCCGCCGCAACCGTCTCAAGGTGCTGATCAAGCTAGGTAAAGACCGCGGCTATCTCACCTATGGCGAAATCAACGACCACCTGCCCGACGACCTGGTCGACGCTGAAGCCATCGACGGCATCATCAGCACCTTCAGCGACATGGGCATCTCGGTCTACGACCAGGCGCCCGACGCCGAGGCCTTGCTGCTCAGCGACTCCACGCCCGTGGCCGCCAACGACGACGACGTCGAAGACGAAGCCGAGGCCGCGCTGACCACGGTGGATTCCGATTTCGGCCGCACCACCGACCCGGTGCGCATGTACATGCGCGAAATGGGCTCGGTCGAACTGCTGACTCGCGAAGGCGAAATCGAGATCGCCAAGCGTATCGAAGACGGCCTCAAGCACATGCTGATGGCCATCGCCGCCTGCCCGACGACCATCAACGAAATTCTGGAATACGTCGCCAAGGTGCGCGAGGGCCAGGCCCAGATCGACGAAGTCGTCGACGGCCTCATCGACGAAGACGGCGAAGAATACGCCGGCTCCGGCGCGCCCTCCGACATGAGCGAAGGCGACGACCGCCCGGCCGGCGGCATGAGCACCAAGCAGCTCGAATACCTGCGCACCAAGGCGCTCAAGAAGTTCGACAGCGTCGGGCAATGGTTCGAGAAGATGCGCGCCGCCTACGAAACCAAGGGTTATGGCTCGCCGGAATACAAGCAGGCCCAGGAAGCCATACTCGAAGAGTTCATGGGCATCCGCTTCACGGCCAAGATGGTCGAGAAGCTGGCCGACACGCTACGCGAGCAGGTCGCCTACGCGCGCCAGATCGAACGCGAAGTCCTGCGCATCTGCGTCGACCGGGCCGGCATGCCGCGCTCGTACTTCATCCGCGTGTTCCCCGAGAACGAAACCAACCTGGAATGGATAGAGCAGGAAGTCGCCGCCGGCCACGCCTACTCCGAAACCCTGGAGCGCCACGTGCCCGCCGTGCACGAGTTGCAGGGCAAGCTGATCGAGCTGCAATCCAAGGTCGTGCTGCCCCTGAAAGACCTCAAGGGCGTCAACAAGCGCATGGCCACCGGCGAAGCCAAGGCCCGCAAGGCCAAGCGCGAAATGACCGAAGCCAACCTGCGCCTGGTCATCTCCATCGCCAAGAAGTACACCAACCGCGGCCTGCAGTTCCTCGACCTCATCCAGGAAGGCAACATCGGCCTGATGAAGGCCGTCGACAAGTTCGAATACCGCCGCGGCTACAAGTTCTCCACCTACGCCACGTGGTGGATACGCCAGGCCATCACGCGTTCCATCGCCGACCAGGCGCGCACCATCCGCATTCCGGTGCATATGATCGAAACCATCAACAAGATGAATCGCATCAACCGGCAGATTCTGCAGGAAACCGGCGTCGAGCCCGATCCGGCCACGCTGGCGCAGAAGATGGACATGCCCGAAGAAAAGGTGCGCAAGATCCTCAAGATCGCCAAGGAACCCATCTCGATGGAAACCCCTATCGGCGACGACGACGATTCCCACCTGGGCGATTTCATCGAAGACCTGGCCACGCTGTCGCCGTCCGAATCGGCGCTGCACGGCTCGATGCGCGATGTCGTCAAGGAAGTGCTGGACTCGCTGACGCCGCGCGAAGCCAAGGTGCTGCGCATGCGCTTCGGCATCGAAATGAGCACCGACCAAACGCTGGAAGAAGTCGGCAAGCAGTTCGACGTCACGCGCGAGCGCATTCGCCAGATAGAGGCCAAGGCGCTGCGCAAGCTGCGCCACCCCAGCCGGGCGGACAAGCTCAAGAGCTTCCTGGAAGGGCAGTAAAGCCGGGGTGCCGGCCCGCCCCATGAGGGCGTGCCGGCAGCGGCTTTTCATGCGGCAGCCTGCGGGCTGCCGCTGTTGTTTGTACGGCCGGCGCCCGCGCAAAATGCGGCCGGCGCGGCAGCGGGGCATGGCGGCTTGAGCCAGGTGCGCAGATTGCGCCGCCGTTGTATGATTTTTGCCCTTCCTGTCTATGGACATACCCGGATGAAATCCCTGGAAGTCTTCATCGAACGCCTGATACTTTCCAGCCGCTGGCTGCTGGTCGCCTTCTACATCGGCCTGGTCGCGGCGCTGGCCGTGTACGCCGTCTCGTTCGGCTACAAGTTTCTGAAGGTGGCGCAAAACGTGTTCACCTACGACGAAGCCGACGTGATCCTGGCCATGCTGGGCCTGATAGACGCCGCGCTGGTGGCCAGCCTCATTGTCATGGTGATGATCTCGGACAAAGGCGGCAAGGGCGGGGCGACGCTCTGAAGCCGGCATCCGCCCGGTTTGACGCAAATGCCCCCGTCCGATGCTCCCGCGGGCCGCTAAACGCGGCCGCTCCAAGGCGATAGCTCGCCTTTATTAATGTCGCAAACGCCCCTCACGCCATGACGGGGCGGCCTCTTACACTGCTTTCATTGGTCAACGAGCCACGAACAGCAATGAGGCACAGATGGTCTACAGGCATATCACGGTAACAAAAATGACCCCGAACATCGGGGCATATGTTTCGGACGTCGACTTGAACGCGGTAAGCCGTTCCGAGGTCTATGACGAGATTCGCCGGGCCTTATGGGAAAACAAGGTCATCTTTTTCCGCGACCAGAACCTGACGCCCGAAGCGCATCTGAAGCTGGCGCAGACCTTCGGCGACGTGGAGCTGCATGAGTTCTTCCCGCATTTGGAGGGCCGGCCGGAAATCCAGGTGCTTGCCAGCCAGGGAACGAAATCCCCGGATACGGATCGCTGGCATACGGACTGCACCTTCCGCGAACGGCCCAATCACGTATGCGTGCTGCATGGCGTCGATGTCCCGGAAATAGGCGGAGACACGCTGTGGGCCTCGACGTCGGCGGCCTTCGCGGCGCTGGACGAAAACATGCGGGATCTGCTGCTGGGCCTGGACGCCGAGCACGACATTTCGTATGCGTTCCGGCGCATGGGCTACGTGGCCGAAGCGCGCAAGCTGGACCAGAGCAATCCTCCCTACATCCATCCGGCGGTCATCAATCATCCCATCACCGACGAGCTGTGCCTTTTCGTCAATTCGGTGTGGACGAAGTGTTTCCACAATCTGTCGATCCGCTATTCCGACCATTTGATGAGAATGCTCAACGAATGGATGATGCGTCCGGAGTTTCAGGTGCGATTCAAATGGGAGAAGAACTCCGTCGCCATCTGGGACAACCTGGCGACGCAGCATTACGCGGTGTACGACTACAGCGGCAGCCAGCGCAGAATGCACAGGGCGACGTGCAACCCCAGCCGCGTCAAGCTCAATGCGCGGCCCAACGCCTCCAGGCCGGCGCAGATTGAGGCGTTTGCGCCGCCCGCGATGATGGCGGCGCTGCGCCCCGAGGTGCCGGGTAATGCCGGCGCGGGGGCATCCCACGTGGCCGATGCGCTGATAGACGAGGGCAGGTTCGACGAACTGGCGGGGGCCGAGAAGCAGGCCGTCCAGGCCATCTTGCGAGCCTTGTCGGAGTTGGACGTCGCCAAGATCGTCCAGACGGCGGCGCGGTGACGACCATGTCCTCGTTGCGCTCATATTGCTTCCTGGACCGCCTGCAGCCGCAGACCATGAGTTTCTTGGGAGCCGTGGCTCGCGGCTGCCTGCCCAGAATGAACGACGCGGCCATGATAGTGGAGGTCGCCCCAGGTTTGGATGCCGAGTGGCTGACCGACGTGGTGCTGAAGCAAACCGACGTCAAGCCGGGCGTGCTGGTGGTGGAAAGGCAGTTCGGTTATCTGGAGTTCCATGGCAGGGATGCTTCGTCGGTTCAGGCGGCGGGCCAGGCCGTGCTCGAAGCGCTGGGCGTATCGGCCCGCGATTTGCCCAGGCCCGAGGTGCAGGCCTCTCACAGAATCGACCGCGTGGACGAGCTGCATTCCTTTCTGGTGAACCGGAACCGTTCGGGCTCCATGCTGCTGCCCGGGGACGCGCTGTTCATCCTGGAGGTGGCGCCCGCGGCCACGGCTTTGCTGCTGGCGAACGAGGCGGAGAAAGCCGCCGACGTCAACCTGGTCGACTGCCGTTTCATGGGAGCCAGCGGACGGCTGTATTTCAGCGGCTCGCAATCGGCGGTCGAAGCGGCGCGCGAAGCCGTGCTCGGCATATTGGCTTAGGAGGCCGGCATTATGTCTCTGACGCCTGAAGCGCAAAAAATCATCGGCGAGGCCGTCGTCGAGCTGCTGCGGCGCAAGCGGCCCGCTGCGCCCGGCCTTGGCGACATCGGCATCCCCGTGAAAATCGGTAGCGCCGCAGACGTGCAAGCCTTGGCTTTGCTGGCGGCCAAGCTGGCCCGTCTCGAACCGTATGGCGAACTTCACCGGCTCGACCCACGTGGGCAGAATCATCGGCATCAAATGCGCGGAGCATCTCAAGCCCGCCTTGCTGGAACTGGGCGGCAAGGCACCCATGGATTCGTCTTTTATTACGATTGTTTTCGGACATCCTAATGAGATAAATGATTTACGTCTATTGCAATTTTTGTTCATTTGATTTGCAAGAATTGCATAGGCGTGCGTAGCGTGTTCGCCGGAGCAAGCCCGGCGCCGCAGGCGTCCGATACACCCTGAAACGCAAAACGCCAGCCCCGGAAGGCTGGCGTTAGTCGATTGATATACTTGGAAATTCTTGGTGTCCCGTGAGTCGAACACGGCACCAACGGATGATGAGTTCGTCGCCAACGTGCTAGGTCTGTACCGTTGGAGTACCGCCATCTGAGGCGTTCTTGAACCCGTGGGCGGTTATGGCGACGGCTCCCACGGATTGATGATAGTCACTCCCGTAGGCTTGAAATCGGCCACGTTGCGCGTTACCACCGTCATGCCGTGCACCAGCGCCGTAGCCGCGATGAGCGCGTCACGCTCGCCGCGCTTGTCCGGCACATGCAGTCGAGCGCAGCGCTGAGCCACAGCGGTATCGATAGGCAACGTGCGCCCGGAGAACTCGGGTAGTACGTGTTGCTCCAGCCACGAGCGCAGAATGGCCCCCTGGGCAGCGTCTTTGCGTTCAATCGACAGAACGCCGAGCTCCAACTCCATGATGGTGATGGCCGATACGAAGAGGTCGGCGGCATCGACGCTTTCCGTCCATGCCGCCACATTCCCATCGGCCTTGCCAAGCCGTACCTTGCGCAGCTCGGACAGCACGTTGGTATCGAGCACATACATCATGAGAGATCAGCCGGCCGGGCTCCAATGGTCACGCGCGGTGGCTCGAACTCGATGTCCGCAACACCCGGCATCGCCAGCGCGTCGGCAATGTTGCGCCGCTGCTTTGTCAACCGCTGATAGTCCTCGAAGCTGAGCAGCACGTGTGCGGGCTTGCCGCGATCCGTGATGAACACCGGGCCGCTCTTGGTGGCCTTCTTTGCTCGCGTCACGTCCTGGTTCAGCTCCCGACTAGATAGAGTTGTGATGGTCACAGCACGCCTCCTAGATCAATGAATGTAGGTATGATACTACATTCGACCCGTTGGCAAGCGTGCTAATCACACTAAATTAAGCGTTTAGGCAGGTTCTGATGATGCTTTAGGTGTGACTAGGGCGTGTCATCAATCAAACCCCGAGTAATCGACTTGATGACCTCCATCGGGCCAGCCAAACCACGGATGCAGCCAGATGGATGGCCCCCAGGAAGTTGCGAGCTGTCTTGTCGTAGCGCGTGGCAATGGCACGGTACTGCTTCAGGCGTGCGAAGAAGTTCTCGATGAGATGGCGAGCTTTGTACAGGTCTCGACCTGAAACGCAAAACGCCAGCCCCGGAAGGCTGGCGTTAGTCGATTGATATACTTTGGAATTCTTGGTGCCCCCCCCGTGAGTCGAACACGGCACCAACGGATTATGAGTCCGCTGCTCTAACCAAGCATGAGCTAGAGGGGCCTTGGTGGAACCAAGCCCTGTATTATTACACAAAACAAGAGGCACGCAGGCGCTTGCCTGGCGTGCCCGCTTCGCTTAAAAACAAGACGGGCACGCAGCGCACGGCTTTGCCGGTGCGGCTTCTGTTCCGTTTTTCATAAGGATTCAATAATGACAAGAATCACATATCGCCTGCCTTGTCTGCTGGTGGCCATTGCGGGCCTTGCGGCCTGCGCCGGCGGCCAGGCGCCGGCGTCCTCCAATGCTTCCAATACGGCGTCTTCATCGTCCATGCAGAGTTCCAGCCAAACGCTATCCGACTTCCATTGGCAATTGACTGGCGCGAGCGATGCGCGCGGCATGCCTCAGCCAGGCTGGCTGAATACCGGCGGCGCGCCGGTAAGCCTGCGCTTCCAGGGCGGCAATGTGGCGGTTTCGGGCCTGTGCAACAACATGGGCGCGGGCTACGCCTTGCAGGGCTCGAATATCCGGATTTCGCACCTAGCCGGCACCATGAAGATGTGCGCCAACGACACCCTGATGCGCTACGAGCAGCAGTTTGCCTTGCGCCTGCCGCAGGCGGAACGCTGGCAGGTTTCCTTCGGCGAGCAGCCGACGCTGACGCTGACGTTCAAGGACGGCGCCCAATGGGTGCTCCAGGGCCGCGCCACGCACGAGGCCCAATACGGCGGGCCGGGCGAAACCATGTTTCTTGAAGTCGCGCCCCAGCGCGAGGCATGCAGCCATCCGCTGATGCCCCAGCATCAATGCCTGCGCGTGCGCGAGATCTCGTACGATGCGTCGGGCGTCAAGCAGCGGGTCGGCCAGTGGCAGTTGTTCTACGACGAGATCGAAAACTACCAGCACCAGGCAGGCGTGCGCAACGTGCTGCGCATCAAGCGCTATACCCGCCAGCAGGCGCCCGCCGACGCATCGCGCTACGTGTACGTGCTGGACATGGTCGTCGAAAGCGAAAACACGTCAATTTCCGGAGGCCGGCGATGAACCGTTTATTGCAGCAAGCCAGGCAAATGCACCAGCGCAGAACGACGTACTTTTACCTGTCGCCCACCGAAGACGACTACGCCAGCGCCCGGCTGCTGGCGAACCAGCTTAGCTTGAACCTGTCGCGCACGGCGGCGGCCCGCCCGGACGACCCTTACGAAGACGACCCCGACGAGTACTTCTAGGCGTCGGGGCAGCGATGAATTCATCATTCGGGTCGACTGAAACAATAAAAAATTCAGCGGTGTTTAGCGACCCGGAATATCGTCGCAGCCAGAACAAATTCCTGTGAATCAAGTTTCTTGACTGTGCGTTTACTCGTCACTATACTGTTTTCAACCAAGTGGGAGAGCGCGTATGCAGGGCACGCCGCCGAAGGGGAATAACCCAAAACTCTCAGGCTAAAGGACCACTTGGCCTAGGTCATGCGTAAGCATCGGCCTAAACTCTGGAGAGCGGCTTCCTTGCGAAGCCCACCGAAGGGGCAGAACCGTCAGGTTCGAATCTCTCAGGTACCAAGGACAGAGCGGGGACACGAGCCATGGTGTGGCAAGACACGCCAGGCTGCGATTTCCACCGTCTTTTGGTCTAGAGATTATGAATCAAGTCACTTCGACGCTGCGCCGCACGCCGCTGGCCGCCCGACATCTTGAACTCGGTGCACGCATGGTGGACTTTGGTGGCTGGGAAATGCCCCTCCACTACGGCTCCCAGATGGAAGAGCATCACGCCGTCAGGCGCGGCGCCGGCATGTTCGACGTTTCGCATATGTGCGTGGTGGACGTTCTAGGCGAGGACGCGCGCGGCTTCCTGCGCTTCGTGCTGGCCAACAACGTAGACAAGCTGAAGACGCCAGGCAAGGCGCTCTATACCTGCATGCTCGGCTCCGAGGGCGGCATTCTCGACGATCTCATCGTCTATTACTTTTCCGACACCTGCTTTCGGCTGATCGTGAATGCCGCGACGGCCCATACAGACCTGGACTGGCTCGCCCAGCAGGCCGAGACAGCGGGTGCGGCCGTCACGATTATGCCTCGGCGCTTTGGCGAAGACGGCGTCGGCGACCAAGCCTTGGCCATCATCGCGGTGCAGGGGCCGCAGGCTCGTGAACGTACCTGGCAAGTGCTGCCCGGCGCGCGCGAAGTGGCCGAGAGCCTGAAACCCTTCAATGCCGTCGGTTTTTCCGACCCGGAACTGGGCGAGATCATGATCGCCCGTACCGGCTATACGGGCGAGGACGGGCACGAATTGATCGTGGCGGCGAGCCGGGCCGTGGCTTTGTGGGATCGCTTGCTGGGCGCCGGCGTACAGCCGGCGGGCCTGGGCGCGCGCGACACCTTGCGCCTGGAAGCCGGCATGAACCTGTATGGCCAGGACATGGACGAAGGGGTTTCCCCGCTGGATTGCGGGCTGAAGTGGACGCTGGACTTGGAGTCGCCGCGCGATTTCGTGGGCAAGGCCGCGCTGATGCGTCAAGAGGCGCAGTGGCAGATGACGGGGCTGATCGCCCTGGGCCGCGCCGGCATGCTGCGCGCGGGCCAGGCTGTTGTTACCCCCGCGGGCGAGGGCGGGATTACCAGCGGCACTTTCAGCCCCACCATTCAGAAAAGCATCGCCTTGGCTCGCCTACCGTTGGCGGTGGTGCCTGGCGAAGAGGTGTCGGTGCTCGTTCGAGACAAGCCCGTTCGCGTCAGAGTCGTGCCATTGCCCTTCGTGCGCAACGGCCAGATACGCATTCAAACCGAAAACTGAACCCCGGCGTCAGCCTCCCGTGGCGGCTGCGCAGTGTATTGATGAACTCACGAAACAGGAGAAGCACCAAATGGATTTGCCCAAAGACTTGCGCTATAGCGCTTCGCACGAATGGGTGCGGCAGGAAGAAGACGGGTCCGTGCTGGTCGGCCTTACCTCTCACGCCCAAGAAGCGCTGGGCGAAATCGTTTTCCTGGAGCTGCCGAAAGTCGGCGACGTTTGCCGGCAAGACGATGCGTGCGGCGTGGTCGAGTCGGTCAAGGCGGCGTCCGATATCAACGCCCCGGTGTCAGGCGAGATCACCGAAGTGAATCAGGCGCTTGCTGAAGAGCCGGGCGCGATCAACGAGCGGCCTTTCCAGGCTTGGCTGTTCCGGATGCGGCCCAGCAATGCGAGCGAAGTCGAATCGCTGCTGTCGCCGGAGGACTATGCGCGGACGATAGATTGAGCCGGAGAGGCCGGCGCGAACAAGGCCGGCGCGTCAACTCCGGATGCATCCATATCCATTACGGAAAAGCAAATGCAAAAGCCATTCAGTGAACGTCATATCGGCCCGGATGCCGACAGCCAGCGGTACATGCTGGATACCTTGGGCTATGCCAACCTGGATGAACTCATCGACGACGTCGTGCCGCAGTCGATCAGACTGCGGGAGCGGCTGGCGCTGGGGGAGTTCACGCAAGCGCTGACGGAGGAGGAAGCGCTGGCGAAGCTGCGCGCCCGCGCCGGCGAGAACAAGGTATGCAAGAGTTTCATCGGGCAGGGGTATTACGGCACGTTCACGCCCGCCGTGATCCTGCGCAACATATTCGAGAACCCCGCCTGGTACACGGCCTACACGCCATACCAGCCGGAGATCTCCCAAGGCCGGCTGGAGGCGCTGCTGAATTTTCAGCAGATGGTGACCGATCTCAGCGGCATGGACATCGCCAATGCGTCGATGCTGGACGAAGCGACGGCCGCCGCCGAAGCCATGACGCTGATGCTGCGCGTGAACCGCAAGCCGCCTTCTTTGACGACGTTCTTCGTGGCCGACGACGTATTGCCCCAGACGCTGGAGGTGGTGCGGACACGGGCGGAGCCGCTGGGTATTGACGTCGTCGTCGGGCCGGCGCAAGAAGCGGCCAAGTCCGGCGCCTTCGGCGTGCTGTTGCAGTATCCAGGGGTGAACGGCGACGTGCGCGACTACCGCGAGCTGGCCAAGGCGGTGCACGAGCAGGACGGCCTGGTGGCGGTTGCGGCGGACCTCCTGGCGCTGACTTTGCTCGCGCCCCCCGGCGAGTGGGGGGCGGACGTGGTCGTCGGCAGCGCCCAGCGCTTTGGCGTGGCGATGGGTTTCGGCGGGCCCCACGCCGGCTACATGGCGGTGAAGGACGCATACAAACGTTCGATTCCCGGCCGGCTGGTCGGCGTGTCCATAGACTCGATGGGGCAGCATGCCTACCGCCTGGCCTTGCAGACGCGCGAGCAGCACATCCGGCGGGAAAAAGCGACTTCCAACATCTGCACGGCCCAAGCCTTGCTGGCCATCATGGCCGGCATGTATGCGGTCTATCATGGGCCCGACGGTCTCAGACGCATCGCTTCCCGGGTGCACGGACTGGCCTGCGTGCTGGCGGCCGGCCTGAAGCAAATGGGCTGCGAGCTGGCCAACGCCACCTGGTTCGACACTTTGACGGTAAAAGCCGGCGAGCAGGCCCAGGCCATCCATCAGGCCGCGTACGGCCGAGGCTTGAACCTGCGCCGCATGGACGGCGGCCTGGTCGGCATTTCCTTGGACGAAACCGCGACGCGCGACGACGTGATCGCGCTGTGGGAAGTGTTTGCTTTGGGAAGGCCGGCGCCGGAGTTCGATGCGGTCGCCGGACTGCGGGGGTATCCCGACGTGGTGGCCCGGCAAAGCGCCTATTTGACGCACCCGGTGTTCAACACCTACCACGCCGAGCACGAAATGCTGCGGTATTTGCGGCGTCTGGCGGATAAAGACCTGGCCTTGGACCGCACCATGATTCCGCTGGGCTCGTGCACCATGAAGCTGAACGCCACCAGCGAAATCATTCCCGTTTCCTGGCCCGAGTTTGCGCACGTGCATCCGTTTGCGCCGAGCGAGCAAACCCAGGGCTACCGCCGCATGATCGCCGAGCTGGAATCCATGCTGTGCGCGATAACGGGTTATGCCGCCGTCAGTTTGCAGCCCAATGCCGGCTCGCAAGGCGAGTACGCGGGCCTGCAGATCATCCGCGCCTATCACCGTTCACGCGGACAAGCCGAGCGCGACGTCTGCCTGATACCGTCCTCGGCCCATGGCACCAACCCCGCCTCGGCGCAAATGGCCGGTATGCGCGTCGTGATCGTGGCGTGCGACGACAATGGCAACGTCGACCTGGACGACCTGCGCGCCAAGGCGCGGCAGCACGGCGACAGGCTGGCGGCGATCATGATTACCTATCCGTCCACGCATGGCGTGTTCGAGGAAGGAGTGCGCGAGGTGTGCGCCATCGTGCACGAGCATGGCGGGCAGGTCTACGTGGACGGCGCGAACATGAACGCCATGGTGGGTTTGGCTGAGCCGGGCAAATTCGGCGGAGACGTGTCGCACCTGAATCTGCACAAAACCTTTTGCATCCCGCACGGCGGCGGCGGGCCCGGCGTGGGGCCGGTCGCGGTGGGGCCGCATCTGGCGCCTTTCCTGCCCAGGCTGTTCGGCACGGACGACGAGCAGGCGCCGGAGCACATAGGCGCCGTCAGCGCCGCACCGTTCGGTTCGGCCAGCATTCTGCCCATTACGTGGATGTATGTCGCCATGATGGGAGCGGAGGGGCTGGCCCTGGCGTCGGGCAACGCCATTCTGGCCGCCAATTATCTGGCGCGGCGCTTGGCCGGGCACTATCCGGTGCTGTACAGCGACCGCAACGGGCTGGTGGCGCACGAGTGCATTCTGGATTTGCGGCCCCTGCAGAAGGAGACCGGTATTTCCAACGAAGACGTGGCCAAGCGCTTGATGGACTATGGCTTCCACGCGCCGACCATGAGCTTTCCGGTGTCGGGCACGCTGATGATAGAACCCACCGAGAGCGAAGTGCTGGGCGAACTGGATCGCTTCATCGACGCCATGATCGGCATACGCGAGGAAATCGCCAAGGTGGCGTCCGGCGAGTTCGACCGTGAGGACAACCCGCTGCGCAATGCGCCGCATACGGCCGCCATGCTGGTGGCCGATGCCTGGCCGCATGCGTACTCCCGCGAATTGGCGGCTTATCCGCTGAGCAGCCTGCGCCGGAACAAATACTGGCCCCCGGTGGGGCGGGTGGACAACACCCATGGCGACCGCAATCTGTTTTGTTCTTGCGTGCCGGTGGCCGAGTATGCAAACGAAAACGTAGCAACAGAAGAAAAATCTTCCATGGAGGCATGAATGTTTAACGAACGCATGAAGATAGAAGGTTTCGACGACGAGCTGGCGCGGGCGATAGCGGCGGAGCGCGGCCGGCAGGAGGCGCATCTGGAGCTGATCGCATCGGAGAACTACACCAGCCCGCGCGTCATGCAGGCGCAGGGTTCCGTGCTGACCAACAAATATGCCGAAGGCTATCCGGGCAAGCGCTATTACGGCGGCTGCGAATTCGTCGACCAGGCGGAACTGTTGGCCATCGAGCGCACTAAGGCGCTTTTTGGCGCGCATTGGGCCAACGTGCAACCGCACTCCGGCTCGCAGGCCAATGCGGCGGTCTATATGGCCTTGCTGACTCCCTACGACACGATTCTGGGCATGAGCCTGGCCCATGGCGGCCACCTGACGCATGGCGCGTCGGTCAGCTTTTCGGGCAAGCTGTACCGGGCCGTGCATTATGGCGTCAACGACGATGGCCTGATCGACTACGACGAAGTCGAGGCGCTGGCCGTGGCCAGAAAGCCCAAGATGATCGTGGCTGGCTTTTCCGCGTATTCGCGCGTGCTGGATTTCGAACGCTTCCGCGCCATCGCGGATAAAGTGGGCGCCTTGCTGTTCGTCGACATGGCGCACGTGGCCGGCCTGGTCGCCGCCGGCATCTATCCCAACCCGGTGCCGTACGCGGACGTCGTCACGACCACCGTGCACAAGACGCTGCGCGGCCCGCGGGGCGGGCTCATCATGGGCCGCGACAATCCGGAGATTCAAAAGAAGATCAACTCCATGGTCTTTCCCGGCGCCCAGGGCGGGCCCTTGATGCATGTGATCGCGGCCAAGGCCGTGGCGCTACTGGAAGCGATGCAGCCGGAATTCAAGGACTACCAGAAACAGGTGGTGGCCAATGCGCGCGCGATGGCCGACACTTTCGTCAAGCGCGGCTATCACGTCGTTTCCGGCGGCACCGACAACCACTTGTTTCTCGTCAGCCTGATAGACAAAGGGCTGACCGGCAAGGCGGCGGACGCCGCGCTCGAATCGGTGGGCATTACGGTCAACAAGAATGCGGTGCCGTCCGATCCGCAATCGCCGTTCGTAACCAGCGGCATACGCATAGGCACGGCTGCGATGACGACGCGCGGCTTGAGGCAGGCCGAATCCGTCATGGTGGCCGAGTGGATTTGCGACATCCTGGACGATATGGGCGACGCGCAGGTGCTGGCGCGCGTACGGGATGAGGCGGCGAAGCTGTGCGCCCGCTTCCCCGTGTACGCTTTGGCCGATGCCGCGAACGATGATCCGGCCATGCGGGTTGCGGCCGGCGGAGGCTGATCATGCTGGTCAGCGTATTCGATTTGTTCAAGATAGGAATTGGCCCCTCCAGTTCCCATACCGTGGGCCCGATGCGCGCCGCCGCCGCTTTTGCGCGCGCGCTGCGGGACGAAGGCCTGATCGGCGATACCGATGCCGTGCGCGTCGAGTTGTACGGATCGTTGAGCGCTACCGGCCGTGGTCATGGCACAGACAAGGCGGTCATGCTGGGCCTGGAAGGGCACGAGCCGGAAAGCGTGGACGTGGAGCAAATCGAACCGACGCTGGCGCGCATTCGCGAGACGGGCGAACTGCGGCTGCCGGGAGGCAAGGCCATCCCTTTCCACGAGCGCGAGCACTTGCTTTTCTATCGCAAGGCCTTGCCTTTCCATCCCAACGCCATGCGCTTGTTCGCCCTGCGCGCGGACGATGACGCGCCGCTGCTGGAGCGTACGTATTACTCGGTGGGTGGCGGCTTCATCGTGGATGAGCGGGAAGGGCGGCAGGAGACCGCCCGGACGGACGGCGACATCCCTTTCCCGTACGCCAGCGCCGACGAATTGCTCGCGCTGTGCCGCGACACGAACATGTCGATTGCCCAGATCGCCATGCGCAACGAGTTGACGCTGCGCAGCGAAGCGCAGGTTCGAGAGGGCTTGCTGGCGATATGGGGCGTCATGCAGGAATGCGTCGTGCGCGGCTGTCGCAGCGACGGTATTTTGCCCGGCCCCTTGGGCGTGCGCCGCCGCGCTGCTGAAGCCTACCGCCGGCTGGTGGAAAAACCGGAGTCGGCGCTCAAGGACTCCTTGTCCATCATGGACTGGATCACCTTGTACGCGTTGGCGGTGAACGAGGAGAATGCGGCCGGAGGCAGGGTCGTGACGGCGCCGACGAACGGGGCCGCCGGCATCATTCCGGCGATTCTGCACTATTACGTGCGTTTCGTTCCCGGGGCCAACGACGAAGGCGTCGTGGACTTCCTGCTGACCGCGGCCGCCATCGGCGCGCTGTACAAGCGCAATGCCTCGATATCCGGCGCCGAGGTCGGTTGCCAGGGAGAGGTCGGCGTGGCGTGTTCCATGGCCGCCGCCGGCCTGGCCGCCGTGCTGGGCGGCTCTCCGGCGCACGTGGAATATGCCGCGGAAATAGGCATGGAACACAATTTGGGTTTGACATGCGACCCCATAGGCGGCCTGGTGCAGGTGCCTTGTATAGAGCGCAACGCGATGGGGGCGATCAAGGCGCTGAACGCGGCGCGCATGTCCTTGCGCAGCGATGGCACGCACTTCGTGTCGCTGGACAAAGTGATCAAAACCATGCGCCAGACCGGCGCCGACATGAAGACCAAATATAAAGAGACCGCCCGTGGCGGCCTGGCGGTTAATGTGGTCGAGTGCTGAGCCGCCGTTACCGTCATTGCTGCCGCCGCTGTTACCGGGTAAGACAAATGAATGGGGTAGAAATGTTATAACATTACAAGCACAATAACGCAGCATGCTATCATAAGGGGAACCCTACTTGACTCCTTGACAGTTTTTTACTGTCTGCGGAGCCTGGTTCGCGTAACGAACTCTAACGATAAACGTTATGAAGAGCCCCTTATGCTTGACGACTTCCATCACCTACAAATCGGCGTAAAACTTAAGCATGCCCGTCGGCTTCGTGGCTTGCGGCTGAAAGAGCTGGCGCAAGACGTCGGCTGTTCCGAAAGTTTTCTATCCAAGGTCGAGAACGACAAAGTACGGCCGTCCCTGCAAATGCTGCACGCCATCGTGTCCAGCTTGGGGACGTCGATAGGTGAGCTGTTTTCCTCCTCCGCGATCGAGAAAAACCGCATCATGCGCGCCAGCGACCGGCCCGTCATCGAGACGGGCTCTTCGCCGCGCAACGGCCCGGGCATTACCATCGAGAGCCTGGTGCCCAGCGCAACGCTGGACCTGCTCTACGGGTCCATCCACGTGGTCGAGCCAGGTTGCAGCAGCGCCGGCATGATTACCCACCAGGGGGAAGAACTGGGCTACATCCTGCAAGGCGAACTGGAGCTCACCATAGAAGAGACAACCTATCTTCTGCGGGTGGGCGATTCTTTTTTCTTCCAGAGCAATCTTCCCCACGGATACCGCAATCCGGGAAGCATCGTCACCAAGGTGATCTGGGTCAACACGCCTCCCACCTTTTGATAAATACAATTAATTAAGCATTAACCCTTATTCTCCGTAGGAAGGTATATTTTCTCTGTTGGAAAGTTACTTGACTTACAGGTAGGTCACTTTTATTATTTTGGAACCCTAACGACATAGGTCAGGTGTTCCATGATTGTTACTGTCACTCATGCGTGTCCCCTGAAGCATCCGGCTCGGGACGTCTGGCGCGTCGCCGGATCGTACGGCACGCTGCACTACATCAATTCGGGTACCGAGAGCACGACGCTCGACGAGAGCGGCCGGATGCGGGTGCTGGTCACGCCGTCGGGCGCCATTCTGTGGGAAAGGCTGCTGGCTTTCGACGACGAGCAAATGACGTTGCGCTACCGCATCGTCGACACCAAGGCGATGCAAGACTGTCCCTATGGCGCGGGCTATGTGGGAGAGCTGCGCGTGGAAGAGGGCGGCCCCGGCGCCTCGGTCTTTCACTACAAAGGTGTTTTCGAGCCCTTGCCCGGCTATGACGAAGAGCAGGCTCGCGCAGCCGTACAGGCGTTCGCGCAGGATTGCGCGCAGGGCCTGGCTCGGTATTTGCAGAATCAGCCGGGCGTCTAAGCACGGCCGGGGGCGACAAGAACTCGAACAAGATGTCGCGCATGCCCCCGGGTTGACCTTCCAGTTTCACGTTTCAGGTTTGAATTCGCTGCGGATGTCCCGTAGCGATGGCAAAGCAGGATAGCGGTGGCCGGCCGGCTAATCGCACTTTATCTGAGCAGGGGGTATACAAAATGCAAAATCTATCGAGTAGAAAAGCGCCCGCTACCGCTGGCGCGGCTTTGGTGGAGAGCGCCGCCGAGATGGAAAAGCACGGGGTGGACTTCATTCCCGAGGAAGCCCGAAGGTCTCGGCCCAGCGATCTGTTTTTCGTATTCGTGGGTTCGCAGATGTGTTTCGGCATCATCGTCATCGGTTCGCTGCCCATCACGTTCGGCCTGAGCTTTTGGGGCGCGGTCAGTTCCATGTCGGTGGGCTTGCTGGTCGGTTCCATTTTTTTTGGCCTGCTTGCTCCCTTCGGCGCGAAAGTGGGCGCCAACGGCGCGGTGGCCAGCGGCGCGCATTTCGGCGTGAGGGGGCGGATTATCGGCACGCTGATCGCCATCTTCACCGGCGTGGGTTTTTATTCCTTGACGGTATGGACGGGCGGGGAGGCCGTGGCGGCGGGCGCGGCCATGCTGTTCGGGTGGGAGCAGAGCACGCACCTGATGGCCTTGGGGGCGGTCGTCATCGGTGCGCTGACGGTCTTGGCGGCCTTGTACGGCCATGCCATGATCGTCGCGACCGAGCGCCTGGTCAGCTATAGCATCGCTGTCGTGCTTCTGGTCATTGCGGCCTTGCTATGGAGCGATTTCGACCCGGCTTATCAAGGGGGCGCGCCGCTGCTGCTGGGCAATTTCTGGGCCACCTGGATGCTGTGCGTCACGATTTCGGCGGCCTTGCCGGTTTCGTACGCCATTTTCCTGAACGACTACACGCGTTATATCCCCAAGCATCTGCCGACCAAGGCGCTGACGTGGGCGGCCGGCGGCGGCATGTTCGTGGGCTGCTGGATCGCGTTGGTCTTTGCCGCGGCGGTAACGACCATGCTGCAGTCGCCCAGTTCGCCTTTCGTGCCCGGCCTGATCGGGCTGGTCGTGTGGTGGGGAGCCATCCTGCTGGTGCTGGTCGGCGTGATAGGCAGCCAGCCGCAAGGCAGCCTGTGCCTGTACGGCGCGGGCCTGGGCCTGCAAGCGCTGGCGCCCAGCCTGGGCCGCATTCCGGCAACGCTGATACTGAGTTTCGTCAGCTTGATTCTGGTGTTCGTGGGCATCTACGGCTGGAACATGAGCAACATGATCCTGGCCTTCCTGCTGATCGACCACGTCGTGCTTGCACCTTGGGTGACTATCAATCTCGTGGGTTACTACGTAATCAAGAAAGGCGAGTACCGGCCCGAGGATTTGTTTACCTTCATCACCCGCACAGGCGGCGGGCGCTATTGGTACGGCAACGGCTGGAACCGCAGCGCGCTGGTGGCCTGGGTGCTCGGAACGCTGGTCGGCCTGATGTTCGTGCATACCGAGTTCTTCTCCGGCCCATTGACTCAATTGACGGGCGGCATGGGCCTGGACTGGGTGTTCGCCGGCGCCACCGCGGCCATTGCCTACTACCTGCTAGAAAGCAGAAGGCGCTTGGCGGCGGGGGCGGAATACCAAGTTTGAACCCAGGCATCCGAATATAAGTGCACAACCAATCAGACAGGACACTAGGGTAATTGCCTAGGAATAATAAAGAAAAAAATGTCTTTTTAGTCAAGTCAGTTGATTATAATGACTTGACTGGTCTTGAAGGCGATTAGCCGGCCATCAACGACGCGGTGTGCGGGGTGGCCGGCCAACTCTGGTGAATTCCAAGGAGAGCGTGAAATGGAAATAAAGAACGCGGATTGGTACGACTTGCTGCAAGATACCAATTGGACGCCCCGGTACGTGACGCAAGAGGAGCTCTTTCCTCCGCAGTTCAGCGACCCCTACGGTATTCCCGTAGCGGAATGGGAAACCTTCGACGAGCCATACAAGGTCACGTATCGCGACTACGTGAAAACCCAGCGTGAAAAAGACGTTGGCGCTTATTCGGTCAAGGCGTCGGTGTCGCGGGTGGATTTCTACAAGCAGTCGGAGCCCGGCTGGAAAGCCATTCTGCAGTTGCATTTCGGCGCGGTGCCTTTCGTCGAATATGGCTCGGTGTCCGCTTTTGCGCGCATTACGCGCTTTGGCCGCGGGCCGGGCATGCGCAATATGGCCAGCTTCGGCACGCTGGACGAAATACGCCATACGCAAATCCAGATGCTGTTCGGCTACGAGTTCCTGTCGGTGGACCGCTCTTTCGATTGGGCGCAGAAAGCGCCCACCACGGACAACTGGGTCGTCATGAGCGAGCGCCACTGTTTCGACGACATCGAACACACGCGCGACGCCATCACCGCGGCGGTGATGTTGAACTTCGCCTTCGAGCAAGGCTTCACCAACCTGCAGTTCGTGGCGCTGTCGGCCGACGCCAGGCGCTACGGCGATTTCAGTTTCGCCACCATGCTGCAAACGGTGCAGTCCGACGAAGCCCGCCATTCGCAGATTGGCGAACCGCTCATCGAGATCATGGTGCGCAACGGCAGAAAGGAAGAGGCGCAAAAACTCGTCGATATTTCCTTCTGGCGGGTATGGAAGCAATTCGCAAACCTCAGCGGCATCGCTTTCGACTACTACACCCCCTTGGCGCACCGGGAATTCTCTCTCAAAGAGTTCGTGCACGAATTCGTCACGACGCAGTTCCTGCGCAATTTGCGCGCGCTGGGCCTGGATAAGCCCTGGTACTGGGACGAGCACTTCCTGCCCGACGTGGACACCTATCACCATGCCCAGCAGATCGGCATTTACATGTACCGTGACACGAGCTGGTGGGACGCCATTCCCGGCGTGTCGCCCGCCGAGCGCGACTGGCTCGAAAAGAAGTATCCGGGCTGGAACGACACCTTTGGCAAGGTGTGGGACGTCATTACCGACAACGCCGCCAACGGGCGCATCGACAAACTGACGCCGACCATCGCGCCTGTGATGTGCAGCATGGTGGGGTTCGAGCTTAGCGGCGTGCCGGGCAAGAAGTGGAACGTCAAAGACTACACGCTGGACCTGGACGGACGGCGCTATCACTTCGGTTCGCCCGTGGACAAGTGGATTTTCGAGCAAGACCCCGATCGCTACAAGAACTACTACGGCTTCACCGAGCGCATAGTGAACGGCACGATTCCCGATACCCCCGAAGGGCTGTACGAATACATGAGCATGGCGCCGGAAGACCGCGGCACCTGCGGCATGGAATACAAGTGGGCCGAGGCGGCCAAACGCGCGGCCTGAGCGCCGGGAAAGGGGAGTCAATATGAGCAAGTTTGCGCTGTCGTGCAATTACGAAGGCGATTACGGCCTGAAGATGCTGTTCGTCGACACCGAAAACACCATGAGCGAAGTGGCGCAAATCGCCAAAGGGCATATAGCGGGCGTGTTCGTGCCCATGCCCGAGCCCGGCGTCACGCTGCGCGTGCGGCGCCACGGCGAGCAGGAGTTCCTGCCCGACGGGCTGAAAGTGGCCGATGCCGGCTTCATGCAGATGGACACCGTGGACATCATTCACGTGCCAGCGCGGTAATTCCCGAAAGCGTCATGCGATGAGAGGTGGTCAATGACATTCAAGGCAATTTGTACAACCGACGATATCTGGGAAGGCGAACTCCAGGAGTTCGAACTGGACGATAGGGACATCATCGTGGTTCATGCCGAAGGCGAAGGCTTCCGGGCCTTCGATGCGAAGTGCCCGCACCAGGATCAGTCGCTGGGCGAAGCTTCGCTGGAGGGCAAGGTGCTGACCTGTCCCGCGCACCTGTGGCAATTCGACGTGGCCACGGGAGAGGGCGTGAACCCGACAGGCTGCAAGCTGACCAGCTATCCGTGCAAGGTGGTTGACGACAAGGTCATGGTGGACATACAAGCCATCGCCGAAGCGTCGGAGTGACCGCTTCCAAACTCGAAAATCATGGAGAAAGAAATGTCGGAATCCGATAACGACGAATTCGTGGGCCCCATCATAGGTTTAGGCGAGATTGCCGATGCGGCGATGGAAGCGGTGTACATAGACAACCCGGATCGCGAGGTTCGCATCGAGCAAAACTCGGGTTACGTGCGAGTGCAGGTAAGGGGAGAATGCCGCCTGACCGTCGAGACCATGTCCGAGATGCTGGGCTGGCAGTTCCACCTGGGGGATCTGGAACGCTCCATGCCCGGGTTTGCGGGCTTCATCAGAACCAGCGACGAAGCCATACGCTTCATTGCTTCCAACAAATAAGGAGGTCAGTCATGGGTGTTAACCGCGGCGGGTTGAAAACCTGGAGCGCTCTGGCGGGCAACAAAAAGCGCCCGAGCGAATACGAGATCGTGACCTATTCCCTGCTGTATCGCAACCGCAACCCGGATGCGGCGTACGAGCAGAGCCCCGACAGCATGATGAACCAGTGGTATCGCAAGCACGTGCGCGACAGCCTGCTGCAGCATCCCGACTGGGACAGCTTTCGCGACCCGGATCAGGTGACGTACCGCGCGTACACGACCATGCAGGACGCGCACGAGGAATACGTGGACGGCTTGATCAAGCAGCACGCCGCGCATGGCCACGACGCCAAGCTGCCCCAAAGCTGGCTGCGCAAGCTGGCGCTGCTTTACACGCCGCGGGGGCTACCTGTTCACGGCGCAGCAGATGGCGGCCGCCTATATCGTGCAGATGGCGCCGGCCAGCACCATCGTCAATTGCGCGGCCTTTCAGGAGGCGGACGCGTTCCGCTGGATGTCGCGCGTGGCCTACCGCACGCACCAGTTGTCCGTTCAGTGCGAGGGCTACGGTTTTCGCAGCGATGAACGCAAGCATTGGGAAGAAGCCGAGGCTTGGCAGGGCGTGCGCGAGCTCATGGAAAAGACCATGGTCACCTACGACTGGGCCGAGGGCTTGTTCGCGCTGAACGTCGTCACGTCGCGGGTCGTGGATGAAATGCTGCGCCAACTGGCGCGCGCCGCCAGCAGCCAGGGTGACACGCTGACCGCGATGCTGTGCGACGCTCAGTTGCGCGACAGCGAGCGCTCCCAGCGCTGGACGGCGGAGTGGATAAAGAAGGCGCTGGAGCACGAACCCAACGCGGCGGTGCTGCAACAGTGGCGGGAAAAGTGGAATCTGCTGGCCGAGCGCGCGATTCAAGGCTATTGCGCGGCCTTGGAGCTGGATGACGCCGCCGACCAGGCAAGGCAGGGCCTGCGCGCTTATCAGGCTGCGGCCGGCATGGCGGCCTGAGAGACGAACGGGCTATTCGACGCAAGAGGGCTCCTATGCAAATGGGTCAGCAGAAAGAAGGGCTGCTGGAGGTTGCGGCGCACCGGATAACACGCAGTGAAGGCGGCCTCTATCACTGTGAGGAAGGGGATACGCTGCTGTCGGCCGCCTTGCGCGCGGGCTTGGGGGTGGCGTACGAATGCAATGCCGGGGAATGCGGCAGTTGCAAGATGACCTTGCTGGAAGGCCAGGTGCGCGATCTCAAGCCCGAGGCCGGCGGCATCAAGCGGCGCGATCGTGAAAAAGGCAAGCTGCTGGCCTGCCAGTGCGTGCCGCAAGGACCTTGTACGGTGTCTTTCAGCGAGAGCGACGAGGCCAAGCCCGTTATTCGGCCGACGCGCAAGCCAGCCGTGCTGCGAGCGATAGAACCGATCACCCATGATTTGTGGGAGTTCACCTTCCAGACGCAAGCGCCGGCGGATTTTCTGCCGGGGCAGTACGCCTTGCTGCGCCTGCCCGGCATGCAGGGATGCCGCTCCTATTCGATGTCCAATCTTCCCAATGCCGAAGGCATATGGCAGTTCCAGATACGCCGCACGCCGGGCGGCCTGGCCACTGGCATCTTGTTCGAGCGCGCGGCGGTGGGCGAGGCCTGCGAAATAGACGGGCCGTACAGCAACGCCTACTTGCGTACGGACGTCGAGCGCGACGTCGTATGCATCGCGGGCGGTTCGGGGCTGGCGCCCATGCTGTCCGTCGTGCGCGGGGCCTTGGCCGAGCCTCGGCTGCGGAACACGGGAATCCACTTGTTTTACGGCGGCCGGGAACCGGCGGACATCTTCGCGCTGGAGCGCTTCGAAGACGTCGCCGCGCAGGCCCAGCGCATGCGCTTCGTGCCGGCGGTGTCTTGCGGGGACGAGGCCTTGGCCGGATGGCGCGGCGAACGCGGCTTCATACACGAATGCGTGGCCCGCGCCCTGGCGGGGCGCTTCCAGGATTGCGAGTTCTACATGGCGGGGCCGCCGCCCATGGTGGAGGCCGTGCGCCGCATGCTGATACTGGAGCAGGGCGTGCCCAACGAGCGTATTCATTACGACCGCTTTTTCTAACGCTTCATCTCACTTCTTCAACGACGTTCATGTGACGGAGCCACTCATGACAGCAGAAGTTTTGTCCAAAGAAAAGCACAAGTCCACAGACTGGCCGTTCCCGCATTCGCGCCGGGTGGGCTCCACCGTATACGTCGGGCTGCAGATCGCCGCGCAGCCGGGCGCGCAGCAAATTCACGCGCAAACCCACGACGTCTTTCAGGCGCTGATCCGTGAAATTGAAAAACACGGCGGCGCGATGAAGGATTTGGCGAAGCTGCATACCTACTATCTTTACGAGGGCGATGGCCGCGACGTCACCGACTATTGGGAGAGCATGACCAGCGTGCGCCTGCAGTATCTGGCCGATCCGGGGCCGGCGGCGACGGCGCTGCGCATCAAGGGGCTGTGGCCCGGTACGCCCTCGATCGGCGTGGACGGCATTGCCGAACTGGATGCGCGGCGCGAGCGCATCATGCCCGAGCACGCCTGGGACTGGAGCATACCGACGCCATTCTCCCAAGGCTGGCTTCGGGGCGACAAGGTGTATGTCGGCGGGCAGATTTCCGCCGACCGCCAGGGCAAGGCGGTTGCGGCCGGCGAAGTCGGCCCGCAGACGGTCAATACCATGGCCTATATCCATAGCGTGCTGAAAGATGCCGGTGCGGATTGGCCCGACGTCGTGGTGCTGAAGGTGGCGTACAAGCATACCGGCGACGCGGAGCAGGCCAAGCAGACGCTGGACGCCATCCTGGAAGAGGTCAATCGCATTTTCCCCCGGCATAGGCCGGCCCTGGTGGCTTTCGGCGTGGACCTCTTGTACGAAGGCCTGCTGCTGGAAATCGACGCGCTCGCCGTCAAAGGCGAAGGGCGGCCGGACGAGCGCGAGGCGCTGCAACCCATGGGCTGCAAAACCTGGGCCGATGCCGAGAGCAATTTCATGCCGGGATGGAAAGTCGGCAACGAGATTTACCTGGGCGGCATCTCCGCCCCAGGCGCCGCTTCCTTGCAGGCGCAGACCGAGGCTTCCATGACGCGCGTGGCTCAGGTGCTGTCCGCCGGCGGCGGCGATTATGGCGATTTGGTCAAGT
The DNA here is from genome assembly GCA_934525625.1 of uncultured Burkholderiaceae bacterium. GTDB lineage: Bacteria > Pseudomonadota > Gammaproteobacteria > Burkholderiales > Burkholderiaceae_B > Mesopusillimonas. The sequence continues at coordinate 230,930 of CAKSZL010000002.1, forward strand.
TGAACGTGTATGTCGCCGCGGACGGCGAGCAGGCGGGCCAGGCGCAGGTTCAACTGGTGGCTTCGGTGCTGGACGCTTTTCTGACGGCAGGGAAAACCGTGGTCAGCATCGTGCGGGTGGCGGGATTGCCCCTGCCCGGACAGCGGGTGCAGATCGACGGCCTGGCCGTGCTGGACCAATAGCCTGGAAGATGCATCGCAAGATGCCCGCATCAATTGGCATGCCTGAATTTTTCGAGGAGAACCGACACATGTTGATCAAGAATCCCGTACCCTGGCCCAACGGCGCGCGCTGCGCGGTGGTATTTACGTGGGACATGGATGCCGACAGCATTCTGCACCTGGCGCATCCCAACGATGCCGATACTCGCCTGTCCACTCACTCCATGCTGCGCTATGGGCCGGAAGTGGGGGTGCCGCGCATTGTCGACGTATGCAAGCAGTTCGGCATCAAGAATACCTTCTTCGTGCCCGGATGGTGCGCCGAGCAGCATCCTCGTGCGGTGGAGCTCATGGTGGAGAACGGCCACGAGGTCGCCCTGCATGGGTATCTGCACGAGTATCCCAACCAGATGTCCCGCGAAGAAGAGCATTTCTGGACCCATAAAGGCGCCGAGGCGATAACGCGCATCGCCGGCAAGCGCCCGGTGGGCTATCGCGCGCCTTGGTACAAGTATTCCAAATATTCCACCGAGATTCTGGTGGAAGAGGGCTTTACCTGGGACACCTCGCTGATGGGCGACGACGTGCCCTACATCATTCAAGCCAAGAACGGCCAGCTCGTCGAAGTGCCCTCGCGCTGGCAACTGGACGACTGGCCGCAGTTCGTGCACAACCACGACCTGGATTTCATGATGCCCATCGCCTCTCCCGCGTATGCCATGGAGGTGTATATGGCGGAGTTTTACGCCATGTGGGAGCACGGCGGCGTCTGGATCAACTGCTTTCACCCTTTCTGCACCGGCCAGGTGGCGCGCATGATGATGCTGTCCGAGATGATAGGCAAGATGCAAGCCAAGGGCGACGTCTGGTTCGCGACGGGCGAGGAAGTGGCCAATCACCTGAGCGACCTGGTCAAGCAGGGCAAGTATGATCCGCGCGTGGACAAGCTGCCTTTCTGCGAAGGCAGGCTGCCGGAGCTGGAAGACGATTACTTCGCGAAATCGCGTCAAGGGTGATCTATGTGCGGCTTGTGCGCGGCCTTGAATTCGGGACGGAGCTGGACCCATGCGGCGGGAAAGCCCCAGTTTTCGCTTGCGGGAAAACCGATACACGTATCGAAAGAGCGGGAGCAGCTCGTCCGCATAGTCAATGCCGCGCTCGACCACTACGGCGTCACCGTCAGTGATTGGGGCGGCGGCTCTTACCTTGCGGCAAACCGCGCCGGCCGGAACGAAAACGTTTACGGCCTGGGCGAACTGTGGGGCAGCGTGGACGCCTTGCTGCCGGGCGTCGATGCCGACCCGCTGGACGAGGCGCTGATGGACAGCCTGGAGCGGCTGGCGGCAAGAGGCCTGCCTCATGCGTAATGCCACGATTCTCACCGGCTTTCTGGGCAGCGGGAAGACGACGCTGCTGAATCGCCTGTTGCGGCATCCCGCGTTTGCCCGTTCCGCGGTGCTCGTCAACGAATTCGGACAAGTCGGCATAGACAACGAGCTGTTGCGATATAGCACGGAACGCGTGGCGGTGCTGCCCAACGGCTGCGTCTGCTGCGCGGTGCGCGAAGACATCGAAGAGACGGTCAGGTTGCTGATCGAGCAGGAGTCCGCCGGCCGGTTGCCTCCCTTCGAGCATCTTTTCATAGAAACCAGCGGCCTGGCGGACCCCGCGCGCTTGATACAGACTTTTTCCGCCTCTCCCGTATTGCGTTCGCGTTTCGCGCTGCGCAGCGTGGTGGCCACGGTAGACGCCATGCTCGGCGCCGCGACGCTGAGCCGCTTTCCCGAAGCGGCGCGCCAGGTGGCCTTGGCCGACAAGGTGCTCTTGACGAAAACGGATCTGCTCGACGCCGGCAATACGGCCGAGCCCCTGTTGCGCCAGATTCGCGCCGTGAACCCGCAGGCCGGCGCAGACGTGTTGCAGCCCGATTTCTTATCCGAGGCACAGATGGATTGCCTGCTTGGCCAGGATGAACCGGCGCGGCGCGACCCCGCCGAGAATTTCCTGCGCGGCAGCGCTAATGATGGCAGGTTGCGCCCCGCGCACCTGCTCGATACCGGCATATCCAGTTTCAGCGTGGTGCTTTCAGAGGCGGTGGACTGGACGGCCTTCGGTGTCTGGCTGACCTGGCTGCTGCACCGGCACGGCGCGTCGGTGTTGCGGGTCAAGGGTTTGCTGCGGGTGGCGCAGTGCGAGGGGCCGGTGGCGTTTCATTGCGTCCAGCACATGGTGTACCCGCCGCAGCATTTGGAGCGATGGCCCGACGACAAACGCGAGTCGCGCTTGGTGTTCATCGTTCAGGATCTCGACTGCGCGCGCGTGGAGCGTTCGTTGCGCGCTTTCACCGGCCTGGCTTTCGCCGTGGCCGGAGAGGGCCGGGAATGGGCGCGGCACAAAGACATAGGCGCCGGCACCACGGTGCGCGGCCGGCCGGTGCGCAGGCCCAGCACGCCGCGCTGGCTCAGGTAGGTTTTTTAAAAGAACGGGTTTTGACCCCGTGGCTAGGAGAGACAATGGTGGATCTTGCTGTCAGAAACGCGGATGCTTACGTCGACATCAATGCAGTTGAGCTCACGAAGGAGCTGATTCGCATTCCTTCCGTCAATCCGCCAGGGGACGAAACCGCATGCGCCAATTTTCTTGCCGGTACGCTTGGGCAACTGGGGTTTGAAACGGAGCTGCACAGTTTCGGGCCCGGGCGCTTCAATCTGGTGGCGCAACTGGCCGGAAACCGCCCGGGGCGTCCGGTCGGCTTTACCGGGCATTTCGATACGGTGCCGCTGGGCGCAGCTCCCTGGACGTTCGATCCGTTCGCCGCCGACGAGCACGAGGGCAAACTGTACGGGCGCGGCTCCAGCGACATGAAGGCGGGCATTGCGTGCTTCATTGCCGCGTGCGCCGACATGCGTGGCGCGCTCAAAGAGACGACGGGCGTTCAACTGCTGCTGACCGGGGGCGAGGAGACCGGCTGCGATGGCGCCAGAGCCCTCGCCGATACGCGCCCCGAGCTGATCAGCGAACTAGCCCTTCTCATTGTCGGCGAGCCGACCTCCAATTATCCGTATGTGGGCCACAAGGGCGCCTTGTGGATGCGGGGCACGGCGGCGGGCAAGACGGCGCACGGCTCCATGCCAGAGCATGGCGTCAACGCCATCTACAAGGCCACCCGCGCCATAGACCGCTTGCGCGGCTTCGACCTGGACGGCAATGAGCATCCACTGATGGGGCGCTCGACCATGAACGTGGGAACTTTCCACGCGGGACTGAACATCAATTCGGTTCCCGACAAGGCCGAGTTCGAGTTCGACATCCGCACCGTGCCGGGCATGGATCACGCGTGCCTGTGCACGCAACTGAAGAATTATTTTTCGGGCGAAATAGAGCTGGACTCCATCGTGGACGTGCCGCCTTTGTACTCCGAGGTGCAGAATCCGGTGATTCAGCGCATCTTGTCCGTGTGCGGTACGTTTCATGGGACGGAGATCGTGCCGCGCACGGTGTCGTATTTCACGGATGGAAGCGTGTTGCTGCCGCGAACGGGCAATCCGCCCACCATCATACTCGGCCCCGGCGAGCCGCAAATGGCGCATCAGACCGACGAGTATTGCAACGTGGCCCGCATCGAAGAAGCGGTGCGCCTGTACCGGCTCATTCTTGAACAGGGCTTTTCTTGACGGCTAGCCGCCGCCAGGGGCGCCAGTTTCGTATCTGGCGCCAATGCTTGTTCAGGCCGCGTTCGTGCAGGGGCTCGAAAAAGCCGTCCGCGCTTTCGGGGTCCAGCAGTTCGTTCTCGGCGATGAATTCCTCCATCGCGGTGGGCTGGAGCAAGTCCAGCAGTTCCAGCGTCTTGCCGGGGTGCCGCACGGCTTCGATGGCGGAGATTAATGATGCTTCACGCTCGAAGGCATGGGCGAAGGCCTCGGGCGAGACACCCGTGTGCTCGGCCAGCAGGCGCGTGCGCAATTGCGCGATGGCCGGCGGCGCGCCCTGATTGTTGGGCAGCGCGGCGTCGATGACGACGTCGCATTCGCTGTCCAGCCCCAGCGAGCGGTTGTTGAGGTTGGACGAACCGATGCGCAGCAGGCGGTCGTCGACGATCATGACTTTGGCGTGCACGTAGATGTCCTGCCCTTGCGCGGTAACCGGCACGTAGATGCGAAAGCGGTTGCCGGGGTCGTTCTCGCCTATCTTGCGCACCAATTGCACGCGGGCCGCATCCATGGCTTTCTGTTCCAGCCAGCCTTCGGCCGAGCGCGGCATGACGATGACGATCTCGGGCGGGTTCGGCACCTTCAGGCGCTCGGCGATGGCGGCGGCCACCTTGGGCGACGTGAAATACTGGTTCTCGATGTAGATGAAACGCTCGGCGGCGGCGATCATGTCCAGGTAAAGCGCCTCGATTTCGCGCACTTCCTCGCGCTCGCCGTAGGGCGCTTGGGTGCGCGCGATGGCCACGTCCATGTTCTTGAACTGCACGGCCAGGCCTTCCGGCCACAAGGTGTGGGAGGCATGCGGCAGGGCGTCCAGGTGTTTCGACGTGGCGCGATACCAGCGGTCTTCGCCCAGCTCGCCCAAGGCGGCGGCCACTGGCCCGCCCAGCATCATCGTGACGTCGTGCCAGGGTTCGTAGGGCTTGCCGTCGGGCAGCAAGCGCCTGGGATCGTCGTCGATGTGCTCGCAGGTGTCCCAGCGGGCGGTGGACATGTCTATGCCGCCGCAGACGGCCAGCCTGTCGTCCAGCACGAGTATCTTCTGGTGATGGCTGCAGCCGGGCGGGTGGGCGCTGTCGAAGCGGAATTCGATGGCGTGCGTGCGCTGCCAGCGCCACAGCATCCACGCCACGGAAGGCGTCAGCAGGCGCTTCCACATGCCGAAGCTCCACTTGAGGATGTCGATGCGCCGGCGCGGGTTTTCCTTGGCCAGGTTCAGGATGAATTCGCCCAGCGATTGGCCGGGCTTGCCGTCGGCCGGTTCGAGCTGGATGCGGGTGTCGAAATCCCAGCCTATGACGAGAACGCGGTGGCGGGCGGCCCTCATGGCCTGGTGCGCGTGGTGGAAGTATTCGGCTGCGTCGACGATGGCCGAGGCGCAGTCGCAGTGTTCTATGCGCCAGCAGTTTCGGCCGGGTTCGAGAATGGAGCGAAGGGCGGGAGAGGGCGTCTTGGTATTCATCATTATGCCAACTTGAAGAGCTTGCGTAACGTCGATACATCGATGCGCGTCGGGCCTGGGCCGCTTTCGGGCCGCCATTGCCATCGCTACTTTATAGCGCAATTTGCGCTACACTTTCGCACATTCGTCATTGGGGAGTAGCCGCCCTGCGCAACGCAGGGGCGCGCGTCAACATACTTGGCTTGATTCGGAAATGGAATCGCTGGCCATGGCGCCCGCAGCGAGAGCCTGGCAAGACCTTTGACCGCATTGCCTCTGGTTCGGGCCGGGGGCGCAATGCGGTCTTGGTTCGTACCGGCCCTTGGAATCCTCGTTCATGTTTGAAGCATTTCTCGTATCCACCGGCATCGTCGCGCTGGGTGAAATGGGTGACAAGACCCAATTGCTGGCCATCGTATTGGCCGCGACGTTTCGCCGTCCATGGCCTATTGTCGCGGGCATACTCGTCGCTACGCTCGCCAACCACGCCGCCGCCGGCGCGCTGGGCGGCTGGGTCGCGCAACTGCTGGGTCCGGACGTCTTGCGCTGGGTCGTCGGCCTGTCGTTCCTGGCCATGGCGGTGTGGATGCTGATTCCCGATAAGCTCGATGACGACGGCGCGGCCCGCCTGAAGCGCTTTGGCGTGTTCGGCACGACCGTCGTGGCCTTCTTCCTGGCCGAGATGGGCGACAAGACGCAGATCGCCACGGTGGCGCTTGCGGCGCGCTACCCCGACGTGGTGCAGGTGGTGTTGGGCACCACCCTGGGCATGATGCTGGCGAACGTGCCGGCGGTGTTCCTGGGCGACAAAATCGCCGCCAAGGTGTCGATGAAAGTGGTGCACGGCATCGCCGCGGCCATCTTCTTCGTGCTGGGCGTGTTGACGCTGCTTAACGTCGGCAGCTTCTTCTAGCGCGGCGGCACGGCGCTGGCCGTGCCATCAAATTGTCATGATGCAGGGGCATGATGCGCCCACGAAATTTTATCGTGGGAATTCATCCTATCATGCAGGCATATCGACAAAACCGTTCCTGGAAATCCCCCATGTCGCTGTTCGCCGCGGCCGCATTGACGCTGGCCCTGGCGGCCTGCGGCGGTTCGGGCGGCGACGATGCGGCGCCCGAAAGCCCCGCGCCGGAAACCCCGGCGCTCGAAGTTCCCGTTGAAAAAACGCCGTCTTCCATCAGCCTGAAGCAGCTGGGCCGCTACGAGACCGGCCAGTTCGGCGTCAGCGCCGCCGAGATCACCGCTTTCGATGCGCAAAGCAAGCGGGCTTTCGTCGTCAATGCCCAGTCCGGCAAGCTGGACGTGCTGGACATGGGCGACCCGGCGCATCCGCGCCATGCGGGCATTATCGATGCGACGCCCATTGCGGCGGGCGCGACGGTGAACAGCGTGGCCGTGCACGGCGGCGTGGTGGCGCTGGCCATCGAGGCCGCCGAGAAAACGGCGCCGGGCTACGTGGGCTTTTACCGGGGCGCGGATTCCAGCCTGATCAGCCACGTGCAAGTGGGCGCCTTGCCCGATATGCTGACCTTTACGCCCGACGGCAAGAAGGTGCTGGTGGCCAACGAAGGCGAGCCCAGCGACGACTACCAGGCGGACCCCGAAGGCTCGATCAGCATCATCGACCTTGGCGATCTGGACAAGCCCGTGGTGAAGACGGCGGATTTCCGCGCTTTCAACGACCGCAAGCAGCAATTGCTGCAACAAGGCGTGCGCATTTACGGCCCCGATCAGACCCAGGCGCTGCCCGCCGGCGGCACGGGCGTGTATCGCACGACGACGGTGGCGCAAGACCTGGAACCCGAATACATCGCGGTTTCCGCCGACGGCAAGCTGGCCTGGGCCACGCTGCAGGAAAACAATGCGCTGGCCAAGATAGACGTAGACAATGTCCGGGTGCTGGACATACTGCCGCTGGGCTACAAAGACCACGGCCTGGCCGCCAACGGCATGGACGTCTACGACGAAGACAAGAACAAGGTTATCGACATCAAGCCGCGTCCGGGCGTGTTCGGCATGTATCTGCCCGACGCCCTCGCCGTGTACAGCGTGGGCGGCAAGACCTATCTCGCCACCGCCAACGAAGGCGACGCGCGCGCCTGGGGCGAAGACAACCCGGCTTATTTCGGCCAGGCCGAAGACAAGAAGGCGGCGCGGCCCGCCGCGATAGGCGACCCTTCTCAAGGCTTCGTCGAAGAGCTGCGCGTCAAGCATCTGGTGCACAAGGACGGCTTTGCCCGGCGCCTGGGCGACGACATGCCGGCGCATCTGATCGCCATGGCCGAGGGCGCCATGCTAGACCCCGCCGTGTTCGCCTATTGCGGCGCCGAGCCCGGCAACAAGCCCGGCGCCTGCCGCGACGACGAAGAGCTGGGCCGGCTGAAGATAAGCTGGACGCAAGGCTACAAGCTGAACGCCGACGGCACGCCCAAGTTCTTCGACAAGAACGGCAACGAGAATCCGGCCGGCCGCTGGCTGATGTACGACAGGCTGTATGCCTACGGCGCGCGCTCGTTCTCGATACGCGACGAGAACGGCGCCCTGGTGTGGGACGCCGGCGACCAGTTCGAGCGCTTCCTGGCTTCGGGCGAATGCAGGCTGCGCGCCGCGCGCGATCTGCCCTGCGCGGATTTCTTCAACAGCCAGCACGAAGAGGGCGATACGCTGAAAGACCGCAGCGACGACAAAGGGCCGGAGCCCGAGGGCCTGGAGATCGGCGTCATAGGCGACAAGATTTTTGCCTTCATCGGCCTGGAGCGCATGGGCGGCGTGCTGGCCTACGACGTGACCGACCCCGCCGCGCCGGTGTTCCAGGACTACCTGAACACCCGCGAGAACTGGACGGACGACCCCAAGGACAATCTGGCCGTGGCGGGCGATCTGGGGCCCGAAGGGCTGAAGTTCGTGCCGGCCAAGGATGCCCCGGGCGACAAGCCCTTGCTGATCGTGGGCTTCGAGGTCAGCGGCACCACGGCGGTCTACGAGATCGAGCAGCGTTTCGCCGAGTAAGAGTCGCGTAGCGCTGGCGGAAAAGCGGCATGGGAGACCATGCTGCTTTTCTTTGGGGCTTTGGGAGGCGGTTGGCCCGCCTTATTTCTTCTGCATGTGAACGTCCATGCGCGTCAGCAGTTCGAGCAGGCGCTCGCGTTCGTCGTCGGCCAGGCCTTCCAGCGCGCGCACCACGATTTGATGGGCGGCCGGCCAGGCCTGCTCGTAGCTGTGCCTGCCAGCGGCCGTGAGATAGACGCGCATGTAGCGGCTGTCGTCTTTATCCTGTTTGCGGCGCACCAGCTTGCGCGCTTCCAACTGGTCGATGACGCGGCTGAGCGCGGGCTGGCGCACGACGATGCTGCGCGCGATGTCGCCGATCTGCTGGCCGTCGACCTCGAACAGCACTTGCAGCACGCGAAAGTGGGTATGGGTGAGATCCATGTCGCGCAGCACGGAATCGCGCAGTTCCTGGTTCATGCGCGAGCTGATGGAATCCATGCGGAAGGCGACGTTTTTCTGCAGGCTCCAGTCTTCGGGGCTTAGGGCCGGCTGGCTGGTTTGCGCAGTGTTGGTCTTGCCGCGTCGGACGGTGTTTTTCATGGTTGGCGTGAAGCGAAATGATGCATGGGCAAGGCCGGCCCGGCGTCGTTCACCGCGCCGGCCCGACCGTGTTTGCGCTTAAGAATAAATGTTTTTACATATTAGCCGATAGGTGTTTTCACTAATTATATGAAAGTACATATGTATTGACATGAGTATGCGATCTTCTTATAGTTTTTCAAAGCGGTGAACAAGGCGAACCGCACGGACAAACTGAAGGAGGAGACCATGGAACAGACCACGCAGCCGGCCGCCGCGCAGCAGCGCTACTTTCATCCCCGGCGATTGGGGCACGTCAACCTGTGGGTGGAAGACATCTCGGTATCCGAGCGCTTCTACAGCGAAGTCTGTGGCCTGAAGGTTGAGTTCACCGAGCCCGATCTGATCGCAACCTTCCTGGGCACCGGCCATACGCCGCACGACCTGGGCATGATGCAAACCACCAAGGGCGTGGCGCGCTATGGCCGCAATGGCCTGCTGCAACTGCCCGGCACCATCGGCCTGACGGTGGGCCTGAATCATCTGGCCTGGGAGCTGGAAAACGAAGCCGAGCTGGTGGAGGCGTTTCGCAAGCTCAAGCAGGACGACGTCGAAACCGACCTCACGGTGGATCACCAGGTCGCCCATAGCGTTTACATGTTCGACCCCGACGGCAACTACAACGAGTTCTACTGCGACACGGTCAAAGACTGGCGCAACGTGCTGACGGGCCCGATGGAGCTGCTGACCAGCTTCTGGGACCCTCTGCAGGCGGAAGGTTTCACCGAAGGCCGCTACGAAGACAACCCCGTGCTGGAAATCGTCGAATCCGCGCCCGTGCACCCCTGGCGCTTGACGCATGCCACGCTGCTGACGCCGCGCCTGAACGAGATGGTCGAGTTCTACACGACCATAGGCGGCCTGCACGTAGTGGCCCGCGAAGAGGGCGTCGTCTATCTGGGCGCGGACATGGACGTCTACGACTACAACCTGGTGCTGGTCGCCGCGCAAGCGCCGGCCTATCACCATGCCTCGTTCGAGATGAAAGACCTGGAAACGCTGGAGAAAGCCAAAGCCGGCTTGGCCGGCATCGGCGTGTCCATCGAGCGCGAAACCCAGCTGCCTTGGAAGCACAGCGTGTTCTTGCGCGACCCCGACGGCCTGCTCAGCGAATGGTACGTCGAGCAGCCCGGCAAACGCGACCTGTCGGCGCGCGGCGATCTGCCGCTGGCCATGGCCGTATAAGGAGCGCGGGCCATGACGAAAAAACTGACGGCCGCCATTGCGGGCGGGGGTATCGGCGGCCTGGCCACCGCGGCCGCACTGGCGCAGCGCGGCTGGGAGGTAACGGTCTACGAACGCCAGGACGCCTTGCGCGCGGTGGGCGCGGGCATCTATATCTGGGAAAACGGCCTGCGGGTGCTGGAAGCCCTGGGCGCTTACGAAGAAGCCACGGCGGGCGCGTTTCGCGGCACGCATTTCGAGCAGCGCGACCTGCACGGCAACATCATCGAGTCGGCCCGCATCCAGCCCGACAAGCGCTTGCTGACGGTGCCGCGCAGCATGCTGCTGGACGCCTTGAAGAACGCCTGCCTGCGCGCCGGCGTGAAGGTGGTGACGCGCGCCGAGGCCATAGGCGCCACGTCGCGCGGCGAACTGCTGTTTCCCAATAACGAAATCGTGCAGGCCGACCTGGCCATAGGCGTGGACGGCATCTGGTCCAAGGTGCGCGACTCGCTGGGGCTGGAGCTCTTGCATGAACAAACGCGCGAAGGGGCGATACGAGCCATGATTCCCGCGCGGCCGGGCGATTTCGGCCCCGAGGACGAGGGCAAGTACATCGAGTGCTGGAACGGCGAACGCCGCTTCCTTATTACGCCGGTCAGCGAGAAAGACACTTATCTTGCGCTGACTTGCCCCTACGAAGACAAGGCGGCGCGGGCCGTGCCCGTGGACAAGGCCTTGTGGACCGAATCCTTTCCGCAATGGAAGCATCTCATCGATCGCATCGGCGAGGCCACCGTTCACTGGGGCGCCTACAGCATCACGCGCTGCCGCGCCTGGTCGTCGGGCCGCACCGCCATTCTGGGCGACGCGGCGCACGCCCAGCCGCCCAATCTGGGCCAGGGCGGCGGCATGGCCATGCAGAACGGCCTGGCCCTGGCCGTGTATCTGCAAGACGTGACCGACAAGCGCGACATTCCCGCCGCGCTGGAGCTTTGGGAAAGCAAAGAGCGCGAACTGATCGAGCATTGCCAGCGCTGGTCCATTTTGTACGGCGAGGTGACCTACCTGCCCGACGAGGTCCGCAACCGCGTCGTGCGCGGCGCCATGAGCGACCCGTGGGTCGCGGCGCAGGTATTCCGCGCCGCCAACCACCTGCCCACGGGCACGCGTTGAAACAGGACTGCAAGCCGAAGGCGCGGCGTGGGGGGCATTTTTTCATATCGGCGAGCCGCCAGGAGAGCGGCCGTGCCGGTTTATTCAAGGAGAGGTAGGCATGAGACAAGCAAGCAAAGTATGGCGCCTGGCCGTTGCGGCCCTGGCATTGTGTGCATCGGGCGCCGGGTTCGCGGCGGACCCGGTGCGCATCGGTTTCGGCATTTCGCGCACCGGCGAATTCGCGCCGACGTCCGCCGGCCCGCTGGCGGCGTACGAGCTGTGGCGCGATCAGGTGAACGCCAAGGGTGGCCTGGACGTGCAGGGCACCAAGCGTCCGGTGGAATTCGTCATCTACGACGACCAGTCGGACGTGGGCAAGGAAGCCGCCATCTACGAGAAGCTGATCTCGGGCGACAAGGTCGACTTGCTGTTGTCGCCCTGGGGCTCGCACAACCACTTCGCCATCGTCGGCGTGCTTGAGAAGCACGGCTTCCCCATGGTGGGCAGCACGGCCTCGTCGCTGCAGATCCGCTCGCTCAAGGCCAAGAACATCTGGTTCCCGACTTCGTCCATGCCCGACGCCCATGGCAAGGAAATGGCCAAGCTGCTTAAAGACCTGAACGTCAAGACCGTGGCGGTCAACACCGTGCAGATCGGCTTCCCGATGGAAAACCGCCAGGAACTGCTGCCGGCGCTGAAAGAGGCGGGCATACAAGTGGTGCTCGACCGCCAATACGCGCCCGGCGTGAAGGACATGACCGGCACGCTGACGGAGATCAAGCGTCTGCAGCCCGACGCCGTCATCAACCTGTCGTATCCGCCCGATGCGATTCTGTACATGCGCGGCGCGCGCGAGCAGAACATCACGGCGCCGTTCCAGTTCCTGCTGGTGGGCCCGACGGCGGCCTTCTTCGGCAAGATGTTCGGCGCCAATCTGGACAACATCGTCACCATGGGCCATTGGTCGCCGGACAAGGCCGACTGGCCCAACGCCAAGGCTTTCTTCGAGGCCTACCAGGCCAAGACGGGCGAGGCCCCCGACTATCTGGATGCGGTGCTGTCGTACATGTCGGCCGAGATCCTGGAGCAGGCCGTGGCCAAGGCGGGGCTGGACAAGGACGCGCTGCGCAAGACGATCTCGTCCGAGACCTTCTCGACCATCAACGGGCCGGTGCGCTTCGAGGGCGTGCAGAACGCGACCACGCCCACGATGTTCCTGCAGTTCCAGAACGGCGTCGCGCAAATCATCCATCCGCCCGAAATGGCGACGGCCAAATTCCAGCCCAAGCAGAAATGGGAACAGTGATCCAAGATGAACGCGCTGTTCTCACCTGAACTGCTGATCGCAACCTTGGCATTGGCTTCCATCTATGCCTTGGTTGCGCTGGGCCTGAACCTGATCTACGGAGCGATGCGGCTGCTGAACGTGGCGCATGGCGAAATCATGATGCTGGGCGCCTACGTCGCCTTCGGCCTGTTCACAGCCTGGCGGATATCGCCGCTGGTGTCCATGTTCGCCGCCATGCTGGTGGCGGCGGCGCTGGGCTGGCTGTGCTATGAGCTGCTCATCAAGCGGCTGTCGAGCACGCCGGCGCTGATGCAGCGCATAGAGGCCAACTCCTTGCTGGTGTTTTTCGCCTTGTCGGTGATTCTGCAGAACCTGGGCGCGATGGCCTTTAGCGCCAATGCGCGCAGCTACAGCTATATGGAATCGCTGGTGCAGATCGGTTCGGTCAGCGTGGCCTTGAACCGCCTGGTCATCATCGGCGTCAGCGTGGCGGCCACGGCGGCCGTGATGCTGTTCTTCCGCGCCGGCATCACCGGCCTGGCGATACGCGCGCTGATACAGCAGCGCGACGCCGCCGCGCTGGTCGGCATCCATGCGGACAAGGTCAACCGCGTCATCTTCTGTCTGGGCTTTGCCCTGGCGGCGCTGGCCGGTTCGCTGGTCAGCATGGTTGAAAGCATTACGCCGTTCTCGGGCTTTCCGTTCACCATTGCGGCCTTTTTCGTCATCATCCTGGGCGGGCTGGGCTCCATCGGCGGCAGCATGGCCGGGGCCTTGCTGCTGGCTTGCGTGGAAGTCTACGGCGGCGCGCTGACCTCGCCGGCCTATCGCTCGATACTGCTGTATGGCGTGTTCATCGTCGTGCTGTTCGTGCGTCCCCAAGGCTTGTTCGGCAGGAGGGCGGCATGAGCACGACGCGTTTTTCCGGTTCCGTCGCGTGGCTGGCCCTGCTGCTGGCGTCGGCGATTGCGCCCGCCATGCTGGGCTCTTACGGCCAGAACGTGATGATGCAGCTGTATGCGTGGATAGCGCTGACGGCAAGCTGGGTCGCCTTTTCGGGCATGACGGGCTACATCTCGCTGGGGCATGCGGTGTTCTACGGCATGGGCGGCTACATCATGGCGCTGTCGTGGATGCAGTTGCCGATACTGGCGGTGCTGCCGCTGGCGGCCTTGGCGGCCGTGGCGTTCGCGGCGCTGGTGGGCTTGCCGTCGCTGCGCGTGCGGGGGCCGTACTTCGTCATCCTCACGTTCGGCGTGGCGGAGTTCTTCAAGTACGTGGTGGTGGCGATCGAGTCGGCGCTGGGCGTCAGCGGGCGCCTGCTGCTGGGCGCGCCCGACGTGCTGTGGCTGAGCTACGGCATGCTGGCGCTGGCCGTGCTGGCGGTGCTGCTGGTGATGGCGCTCAAGCATTCGCGCCTGGGCGTGGCCCTCTGGGCGGTGCGCGAGGACGAAACGGCGGCGGCCACCCTGGGCGTGCCGACCACCTGGGTCAAGCTGGCGGCCTTCATTTTGTCGGCCATTCTGCCGGCGATGGTGGGCGCCTTGACGGTATTGCGTTCCACCTATTTCGAGCCCATGCAGATGTTCAGCCCCATGACCTCGTTCACCATCGTCACGATGGCGATTATCGGGGGCAGCGACAGGCCGGCCGGGCCGGTGCTGGGCGCGGCCTTCATCATGCTGCTGTCCGAGCTGCTGTGGTCGCGCATGCCCGAGTTCTACATGGTGCTGCTGGGCGTGCTGCTGCTGGGTTTCGTGTTGTTCGCGCCCGACGGCATCGTGGGCAAATGGCAGGCGCGGCGCGGCCGCGCCGGGGGAGGGCGCTGATGACCGCCTTGCTGCAAGTTCAACAGGTGACGCGCCGCTTCGGCGGCATCACCGCGGTGTCCGACGTCAGTTTCGACATGAGGCAGGGCGAGATCCTGGGCCTGATGGGCGCGAACGGCGCGGGCAAGACCACGCTGTTCTCGATGATCGCCGGCAACATGCCGGTCAGTTCGGGACGCATACTGTTCGAAGGCAAGGCGGTGCCGCCCCGGCCGGAACAGGCCAGCCGCCTGGGCATCGCCCGCACTTTCCAGATCGTCAGGCCGTTTCCGGGCATGACGGTGCTGGAGAACTGCATGGTCGGCGCGCTGTACGGCAGCGGCCGCCAGCGCGACCTGAAGACGGCGCGCGCCTTGTGCGAAGACATCCTGGAAGAGGTGGGGCTTTCCATCCATGCCTCCAAGCCGGCGGCGGCGCTGACGCTGGCCGGCCGCAAGCGCCTGGAAATCGCCCGGGCGCTCTCTACGCGGCCGCGCCTGCTTCTGCTGGACGAGGTGCTGGCCGGCCTGAACGCCAGCGAGGTGGACGGCGCGCTGTTGCTCATCGAGCAGCTGCGTCAGCGCCATAGCCTGAGCATCATCATCATCGAGCACGTCATGAAGGTGTTGATGCGCATGAGCCATCGCATCGTGGTGCTGCACGAAGGAAAGAAACTGATGGAAGGCGCGCCCGCCGAAGTCGGCGGCGACCCGCGCGTCATCCAGGCCTATCTGGGGGAAAGGCATGCCCATGCTGCTTGAAACACGCGATTTGTGCAGCGGATACGGCGACATCCAGGTGCTGAAGCAGGTGTCGATAACGCTGGAAGAGGGCAAGGTGACGGCCTTCGTGGGCAGCAACGGCGCGGGCAAGACCACGCTGATGCGCACGCTGGCCGGCCTGCTGCCCGCGCGGCGCGGCAGCATTCTGCTGGCGGGCAAGCCCATCGAAGCCTTGAGCCCGCCGGACCGGCTGGCGCTGGGCTTGTCGCTGGTGCCCGAAGGACGGCTGGTGTTTCCCGACTTCACCGTGGCCGATACCTTGCGCATAGGCGCTTATGCGCCGCATGCGCGGGACGGCTGGCGCGAGCGCGCCGAGCAGATGTACGAGCTCTTTCCGCGCCTGAAGCAGCGCCGGCGCAACCAGGCCGGGTTTTTGTCGGGCGGCGAGCAACAGATGCTGGCCCTGGCCCGCAGCCTGATGTCGCGCCCCAGCCTGTTGCTGCTGGACGAGCCGACGCTGGGCCTGGCGCCGACCATGGTGGACGAACTGTTCGGCATCCTGGAGCGCATACGCGACACCGGCGTCACCATCGGCCTGGTCGAGCAGAACATCCAGGCGGCGCTGAGCCTGTCGGAGCATGCGTACGTCATAGAAGACGGCCACGTGGCGCTGAGCGGCTCCAGCGGCGAACTGCTGGCTTCCCCGGCCGTGCAGGCCAGCTATCTCGGCGTACAGTAGAAATATAGGTTTTTGCCGCCGGGCCGCCCCAAGGCAAAAGCGCCTCCTTGGGGGCAGCAAGCCGAAGGCGCGGCGTGGGGGTATTTTTGTTTACACTGCTGGCTGACGAAGCATTGCGAGGGGAGCCATAGTGTTTGGGAAAGACTGGTCGATATCCGCGGTGGCTGCGGGTTTCCTGGCGGTGCTGATCGCCTATACGGGGCCCTTGGTGATTTTCGTGCAGGCCGCCCAGGCCGCGCAGGTGTCCACCGAGATGCTGCCGTCGTGGATATGGGCGATTTCCATCGGCGCTGCGGTCACCAGCATTTTCCTGAGCAGCTACATGAAAATGCCGGTGGTGACCGCGTGGTCCGCGCCCGGCACGGCCTTGCTGGTTACGCTGTTTCCCGAGGTCAGCCTGAACGAAGCCGTGGCCGCTTATCTGACGGCGGCTGTCATCTTGTTCGTGATCGGCGTGACGGGCTACTTCGACCGCCTGATACGGATGATTCCGCGCGGCATCGCCGCCGGCATGCTGGCGGGCATCCTGTTCCAGTTCGGCATGTCGGCCTTCACCTCGGTGGCGTCGGCGCCGGTGCTGGGCTTCGGCATGATTCTGGCCTACCTGGTGTTTCGGCGCTGGATACCGCGCTACACCATGGTGTTGGTGCTGTTCCTGGGCATCGTGCTGGCCGTGATGCTGGGCGAAACCCATTTGTCCAGCTTGCAATGGAAGCCCGCGACGCCCCAGTTCATCGCCCCGCACTGGACGTGGAGCAGCACGCTGAGCCTGGCCTTGCCGCTGGTGCTGGTGAGTCTGACGGGGCAGTTCCTGCCCGGCATGGCCATCCTGAAGACCTCGGGCTTCGATGCGCCGGCGCGCCCCATCCTGATGGTGACCAGCGTGGCATCGATCGCGACGGCCTGTTTCGGCGGCATCACCTCGGTGCTGGCGGCCATCAATGCGGCGGTGTGCACGGGTGCGGAGTGCCATGAGGACCCCAAGCGGCGCTATATCGCGGGCATCGCCAACGGCCTGTTCTACGTACTGGGCGCCTTGTTCGCCGGTTCCATCGTGATGCTGTTCACGGCCCTGCCGCCGGCCTTCATCGCCGTGCTGGCGGGCCTGGCGCTGGTGGGCGCTATCATGAGCAATATCGTCGGCGCCGTGCAGGACGGCGACGACCGGGAAGCATCCGTGCTGACCTTCATCGCCACGGCTTCGGGCATGACTTTCCTGGGCCTGGGTTCGGCCTTCTGGGGCGTCGTCGTCGGCGGCGTGGCTTACCTGATTTTCAAGCGTCCGGCCAAGGCGGGCGCTTAAGGCTCCACGTTTTAAGGCCTAGCTTTAGAGCTTCGCGTTAGAGTCTCGCTTTAGCGTCTGTTAACACTAAAAGACCCTATCACCCACTTACGGTTTTTCGATCAAGCGTCCCGCAAGCCAGGCGCGGGATGCCGGCAGCAAGAGGAAGTATCCTATGTCGTCCGCTCTTCACAGGCTTTGCCTGCTGCGCCACGCCGAGGCCCGCACCGTGCCGGGCCTGCCGGATCACGAACGGCCGCTCAGCGAATTCGGCGAGGAGACCGCCTTGCAAGCGGGCCAGTGGCTGGCCGATACGCATATCCAGCCGGACATGGCCATCGTTTCCACCGCGCGCCGCACGCGCGCCACCTGGGAAGCCGTGCAAAAGCGCCTGCCGGCGTTCGCGCCGGCGGTGTTCGAGAAACGCATTTACGAGTCCACGCCCGACAACATCCTGGAAAGCATCCAGTACACCGCGCAGGCGCATCGCTGCCTATTGGTGGTGGGGCATAATCCGGGCCTGCACCAACTAGCCCTGCAATTGATAGAGCAGGCGGACCAGAACAGCCTGGCGCGGCTGAACCAGGAGTTTCCTCCTGGTTCGCTGGTCGTCATCGATTTTCCCGGCCTGCCCGACTGGGAGCGCGTGGACAGGCAGGGCGGGGTGCTGTACCGCTACGTTACGCCTGCGGATTATCGTCCGGACGGCCGATGATGCGGCGCATGACGTTCGGCTGGCCGGCAAAATAATGCCAGAACGCGGCCACGACGTGGCCGACGATGGCGGCCAGCAGTATCCAGCCCATCAGGCTGTGGAAGTTGCTGCCCAGGTCGACCATCCAGGTGATTTTCTCGCCTTCGAAGCCGGGCATGAACGGAATGCCGAAGGGCGAGAAGGCGCGCCCGCCGCCGAACTGGCGCAGCAGCGCCACCAGCGGGATGAACAGCATCAGCAGATAAAGCACCCCATGGCCCAGGCGGGCCGGCAGGCTGACCGGCGCCGGGCGGCGGCCGGTATTGGCCAGCGCCCACAGTATGCGCACCAGAATCAGCAGCATCAGCAGCGTGCCCACCGATTTGTGGGTGGGCCACAGAAAGCTGTCCAGCGCGCCGTCCTCGGCGAAGGCATGGGCCAGCACCGACGTGAATTGCCAGACGAACAGCGCCGCCATGAGCCAGTGCAAAGTGCGCGTGACGGCGCCGTAGCGTTTGGGAGTGTCCATACAGGTTGCTGTCATGGGAAGGTTCCTACGTGAAAAAGAAAAGCTTGGAAAACGAAATCGTACCCGGGTTGGCACGAAAATACCGTGTAAACATCAGGCAAAGTCTGTAGCAGCGACGGGCTTTACGCATAGGGGGAATCGCGTAAACTTGTTTATTGCGCGAGCATATCGAACGCGTTTGTCGAACCATTTATGCGCCATACGAGATAAGGTAAACGGCCATGCAGCAAGCCAAAACCACTCTGCCATCATGGGGTTTGGATCAAATCCCCTTCGACCAGATAGAGCATGAAAAAGTTCGTGACAGGGAAGATCTCTTGTATTTGGTGGCAGGCGCTTCTTTCGTTGAAATCGCGTCCGACCTTTACACCCGCAACCTGGTCGACTACTTCCAGGGCGACGAAGAAGCCGTGCAGTGGCTCAGCGAGCGCTGGCAGCACGAAGAGCTGCGCCATGGCTATTCGCTGCGCGATTACGTGCGCGCGGTATGGCCTGAGTTCAACTGGCAGGCGGCCTACGACGACTTCTTCGAAGAATATTCGCGCCTGTGCACGGTAGACGAATTCGAGCCCACGCGCGGCCTTGAGATGGCCGCGCGCTGCGTGGTCGAGACCGGCACCGCCACGTTCTACACCGCGCTGGCCGACCTTTCTCCCGAACCCGTGCTGTCCGGCATCGCGGCCTGCATACGCACCGACGAAGTGGGGCACTACAAGTATTTCTACAAGTTCTTCCGCGAATACAACGAGCGCGAGCGCGTGGGCCGGTGGCGCGTGCTGACGGCCATCAAGCGGCGCATAATGGAAGCGCGCCACTCCGACGCAGACATCGCGCTGTGGCATGTGTACGCGCATCACAAGCCGAATGCTGACAGAACCGAATTCAAGGCCCTGTGCGCGTCGCTGGGCAAGCAGATCAAGCATCACTACCCGGTCAACATGGCCGCCAAGATGGTGCTGCGTCCCTTGGCCTTGCCCAATATGATCAACCAGTTCGTCGAGGGGCCGCTGTCGCGCGCGGCGGGGTGGATGCTGCGCTGAAAAGCGGGCTGGCGGGAGATGGCTCCGCCCGCGCCACTGTTTTTGTCCGTCCCCGCATGAGTAGTGAAATCCGTTTTATAAGGGTTATCCCCATAAACTATAAGTTGTTTTGGTAGCGTGGCTTACGTATAGTATCGCCATAAGAGGCAGTATCCTGCCTGTGCGATGCGGGGCCGCTACTTGCCGGCCCGCGGCTGCGCACAGAGCGTAAAAGTCAAAACAACATAGCGGAGACAAGCGTGAGCCTTACCCTTACCGAAAAAGGACGCCTGTTTGCGGCGCCCGCCATGGACGTGCGGCGCCGCGACGACGGTGCGCTGATCCTGAGCAATCCCGTGCCTTTGCAGCCTTATGGGCGCTGCGTGGGCGAGTCGCTGGAATACTGGGGGCGGCAAGCGCCGGAACGCGCGTTTTTGCAGGAAAGAGCGGCCAACGGCGGCTGGCAAGGCGTCAGCTATGCCCAAGCCCTGGATAAAGTGCGCCGCATCGGCGCCTGGCTGCTGCGGCGCGGCGCGGGGCCCGAGCGGCCCGTCTGCGTGTTGTCGGACAACAGCGTCGCCCACGGGCTGCTGATGCTGGCCTGTCTGCACGTCGGCATTCCTTACGCGGCGGTGTCGCCGGCCTATTCGCTGGTCTCCAAAGACCATGCCAAGCTCAAGAACCTGATAGAACGCCTGAGCCCGGACATCATCTACACCGAAGGGGCGGCGCGTTTCGCCCCCGCCATGCAAGCGCTGCAAGGCCTGCACGGCGCGCTGTGGGTGGTGGGCGACGGCGACGAACCGGCCCAGGGCGCCATCCGATTTTCCGACATGGCGGGCGAGCACGACGAAGCCGCCGTGCAGGCGGCTTTCGAGGCCGTTACGCCCGACACCGTGGCCAAGATACTGTTCACCTCGGGCTCCACCGGCTATCCCAAGGGCGTCATCAACACGCAGCGCATGCTGTGCGCCAGCCAGCAGGCCAAGCGCCAGGTGTGGCCGTTTCTGGAGGACGAACCGCCCGTACTGCTGGACTGGCTGCCCTGGAACCACACCTTCGGCGGCAACCACAACCTGAACATGATGCTGTGCAACGGCGGCACGCTGTACATAGACGGCGGCAAGCCGGTGCCGGGCCTGTTCGACGCCTCCATCAAGAATCTGCGCGAAGTTGCGCCCACGCTGTACATGAACGTGCCGCGCGCCTTCGACATGCTGGTGCCCGCCTTGCGCGAGGACGCCGAGCTGCGCAAGCATTTTTTCTCGCGGCTCAAAGTCATCTTCTATGCGGCGGCGGCCTTGCCCCAGCATCTGTGGGACGCTCTGATCGAACTGTCGCGCGAAGAGCTGGGCCAACCCGTGCCCATGGTGACGGCCTGGGGCTCGACGGAAACCTCGCCGCTGGCCACCGACTGCCACTACCAGGCCGAGCGCTCCGGCGTCATCGGCCTGCCCGTGCCGGGCGTCACAATCAAGCTGCTGCCCAACAGCGGCAAGCTGGAAATCCGCCTGAAGGGGCCGGTGGTGACACCGGGCTATTACAAGCAGCCCGACGTCACCGCCAAGTCTTTCGATGAGGAAGGCTATTACCTGATCGGCGACGCGGTGCGGTTCGCCGACCCCGAAAACCCGGCCGCCGGCCTGGTGTTCGACGGCCGCGTGTCGGAAGACTTCAAGCTCACCACGGCCACCTGGGTTAGCGTAGGCACCTTGCGCGTCAAGGGCATCGAAGCGCTGACACCCGTGGCGCAGGACATCGTGGTCACCGGCCACGACCGCGACTCGGTGGGCTTTCTGGTGTTTCCGGACATGGCGGCCTGCCGCCGCCTGGCCGGCCTGGGCGAGGACGCCACGGTGCGGCAGGTGCTGGATCACCCGGCCGTGCGCGAGAAAACGCGCGAGGGCCTGCAAAAGCTGCATGCGCAAAGCACGGGCAGTTCCACCTATGCCGACCGCGCCATGCTGCTGCCTACGCCGCCCTCCGTGGACGGCGGCGAAATCACCGACAAAGGCTACATCAACCAGTCGGCGGTGCTGCGCTTGCGCGACGACTGCGTGGAGGCCTTGTATGCGGAATCGCCCGATCCGCGCGTCATCCTGCTCTGAACCAGTGTGCCGAACTTCCGGTTCAGGGCGCTAGGGTCAGTCAACACCAGAAGGAGACTCGCATGCGTATGGGCGCTGGGTCATGACGGCGGCAGGGCAGGAAAGCGCTGCGCTCGAACTGTCGCTGCGCATTGGGCAGCGTGTGCGCGCGTGCCGGGCGGCGCGGGCCATGACGATGAAGCAACTGGCCCGCGAGTCGGGCATTTCGCTGCCGTATCTGTCGCGCGTGGAAAAAGGCGACGGCAACGTGTCGGTGGCCGTGCTGCAAAAGCTGGCGCTGGCGCTGGGCGTGGAAATCGACAGCCTGCTTAGCGACCACGAGCAATACGGGGCCGACTACGCGCTCATCATTGAATTGCTCAAACGCCAATCGCCGGCGCAACTGAAAGACATACGCCGCATGCTGTTGCGCCACGCCGAGACCGGCCAGGGCGGCGCCCCGCGCCGCATCGCGCTGGTGGGCCTGCGCGGCGCGGGCAAGTCCACGCTGGGGCCTTTGCTGGCCCAGCGCCTGGAGATACCCTTCATCGAACTGAACCGCGAAGTTGAACGCGAGGCCGGGCTCTCGCTGGATCTGGTGTTTTCGCTATACGGCCAGGCCGGCTTTCGCCGCCTGGAACGCCGCTGCCTGGATCGCATCGTGGCCGCCAACGAGCCGGTGGTGCTCGCCACGGGCGGCGGCATCGTGGTCGAGACCGGCACCTACGAAGTGCTGCTGCACTCCTTTCACGCCGTCTGGCTGCACGCCCAGCCGCAAGAACACTTCCGCCGCGTCATGGCCCAACACGACGCTCGCATCGCTACGCCACAACTGCGCGATGAAGCCATGCGAAATATAGAAGGAGCCTTGCAGGCGCGGCGCCAGGCTTACGCGCTGGCACATACGCATGTGGATACGACGGGCAAGCCGGTGGAGCAATTGGCCGCAAGCTTGTTCGAGACTTTGCAGGGATTGGCGCCGCAGGCTGTGTTGATTTAGCCATGCGTAGCTAATTAGCTAGCGCATTTTTGGTTTAGGTGCTTGCCAGTTTGATGGAATTGGTTTGAGTTCTTGAGCCGGTCGAGAGCCGGTGCAGGCTGTGCCGTGCGCATCGTCCGGCCCTACGGGCTTCCCGAATTTTTCGGATGAGGCCGGGCGGCGGCAGAACTCAACCTCGCCGCTACGCGGCTCGGGATTCAGACAGGCTGGCGCCGACACCCCCCGTCCTCATCCGAAAAATTCGGCGTACGCTGAACGCACGGCCAAGCCTACACCGGCTCTCGCCCTCAGCGCTGACTAAACTTGTAAACACTTCAACCAAAAAAATACTCTAGCGGCCACGCGCGTTTCGACACCGCCAAGCTGCCGGGAACGGATTCACTGACGCGGCCGTTGGAGGGCGCCGCGTGTTACCGAAGGCAGTGCGGGGGCAGTCGGCGAAAGCTGTGCGAGCACCGCAAGCGCGCAGCGCTGAGGGCGAGTTCTTTCGCCGCCTGCACGAACGAGGTAGACGCGGGAAGCCCCGCGTAGCGGGGCCGCCCGACCGGCCGCGTCAGTGAATCTGTTCCTGGCAGCGCTTAAGAACTCAACCTTCAACTCGCCCACATCCGATAGCGCTAAGAACCCAAGCCTCAGCCAGCCCGCCTCCGGCATCAACCGCCAATCATCACGAAGCCGCCTGCGCATGCTCCACGATCAACTGCGCCGACAGCATCCCATTCCACGCATTCACATCCAAGCGATAAGCCACCTCCGCGAATTCGGGCAGCGTATCGGCATGATTGAACCAAATCGCATCGAAACGCTGCTCGCCGCGCTGCAGGCTAAGCTTCAAATGCTTGTCCTTCAACAAACGCTGGTGCGCCACGCGGAAAACGTCGCGGAACACCGGCGACGGAAAGCCCGCGCCCCATACTTCCGAGGCCAGCATCTGCGCCACCTCCACGTTGGCATAGCCGCTCTCCAGCGAGCCGTCGGTTTCGATGACGGGCTCGAAACTGTCGCGCCCGGCCAGCGTACGCACGGCCTCGTCGAAACCGGAGACGAAATCGTCGTAGCGTGATTCATCCAGCGTCAAACCCGCCGCCATCGCGTGGCCGCCGAATTTCAGGATCATGCCCGGATGGCGCTTGGAGACCAGATCCAGCGCGTCGCGCAAGTGCACGTCGGGAATCGAGCGGCCCGAGCCGCGCAACTGGCCGGGCTCGGCGCGCGAGAAGGCCAGGGCGGGGCGCCAGTAGGTTTCCTTCAGGCGCGAAGCCACCAGGCCGACGACGCCCTGGTGCCAATCGGGCTGGTATACGCAAACCGACGCGCCGATGACGGGCTGGGCCAGCTCGACGGAGTCCAGCGCTTCTTCGCGCATCGCCCCTTCGATGACGCGGCGCTGCTGGTTCATGGTGTCCAGCTCGCGCGCCAACTCTAGCGCCAGCGATTCGTCGTCGGTCGTCAGGCAGCGTATGCCCAGGCTCATGTCGGCCAGGCGGCCCGCCGCATTGATGCGCGGGCCCAGCGCAAAGCCCAGGTCGAAAGCGCCGGCTTGGGCCGGATCGCGCCCGGCCACGGCGAACAGGGCGCGCAAGCCGGGCTGCATCTGGCCCGCGCGCATGGCTTTCAAGCCTTGCGTGACGATGAGACGGTTGTTGCCGTCCAGCTTGACGACGTCGGCCACCGTGCCCAGCGCCACGAGGTCGGCCAGGCGGTCCAGGCGCGGGCCGCCGTCGGGGGCGAAACGCCCGCGTCGGCGCAATTCGGCGCGCAGCGCCAGCATCAGGTAGAAAATGACGCCCACGCCGGCCAGGTTCTTGGACGGAAAGCCGCACTGCGGGTGATTGGGGTTGACGATGGCCAGCGCGTCCGGCAGGGTGTCGCCGGGCAAGTGGTGGTCGGTGATGACGACCTCCATGCCGGCCTGGCGCGCGGCCGCCACGCCGTCCACGCTGGCGATGCCGTTGTCCACGGTGATCAGCATGTCCGGCTTGCCGGCGGCGTGGGCCAGCGCCAGTTGCACCACTTCGGGCGACAGGCCGTAGCCGGTCTCGAAGCGGTTGGGCACCAGGAAGTCGACGTTGGCCCCCATGTCGCGCAGCGCGCGCAAGCCTACCGCGCAGGCCGTGGCGCCGTCGCAATCGTAGTCGGCGATGATCAGCAGGCGCTTGCCCTGCATGATGGCGTCGGCCAGCACGCGGGCGGCATGATCGGCTTGCGTCAGGTCGGAGGGCGGAATCAGCGCCGACCATTTGCGCTTGATGTCGCCGGCTTCGGAAACGCCGCGCGCGGCCCACAGGCGCGCCAGCAAAGGGTGAGCGCCGGCCGCCGTCAGGCGCTGCACGGCGGCGTGATCGATATGACGCGTGATCAGTCTTGGGGCGACCACCAGTTTCTCCATGTTTGGGTGCGCCCGGCCAGTTTCAGCAGCCAGGCGGGTTGTCGGGCGGGTGCGACTTCGACGGTGCGGTCGCGCCCGGTAAGCGTCAGCGTGGGGCGCAGCCCCTGGCGCTGGGCCGCTTGCAGCACACGGGCGTCCAGGTCGGCCAGAGTGTGCAGCCAGGCGCCCCAGTCCTGGCGCAGCCAGGATTGCAACAAATCTTCATGCCAGTGAACTTGTTGCGGGGCGGCGGCGTCCAACTGCGTTGCCGAGGCGCCGCCGAACAGCCACAAGCCGTTGACGGGCGGCAGGCCTTGCCGCTGGCGCTGCTGGTTGACGGGATGCTCGAACCAGAGCATCTGGATTTCGTTGAACAGGCGCCGCCAGGCGCGCGCTTGTTCTTGATGCGGCCACCAGTCGTTGACGGCGCTGCGCGCCACCTGAGCGGGGCTGACGGTCTCCATCTGGAAGCCGTCGGGCACGCCCACTTGCCACAAGCCGGGCCGCAGCGGGCGCAGGGTAAAATCGCCGCTGTCCAGAAAGCCGCTCGCCGGCGCAGCGCCCGCGGGGCCGGCGTTCAGCACGGCCAGGCTGTCGAACAGGGCGGCGTCGTGTTCGGCGCTGATGGCCAACTCGCCGGCCGTCAGCAGCGAAGCGCCGTGCTGGGTGGGCGACACATGCACCAGCTCGGCCAGCCATTGGGCTTGGCTGCCGGTTTCCGTTGCGTCGTTCGCCTCGGACGCCAGCAAGGGCCCCAGGCCGGCTGCGTGGTTCTGGCCCGGCTGGGGACGGTAGCCGCGCAGATGCAGGCGCCAGTATTCCTCCGGCGTGCAGCCCGTTTGCTCGCCCGGCGCGTCGTGCAGGCGCGCATGGCCCAGCGACAGCCAGCGCGTCAGCGTGGGCGCGGTTTGGGCGAGTTGGGGCAGCAGGGCGCGCGCCGCGTTGGCATCGGGCAGGGCGCCGGGTAGTACGATGTGCATGCCACGAATTGTAGTGGCAAACGAAGCAGGCAAGGAGCCGCGACGGGGCCGCTGCCGCATTATCGAAGGAGTCTCCAAGACATGAAGCAACCGTTACAAGCGCAGCGCGGGCAGGCCCTGGCATGATGTATGAATTCTGGATGGGCGTGCGCTATGCCGGATTCACCGGGGCCCGGCGGCGCAACGGGCGGCGCGACCGCTTCGTGTCTTTCATCGCGGGCAGCTCCATGGTGGGCATCGCGCTGGGCGTGGCGGCGCTGATCATCGTGTTGTCGGTCATGAACGGCTTTCAGCAGCAGGTGCGCGACCGCATGCTGTCGGTGCTGCCGCACGTGGAGCTTTTCGTGCCGGGGGTGGAGCCCTCGGGCATTCTGGCGCATTGGCAGAAATTGGCCGAGCAGGCCGAGCGCAACCCCGCCGTGCGCGGCGCGGCCCCCTTCGTGGCGGCCCAGGCCATGCTGACGCGCGGCGAAGCGCTGAGCGGCGTGCAGGTCCGGGGCATAGACCCGGCTTTCGAGCCCAAGGTGTCCGACCTGGCTGAACAGCTAGAGAACGTGCGGCTGGACGCCCTGCAAGCGGGCAAGTTCGGCGTGATTCTGGGCACGCAATTGGCGGCCAATCTGGGCGTCGTACCCGGCGACACCGTGATGTTGCTAGCGCCGCAAGGGTCCATCTCGCCGGCCGGCTTCACGCCGCGCATGCGGCAGTTCAGCGTGGTGGGCCTGTTCAATTCCGGGCATTACGAATACGACGCCTCGCTGGCCTTCGTGCACGTGGAAGACGCCGCGCGCGTGTTCCGCGACAGCGGCACCAGCGGGGTTCGGCTGCGCATCGCCGACATGCAGAAAGCGCCGCGCGTGGCCAACGAGTTACGTGCTTCGATGCCGGCCTATGTGCGCGCCTCCGACTGGACGGAAAACAACCGCACTTGGTTCGCCGCCGTGCAAACCGAAAAGCGCATGATGTTCCTGATTCTGGCGCTCATCGTCGCGGTGGCGGCCTTCAATCTGCTGTCTTCGCTGGTGATGGCGGTGAAGGACAAGCAGTCCGACATCGCCATTCTGCGCACCATAGGCGCCACGCCGCGCGAGATAGGCCGCATCTTCCTGGTGCAGGGCGCGCTCATCGGCGTCGTGGGCACCGTGCTGGGCACGGGCCTGGGCATGTTGATCGCCTACAACATCGACATCATCGTGCCGGCCATCGAGCGCGCCCTGGGCATACAGTTTTTGCCGCAGCAAATCTATTTCATCAGCAGCCTGCCTTCCAACCCGCAGGCCAGCGACATCGCCACCATCGCGGTGACGTCGCTGGTGCTGTCCTGGCTGGCGACGCTGTACCCAAGCTGGCGCGCGTCGCGGCTGCAACCCGCACAGGTATTGCGCAATGAGCACTGAACCACGTTACGTACTCCGGGCCGAGGGCCTGAACAAGTCCTACGACGAGGGCGCGGGCGCCATACAGGTGCTGCGCGACGTGGACGTCGCCGTGCGCGAAGGCGAGATGGTGGCGCTGGTGGGCGCCTCGGGCTCGGGCAAGAGCACCTTGCTGCACGTGCTGGGCCTGCTCGACGAGGCCGACAGCGGCCGCGTCTGGCTGAACGGCGACGAGACCGGCAATCTTTCCGAGGCCAAGCGCAGCCAATTGCGCAACCAGCACCTGGGCTTCGTGTATCAGTTCCATCATCTGCTGGCCGAGTTCTCCGCGCTGGACAACGTGGCCATGCCGCTCATCGTGCGGCGCATGCCGCGCCCGCAGGCGCGCGAGCAGGCCGCGGTGCTGCTGGAGCAGGTGGGGCTGGCCGCGCGCATGCGCCATTTTCCCGGCCAGTTGTCGGGCGGCGAACGCCAGCGCGTGGCCCTGGCGCGCGCATTGGTCACGCGGCCGGCCTGCGTGCTGGCCGACGAGCCCACCGGCAATCTGGACCGCGAAACCGCGCACAATATGTTCGAGCTGCTGACGCGCCTGAACCGGGAATCGGGCACGGCCTTCCTGATTGTCACCCACGATCCGGCCTTGGCTCAGCGCGCCACCCGCCAGTTGTACATGAACAGGGGGCATTTGGCCGACGCACCCGCCGAGGATGCTTGAATGTTGATAGACACGCATTGCCACCTGGATGCCGCCGAATTCGACGCCGATCGCGAAGCGGTGGTGGCGCGCGCCGGCCGGGCGGGCGTGTCGGGCATCGTGATTCCGTCCGTGGCGCGCGCGTATTTCGAACCGGTTGCGCAATTGGCCGCCCGTGTGCCGGGCGGCGCTTATGCGCTGGGCATACACCCCCTGTACGTGCCGCAGGCCGATGACGGCGACTTGCAGGCGCTGGAGCAAGCCGTGGCGCAGGCCATGGGTGATCCGCGCTTCGTGGGCATAGGCGAAATCGGCCTGGATTTCTTCGTACCCGAATTGTGCACGCCGCCGATGCGCGAGCGGCAGATGCATTTTTATACGGCCCAGTTGGCACTGGCGCAGCGCCACGGCTTGCCCGTGATTCTGCACGTGCGCCGTTCGCAGGACGAATTGCTCAAGCAGCTAAGACGCCACCGGCCCGTGGGCGGCATCACCCATGCCTTCAACGGCAGCTTTCAGCAGGCCGAGCAGTTTCTGGGCCTGGGCTTTGCGCTGGGTTTCGGCGGCGCCATGACCTTCGAGCGTGCCTTGCAGATACGCCGCCTCGCCGCGGAACTGCCGGACAGCGCCTGGGTGCTGGAAACCGACGCGCCGGACATTCCTCCCGCGTGGCTGGAGCGGCCCGCGCGCAACGAGCCCGGTGAGCTGCCGCGCATTGCGCAGGTGATGGCGGGCTTGCGCGGCATGGCGCTGGAAGACGTGATGGCGCATAGCCGCCGTAACGCCCTGCGAGTATTGCCCAGGCTGGCGGCGGCGTTGGCGGCATCGTTGCCGTAACGGAATTCGTCCTTCCGGGCGATTCGTCCGCCTTGGCGTCAAGGTCTTTCAAACAGTCCTTCCAAACAAGGTATTTTCCACAGTGACTTTTCCAGGCCCACGGCATGGCCTGCGCGTGGCTGCGCTTCTACGATGACGCGTCGACGTTATCGTAGGGAGGAAAACCATGCTGGGGCGTGCGTGCGTGTTGTCTGTGGTGGCGGCCGCGGCCCTGATGCAATGCCTGCCCGAACTGCCGCGCCACGGCGCGAGTATTGCCTGGAGCCTGGGCTTGCCTTTGCTTGCCGCCGCCGTCTGGCGCAGCCGGCGCTGGCCGGCGGCCGTTATGGCGGGCAAGGCATGGCGCGGCTTGTGCGTGCTGGGATGTTTTCTGCTGGCTTGCGGCTGGGTCTTATGGCATACGCAGGCGCGCCTGGACGATGCGCTATGGGAAGACAACGACGACAAGGTGTCGCGCGTGGTGCTGCGGGTGGCGGAGCTGCCGCGCGAAACCCCGGACAGCCGGCGCTTCGTGGCCGAGGTGCTGTCGTCGCGGGTGCAAGGCGTACCCAGGCGTATCGAAGTGGCCTGGCATGGCGCGGCTTATGCCGGCCCTTACGGATATAACAGCGGAAGCAATGGCCGGCCTTCCGGCCCGCCTGCCCTGTTTCCAGCCATCGTGCCCGGGCAGGTATGGCGCATGGCCTTGAATCTGCGCCGCGTCAGCGGCGCGCACAACCCGTATGGCTTCGATTACGAAGGCCATCAGTTCGCCCGCGGCATACGCGCCCAGGGCAGCGTGCGCGGCACGCCCGAGCTGCTGAGGGAGTCGGACGTGGACAGCCTGGGCACGCTGGCCGAGCGCCTGCGCCACCGCGTGCGCCAGGCCATGCGCCCTTATCTGCAAGACATGCCTTATGCCGGCGTGCTGCTGGCGCTGACGATAGGCGATCAGGCCAGCATTCCGGGCGAACAATGGGATTTGTTCAACCGGGCGGGGCTGGGGCATTTGATCGTCATCAGCGGATCGCACATCACCATGATCGCGGCGCTGGGCGGCTGGCTGGCGAATCGCGCGTGGCGGCGCTTGGCGTGGCGCGGGCGGCCGCTGGCCGAGAGGCTGCCTGCGCAGATCGCGGCCTGCGCGGCGGCCTTGCTGGTGGCGTGGGCGTATTGCCTGCTGGCCGGATGGGGCGTGCCGGCGCGCCGCACCTTCTTGATGCTGAGCGTGGTGGCGGTGGCGTATGCCGCGCGCCTGCCCGTCAGCGCGTCGCGCTTGCTGTGCCTGGCGGCGGCGCTGGTCGTGCTGATGGACCCGTGGGCCTTGATGGCCAGCGGCTTCTGGCTGTCTTTCGGCGCGGTGGCGGTGCTGTTCAGCCTGGGCAGCGGCGGCGGGCGGGCGCTGGCGGCGACGTCCGGGGCCGGCCCGGCCACGCCTGCCAAGCATATGTTCGGGAGGTTCTCCCGTCAGAGGGCGTCGGATTTTGCCGGGGAAACCATGCGGCGCGCCTGGAGCGTCTGCCGCCAGGCGGGGCGCTTGCAGCTTGCCATCAGCCTGGCCTTGCTGCCTTTGCTGGCGTTGTGGTTCAACCAGCTGTCGCTGGTGTCGCCGCTGGCCAACGCCTATGCGATTCCGGTAATAGGCATGGTGGTCACGCCCCTGGCCTTGCTGCTGGCCTTGGCGTCGCTGATGCCGGGCGCGGCCTGGCTATGCGCCGGGTTGGCGTGGGCGGCGCACGGCTTGCTGGTCTTGATCATGCCCTGGACGACCTGGCTGGCCGACTTGCCTTGGGCGGTCGTCGATGCGGCGTCCGCGCCCATGCCATGGCTGGTGCTGGCCATGGCGGGCCTGGCGGTGGCGCTGCTGCCGCGCGGCTGGCCATTGCGCCACTGGGGCTGGCTGGCCATGCTGCCGGCCTTGTGCTGGCGTCCGCCGCCGTTGCCGCCGGGCGAATGGCGCATGACGGCGCTGGACGTGGGGCAGGGCGGCGCCTGGGTGGTGCAGACCGCCACGCAGGTATTGGTGTTCGACACCGGGCCGCGCCACGGGCCGACGTCGGATGCGGGCAGCCGCGTGCTGGTTCCGTACTTGCGCGCCAGCGGCATAAGCCGCGTGGATGCGCTGGTGGTGTCCCATGCCGACATGGATCACGTGGGCGGCGCGCGCAGCTTGCTGGCGGCCATGCCGACTAAGCGGTCCTACGCGTCTTTCGAGCTGGCGGGCTTTTTGCAGCGCGAGGCGCCGCGCCTGGGTGAAACCGAAGTGCCCGCTTTGCCCTTGAGGCGTTTACGCTGCGAGCAAGGGGAGTCGTGGCAGGTGGACGGCGTGAGCTTCCGCTTCCTGTGGCCTTTGCGGGGCGCGGCCCGGCGGTTCGACGGCGGCGGCACGAAAGAGCGCAATGCCAATAGCTGCGTGCTGTGGGTGCGCGGGGCGCATCATGCGGCGCTGCTGCCGGGCGACATCGGCGCGCCGGAAGAAGCGAGACTGGTCTCGCTGGGCCTGGCGCCCAAGGTGGACGTGATGATGGCCGCGCATCACGGTTCGCGCCATTCCTCGTCGGCGGCATGGGCGGCCGCGACCCGGCCCACGCTGGTGGTGGCTCAGACGGGCCGCTGGAACCGCTACGGCCATCCGCATGCCGACGCGGTGCGGCGCTGGCGGCGAGCGGGCGGCAAGTTCGCGGATACCAGCGAGCACGGCGCCATCGTGATGCATTCGACGCCGGCGGGCTTGTATTGGGCCGGCCAGCGCGCGCAGCGCAAACGCTATTGGCACGGCAGTTGAGCAGACGGACCGGCAAGCGGATACGCAAGCAGGCGGCAGCGCTGCACGGCCGCTGAATAAGGGGCTAAACAGGCGGGAAGGCATGGCCGACGAGCACCGCAGTTGAGCGAACCGGCGACAATAGGGTATATCTTCATCTTTACCCCAAGATTTATGCAGACTCGTAACATGCAACCCCGCCTGGAATCCGTCACCTGCGCCAACCCCATGGGCCTGCACCGCATGGCTTATTGGGAATGGGGCGACCCCGACAACGAGCGCGTCGTGCTGTGCGTGCACGGCCTGACGCGCAACGGGCGCGATTTCGACGCGCTGGCGCGGCGGCTGGCCGGCCGCTATCGCGTCGTCTGCCCCGACGTCGTCGGGCGAGGGCGCTCCGACTGGCTGCCGGTGGGCGCGCCCTATGGCTTTGCGCAGTATGTGTCCGACATGCTGAGCCTGCTGGCGCGCTTGCGCGCCGAACGCCTGGCGTGGGTGGGCACCTCCATGGGTGGGCTGATCGCACTGAGCCTGCTGGCGGGGCTGGGCTTGCTGCCGGCGGCGCGCAACGGCCTGGGCCGCGGCGCGCCCGAAACGCAGACGCCGCGCCTGCACGGCCTGGTGCTGAACGACGTGGGGCCGAAAGTCGATACCTCGGGCTTGGCGCGTATTGCCGGATACGTGGGGCAGCCGGCCGATTTCGCCGACTTCCGGGATGCCGTGCAGTACGTCAAGACGACGCTGGCCGGCTTCGGCCCGCACGACGAGGCGCAATGGGAAGACCTGACGCGCCACGCCCTGGTCGAGCACGGGGGCGCCTACGTCAAACACTACGACTTGCGCATCGCCGAGGGCCTGCAAGTGTCGGTCGACCCGACTCTGGCCGCCTTGATGGAAGCGCAGCTGTGGCAGGCATACGAAGGCCTGGAGGCGCCGGTGCTGGTGGTGCGCGGCCAGCATTCCGACATTCTTTCGGCCGAGCTGGCCGAACGCATGCGCGCCCGCCACGCCCGCGCCCGCGTGGCCGAAGTGGCCGGCGTGGGCCATGCGCCCACCTTGATGCAGGACGACCAGCTGGCGCTGGTGGATGGGTTCGTCTCGGCCTGCCTGGAAGCACGAACATGAACAAGCCTACGCCGACGGTCGCGCGCAACGCCGACCTGCATTGCCATTCCACGGTTTCCGACGGCGTGCTCAGCCCCGCCGAGCTGGCGGCGCGTGCGTTTGAGCAAGGCGTGACGCTGTGGTCGCTGACCGATCACGATGCCGTCGACGGCCTGGACGAAGCCGCGCAGGCCGCCGGGGGGTACGGCATGGCCTTCTTGCCGGGCGTCGAGATCTCGGTAAGCTGGGCGGGCAGAACCGTGCACGTGGTGGGCCTGGGCATCGACGCCGACCATTCCGCCTTGCAGGAAGGCCTGGCGGCCTTGCGCGCCGGGCGCATCGCGCGCGGCCGGCGCATTGCCGACAGGCTGATCGAACTGGGTCTGCCCGATACCTACGAAGGCGCCTTGCAACTGGCCACGAACCCCGGCTTGCTCAACCGCACGCATTTCGGCCGCTACATGGTGGCGCGGGGCTTGTGCGCGAACATGCGCGAGGCTTTTACGCGCTATCTGGGCGACGGCAAGCCCGGCGACGTCAAGGCGCAGTGGGCCTCGCTGGAAGACGCGCTGGCGTGGATACTAGGCGCGGGCGGCAAAGCCGTTCTGGCGCACCCCGGCCGCTACACCTACGACGACACCGCGCTGCATGCCTTGTTCGACGTGTTCAAGCAATTGGGCGGCAAGGGCGTGGAAGTCGTCACGGGCAGCCATAGGCCCGACCAATACCAGACCTACGCCGCCGTGGCGCGGCAATACGGTTTCGAGGCCTCGCGCGGCTCGGACTTCCACGCGCCTTCCGAGAGCCAGGTCGATCTGGGAACGCTGCCGCCCTTGCCGGCGGACTTGGTGCCGGTTTGGCACGACATGGTCTAGCACACTTCAATTGACGAATACTTGATGTTTGCTTGATGCCTGGATGACATCGCTTTTTCTATGCTGCGAGCGGTCGGAGCTGCGCCATGGTTGGCGGCTCCTTTTACCCATTCCGTCCGCCGCGCATGTATACGCAAATCGCAGTTTTTGTCCTGGCTTCCTTTGCGCTGTTGTCTTTCAGTCGCCTGTGCCTGATGCTTTGGCAGAGGCGCAGGGTACGCGAAGCGGCGGGCGTTGCGCCCATCGTTATCGGCGGCTTGAGGATAGACGCCCATTTGGTGGCGCTATGCCTTGCGCCGTCGTTGTTGTTCGCGCCGTGGTTTGCTGATTCCGCCATTGCGATGGCGATCAACGGCGTGTGGCTGCAGATGGCGTGGCTGCTGATCTGCCTGCTCGAAGTTTCCACGCCCATGTTCATCATCGAGTACGACGTGCGGCCCAATCGCCTGTACGTGGATTATCTGAAGCACCCGCAAGAGGTGTTCGGAATGATATGGAAGGGCTATCGTTCCACCGCGATAGCCGGGGTGCTAGGCCTGGCCATGCTTGGTGTGCTGGGCAACAGCTTGTTCGCCCACGCGGCGCCAGGCTATGCGCCCGACGGCTTCGTCGAACGCATAGCCGTGGCGATGGCCGGCATTGCGCTGGCGTTTCTGGCGATACGCGGAACCTTGCGCCATCGGCCCATCAACCCTTCGACGGTGGCGTTTTGCGGCGACCCGCTGCTCAACACGTTGGCGCTGAATTCGCTGTACAGCGTGCTGTATGCGGTCTATTGCATGAAGAACGAGCGCTCGCCGGCGGATGCCTACGGCAGGCTGGGCGACGATGAAACAATAGGCCGGGTGTGCAAGGGCGCGGGTATTGAACCCGGCGCAAACTCCCGTATTCCCACGCTGCACCGCCATACGTCCGCTTCAGCCGGCCGCCCGGGCAAGGCCAAGCACATTGTTTTGATCGTGGAAGAGAGCCTGGGGGCCAAGTACACGGGCCATCTGGGCGGCTTGAGCTTGACGCCCCACCTGGACGCCTTGACCGCGCACGCGTGGACGTTCCAGCGCGCTTACGCCACGGGTACGCGCTCCGTGCGCGGCCTGGAGGCCTTGGCGGCGGGGTTTCCGCCCTCGCTTTCGGATGCGGTCTTGCGCCTGCCCGATGCGCAGTCGCGCTTTTTTACCCTGGCGCAATTGCTGCGCCCCCACGGTTATCGCAGCCGTTTCATCTACGGAGGAGAAGCGCATTTCGACAATATGAAGAGCTTTTTTCTCGGCAATGGCTTCGATGAGCTCCACGACAGAAAGACTTTCCGGCAGCCGGCGTTCGCGGGAACCTGGGGCGTCAGTGACGAGGACATGTTCGGCAGGCTGCACGAACTGCTGTCCACGCGCAGCGACGAGCCGACCTTGACCCTGGCGTTCTCGGTTTCCAACCATTCCCCATGGGAGTACCCAGAGGGCCGCATCGAGCCGGTGGGCGAGCCGGCCAGCGTGGAAAACACGGTGCGCTACGCCGATTGGGCCTTGGGCGGCTTTTTCGAGCGCGCGCGCCGCAGCGCGTACTGGGATGACACCTTGTTCGTGGTGGCCGCCGACCATGAAGCCAGGGTGGGAGGGCAGCAGTCGATACCCGTAAGGTATTTCCACATTCCGGCGTTGATTCTGGGCGGTGGCGTGCAGCCCCGCCTGGACGCGCGCATCGTCAGCCAGATCGACTTGCCCGTGACGCTGCTGTCTTTAGTGGGTTTCGAGGGCGAACACCCGATGATAGGCCACGACCTGACGCAAGCTTCGGCGGGCGGGCGCGCGATGATGCAGTATGGCGAGAACTACGGCTATCTCAAGCATGACAGCTTGGTCGTTTTGGAACCCTTGCGGCCCGCCACGCAATGGCGCTATGCGGCGCCCGATGAATACGCCCCGGCGGCGCTGGATGAAGCGCTGAGGCGCGAGGCCCTGGCGCATGCCTTGTGGCCCGATCTTGCCTACCGTTCAAAAGGCTACACGCTGCCTCATCTTTTGACGGCGCAGTAGCAAGACGCGCACTTGAGCTACCCAAGCCGGCTGGCGGTTCAAGCCGGCTGCTCAGCGCGCAGCATCCGTTTCCGTCAGGGCCGCTGCGGAAAACGTCAGGCGCATGGTGGTTCCCGGCTGGGAAGAGGGTGCTACCCGCAGCGTCCACGACAAACGCTCGCATATCAGGGCGACGATGAACAGGCCCAGGCCCGACAGCGACAGCAGTTCGCCGGCGTCGGACTGCGGGTCGTTCAGATAGGCCAGATAGGCGGCCGGCAGGCCGGAACCTTCGTCCTGGATCTCCACCGACTCGCGGCCGATGCGCACGTCCACGCTTCCCGCCGTGTGCTGCACGGCGTTCTGAATCAGATTGCGCAGCAGCATCCTGACCAGGGCCGGGTCCTGGACGACTTCGGGCTGGTCCGTCGCGGTGATGCGCACCCGCTTGGCGACGTTCGCGGTGTGGCGGGCCAGGTCATCCCTTACTTCCCGGGCCATGTCGGCCAGGGCGATGCGTTCCTTGTGTTCAGTCGTGGATTTGCGCCGGGTCAGCTTGAGAATGACGTCGATGTTCGCCGCCATTTCGTCCACCGCGCGGCGCATGCGCATGAACGGCCCCCGGTCGGCCTCTTTCAGCGCGCCGCGCTGTTCGAGGACGTCCAGCGCGCCGGCGATGACGGCGATGGGCGTGCGCAGTTCGTGGCTGGCCAGGCCCATCAGCGACTGTTCGCGCTTGACGTAGGTTTCCAGTTCTCCCAGAAACAGGTTGAACGATAGGGCGATGGCCTGGAGTTCCACGTCTTTGTAGTCGGCGTGTACGCGGCGCATGCGCGGCGCGGGGGTCGTGCCCCTGATCTGATTGGCCAGCCGCTGTATGGGCGCCACCAGGCGCTTGCCCGTGATGCGCGCCAGAATGATGCCGAGCAGTACGGTTGCCAGGCCGAGGAAAAGCAGAAACTCGTGGAAAGAGGATTCCCGGCTTTCGAACAAGGAGATGTCCTTGGCGAGGTAGAGATGCCCATCGCGCACGATGCCGGTGGTGATCAGAAAGGTGGAGCCGTCCAGCTCGACCTCTCCGGAAAACGGCACGGGAAATCCGTGGAAGATGGCGGGCAGACGATAGTCGGGCGCGATGCCGGGAGGCGAGTAGTAGGCCTTGAGCGTGGCGGTGTCCCAGACCAGGGTTTCGCCGGGCCGCGCGTTGTCGAGCATGAACTCGCGTTCCGCCTGGAGATCCAGCTCCAGCAGCGCTTGCTCCAGGCTCTCGTTGGCGACGATGACCGAGGCGACCGTGACGAAGAAGGTGATCAGTATCGCCGCAAGTACGGTTCGGCGGATGCGTTTTTCGATGGTGGCCGCCATGGTTCAGTCGTCTCCGGGCGGGCAAAGAATGTAGCCGCGGCCGTGCAGCGTCTTGATGAGATTGGCGCCCAGCTTGTCCTGAAGCAGCTTGCGCAGCGTGTAGATGTGGGTTCTCAGCGTGTGGGATTCCACCTCTTTGTCGCCCCATAGCGTCTGGCTGAGCTGTTCGTACGAGATGAAGCTGGGGTAGGCCCGGATCAAGGCCTCGACGATGTCCGCGGACATGCCCGACAACTGGAGGGAGTCGCCGCCCGCGAGCCGTACGCGCAGCGTGCCGGGCTCGAACTCCACGCCGCCCGCGCGCAGCAAGGCGGCGCCCGAGGTGCCGCGCCTGTGCAGCGCGTCGATGCGCACGGCAAGCTCTTTCAGGTTGAAAGGCTTGACCAGGTAGTCGTCGGCGCCTTGGGTGAAGCCGGTAACCTTGTCGTCGATGTGGTCCTTGGCCGTCATCAGGATGATGGGCGTGGCGCAGTGCAGTTCGTTGCGTATCTTCTTGCACAGCGCGAAGCCGGAGATGCCCGGCAGCATGACGTCCATGACGATGACGTCGTAGGCGTTGGTGGCGACCAGGTGCAGCGCCACCAGGCCGTCGTAGGCGAAGTCCAGGAGGTAGGGGCCGCCTTCCAGGAATTCGCTGATGTTGGCCATCAGGGCGGAATTGTCCTCGACCACGAGTACGCGGATCTTCCGTTCATTCATTTGTTCGCGTCCATCAGCAAGGAGGTCTGCCCGCTGTTTTTTGCCTTGGCGAAAACCAGGGAGTACCTGCGGTTCTTGAATAATACCGGACTCAGAACCAGGTTCTTCAGGGCGGCCGGGTCGGCGTGGCCGACCGCCAGATAGATGCCGGAGGGATGCCGGTTGAGCTCGTCGAGCGGGTTGTGGGCCGGGTAGGATTGCACCTGTTCGTGCGAATAATAGCGCGCCGAGAACGGGGGGGTGCCCAGATAGTACAAAGGCTGGTCGCGCTGGGCATGTTCGGTGTAGTAGGCGACCAGATGTTTTTCGGTGCGCAAGCGCTCGGGGTATGCCATGGCCAGGCTGCCGAGCACGATGCCCGCGCATGGTGTCAATGCCATCAGCGTGTTCCAGGCCGGCCTGGAATGGGCGTCGGCCCGGCCTTTCAGCAGGCTGGCCGCCAGCAGGATGGAAAACGCGGGCAGCGAGGGCTGCGCGTATGTCCAGAGGATGTTGCCCGAGAAGGTGAAGAGGGCCGGCGCGGCTAGCGTCCACGACAGCAGATAGGCGGTGCGCGGGTCGCCCGAGGGGTGCAGCGCTTCCCGTAGCCGCTTGCCGGAGGGCTTCCAGCGCAGCAACTGCCAGAGCGCGAGCAGGCCCCAGGGAAAGGCGGCCAGCAGGCTGTCCAGCCAGATGCTGCCGTAGGCTCTTTGGTGGGCGGTGCCGTAAAGGTCTCCGTGCCAGCCGGGATCGACGAAGCGATAGAAATGTTCGCCCACCAGGAAGTACTTCAGAAAGCCTGGCGTCTTGAGCTCGGCGAGCACGTACCAGGGCAAGGTCAGCGCCAAGAATAAGAGCGTGCCGCTTATCCAGGGAAGACGCCGCAAGCCGTCCCAGCGGCGGCGCCAGAGCAGCCACACGAACACGACGCCGAAAACCAGAACGAGAGCAAGAGGCCCTTTGGCCAGCATGCCCAGGGCCAGACCGCAGAAGAAGGCATGTCCCCAGACGCGGCTGGGCGATTGCGCCAACCTGCCGAAGGCGGACAGGCTGAGCGTGATCGCCAGCGTCAGGTAGGCATCGGTCAGCACCGCGCCGGCCGAAAGAAAGGAGAGAAAACAGGTGGCGTATATCAAGACGGCCAGCCTGGCCGCCTTGTCGTTGAACTGGCTGCGGGCGAAGCCGTGGATCAAGCACAGGATGGCGATGGTCGCCAGCCACGTCGGTAGCCTCGCGGCGAAATCGCCGTAGCCCAGCAGCTTGAACGACAGGGCGGACATCCAAAAAGCCAGGGGCGGTTTGCCCCAGAACGGCACGCCCGGCTCGAACCACGGCGTGATCCAGTCTCCGGTTTCGGCCATGAGCCGGGCGATTTCGGCATAGCGGGGCTCGGAGTTGTCGGTGAGCGGAAACGTCGCCATCAGCACCAGCCGCAGGGCGAGTATGGCGGCCAGCACCCATAGCCAGTGGGGAACACGCTTGACGAGGCTCATGAGGCCACCTTCCTGGCCCAGAGCCTGTTGTGTTCGGCCTGGCCTTGCAGCACTTTCTCCACCACGAACAAGGGCCGTTGCTTGGCCTCCAGGTAGGACTTGCCCACGTACTCGCCCAGAATGCCCATGGTGATCAACTGCACGCCGCCCAGGAAGGCGATGATGGCGATCAGGGAGGGGTAGCCCGGCACGGGATCGCCGACGATGAGGGTTTTGGCGGCGATGAACAGGCCATACGCCAGCCCCATGGCCGCGACGGCCAGGCCCGCCACCGACGCCCAACGCAGCGGCTTGGTCGAAAACGAGGTAATGCCTTCGATGGCCAGCGCGCATAAATCCCGGTACTTCCACTTCGTTTTTCCGGCCGCCCGGGGTTCGCGCTCGTAAAGAATCTCCGTCGTCGGGAATCCTATCCAGGCGAACATGCCTTTCATGTAGCGCGACCGTTCGGGAAGCTGGTTCAGCGCGTGCACGGCGGCGGCGCTGAGCAGGCGGAAATCCCCGGTGTCCGGTGGAATGCTGACTTCGCTCAGGGAGTTGAGCAGGCGATAGTAAAGATGGGCGCTAAGCCGCTTGTGCCATGGGTCGCCGGCGCGCGTTTGCCTGCGCATCGTGACCACGTCTGCGCCCGCGCGCCAGGCATGGATCATTGAGGGGATGAGTTCGGGCGGGTCTTGCAGGTCGGCGTCCATGATGATCGTGGCCCTGCCGCGGCAGTACCCCAGCCCCGCCGACATCGCCGCCTCTTTGCCGAAGTTCCGGCTCAGCCGGATCACCCGCAGACTCGGATGGCTGGGAATCAGCGACGCCAGGTAGTCCTGGCTACCGTCGCTGCTGCCATCGTCCACGAATACCAGCTCGTAGGAGACCCCCATGGCGTCGAGCACCGCCTTCGTCCGCTTTAGGCACAGCGGCAGCACTTCGGCTTCGTTGTAGACCGGCACAAGAATGGAAACCTCGGGCTTGCCCGCCATGCCTGCCTTGGCAGCCTGAAAAGAATGACCGTCCATCATTGAAAAACGCACCTCTTGGGTATCCAGTGACGGCACCTTGCCTTGGGCGAACCAGCCGGCGCTTGTGCGTATGGATCGAAGTGGCCGCGCCCGGACTGGGGCGGCCGTGAGGAGGCATCTTAGGAGGGCGAACGTCAGAAGTTCGTCAAGAACGGGTCAAGACGGCGTCAGGGAATGTTGCCGGATGGCGCGGCCGGACGTCGATTACTGGCGTCAGGGCAGCTCGGGCGCACCCGATTGAATGCGTGTGCGCAGCACGCGCTCGAAGTGCGTGGGGTCGTGCGGCTGCAGGGTTTGCGCCGCGCGCGGCAGGTGGAAGTCGTACAGGCGCGACGTCCAGAAGCGCAGCGCCGCGGCGCGCAGCATCATGGGCCAGGCCTGTTTTTCCTCGGGGGTGAAGGCGCGCACCGAGGCGTAGGCTTGCAGCCAGGCTTGCAGCAGGCTGTCTTGCCAGGCGCCGTCGGCGCGGTGAATGCACCAGTCGTTGACGGCCACGGCCACGTCGAACAGCCAGGTGTCGCAGCCGGCGAAGTAGAAGTCGATGAAGCCGCCCATGGTGGGCGCGTCGTGGTAGCCGTCGAACAGCACGTTGTCGCGGAACAGGTCGCAATGGGCCGCGCCGCTGGGCAGCGCGCGGAACAGCTCGCTGCCGAAGAAAGCGGTTTGCGCGGCCAGTTCGTCCTGGATCAGGCTGGCTTGCCGCGCTGACAGATGCGGCAGTATTTGCGGGATGACCTGCCGCCACCAGGGCAGGCTGCGCAGGTTGGGCTGGTGCATGGGGAAGTCGCGCGCGGCCAGGTGGGCCTGGGCCAGCGTGGCGCCGGCCAGCCGGCAGTGCGGCACGACCGGATCGGGTTCGTGGCGGCCCCGCAGGCGGCTGACGATGGCGCACGGTTTGCCATGCAGCGTGGAAAGCCTGTCGCCGTCCAGCCGGGTTTGCGGTTCCGGCACGGGCACGCCGTGCTGCGCCAGGTGGTGCATCAGCTCGATGTAGAAGGGCAACTGCTCGTGCGTCAGCACCTCGAACACCGTCAAGACATAGCGGCCCGTGGTGGTGTCGAGAAAGTAATTGGTGTTTTCGATGCCGGCCGAGATTCCCTGTAGATTGACCAGGCTGCCCAGCTTGTATCGGGTAAGCAGCGCTTGCGCGTCTTTTTCGCTGACGGGAGTGAAAACGGCCATGGGAGCGGGGGAAAAATGAGTCTGACGGAAACCGGGCCACCGATTGTAGACCAGTCGCGGGGCGGAATCAGTAAAATGGAGGGGTTCCACTCTACAAAGATGCTTCCTCTCATGGATTTTCCGTCCGCGGGCTGGCGCGTATGCGTCGCGCCCATGATAGACGTCACCGACCGCCATTGCCGATTCTTTCATCGCCTGCTGGCGCCCCATGCCAGGCTGTACACCGAAATGGTGACCACCGGGGCCTTGCTGCACGGCGACGTTGCGCGCCATCTGGATTACGACGATTCCCAGCATCCGCTGGCGCTGCAACTGGGC
Source organism: uncultured Burkholderiaceae bacterium (assembly GCA_934525625.1). Lineage (GTDB taxonomy): Bacteria > Pseudomonadota > Gammaproteobacteria > Burkholderiales > Burkholderiaceae_B > Mesopusillimonas. The sequence continues at coordinate 272,403 of CAKSZL010000002.1, forward strand.
GGCAGCGACCCGGCCGCGCTGGCGCATGGCGCGCGGCTGGCGCAGCAATGGGGCTACGACGAGGTCAACCTGAATTGCGGCTGTCCGTCGGACAAAGTGCAGAAGGGCGCGTTCGGGGCCTGCCTGATGGCCGAGCCGGGCAAAGTGGCCGACGCCTGGAAGGCCATGCGCGACGTCGTGGACATTCCGGTGACGATAAAACACCGGTTGGGCCTGGGCTACGACATCTCTTACGAGTTTGCGCGCGATTTCGTCGGGCAGTTGTTCGACGCCGGCTGCCGCGTGTTCATCGTGCATGCGCGCAACGCGGTGCTGGAAGGCCTGTCGCCCAAGGACAACCGCGAGATACCGCCGCTACGCTACGACCTGGCCTTGCAACTGAAGCGGGATTTTCCCGAGGCGCTATTCGTGCTGAACGGCGGCATCGCCACGGCCGACCAGGCCGAGCAGTGGCTGGAAAATTTCGACGGCGTGATGCTGGGCCGGGCGGCTTGGCATCACCCTGAAGTATTGACGGAATTGTCGCAGCGCCTGGCGCCGCAAGCGCCGGCGCTGGAACCGGAAGCCGTGGTGCGGGCGATGGTGGAATATGCGCGCGAGCAAACCGCGCAAGGCACGCCGCTACGGATGATAGCCAAGCCCATGCTGGGCTGGATGGGGGGCAGGCCGGGCGCGCGCCGCTGGCGGCGCATGCTGTCGGACGCGCGCTTGCTGGCGGCCAACGCCCCCGAGCTTATTGAACAGGCCTGGCGGACTCTTCAGCCGGCGAACCCGGTTCGCCCGCCGGCCAGTCCCGAATATACGCTTTGAGCATGTCGTTCTCGAACTGCTGGGCCGCCACCACAGCCTGGGCCATGTCGTAGAACGAGATGACGCCCAGCAGCATGGGGCCGTCCATGACGGGAACGTAGCGGGCGTGCTTGTCCAGCATCAGGCGCTGGACTTCGTCAGCGCTGGTGTTGGGCGTGACGCTGACCGGGGCGTCGTCCATGATGCTGCGCACGGTGTAGTCGCCGACCTGGCCGCCATGGGCGTTCAGGTGCTGGATGATCTCGCGAAACGTGACCATGCCGGTGAGTTCGCCATGATCCATCACGACGAGCGAGCCGATGTCTTGTTCGCTCATGGTGGCCAGTGCCTCGCGTACCGGCGTGTCAGGCGTGGCGGTGAAAAGCGCATTGCCTTTGACCCGCAGAATTTCGCTGACTTTCAACATGGCGTACCTCCTTTTTGGTAACAACGGGTTTTTTCATACATTGTGCCTCAAGCCGTTGTCTTCCGGTAGGGGAAGGCGCGTCTCAGCCGTAAGTTCTTGTTCGTCTTCGTAACCATCCAGAACATGGCCGACGGTGGGGTCGTAGCGCATGCGCAGCGACGCGGCCAGCGCATGGCGCAGGGGCTGGGCCTCGGGCTGGTACAGGCCCGAGATGAGCAGGGCGTCCACCAGGCGGCTGAGCTTTTGTTCGGAGAGGTTGCTGGAAAGCACCCAGATTTCGCCGGCTTCGCCCGCGCCTTGGGCCAGCGCTATCCAGCCCATGTCGCGCAGGGATTCGAGCACCTGGCGCAGGGCGTCGGGCTCCACCTGCAGCTGGAAGGCCAGGCTGCCGAGGCTGTAGCCTTGCTCGGGCGTGCCCTGGGCTTCGCGCAGAATGCGCAGCAGCTTGAGCGCCGCAAGAAAGCTCGAACCCGGGCGGTTCAGGTGCTCCCAGTGGCGCAGGCGCAGGGCCGGCAGCAGCGCGGCGATCATGGCGCCCGAAAGTATGCCCAGCCACGACAGGTAGATCCAGAGCAGGAAAATGGGCAGGGTGGCGAAGGCGCCGTAGATGACGGTGTACGAGGGAAAGCGCGAGATGTAGAAGGCGAAGCCCGATTTCATCACGGCCAGCACCAGCGCCGTCCAGATGCCGCCGATCAGCGCGTCGCGCCAGCGTACGTGGCAATTGGGCACGAACATGAACAGTGCGCCGAAGCCCACGCTGGCGATGACGACGGGCACGAGGGAGAGCACGAGATTGAGCCAGGTGGGCAGGACGTTGATGAAGCCCAGCGATTCGCGCGCCAGATAGGCGGTGCTCCACAGGCTGGCCCCGGCCAGCACCGGCCCCAGCGACAGGATCGCCCAGTACACCAGCAGGCGCTGGCGCAACGGGCGCTGGCGCTGCACGCTCCAGATGTCGTTGAGCACGTCGTCTATGGTCATGATGAGCATGACGGACACGATGATCAGGAACAGGGTACCGATGGCGGTCAGGCCCGAGGCCTGGGCGGCGAACTGGTTGAGGTAGCCCATGACCGTGTCGGAGACGGCGGGCGGCATCAGGCTGGTGGTGAGGAATTCCTCCAGCGCCTGCTTGAAGTCGCCGAACAGCGGAAAGGCCGTGAACAAGGCCAGGATGACCGCCAGCAGCGGCACGAGGGCGAGCACGGTGGTGTAGGTGAGGCTGGAGGCCGATTGGACGAGTTTTTTCTGTTGGGCCAGCGCCAGGCCGTAGCGCAGAACTTCCAACACTTGTCGGGGGGATTGGCGGGGGTCTGGCTTGGCGGCTGGGGTGGTCGTCATGGGCGCTTGCTTCTTGGGGGCTGCGGTTCGGTTGACTATACCCCAAAGGAAAAACCGGAAGGCTTCAAAAGCTTTCCGGTTTTTTGCGCTTTACCCTTTTATTGGGTGGGGGCGTTGGGTGTGTGGCTGTGTCAGTTCTGGTGTTGCGCTGTTAGGGGTATTAACCCGCCCGCCGCCGGGCAATGCCATTCAGGCCCGGTCACGCGGCTCGGGCGCGCCAGCAGGCGCCCTCGGTCCCTGCGGGACTGCCCTTGCTCCAACGTGCCTGAATGGCATTGCCCGGCAGCGGGCTGGACGTTGAGGTTGCGCGTAGCTTCAGCGCATTCAACCCAGCGCGCGCAGACGCCGTATGGCTTCTTCCGTGTCGGCGGGCGAGCCGAAGGCGGTCAGGCGCACGTAGCCTTCGCCGGCGGCGCCGAAGCCGGCGCCGGGGGTGCAGACCAGGGCGGCCTGTTGCAGCAGGCGGTCGAAAAAGCCCCAGGAGTCGGTGTCGCCGGGCACGCCGACCCAGATATAGGGGGCGTTGACGCCGCCGTAGACGTCCAGGCCCATGTCGCCGACGGCGTTGCGCAGCAGGGCGGCGTTGCGCTGGTAGCCGGCGATGACCTCGCGGATTTCGCTTCGGCCTTGCGGGGTATAGATGGCTTGCGCGGCGCGTTGCACGATGTAAGGGCAGCCGTTGTATTTGGTGCTTTGGCGGCGGTTCCACAGCGCGTTCAGGCCGACTTTGCCGCCCTGGCCGTCGCCGATCTGCAGGGCCTTGGGCACCACGGTGTAGGCGCAGCGCAGGCCGGTGAAGCCCGCTGTTTTGGAGTAGCTGCGGAATTCCACCGCGACTTCCTGCGCGCCTTCCAGTTCGTAGATGCTGTGCGGCACGTCGGGGTCGGTGATGAAGGCTTCGTAGGCGGAGTCGTACAGAATGACGCAGCCTTCGCGCCGGGCGTAGTCCACCCAGGCTTGCAGCGCCGCGCGCGGCAGGACGGTGCCGGTGGGGTTGTTGGGGTAGCACAGGTAGATGACGTCGGGTCGCACCGAGGGGAAGTCGGGCACGAAACCGTTTTCCTTTACGCAGGGCAGGTAGACGATGCGGCTCCATTGCCTGCCTTGCTGTTCGCCCGAACGGCCGGCCATGACGTTGGAGTCCACGTACACCGGATAGACCGGGTCGGTGACGGCGATGATGCTGTCTTGCGAGAAGAGCTCCTGGAAGTTGCCCACGTCGGATTTCGCGCCGTCGCTGACGAAGACTTCGTCGGCGCCGAGGTTCACGCCGCGCGCGCGGTAGTCGTGCTCGACGATGGTTTCGCGCAGGAAGTCGTAGCCTTGCTCGGGGCCGTAGCCGTGAAAGCGCCCGGCGTCGGCCATGTCTTCCACGGCGTCGTGCAGGGCCTGGACGACGGCGGGCGCGAGCGGGCGCGTAACGTCGCCTATGCCCAGGCTGATGACGCGCTTGTCGGGGTTGGCCTGCTTGAATGCCGCGACTTTGCGGGCGATGTCGGCGAAGAGGTAATTGCTTTGCAGTTTGAGGAAGTTGCCGTTTGCGGTGCTCATGTTTTTGCTCTGCTGATGTTGTTTGGTGAATGCGCGGGAGGGCGGGCGCCGCCGCCAGCCTTGTCCCGTAGCGTCTTCTTATAGCGGGTAGCGGCCGTCGAAGACGGTGACGGCGCCGCCGCTCATGTAGACGTGGTTGCTGGCTTCGTCCCAGTGGATGTCCAGCGTACCGCCTTTGAGTTCGATTTCGACCCGGCGGTTGCTGCGGCCGTTCAGCACGCCAGCCACGGCCGCCGCGCAGGCGCCCGTGCCGCAGGCCAGGGTTTCGCCCGCGCCGCGTTCCCACACCCGCATGCGCAGCTTGGCGCGTGAAACGACTTCGACGAATTCGGTGTTGCAGCGCTTGGGAAACAGCGGGTGGCGTTCGAAAGCCGGCCCGATGCGGGGCAGGTCCAGCTCGTCTATGTCTTCCAGGAAGACGACGGCGTGAGGGTTGCCCATGGAGACGGCGGTGACGCCATAGGTTTGCCCGCGCACTTCCACCGGGCGGCAGACGAAGCGGGGCGAATCGATTTCGGTGCTCATGGGGATGCGGGCGGGGGAGAGTTCGGGCTCGCCCATGTCGACGGTGGCGCCGCTTACCGCGCCGCTGGCGTCGAACAGCAACTGCACGATCTTGATGCCGGCCTGGGTTTCGACGTTGACGGTATCTTTGCCCACGATGCCGTGGTCGCGCACGTATTTGCCCACGCAGCGCACGGCGTTGCCGCACATTTCCGATTCCGAGCCGTCGGCGTTGAACATGCGCATGCGCACGTCGGCGGTTTGCGAGGGCAGGATGAGGACCAAGCCGTCCGAGCCGACGCCGAAATGGCGGTCGCTGATGCGGCGCGCCAGCGCGCCGGGGTCGGCTACAGGGGTTTCCAGGCCGTTGACGTAGACGTAGTCGTTGCCTATGCCCTGCATCTTGGTGAAGTGCAAGCTTGCCACGAGGATTCCTTTCTTCTTTCAGCGGGAGCCGTCCGGGAACGCCGGACGGTATCTTTTCCGTTTAATTTAAATTTAATATATTGGATACAATATATCATGGACAGAGCGAAAATGCTGCCAAGAAATGCAAATTCCCCGGAACCCGCCAAGACTGAAAAGAGGCGTCGCACAGCCTCGGGGAGGGCCGGGTAAGATAGCGGTATGAACACAACCGTACTTTCCTCGTCTTTGCGTTGGGGCGCCGTCACGGCGCTGGTTTTGCTGATTGCGCTGTGCCTGGCCTGGGAGCTTTGGCTGGCGCCGTTGCGTCCTGGCGGCTCGTGGCTGGTGCTCAAGGCGCTGCCCTTGCTGCTGCCGTTGCGCGGCGTGCTCAAGGGCAGCCTGTACACCATGCAATGGGCGGCCATGCTGATCCTGCTGTATTTCATGGAAGGCGTGGTGCGCGCGTATTCCGACCCGTCGCCGATGTCGGCCTGGATGGGCGGGCTGGAAACCGTACTGGCGCTGGCGTTCTACCTGTGCGCCATCTTCTACGTGCGCCCGGCCAAGCGCGCCGCGCGCCAACGGGCCAAGACGGAGGGCGCATCATGAATGCCGTTCTGCCCGGCGCGCCGGCGGTGGCCAACCGCTATGCCGGCCTGCCCGCAAACTTCTACACCCGCCTGCCGCCCACGCCGCTGACGCGGCCGCGGCTGCTGCACGCCAACGAAGACGCCGCGCGCCTGCTGGGGGTGGACGTCCAGGCGCTGTTCCGGCCCGAGTGGGTGGAGGTGCTTTCCGGCGGCGCGGAGCTGCCCGGCGGCGTCAGCCTGGCGACGGTGTACAGCGGCCATCAATTCGGCGTCTGGGCCGGGCAATTGGGCGATGGCAGGGCGCACTTGCTGGGCGAAATCGCCGGCCCGCGAGGCAATTGGGAGCTGCAACTGAAGGGCTCGGGCCTGACGCCGTATTCGCGCATGGGCGACGGGCGCGCGGTGATACGCTCGTCGGTGCGCGAATACCTGGCCAGCGAGGCCATGCACGGCCTGGGCATTCCCACCACGCGCGCTTTGTCCATCGTGGTGGCCGACGACCCGGTCTACCGCGAAACCGTGGAGCGCGCCGCCGTGGTGGCGCGCGTGGCGCCCAGTTTCATTCGTTTCGGCACCTTCGAGCACTGGGCGCGCCAACCCCAGGCTTTGCAACAACTGTTCGACTTCACCGTGGACAATTACTTTCCCGAGCTGCGGGAGAGGAGCGGCGAGGGGGCTTCGCCCGCGCCGGTCGTACCCGCCGTGCTGACCCAGGTGCAGCGGGAGGCCTACAGCGGCCCGCAAGCCGTGGTGCAGCGTTTTCTGCACGAGGTTACCGCACGCAGCGCACGGCTGGTCGCGGCCTGGCAGACGGTGGGTTTCTGCCATGGGGTGATGAATACCGACAATATGTCGATTCTGGGCCTGACGCTGGATTACGGCCCCTACGGCTTCATGGACGGCTTTCGCATCAACCACGTGTGCAACCACACCGATACGCAAGGGCGCTACGCCTGGCACGTGCAGCCGGCGGTGGTGCACTGGAATCTGTGCCGGCTGGCCGAGAGCCTGTTGCCGCTGGGCATGGAGGTCGAACAGGCGCAGCAGGTGCTGGGGCATTTCGAGAGCGAGTTTCTGGGGGCGTTCCGCGGCCGCTTGCAGGCCAAGCTGGGGCTCCCGGACTGGCGCGCCGACGACGACAAGCTGGTGGACGACTGGTGGCGGCTGCTGCACGACCAGCAGGCGGATTTCACGCTGTCGTTCCGTCGCCTGTCGCAGGCGCCGCATGCCGACGCCGGCTTTTTGTCGCTCTTCGCCGACGACGCCCCCGCCAGGGAATGGCTGGCGCGCTACCGCGAACGCGTGGGCGAGCAGGCCTGGAAAGACGCCGAGCGCCTGGCCGGCATGGATGCCGCCAACCCGCTGTACGTGCTGCGCAATTATCTGGCCGAGCAGGCCATCCGCGCGGCCGAACGCGACGAGGCGGGCGACATCGACGTCTTGATGCGTTTGCTGCGCGCGCCTTTCACCGAACAGCCCGGCGCCGAAGCCTATGCCCGGCCGGCCCCCGACTGGGCGCGCGAGTTGTCCGTCAGTTGTTCGTCTTGAGAACCTGTTCCTGATTTCCGCGGTAGCGGGTTCTGAGGCCGGGTTTGTTTCCTCGGGCGCGGCAGTGCCATAATTGCGTGTCGCCGGGCATCGGCGGTTTTTCCTGCTAACGGTTTTTCTTCTCATTTCCTATGTCCGGCAATACCTTGGGTAAGCTTTTCTGTGTCAGCAATTTCGGCGAGTCGCACGGCCCGGCCATCGGCGCCGTGGTAGACGGCTGCCCGCCCGGCCTGCCGCTGGCCGAGACCGACATCCAGGCCGAACTCGACCGCCGCCGTCCGGGCACCTCGCGTCACGTGACGCAGCGCCAGGAGGCCGATCAGGTCGAGATATTGTCCGGCGTGTTCGAGGGCGTGACCACGGGCGCCCCCATTGCCTTGCTGATCCGCAACACCGACGCGCGCAGCAAAGACTATTCCAATATCGCCGACACCTTCCGCCCCGGCCATGCCGATTACGCTTACTGGAAGAAATACGGCGTGCGCGATCCGCGCGGCGGGGGCCGTTCGTCGGCGCGCCTGACAGCGCCCACGGTGGCCGCCGGCGCCATCGCGCGCAAGTGGCTGCGCAACGAATACGGCATCGTCGTGCGCGGCTACATGAGCCAGCTCGGGCCCATAGAAATTCCGTTTGAATCCTGGGAAGACGTGCCCAATAATCCCTTCTACGCGCCCAACGCCGGCGTGGTGCCGCGCCTGGAAGACTACATGGATCAACTGCGCCGCGAGGGCGACTCCATCGGCGCGCGCATCGAGGTCGTGGCCGAGGGTGTGCCCGCCGGCTGGGGCGAGCCCATATACGACAGGCTGGACGCCGACATCGCCCACGCCATGATGGGCCTGAATGCGGTCAAGGGCGTTTCCATCGGCGCGGGCTTTGGCTGCGTCACGCAAAAGGGCTCCGAACACGGCGACGAAATCACGCCCGACGGCTTCCTGAGCAATAACGCGGGCGGCGTGCTGGGCGGCATTTCGTCGGGCCAGGCGGTTACCGTTTCGCTGGCGATCAAGCCCACTTCCAGCATCCGCGTCGAGCGCCGTTCCGTCGACCGCCAGGGCCAGCCCACGGTGGTGCAGACGCTGGGGCGCCATGACCCTTGCGTGGGCATACGCGCCACGCCCATCGCCGAAGCCTTGCTGGCCATCGTGCTGATGGATCACGCGCTGCGCCACAGGGGGCAGACGGGCCGCTGACGAGCACAGCATATGAATACGACGAACAACAGCGCTTCGCCTCGCCGGCGCGCCGGCTTCCGCACCGCATTTCGCGCCAAGGCCGCATGCCTGCTGGGCGCGGCCAGCCTGGCATGGCTGGCCGGCTGCGCGCCCATGCACACCACGCAAAGCGGCGCCGTCGGCATCAATCGCACGCAATACATGTCCAGCCTGGTGCCCGAGCAGCAATTGCAGGCCGAGGCCGCCAGCCAATATACTCAGTTGATCCAGCAGGCGCGTGCGCAAAAGGCCTTGAACCCTTCGGCGGCCCAGACCCGGCGCGTGCGCAACATCAGCCAGCGCCTGATCCGGCAGGTGGGCGTGTTCCGCCCCGATGCGGCCAACTGGAAGTGGGAAGTCAACGTCCTGCAATCGAAGGAAGTCAACGCTTGGTGCATGCCGGGCGGCAAGATCGCCGTCTACAGCGGCCTGATCCAGCAGCTCAAGGCCACCGACGACGAACTGGCGGCCGTCATCGGCCACGAAATCGCCCACGCCTTGCGTGAACATGCGCGCGAGCGCGTGTCGCAGCAGATGGCCACCGGCGTGGGGCTGAGCATCCTGGCCGCCGTCACCGGTAGCCAGGCTACCACCGACCTGGGAGGCAAGCTGTCGGAGGTGATGTTCACCTTGCCCAACAGCCGCACCCACGAAACCGAGGCCGACCTGATGGGTGTGGAACTGGCCGCGCGCGCGGGCTACGACCCGAGAGCGGCCGTGACGCTGTGGCGGAAGATGGCCGCGCTGGGCGGGGGCGGGCAGCCGGAATTCCTTTCCACCCACCCGTCGGCCTCCACGCGCATTGCCGAGTTGGAGCGCATCGCCGAGCAGATGATGCCTCTGTACCGCCAGGCGGGCGGCAAGCGCTGAGCGGCAGCTTGAACTGCCTCGCGGGCGGCAAACAGGTAGTCTTTATACCAGTATAAATAGTCTTCTTGTACTAGCTTACAAGCGGATCAATAATACGTACATGGCCGGCTCGGCAAGCACCGGGCCGGCGTTTCCCGATTCTTATCCCTTACACGAAGCGAGTACCGAGATGGCCCAGACCCTTTACGACAAGCTGTGGGAAGCCCATATCGTCGACCAGGAGCCCGACGGCACCTGTTTGATCTACATCGACCGCCACCTGTTGCACGAGGTGACGAGCCCGCAGGCCTTCGAAGGCCTGACGCTGGCCAACCGCAAGCCCTGGCGCATTTCGGCCAACCTGGCCGTGGCCGACCACAACGTGCCCACCACCGACCGCAGCCAGGGCATAGACGACCCCATCTCGCGCCTGCAAGTGGATACCCTGGACGAAAATTGCGAAACCTTCGGCATTACCGAATTTCGCATGAACGACATGCGCCAAGGCATCGTGCACGTGATCGGGCCGGAGCAGGGCGCGACCTTGCCCGGCATGACGGTGGTGTGCGGCGACTCGCATACCAGCACGCACGGCGCGGTGGCGGCGCTGGCTTTCGGCATCGGCACCTCCGAAGTCGAGCACACGCTGGCCACGCAGACGCTGCTGATGAAGAAAAGCAAAAGCATGCTGGTGAAGGTGGAAGGCAAGATGCCCGCCGGCTGTACCGCCAAAGACCTCGTCCTGTACGTGATCGGCAAGATCGGCACGGCGGGCGGCACGGGCTACGCCATCGAATTCGGCGGCTCGGCCGTGCGCGAGCTCTCCATCGAAGGCCGCATGACGGTGTGCAACATGGCTATCGAGGCCGGTGCGCGTTCGGGCATGGTGGCCGTGGACGACAAGACCATCGAATACTTCCGCGGCCGTCCCTACGCGCCGCAGGGCGAAGCCTGGGACCAGGCCGTGGCCTACTGGAAGACGCTGCACAGCGACGAAGGCGCGCAATTCGACCGCGTGGTCGAGCTGGACGCCGCCGACATCGTGCCGCAGCTGACCTGGGGCACGTCGCCCGAAATGGTGCTGCCGGTAACCGCCAAGGTGCCCGATCCCGCGGGCGAGAGCGATCCCGTCAAGCGCAGCGGCATGGAGCGCGCGCTGGAATACATGGGCTTGCAGGCCAACATGCCGCTGACCGACATCCAGATCGACAAGGTCTTCATCGGTTCGTGCACCAATTCGCGCATCGAGGACATCCGCGCCGCCGCCGAAGTGGCCAAGGGCCGCAAAGTGGCGCCCAACGTCAAGCTGGCCATGGTGGTGCCGGGCTCGGGTCTGGTCAAGCAGCAGGCCGAGAAAGAAGGCCTGGACAAAATCCTGGTGGAAGCCGGCTTCGAATGGCGCGAACCGGGCTGTTCCATGTGCCTGGCCATGAACGCCGACCGCCTGGAGCCGGGCGAGCGCTGCGCCTCGACCTCGAACCGCAACTTCGAGGGCCGCCAAGGGCAGGGCGGACGTACGCATCTGGTCAGCCCCGCCATGGCCGCCGCCGCCGCCATCGCCGGCCACTTCGTCGACATCCGCAATTTCTAAGGAGTTCATCATGCAGGCATTTACCACGCACAAGGGGCTGGTGGCTCCGCTGGACCGCGAAAACGTCGATACCGACCTCATCATCCCCAAGCAGTTCCTGAAGTCGATCAAGCGCACCGGCTTCGGCCCCAACCTGTTCGACGAACTGCGCTACCTGGATCACGGCGAACCCGGCATGGACAACAGCAAGCGCCCGCTGAACCCGGATTTCTCGCTGAACCAGCCGCGCTACCAGGGCGCCAGCATCCTGCTGGCCCGCAAGAACTTCGGCTGCGGCTCCAGCCGCGAACACGCGCCCTGGGCCTTGATGCAATACGGCTTTCGCGCGATCATCGCGCCGTCGTACGCCGATATTTTCTTCAACAACAGCTTCAAGAACGGCCTGCTGCCCATCATCCTGCCCGAGCAGACGGTGGCGCAACTGTTCGAAGAGCTGTACGCGCAGGAAGGCTACAGCCTGACGATAGACTTGGCCGCGCAGCAGGTGCTCACGCCCTCGGGCCAGACCCACGCCTTCGAGATCGACGAGTTCCGCAAGCACAGCCTGCTGAACGGCCTGGACGAAATCGCCACGACGCTGCAAAAGTCGGACAAGATCCGCGCTTTCGAGCAGCAGCGCTTGGCGCGCCATCCCTGGCTGGCCTCCGGCCGCACTTGATCCACGCTCAAGAGCCAACGTCCAATCCGCTGTTGTATGCTGCCGGTCAGGCACCTTGGAGGGAGGGAAGCCCGCGTAGCGGGCCGAGGGCGCCTGCTGGCGCGCCCGGGCCGAGCGAGCGGGCCTGACCGGCAGCATACGGCAGCGGGCGGGTTAGCAAGACATCGGCTTTTCATCAACTCATACCCCATCTATAAAGAGTACCCAAACATGCATCAAATCGCAGTTTTGCCCGGTGACGGCATCGGCCCCGAAATCACCGAACAAGCCGTGCGCGTGCTGACCGCGCTGGATTTGCCGCTGGAGCTTAAAACCCAGCCCGTGGGCGGCGCCGCCTATGCGGCTTCCGGCCACCCGCTGCCCGAGGCCACGCTGCAACTGGCCAAGCAGTCGCGCGCCATCCTGTTCGGCGCCGTGGGCGACTGGAAATACGATAAGCTGGAGCGCCACCTGCGCCCCGAACAGGCCATCCTGGGCCTGCGCAAGGCGCTTGGGCTGTTCGCCAACCTGCGTCCGGCCATTCTGTACCCGCAACTGGCCAATGCCTCGTCGCTCAAACCGGAAGTCGTGGCCGGCCTGGACATTCTCATCGTGCGCGAACTGACCGGCGACATCTATTTCGGCCAGCCGCGCGGCGTGCGCACCGTGGAAGACGGCCCATTCAAGGGCGACCGCCAGGGCTTCGACACCATGCACTACGCCGAAACCGAAGTGCGCCGCATCGCCCACATCGCCTTCCAGGCGGCGCGCAAGCGCGGCAAGAAGCTGTGCAGCGTCGATAAATCCAACGTGCTGGAAACCTCGCAGTTCTGGCGCGATGTGATGATCACGGTGGCGGCGGAATACCCCGACGTCGAGCTGTCGCACATGTACATCGACAACGCCGCCATGCAACTGGTGCGCGCGCCCAAGGAATTCGACGTGGTCGTCACCGGCAACCTGTTCGGCGATATCCTGTCGGACGAAGCCGCCATGCTGACGGGCTCCATCGGCATGCTGCCTTCGGCCTCGCTGAACGAATCGGGCCAGGGTCTGTACGAACCCAGCCATGGGTCGGCGCCCGACATCGCCGGCCAGAACATCGCCAACCCGCTGGCCACCATTCTGTCGGCCGCGATGCTGCTGCGCTATTCGCTGGACGAAGCCGCCCAGGCCGACCGCATCGAGGCCGCCGTGCAGAGCGTGCTGGAGCAGGGCTTGCGCACCGCCGACATCCACGAGCTCGGCATGACGCGGGTTTCCACGTCGGAAATGGGCGACGCCGTGTTGAAGGCGCTAAAATAGAAAGATAAAAGGGCTTTGGAACCTCTTCACGATCTCTGAACAGGCTCTTTGCGCTTTTTACCTTCATTCGACTCGACAACAGAGACTTTCAATTATGACGCAAGCAGTGGGCCTGGTCGGCTGGCGTGGCATGGTGGGTTCCGTCCTCATGCAGCGCATGCGCGACGAAGGTGACTTCTCCCTATTCGAACCCGTTTTCTTCTCCACCAGCAATGCCGGCGGCGCCGCTCCCTCGTGGGCGACGGGAGCCGGCCCCTTGCAGGACGCCTACGACATTCAGGCGCTGAAGAAGCTGCCCATCATCGTGACGGCCCAGGGGGGAGACTACACCAAGCGCGTCTACGACAGCCTGCGCCAGGAAGGCTGGGACGGCATCTGGATAGACGCCGCCAGTACCCTGCGCATGAAGGACGACGCCGTCATCGTCCTCGATCCGGTCAACCGCAACGTCATCGACACGGCGCTGGCCAAGGGCGTCAAGAACTACACCGGCGGCAACTGCACCGTCAGTTGCATGCTGATGGGCCTGGCCGGCCTGTTCAAGCAGGATATGGTCGAGTGGATGACCAGCATGACCTACCAGGCGGCCTCCGGCGGCGGCGCGCAGCACATGCGCGAACTGCTCACCCAGTTCGGCCTGCTCAACCAATCGGTGGCCGGCCTGCTGGAAGACCCCGCCTCGGCCATCCTGGAGATCGACCGCGGCGTGCTGGCCAAGCAGAAAGACGCCGCCTTGCCGCGCGACCACTTTGGCGTGCCGCTGGCCGGCAACCTGATTCCCTGGATCGACACCGACCTGGGCAACGGCATGTCGCGCGAAGAATGGAAGGGCGGCGCCGAAACCAACAAGGTGCTGGGCCGCGGCGAAGGCTTCGGCACGCCCGCCGTGCCGGTGGATGGCCTGTGCGTGCGCATCGGCGCCATGCGCTGCCATAGCCAGGCGCTTACCATCAAGCTCAAGCGCGACGTGCCGCTGGACGAAATCTCCGGCATCATCCGCGAAGGCTCCAAGTGGGCCAAAGTGGTGCCCAACGAACGCGAAGCCACCATGCGCGACCTGACGCCAGTGGCGGTTACCGGTACGCTGGACATCCCCGTGGGCCGTATGCGCAAGCTGGCCATGGGCGGCGACTACCTCAGCGCCTTCACCGTTGGCGATCAATTGCTGTGGGGCGCGGCCGAACCGCTGCGCCGCATGCTGCGCATCGCGCTGGGCGAACTGTGATCCAAGGTTTGAACCAAGGACTCCTTATGCATGCATCACGCCTGACGCCTCGCGCACGTTTCGTCCGTCACACCATGCTGGCCGGCGCATTGCTGGCCGCCTTGGCGGCGGGCGCTTCGGCCCAGGCGGCGCGCGTGGGCCATGCGCGCATGATGTCGGTGTCCGGCCAGCCCCTTACCGTCGACCTCGCAGTGCGCGAGGTGGCGGCCGGGCAGGAAACCTTGTCGGTTTCCGCCGCGCCGGCCTCGGCATGGCGCGACGCCGGCCTGACGCCGCCGGTGTCCCTGGACAGCCTGGCTTTCCAGGTCGAACCCGGCCCGGTGGCGGGCACGCAGCGCATACGGGTGCGTTCCAGCCAGGCTTTCCACGGCGATATCGCCGACCTGTTGCTGGACATCCGCAGCGCCAGCGGGCAGTTGCGTCATCAGGTCAGCGTGATGGCGCCCGACGCCCGCACGCCGGGCGTGCTGCTGGCGGCCAGCGGAGGACAGGCGGACGTCGGCGGAGCGTCGACCGGCGCTGCGTCGGCGGCTGGCGGTGCAGGCGCCGCCGCCGGTGCGGCTGGCGGCTCCATCAAGGTCAAGCGCGGCGATACGCTGTTCAGCATCGCGCGCAGCAACGCCGTGCCGGGCGTTTCGGTCCATCAGATGATGATGGCCTTGCAAGCGGTCAATCCCGATGCCTTCATCAACGGCAACGTCAATCGGCTCAAGGCCGGCGCAAGCCTGCGCCTGCCCAACGCCGACGAATTGGCGGTGCTGTCCGACGCCGAAGCCAGGCGTCTGTTCCACGAACAAGGTGAAGCCTTCGCCGCTTACCGCGACCGCATCGCCGGCATGCGCGGCCAGGCGGCCGGGGCGGATGCGGCCCAGGGCAGCGTGGCGGCGGCGACGCCGTCCGAGGGCGCTGCGGCCAATGCGCCGGCGGGCGACCAGCTCATACTTTCCAAGGCGGCCTCCGACGCCAAGGCCGACGACAAGCGGGCGGCCGACAAGAACATCGCCGACAGCCGCGACCGCATCGCCCAGCTCGAAGAAAACGTGCAGGCTTTGAACCAGGCCGTGGGACAGGGTTCGGGCGCGCCAGGCGAAGCCAATCAACAAGGCCAGGCTTCGGGCGGCAATGCCGGCTCGGGCGAGGGCGGCGCGGGTGCGGCCAATGTCACGGGCGGCCAGCCTGGCGGCAGCGGTGCTGGCGGCGCGGGTGGAGCCAATGATGCTAATGGCGCCCAAGGCGCTGCTTCGACTGCGGCTGGCGCCGCCGGAGCGGCGAGTGCCGCAAACGCAGCCGGCGGCAATGACGCCGGCGCTGCGCAAAACGGCATCGGCGTGGCTGCCGGTCAGCCCGGCGGGGGGGCGGCGGCTCGGACAGCGGCTGACCAAGCCAACGGACAAGCGGCGCAAGGCGTCGATCAATCAAGATCGTGGTGGCAGGACAATATGTTGGGTATCGTCACGGGCCTGCTGGCCTTGCTGGTGTTGTTGCTCGTCTGGTGGCTGCGCCGGGCCGGCGTGAATCGCGGCGACGCCGAACGCGGCGCGCCCATTACCGAAGACATGGTCCGGCAAAAGCTCGAACAGATCGATCTCGACCTGGACGACGACATCTCGCGCCGCGATGGCGGCAAACCCCTCTAAGACAATGCAGCGCATCGCCTTGGGGCTGGCCTACGACGGCGCCGGCTGGCGAGGCTGGCAAACGCAACCCGGCGGCACCGGCGTGCAAGACGCGCTGGAAGCCGCGCTCAAGCAGTTTCTGGGGCACGATTGCCCGACTGTCTGCGCGGGCCGTACCGATACCGGCGTGCACGCCTTGTCGCAAGTGGTGCACCTGGACACCGCCGCCCAGCGTTCGCAGCAATCGTGGGTGCGCGGCCTGAACGCCTTGCTGCCCGGCAGCGTCGCCGTGCAATGGGCGCAACCCGTTTCCATGGATTTCCACGCGCGCTACGGCGCGCGCTCGCGCACCTATCTGTACGTGGTGCGCCAGGCGCCCGTGCGCTCGCCCTTGCTGCGCGAACGGGCAGGCTGGGTGTTCCAGCCGCTGGATCTGGCGGCCATGCAGGCGGCCGCATCCGCCTTGCCGGGCGAGCACGACTTCAGCAGCTTCCGGTCGTCGCAATGCCAGGCGGCCAGCCCGGTGCGCACCATGCTGACGGCCAGCGTATCGCGTCAGGGCGTGTTCTACGTCTTCCGCTTCACCGCCAACGCTTTTCTGCACCACATGGTGCGCAATCTGGTGGGCGCCTTGCTGTACGTCGGCATGGGCCGCCAGCCGCCCGGCTGGATGGCCGAACTGCTGGCCCAGCGCGACAGGCGCTTGGCCGCGCCCACGTTCTCGCCCAGCGGCCTGTACCTGGCCGGAGTCGATTACGACCAGGCCCACGGCCTGCCCACGAACGACGTCGAAGCCACCTGGGCCCAGCACCTGCCGCTGTTTTCCTGAGAGCCTGTTCATGATCCCGTCCGGCGCCGTCCCAAAGCCGGGGCCTTGCAACGCCTTGCCGGGGCAACCGGCCCGTCTACGTTTTGCGCCTGGGCTGGCGATGCAGCTCGACCGTACGCGCAGCGCCCGCGGCACGGGCGCGTAGCTGGCCGCAACCGCCGTCCACGTCTTGCCCGGCGCTGTTTCTTACTTTGGTCAGCACACCCCGGCCTTGCAGATAAAGGACGATCTCGCGGATGCGCCCGGAATCGGGGCGCTGGTAGTCATCCCCTTCGAGACTATTGAAAGGGATGACGTTGAGCACGCCGTACTTGCCTTTCAGCAGGCGCGCGATGGCGTCGAGCTCGTCGTCGCCGTCATTGACGCCCTTGAGCAGCGTCCACTGGTACTGGATCGGGTAGCCGGTGTCGCGAGCGTATTTTTCGCCGAGCGCTATCAGTTCTTCCGGCGCAATTTTCGGCGCGCGCGGCAGCAGGTGTTCGCGCAGTTCGGCCTTGGTCGTGTGCAGCGACAGCGCCAGAGCGGGCTTCACGCGTTGTTGCGGCAGGGCTTCGAATACGCGCCGGTCGCCTACGGTGGAGAACACGAGATTCTTGTGGCCGATATTGCCTTCGGTGCCCAACAGGGTTATGGCTTCGAGCACGTTGTCGAGATTGTGCGCCGGTTCGCCCATGCCCATGAAGACGACCTTCTTCACCGCGCGCAGACGACGCGCCAGCACCACCTGGGCGAGGATTTCCATGCTCGTGACTTGGCGAATCAGGCCGCTCTTGCCGGTCATGCAGAAGCGGCAGCCGACCGCGCAGCCGACTTGGGTGGAAACACAGAGCCCGTCACGCGGCAGCAACACGCTTTCCACCATCTGCCCGTCGGCGAGCTCGACGAGCAGGCGCGAGCCGTCTTTGCCCGCATGTTCCGAACGGATGCGGGCCAGGCCGTCCAATTCCGCCGTCATGGCCGGCACGGCCTCGCGCAGCGCCAGCGGCAAAAAGTGCTCTGAACGCCGCCGCCGCGTGCCGCGGTCGAGCGCCTGCCCGTTCAGCCACACGCGCATCACCCGCCCGCGATGGACGGGCAGGGCGCCGAGGGTGGTGAGACGCTGGTCGAAATCGGAGAAACGCATAGGGAGCGGATTGTACTTCTACTTGACCGCCTGGTTCGAGCATGGGCTCGGCGCCGGCAACTCTGATAAAGACGTACGACAAATCCGTCCATCAGGATATTTTTGCCATATTTTCAAATGCTTGACTGTCTCTTAAGCTGCCTGCTCGATTTATCTGACATAGATATATCCGTATCGGGTATACTTTGAGAGCCGTGATGGCAAACATACTGAAGCGGAAAGATTTTGCGCGGTGGCAGAGGGGTGAGAAGTTGCCCGACACCGCCTTATGCAAGGCGGTGGAAGAAATGCAGAATGGTCTGATCGATGCGGATTTGGGCGGCTTTCTCTACAAGAAGAGGGTGGCGCGTCCCGGCGGCGGAAAAAGCAGCGGCTATCGCACATTGCTGTCGGCACGGACCGGTAGCCGCTATGTCTTCCTGCATGGGTTTTCCAAAAGCGACAAGGCGGACATTATGTGGGAAGAGAAAAGGGCGCTGCGCTTTGCCGGCCAAGTATTTCTGGAACTATCCGGCGCGGCCTTGGCGAAAGCCTTGCAAAAGGGCGTGTTGCTGGAGGTGCATTGTGAGCAAGATCATTGAATCGCTGCGCGGCGACTTGGCCGCGCTCTACGAGGCTGGGGCCATCAGCAAGGTGACGATGCGTGAATTCGACGCGATCTGCCCGCCGCCGGTGCGGCAGTTCGATGCCGCGGATATCAAACGCCTGCGCGAAAACTTGAGGTTCAGCCAGCCGGTGTTCGCACTTCATCTGCACACGACGGCTTCGACAGTGCGCAAATGGGAGCAAGGCGAGACGCGCCCCACCGGCCCTGCGCTCAAGTTGCTCAACGTCATCGCTGACAAGGGCTTGCAGGCCATTATTTGATTCTCCGCATCATTATGGTGTGTGGCTGGGCGGCGCGGCGCACAAGCTCGCAGGGAGGGCAATCGAAGCCACCTGAATCCTGCCCCTGCTCCTGTTTTTCCGAACCATCCAGGCTTAGCTCCCAAGGCTTTCTTGATACAGGCGCGATAAATTCGCCCGCCAGGATATTTTTGCCATATTTTCAGATAGTTGGGCTTATTTTAAGCTGCCCGTTCGTTCTGTTTTTATACAAATATAACTACAAAAGTAGTTATGAATGGGCTATTGTGGAAATCGAGTGGATCCTGGCAAGGCGCAGCGGAATCTGCGCAAACACGGCATAGCCTTCAACAATGCCATGTTTGGGTGAAGGCGTCGGAGTTGCCGCCCCGCAAGCGGCAAATCACCTTGCGCCTTGATGCGGACGTGATCGACTTCTTCCAGCACACCGGTAAGCGTTACCAGACGCGCATCAATGCCGTGCTGCGCACCTATGTGGAAGCGCGGAAGAAGGCGCAGCGCGGTTAAGGCTGTTTGCGCTGCGCCTGCGCGTGTCCGCCCGATGAGGAAACGGAGCAGGGGATTTGTTGGCGCTGTTCACGTTGGCGCAGCTTAATTGCGTAATAATGTCCCCCATGAATTCACGGCAACCCTAGGAGTTTTTGCGTGCGTACCCGAGTCAAGATTTGCGGCCTGACCCGAGAAGACGATATCCGCGCGGCCTGCGTGCTGGGCGCCGACGCCGTGGGCATGGTGTTTTATCCGCCCAGCCCGCGCCATTTGACGCTGGAGCGCGCGGCCCGGCTGCGCCGCGAAGTGCCGGTGCTGGTGTCGCTGGTGGCCTTGTTCGTCAACCCTGGCGAAGAAGAAGTGCGGCAAGTGATGGAGCAGGTGCGGCCCGACGTGCTGCAGTTCCACGGCGAGGAGCCTGTGGCGTTCTGCGAACAGTTCGGCATACCGTATTTCAAAGCTTTCCGCGTGGGCGGCCCGGGCATGGACACCGCGCCGGCGTTGGCGCAGGCGTGCAAAGGCTACGGTTCGGCCGCGGCCTGGCTGTTCGACAGCTTCAGCACGGGCTATGGCGGCAGCGGCCTTAGCTTCGACGAAGAATTGCTGAACGACGTGCAGGACATCGAGGAGGCGCCGCCGCTCATCATGTCGGGCGGCTTGCAGACCGTGACCGTGGGCGGCGTCATCCGGCACGTCCACCCTTATGC
The DNA here is from genome assembly GCA_934525625.1 of uncultured Burkholderiaceae bacterium. GTDB lineage: Bacteria > Pseudomonadota > Gammaproteobacteria > Burkholderiales > Burkholderiaceae_B > Mesopusillimonas. Next base: position 292,016 of record CAKSZL010000002.1, read on the forward strand.
GGTAGACGTCTCCAGCGGGGTGGAGGAAAGCAAGGGCGTCAAGTCGGTGGACAAGATCGCGGCCTTCCTGCGCGCCGTGCGCGAAGCGGATGGAGCGCGTCTTGGCTATGAGCCAAAGTTATAGCCGAGTGACCGCGAGCTGCCTTGTTGGCGGTTCGGCACTGTCCCATACTGGTCTTGGCTGCACAGACGGCAAGACCGACAAAAGGGGACAATATGTACGCAAGACTCAAGCCGGCCATACTGGCCGGAACGCTGGCGGCGGCCTTGGCCGCGCCGGTTGGCGCAGTGCTGGCGCAGGTATCCGTGGGGGTGGTGGTCAGCACGACGGGGCCGGGCGCGGTGCTGGGCATTCCTTACCGCAATGTATTCGAGATACTGCCCAAGGAAATTGCCGGACAGACGGTGCAATACATCGTCCTGGACGATGCCTCGGACGTCACCGCGGGCGTGCGCAACGCCAAGAAGCTCATAGACGAGAACAAAGTGGACGTGCTGGTGGGCTCGAACTCCGTGCCCGTGACGCGCGCGCTGATGCAGGTGGCGGCCGAATCCCGCCTGCCTCACATTTCGCTCAGCCCCATCGACCTGGATGCGGCCGAGCATCCCTGGACGTACAGCGTGCCGCAGCCCATTCCGTTGATGATGGGCGCCGTGCTGGAGCACATGCGGCGCCAGGGCGTGAAGTCGGTGGGCTACATCGGCTTTGCCGATGCCTGGGGAGAGCAGGTCTACAAGACGCTGCAGCAACAGGACGTGATCAAAGGCCTGGAGGTCACCAGCAACGAGCGCTACCAGCGCAATGACGTCAGCGTGACCACCCAGGCGCTCAAGGCGATGAGCGCCAAGCCCGACGCCATCGTCGTGGGCGGCTCGGGCGCGCCGGGCGCATTGCCGCATATCGCGCTGAGCGAGAAGCACTATGCCGGCACCGTCTACAACACGCACGGCTCGGTCAGCGGCGATTTCATCCGCATCGGCGGCAAGCACGCCGAAGGCGCGGTGGCGCCGACCGGGCCCTTCCTGTTCGCCGACCAACTGGCGCCGGGCAACCCGATCAAGCCGGTCGCCAGCGCTTATCTGGCCCAGTATGACCAGGCCTACGGGGCGGCGGCGCGCAGCCCGTTCGCAGGCTATGCCTTCGATACCTACCAGATTCTGCAGGCGGCTTTGCCCAAGGCGCTGGCTGCGGCCCAGCCGGGCACGCCGGCTTTCCGCCAGGCCCTGCGCGATGCGCTGGAAAGCGACGTCAAGGAAGTCGCGGGTACGCAGGGTATCTACACGATGACGCCGCAGGATCACAACGGCCTGGATCAACGCGCGCGCGTGCTGGTGCAGGTGCGCGACGGCAAGTGGAGGATCATGCCTGAGTGATGCGGGCGCGGGCTTCCTGGCGGATCAGCGCCATGAGGTACTCGGCGGCGGGGGGCGGCGTGCGTGAACGCCGCGACACCAGCATGAGCTCGCGCCGCCAGTGCAGCCAGGACGGCGCCAGGCGTGCGATGAGCCCCGCCTGCTCTTCCGCGGCGAAGACTTCTTGCGGCAGGAAGCCGATGAAGCCCTGGCGCATGATGAGCGTCTTGGAGAGCGCGGGGGAGCTGGTTTCCACCCGCGGCTGCGGAGGCGACAGGCCGCGTTGGCGAAAGAGGGCGTCCAGGTGGCCGCGCAGCACGCCTCGTGGCGGCGCCAGCACCCAGTCGTGCACCGCCAGGCCGGCATCATCGATGGCATTGGTTTTTGCCAAGGGATGGCCGGCGCCGACACAGGCGACGAACAGGCTGCCGCCCAGAGGTTCGCAGCTAAGGTCGGCGGCCAGGGTTTCGGCGGTCGTGGGAGAGCTGATGATGAAGTCCAGCTCGCTTTGCCGCAGTTGGGGCATGAGGGTCTGGAACAGGCCTTCGCTGATGCGCAGGTGCAGGCCTGGCCGCTGCTGCAGCGCTTGCTGGATGACGTCGGGCATGAAGCCGTGGTTCAGCGTGGGCGCGACGCCGAGGGCGACCGAACCGGTGCGCACGCCGCTCATCTCCTGCAGCAGGCTGCGCGTGGCTTCCAGCTCGCTGAGGATCAGGCTGGCGCGCCGCAGCAGTATCTGGCCCATGTCGGTGGGGCTGACGCCCCGTGCCGTGCGATCCAGCAGGCGCGCGCCGGCGATGTGTTCGAGCCGGCGCACCGCCTTGCTGAGCGCCGGCTGCGTGACGCCCAGCTGGATGGCCGCTTGCGCAATACTGCCAAGACGGCAGATTTCGATGAAATACTCGAGGTCGGCGGGCTGGAAGTTGCGTATCTGCATGATGGACGGGAATTTTTCAGAACGATGATACCGCAGGGCATGGCAGTCCGGCGGGCCTTGATGGAACAGAGGTGGAAATGCTGATAGAGCAAGTGGAAAACAAATGGCTGGACTGCTTCCGGCGGGTGTTTCGCATGTGCGCGGTGCGGCCCGGCGAACGGGTCGCCATCTTGTCCGAGACCCTGTCGCGGCCGGTCAACGTCAAGCTGGCGGAGCTGGCCTTGCTGGATCTGGGCGCGCGGGCCTTTCATGTGGTGCTGCCCACGCCGCCCCAGCGCGACCCGGTGGCCGTGCGTTCGACCGGCAGTTCCTTCGCCATCCAGGAAAACGAATCCGTCATCGCGGCGCTGGCCAGCAGCGCGATGGTGGTGGACTGCACCGTCGAAGGGCTTTTGCATGCGCGCGAACTCAAGCAGATACTTGCGCAGGGCGCGCGCCTGATGATGGTCAGCAACGAGCATCCCGAGATTCTCGAACGCCTGATGCCCAATGAGCGTGTACAGGAAAAAGTGGCGCTGGGCGTCGCCATGCTGGATCAGGCCAAGCGGATGCGGGTGCGCTCGGCGGCGGGCACCGATCTGCATATAGACGTGGAGGGCGCGCCGGCGCGGGGTTCGGCGGGGTTCGTCACGCAGGCGGGCAAGGTGTCGTACTGGCCCGGCGGCCTGTGCCTGTGTTTTCCCAAGCGGCATAGCGTGAACGGCACCGTCGTGCTGGATGCGGGCGACGTGAACCTGACTTTCAAGCGTTACCTGGAAAGCCGGGTTACGCTGACGATAGAGGACGATTTCGTCGTGGACATACAAGGCGCGGGCCTGGATGCGGAGTTGATGAGAAGCTATTTCGCGGCCTGGAACGATGCCAATGCCTACGGCATTTCGCACGTGGGCTGGGGCATGAATCCGGCGGCGCGCTGGGATTCGCTGGTGATGTACGACAAGCACGACACCAACGGCACCGAGCTGCGCGCCTTCGCCGGCAACTTCCTCATTTCCACCGGCGCCAACGAGCATGCCCAGCGCCATACCAGCGGTCATTTCGATCTGCCGCTGCGCCATTGCACGATAGCGCTGGACGATCGCGTCGTCGTCGAGCGGGGGCGTTTGCTGGAGCCCTTGGCATGATCCAGCAGCCAGACATGCAGCCTTTGCGGCACCGGCGCACCGGCGGGCGGCCCGCCATTGCCTATACGCAATGCGGGCAGGGGCCGCAAACCGTTTTTTTCCTGCACGGCATAGGCGGCAACAAGGACAACTGGCGGGAACAGTTGCATGACTTCGCCGCCCACGGCTGGCGCGCCGTGGCCTGGGACGTGCGCGGCTACGGCGATTCGGACGACTACGAAGGGGAATTCCTGTTCGAGGAAATCAGCGCCGATCTGCTGCGCCTGATGGAAGCCGTGGGCGTGCAGCGCGCGCATTTCGTGGGTTTGTCCATGGGTGGGCGCATTCTGATGGACTTCGCCGCGCGCCACCCCGAGAAAGTGAACCGCCTGGTGATATGTTGCGCCTTTCCCAGCTTCGGCGAGGCCTTGAGCGAAGCGCAGCGCGAAGACTACCTCAGGCTGCGGCGCGAGCCGCTGCTGGCGGGACGCAGTTTCCAGGAACTGGCCCCGCAGTTGATCGCCTCCTTGGCGGGGCCGGACGTGCGGCCGTCGACGTACGAAGCCTTGCATGCCAGTATTTGCCGCTTGCGCGTGACCTCTTACCTGAAGGCGCTCAAGGCGGCGGCCTATTTCGACCGCATGCGCGAGATCCGCGATATCGCGGCGCCCACCTTGCTGCTCTACGCCGAGAACGACCGCCTGACGCCGCCCGAGATGGGCAAGCAGGTGCAGTCCATGATGCCGAATGCCGTATTGCGCGTGTTGCCGCGCTGCGGCCATCTGATGAATCTGGAGGCCGGTGAAGCATTCAACCAGGCTGTCCGGGCATTTTTGTGTAATGAGGAAATCCATGTCTGAAACCGTATCGCTGTATGTCGTGCATTGTCTGGACGCGCCTGGCATGCAGGACAAGCGCATCGAACTGACCGAGGCGCACCGCCGTTACGTCGCGGAGCAGGGCGAGCGCATTTTCTTTGGCGGCCCCTTGTTCGACGAAACCGATGGGCGGCGCGTCGGTTCGCTGATCGTGCTGAAGGCGGCCGGGCGCGAGCAGGCGCGCGCCTTCATGGAGGCGGAACCCTATTGCGCGAACGGCGTATTCGAAAGTGTGCAGATACGCGCTTTCCAGTGCGTGACGCGCCCCGACGCGGCTGTCCGGCTGCAACAGCAGAGCCAGCCAGAGGGAGAACAGCCATGAGGGAAACACCTGTACTGATTGCGGGCGGCGCTTCCGTGGGTCTGTCGATGGCGGCGGAGCTGGGCTGGCGCGGCGTGCCTTGCATGCTGGTGGAGCAGCGCACCGAGGTGAACCCGCACCCGCGCGCCAACGCGGTGGGCAACCGGACGATGGAGTACTTCCGCCGTTGGGGCGTGGACAATCATGTGACCGGGAAGGGGATTCCGGCGGACTACCCGGCCGACTACTACTGGGTGTCGAGCATGCATGGCCACGGCTTGCATCGCTTGTCGCTGCCTTCCTACGAGCAGCTGGTGCGGGCCCGCAACAGCGGCACGGCCGATCCGATGGCGGAGATGTACTGGTCTCCTTACCTGAAAACCATCGTCGGCCAGCAGCACGTCGAACGCGCGCTGAAAGACTATGTGCTGACGCTGGGCAGTGTGGAAAGCCGCTTCGGCTGGGCCTTGCGGGATTTCGAGCAGGATGCGGACGGCGTAACGGCCGAGCTGGAGCGCCTGGAAGACGGCAGGCGCGAACAGGTGCGCAGCGCTTACCTGGTGGGCTGCGACGGCGGGCAATCCCTGGTGCGCACACGGCTGGGGGTAGGCATGACGGGCCGCAGCGGCATGGCGCGCTTCGTCTCCATCTATTTCCGCTGCCCGGGTTTCATGCAGGCCCACGATTTCGGGCACGGCAATATCTATTTTCCGCTGCGCAAGGAGTACCGGGGCTTTCTGCTGAACTGGGACGGCGGCACCTTGTGGACCTATCACCTTATCCTGCCCGAAGGCTGCGATTGGCAATCGGTGGATCCGGTGGCGGCCATACATGCCTTGCTGGGCCGGCCCGAACCGCTGGAGGTCATCGAGGTGCAGCCCTGGACCGCGCATGCGCTGACCGCCGAGCGCTATGGCGTAGGCCGGGTATTCCTGGCCGGCGATGCCGCGCACAAGTTCACGCCCACCGGCGGTCTGGGCATGAATACCGGCATCGGCGATGCGGTGGAGCTGGGCTGGAAGCTGCAGGCCGTTCTGGACGGCTGGGCGCCGCCCGAATTGCTGGATACCTACCACCTGGAGCGCCACCCCATAGGCGTGCGCAACACCATGGAGGCCGCCGACAACTTCGACAAGCTGTATTCTGTAATGCAATACGGGCCTGAATTGGACGAAGCCGGCCCCGCCGGCGAGGCCCTGCGCCGGGCGCTGGGCGAAGAGCTGAAACGTCAGGAGAAAATCCTGGCCTCGTCGGGCGTGCTGTTGGGCTACCGCTACAATGATTCGCCGCTGTGCATACCCGATGGCTCCGCCGAGCCTGCCGACGATCCGCGCCGCTACGTGCCCACGGCCCGGCCCGGCCATCGCGCGCCCCATGTCTGGCTGACGCCGGAGCAGTCCATACTGGACGTGCTGGGCCAGGGGTTCACCTTGCTGGATTTCAGCGGGACGGGGGCGGGCCGGCCCTGGCTGGCCCAGGCCCAGGCCTTGGGCGTGCCGCTCGAAGTCGTTCCCATCGATCACGAGGGCGCCAGGTCTTTGTATGGCGCAGCCCTGGTGCTGGTGCGGCCCGACATGATGGTGGCCTGGCGCGGCGATGCGCCCCCCGACCCGGCCGGCATACTCAGGCGGGCCAGCGGCTGGACAAAAACCGAATAATAGGCATATAATCCAAGGCTTTGCAGCATTTTGTTGCTGCAGAGAAGCTTAAACCAGCGTTAAGCACCGGTGTTAAACCACAAGCGATGCCCAGGTTCAGCAAGCGCCCTCCGGTTGGGGGACACCTGCCATCGTCAATTCAAAGAGTTTGTCATGCCCAAGATGAAAACCAAGCGGGGCGCCGCCAAGCGCTTCATTGTCCGCGGCAGCGGTTCCATCAAGCGTGGTCAGGCGTTCAAGCGCCACATCCTGACCAAGAAAACCACCAAGAATAAGCGTCACCTGCGCGGTGCCGTCGAAGTTCACGCTTCCGACGTCGCTTCCGTCAAGGCCATGATGCCTTTCGCTTGATTAGATAACGGAGAACCACTATGCCTCGCGTCAAACGCGGCGTAACCGCCCGCGCCCGTCACAAGAAAGTCCTTAACGCCGCCAAAGGCTATCGCGGCCGCCGCGGTAATGTATTCCGGGTAGCCAAGCAGGCCGTCATGAAGGCCGGCCAGTACGCCTACCGCGATCGCCGCAACAAGAAGCGCACCTTCCGCGCCCTGTGGATCACGCGTATCAACGCCGGCTGCCGTGAGCTCGGCATCACGTACAGCGCGTTCATCGCCGGCACCAAAAAGGCCGCCATCGAACTCGACCGCAAGGTTCTGGCCGACATGGCCGTCAACGACAAGGCCGGTTTTGCGGCAGTCGTCGCGCAAGCGCGCAACGCCCTGGCAGCCTAATCAGTACAGTCGTTCGCATTCGATAATGCTGCAAACGGGGCTCCGTCACGAGCCCCGTTTGTTTTTTGGGCATTTTTTTTGGGAAACGCAAGCATGAGTTCCACGGTTGAAGATCTGGTCGCCCAGGCCGAGGCCGCGTTCGGCCTGGTGCAGAGCCCGGCCGCGTTGGAAGACGCCAAGGCCAGGTTCCTGGGCAAGCAGGGCGCGCTGACGGCCTTGCTCAAGGGGCTGGGGCAGATGTCGCCCGAAGAAAAGCGCGAGCAGGGCGGGCGCATCAACCAGGCCAAGCAACAGATCGAAGCGCTGCTGAATGCGCGCCGCCAGGCCTTGGCCAATGCCGAACTCGAACGCCGCCTGGCCCAGGAAACCATAGACGTCACGCTGCCCGGCCGCGGGCGCGGCGTCGGCGGCATCCATCCCGTCATCCAGACCTGGCAGCGCGTCGAGGCCATCTTCGCCTCCATCGGCTTCGACGTCGCCGACGGCCCCGAAATCGAGAACGACTGGACCAACTTCACCGCATTGAACAACCCGGAAAACCACCCGGCGCGTTCCATGCAAGATACCTTCTACGTCGACATGCAGGACGAACACGGCCTGCCGCTGCTGCTGCGCACGCACACCAGCCCCATGCAGGTGCGCTACGCCTGCATGAACAAGCCGCCCATCAAGGTCATTGCGCCGGGGCGCACGTATCGCGTCGACAGCGACGCCACGCACTCGCCCATGTTCCACCAGGTCGAGGGCCTGTGGATCGCCGAAGACATTTCCTTCGCCGACCTGAAGGGCGTCTACACCAATTTCCTCAAGGCCTTCTTCGAGACCGACGACCTGACCGTCCGTTTCCGGCCGTCCTTCTTCCCGTTCACCGAACCCTCAGCCGAGATCGACATGATGTTCACCTCCGGCCCGAATCGCGGCCGCTGGCTGGAAATCTCGGGCTCGGGCCAGGTGCACCCCCAAGTGGTGCGCAATTTCGGCCTCGACCCCGAACGCTACATCGGTTTCGCCTTCGGCTCGGGTCTCGAACGCCTGACCATGCTGCGCTACGGCGTGGACGACCTGCGCCTGTTCTTCGAAGGCGATCTGCGCTTCCTGAAGCAGTTCAACCGCTGACGCGCGGACCCGCGTCGATGGCGGCGACCCTCGATGCGGATGCGGCTTTCGTTCCCCGTGTTCATTTCCCGGCATCCACTCATTAGAGCGAATCATGCAATTTCCGGAATCCTGGCTACGCACCCTGGCCAACCCTCAGCTCGATACCGAGCAGCTTGCCCATTGCCTGACCATGGCGGGGCTGGAGGTCGAGGAAACCGACCCGGTGGCGCCGCCGTTCAACGGCATCGTCGTGGCGCGCATCGTCGAGGCCGAGCCGCATCCGGACGCCGACCGCCTGCGTGTGTGCAGGGTGGATGACGGTTCCGGGGAACTGCTGCAAATCGTCTGCGGCGCGCCCAATGCGGCGCCCGGGCTGGTCGTGCCGCTGGCGCGCATCGGCGCGGTGCTGCCGGGCGACTTCAAGATCAAGAAAGCGCGCATGCGCGGCGTCGATTCCTTCGGCATGTTGTGCTCGGCGCGTGAACTGGGCATGTCGGAAGACCACGCCGGCTTGCTGGAACTGCCCGCCGATCTGGCCGTGGGCCAGGACATCCGCGCAGCCCTCAAGCTGGACGACGTGCTGTTCACCCTGAAGCTGACGCCCAATCGCGCCGACTGCCTGTCGCTGCTGGGTGTGGCGCGCGAAGTCTCGGCGCTCACCGGCGCGCCGCTGCAGCGCCCGCAAAGCGAACCCGTGGCGCCCGCCATCCACGACCGTCTGCCCGTCGAAGTGAAGGCGCCCGACTTGTGCGGCCGCTTCGCGGGCCGCGTCATCAAGGGCGTGAACGCCCGCGCCGCGACGCCGGCCTGGATGGTCGAGCGCCTGGAACGGGCGGGGCAGCGTTCCATCTCGGCGCTGGTGGATATTTCCAACTACATCATGCTCGAACTCGGGCGTCCCACCCACGTGTACGACCTGGCCAAAGTGGCCGGCGGCCTGGAGGTGCGCTGGGCGAACGAAGGCGAACAGCTTGAACTGCTGAACGGCCAAACCGTTACGCTGAAACCCGACGTCGGCCTGATCACCACGCAGGACAAGCCCTGCAGCCTGGCGGGCATCATGGGCGGCGAAGAAAGCGCCGTCACGCTGGACACCGCCGACGTGTTCGTCGAGGCCGCATTCTGGTGGCCCGAGGCCATCATGGGCCGCGCGCGCCAGTACAAGTTCAGTTCCGAAGCCAGCCACCGCTTCGAGCGCGGCGTCGATTTCCAGGGCCTGGCCGGCGACCTCGAACGCATGACGGCGCTGATCCTGGACATCTGCGGCGGCCAGGCCGGCCCGCTGGAAGACCAGGTCATCCGCCTGCCCGAGCGCAAGGCTGTGGCGATGCGTTTAGCGCGTTGCCAGCGCGTACTGGGCCTGCCCATTAGCCGCGAACAAGCCGACGACATCTTCACCCGTTTGGGGCTGGCACACGAATGGCAGGGCGACACCGTTACGGTGCAGTCGCCTTCCTTCCGCTTCGACATCAATATCGAAGAAGACCTTATAGAAGAAATCGCCCGCGTTTACGGGTTTGAGAACATTCCTGATGCGCCGCCCATAGCGCCTGCGTTGATGCGTGTTAAACCCGAGACGGATCGGGGCGTGCACGGCTTGCGTACGGCCATGGCCGCGCTGGATTACCAGGAAGTCATCAATTTTTCTTTCGTAGACGAAGATTGGGAAAAAGACTACGCCGGTAACGAGCAGCCCATACGTTTGCTCAACCCCATCGCCAGCCATTTGTCGGTGATGCGTTCCGGTCTGATCGCCGGCTTGGTGGCCAATATTCGCCATAACGCTCAGCGCCAGCAAGCTCGCGTGCGGGTGTTCGAACTGGGCCGCGTGTTCGCGCGCGATGACTCGGTGGCCAATAGTGATTTGTCTGTGGCGGGTGTTTCGCAGCCCTTGCATCTGGCCGCCGCAGCCTGGGGGCCGTCGGTGTCCGAGCAATGGGCCGTGCCGCGCCGCCTGGTGGATTTCTTCGACCTGAAGAACGATTTGGAATGCCTGTTGGGCAAGCAAGCGCGCCAGTTGCGCTGCGAAGTGGCCGTGCATCCGGCTTTGCATCCGGGGCGTAGCGCCAAGGTGTTGTTGGGCGAAACCGCCATAGGTTGGCTGGGTGAGTTGCACCCGCGCTTGGTTCAAGAAGCCGAGCTGGGCAGCGCGCCGGTGGTGTTCGAACTGGACGTGGCTGCGGTGTTGAACCAGCCTTTGCCCAAGCCCGAAGCGTTGTCGCGCCAGCCCATCGTGCAGCGAGATCTGGCCATCTGGGTGGCGGATCAGGTACCCTACCAAAGTTTGCGCGATACACTGACGCAAACGATTGCTGCAGATGCTAATCTTTCCATCGTCCAAGAAATTGCTCTGTTCGACGTTTGGCGCGACGCTGAACGTGCCGATGGCCGCAAGAGCTTGGGTTTGCGTTTCTGGCTGCAAAACGCCAGTGCCACGCTTGACGACGCCACGGTCGAGCAGTGCATGCAACGCTTGCTGGATGCGTTGGTTCAGGCCCATGGGGTCAGCCTGCGCGCTTAATGCATAAGGAAACGGAGTCATGAATCTTGAGCCCCGCACGCTAACCAAGGCCGAACTGGCCGAACTTCTGTTCGAGCGCGTTGGGCTCAACAAGCGTGAAGCCAAAGACTTGGTAGATACTTTCTTCGAAGAAATCCGCGAGTCTTTGGCTCGCGGCGAAGAGGTCAAGCTATCGGGGTTCGGTAGCTTTCAGGTGCGCGACAAACCGCCGCGCCCTGGGCGCAATCCCAAAACGGGCGAGGTCATTCCCATCGAAGCGCGCCGTGTTGTTACGTTTCATGCCAGTCAAAAGCTGAAAAGCGTGGTAGAACAGGCGCGCACATTCGAATCAGAAGACGCCGAATAACATTTACTGAAAAGCATTCCGTACATGAGTTCCAGCGAAACCTCCGTCACGTTGCCGCCCATTCCCGCCAAGCGCTATTTCACCATTGGCGAAGTCAGCGATTTATGCTGCGTCAAGCCGCATGTGTTGCGTTATTGGGAACAAGAATTCACTCAGCTTAAGCCGGTTAAAAGGCGCGGTAATCGGCGCTATTACCAGCATCACGAGGTGCTGTTGATTCGTCGTATTCGCGAGTTGCTGTACGAGCAGGGTTTTACCATTAGCGGCGCGCGTAATCGTTTGGGCGATTCGCAGGTGCCGTTCGATGAAGAGGCCGGTGTGCGTCTTAGCGGTACCGAGTTGCAAACTTTGCGCACCGAGTTGCAGGTGGCCCGCGACGAATTGGCCCGCGCCTTGGGTCTGCCGTCGGGCACGCATACGGCCTGATGCGCGCTTTGGCGCTGCAGGCGCTGTGCTGCACCGATCCACAAGAGAAGGCGGCTGCCGTTCTGGCGCTGTCTTTACAGGGTTTAGAGACTGGCGCCCGTTTAAGCGAGCCTTCGGGTTTGCCTGGGCGGCCACTACGCCCCGAGCTGGTTTCCCCTAAATTGCTTAAGCCGCGTCCGGTGCATACGCTGGAGGGGCGGGCGACGCTGTTGCATGCCTTGGCGCATATTGAGTTCAATGCCATTAATCTGGCGTTGGATATTATTTGGCGCTTTGCCGATTTGCCTGAGGCGTTCTATGCCGATTGGTTGAAGGTGGCACAGGAAGAAGCCAAGCATTTTCAGTTGTTGGCCGATCATTTGCATACGCTGGGCTATGCCTATGGCGATTTTCCCGCGCATGATGGTTTGTGGGAGATGGCTTTGCGTACGCGTGGCGATTTGTTGGCGCGTTTGGCTTTGGTGCCGCGTACGCTAGAGGCCCGAGGTTTGGATGCTTCGCCGCCGATTCGGGCGAAGTTGGCGCAGGCGGGGGATATGGCAGCGGCTGGGATTCTGGATATTATTCTGGCCGATGAGATTGGGCATGTGGCAATTGGGAATCATTGGTATCGGTTTGTGTGCGCGCAGCAGGGGAAGGATGCCGAGTCGCTTTACTTAGAGTTGGCGCGGGAGTATAGGGCGCCTTTGCCGCGGGGGCCGTTTAATGTGGAGGCGCGTCGGTTGGCGGGGTTTACTGAGGCGGAATTGAGGTTGTTGGGGGGCTGAGGTTTTTTGGCTCCCTTTTTTGTTTGTGTGCTTTTGGGCTGGGTGTTCTTTTGACGTCTCTGTGCGCGGGAACAGGGCTGGGGCGGTCAGCGGCAGTCGGTCCTTCGGACACGCCGGTCCGCTTCGTCCGCGCCTTCGCGCTCCCTTCAGCGGCGCCTGGCTCGCCCGCCAATGCCCGCCCCAGCCCTGTTCCCGCGTACAGAGACTGCAGTGGAGCTTGCATCACCTAGCCGAAGGTGTCTCGCTGCATTCTGCGCTTCCGAGCGACTGTGCTGTTGCTTCCTTCATGGACACTGCGCCTGCATTTAACTAAAATAGGGCTAAATTTAGACCTGTTTGAGGCATCCATGGAAAACATTCACAGTCTGTTTAGCGTGAGCATCTCTGAGTTCAAGCAGAACCCAGGAAAAGTGGTTGAGCAGGCCCACGGACAGCCCGTGGCTGTGTTGAACCATAACCGTCCCGCCTTCTACACCGTCTCTCCTGAGCTTATGGCACAAATGGCCGAGCTGTACGATGAGCGCGAGTTGGAGTCATTAGTGCGCACCCGCCTGAAATCGCTCGACCAAGCTGTTGAGGTCAGTCTTGACGACCTGTAATGACTCACAAACTTTTTTTCCTGCCGCAGGCCCGTGCGGAATGGGAGCAGCTTGACGGGTCACTCAAGAAACTGTTTAAAAATGCTCTTGCAAAGCGGCTGGTGACGCCGAGGGTGCCCGGCGCGCAGTTGCGCGCACCACTCATTGATTGCTACAAAATCAAGCTGCGAGGTATCGGTTACCGGCTGGTTTACTTGGTGCGTGATGATAGCGAGGTTCCCAATATCGTGGTGTTGACTGTTGGTCGGCGTGATGGGGGAGTCTACGAAGCCGCCGCAGCGGCTTTTGAAGAGGGCCGACATCTCGCTTGAGAGTACCCACTATTGCAAGCGTGGCTGGGGAAGCGGCGCTTGGCTCGCCCGCCAAAGCCCTGTTCGCGCGTACAGAGACTGCATTGGGACTTGTGGGAAGTTTGGTTTCTGGAATTCCGAAATGGGAGAAGCGGCTTTGATCGGGGTTGTTTGGGAAAGCGGCAATTACGGCACGCTAAGCGTATGGTGAGACTAGCACTCAGCGGTAGTGTGTTGGAATGGACAAGCTGAGGCTCTTGGCTACGTCTTTTAGGTAGTGGGAGCGCTGGGATTGCCGTTATGGACATTTACCGTCTTCGGCATCCTGGCGGGCGGCAGGCAGTTGCTTGAGCAATTCCGGTAGTGCCGTCTGTATCGTATTCCACACCACATCAAGGTTAATGTCGAAGTAGCCGTGAGCGATACGGTTGCGCATGCCGCGCATATTGCGCCATGGTATTTGCCCATGTGCCTGGGCGAACCCACCATAGGCATCCATCACCTTTGTGACGGCCTCGCCTATGATGATGAGACTCATGATGACGGCCTGTTGGGTGCGCTTGTCCTTAACGAAATCCTCTTTGGCCATGCCCTCTACGAAGCCGCAGGCATCGGTAGCGGCCTGGTGCATGTGGTCTAGGTAGTCGGCCAGGCGGTTCTCATTCATACCGGCTGTGCCTCTGCGAGCACCTTGTCCCGGAACTTCTGAGGCAAATCGGCTGGGGTTAGCAAATCGACGTGAATACCGAGCAGTGACTCCAGTTCATCTTGCAGGCCACCTAGGTCGAACAGTGTTGCGCCTGGCAGGGCGTCAACCAGTAGATCGATGTCGCTGCCATCCCGATCGGTGCCATGCAGTACTGATCCGAATACGCGGGGGTTTGTCGTGCGAAAGCGTTCCACAGCTTCGCGCACGGCAGTTCGCTTCATGTTAAGCACAAGGGAAGGTCGCATGGGGATCTCTTCTTATCGATACTCGTTGGGATGGTAAGTGATCGAGAATGGCATTTCAAGAGCTGTTTTCGAGAGTCGCAACATCTTGATTCCGTGTGTCATTTCACATGTTGGTGCGCATGGTCGAGCTGTGTGATGAACGGGATACAGAGACGACACTAGGCCAGCGCGATAAATTTTATTTCTGAAATTCCGAAATACATAAAATTAACTCGCCCTCAATCTAATTGTTTCTGATTTTCCGAAATTCTGCTTATTCAGACACAAATTTGGTGATAATTTCGATATATCAGAAATTTAACTGGAGTGACGATGGGTGCGCTACCGTCGAAAGGTTTGCCTGTTTCTTCTGTGCAAGCCGTTAGCACGCCAAGTGACTTGGGTGCCCAAATCCGTGCCATGCGGCGTGGCTTGGGGTTAAGGATCGATGACGCAGCAAGTTTGTGCGGGGTGTCTGTCGATTTGCTTTCCCGCTTAGAGAACGGTAAGGGCGGGGTGGGTAGCGATAAGGCGCTGCAGGTGTTGGCTGGCTTGGGGTTGGAGTTGTTCGTGGCGCCTAAGGGGCACAAAGCGCTTCGTGGCTTGCTTGCCCAGGAAGCCGCAGATGACTGAGCCATTAGTGCTTACGGTGTGGGCAGAGGGCGTTCATGTGGCCGATATTACCCACGATGCGCTACAGGGCACTTGGGGGCTTAGGTATCGCTCAGTTTGTAGTGGATCAAGCCATTTGGCTAGCCGGTGTGGCACAGTTGTCCCGTGATTGCCCCAGCGACGCGTTAAGGCCTTTTAATTCTCAGGCGTTTTAAGCGCGGGGGCTTCCAGCACCACATTCAAGGCCTGTTCCACGTTTTCCAAAAATACAAAGCTAAGTTGCTCGCGGGCTTCTTGGGGGATGTCTTCCAGGTCTTTTTCGTTGCGGGCGGGTAGAAGTACGGTGCGTATGCCGGCTTGCAGGGCGGCCAAGACTTTTTCCTTGATGCCACCTACCGGCAATACCAGGCCGCGCAGGCTGATTTCGCCTGTCATGGCGTGGTCGTAGCGTACGGCGCGGTCGGTCATCAGCGAGGCCAGGGCCACAAACATGGCAACGCCGGCGCTGGGGCCGTCTTTGGGGATGGCGCCTGCGGGCACATGAACGTGGATGTCTTGCTTTTCAAAGCGTTCGGGTTCCAGGCCCAGGGCGGCGGCTTTGCTTTTTAGCAGGGTCAGGGCGGCTTGGGCGCTTTCTTTCATCACGTCGCCCAATTGGCCGGTCAGTATCAGGCGACCGTTGCCGGGCGAGCGGCTGGCTTCTATGAAGAGGATGTCGCCGCCTACGGGCGTCCAGGCCAAGCCGGTGGCGACGCCGGCCAGGCTGGTGCGCATGGCAAGTTCGCTTTCGTATCTGTGCGGGCCAAGTATGGGGTGCAGGTCGGCTTCGTCTATGCGTATGTGCTGGTCGCTGCCTTCGGCAACGCGCATGGCAATGTGGCGAAACACGCTGCCGATTTCGCGTTCCAGGTTGCGTACGCCGGCTTCACGGGTGTAGAAGTGAATAATGGCGCGCAAGGCGTCGTCGCTCAGTTGGCATTGTTGTTCGCTTAGGCCGTTGGCCTTAAGCTGCCGTTGCACCAGGTAGCGCTGGGCGATTTGCATTTTTTCGGCTTCGGTGTAGCCCAGCAGGTGTATGACCTCCATGCGGTCGCGCAGGGGGCCAGGTATGGCGTCTAGTACATTGGCGGTGGTAATGAACATGACCCGGGAAAGATCAAAGGGAACCGCCAGGTAGTTGTCGCGGAAGCTGCCGTTTTGCTCGGGGTCCAGTACTTCCAGCAGGGCGGCGGCGGGGTCGCCGTGTACGCCGCCTGCGCCTAATTTGTCGACTTCATCCAGCATGAGCACGCAATTGCGCGCACCGGCCTTGTGCACGGCTTGAATGATATTGCCGGGCAGGGCGCCTATATAGGTGCGGCGGTGGCCGCGTATCTCGGCTTCGTCATGCACACCGCCCAGGCCCAGGCGCGCAAATTTGCGGCCTGTGGCTTTGGCAATGCTTTGCCCTAACGAGGTTTTGCCCACGCCGGGCGGCCCCACAAAGCACAGAATAGGGCTGCGGCCTTCGGGGTTCAGCTTGCGCACGGCTAAAAACTCAAGAATGCGGCGCTTGATTTTCTCCAGACCGTAATGGTCGGCATCCAGCGTTTCACGGGCCTCGGCAATATCTATGCGCTCTTCGGTGGCAATGCTCCAGGGCAATTCGGTTAACCAGTCCAGGTAGGTGCGCAGCGAAGAGTATTCAGCCGATGCGTCGGGCATATTGGCCAGGCGGCGCAGCTCTTTGCGCGCCACTTGCTCTACCTCTTCGGGCATCTGGGCTTTTACTATGGCCGCTTCTATCTCGGCCACTTCCGCCGCATTGCCTTCGGTCTCGCCCAGTTCTTGCTGAATCGTCTTTAACTGCTCGCGCAGCAGTACTTCGCGCTGGCGGTCTTCAAAACGTTCTTTGGTTTGCTTGTCGATGTCGTGGCTAATGCGCAGCACTTCGGCAAAGTGCACCAAAAAGCCCAATACTTTGTCCAGGCGGGGCAGCAGGTCGAAGGTTTCCAGAATTTCTTGCTTTTCTTCGGGTTTCAAGTCCATCAGGCCGGCGACAAAGTCGGCCAATACTGCCGGAGAGCTAATGGCTGCCGCCGTACTGGCCAGCTCTGCCGGGGCCTGGGGCAGCAGGCGAAGGATCTCGGCCGTGCGTGCCTTTAGCTGCAGCATGCGGGCGTCGATCTCGGTGTTGTGGGTGTCGGGTTCGTCTATGCGCTCTATGCGCGCCACCAAATACGGGTAGTCGGGCAAAAACGCTTTAACGGTAAAACGTTGTTCGCCCTGGCAGATCAAGTGGTGGTGGCCATCGGGCGTGGTGACGTAGCGCAGTATGCTGGCCAGGGTGCCCACACCATGTAATTCGGCCTCTTGGGGCTCTTCGGCCTGGGCGTCGCGCTGCAGCAGTATGCCCACTTGAAGGCCGGCGCGAGCGGCGTCTTGGGCGGCTTTGATCGAGCTTTCCCGCCCTATGCTGATGGGCGCCACCATTTGGGGAAACACCACCAAATTGCGTACCGGAATAATGATCACGGCATCTTCGGGCAGGCTCAATTCGGTTTGAGCAGGGGCGCCGGTTTCTGGGGCCTGAGCGCTTTCGACGGGAAGCTGTTCGGAAGTCTTGGTGTCCATGGCTGCCTCTTGAGTCGTAACAACACAAACGGTTGGGATCTGGCTTAAAGTTTGCGCAAGGTAAGCACCAGGCAACCGTTTACCAAAGAAGATTCCTGAATTTCAAATTGCCCGGCGGGCAGCTCGATGCGGCGCTCGAAGCGGCCGTAGGGAATCTCCAGGCGTCGTATATGGGCCGAGGCAGGGGCCGGCATGGGGCGTTCGCCTACCACGCGCAAGGTGCTGCCTTCGACAAGAATGTCTACCCGATCTGAAGCCACACCGGGCAGGGCCACCAGCACCGAAAGGTGCGTGGGCGTTTCGAATACGTCGGCGGGGGGCTCCCAGGTGGGGCCGCGCACGGGGCTTTGACCAAGCTGGAAGAACTGGCGGTGCAGGCGGTCGGCTTGCTCCAGCATGCCCACAGCCTGCGCCCAGACCAGGCCGGGCGATTTGCGATAAGTCATGGCGGATATTCCTGTTAACCACTCAGGGTAACTATACTCCGCCTGACTGCCTTAGGGGTTGCGCAAGGCCGGTGGGTTGGCGGCACCGCCGGGCGTGGTGGGCGGGGCGGCGCGTTCCAGGCCTACCGTGCGGCCTATGAACAGCACCGGCCCTTCGGGTTCGGCGGGTAAAGTCTGGCGCATGGGTTCCAAGGTCATCTCGAACACCTGGCCGGCCTGCACCGGGCCGATAAGTTCAGGCGCCAGGCGCAGCGGCATATTCGGCACCACGCGGCTCAACAAGCGCGGAGACGGGTCAGTCTGGGCTTGCGTCCATAAGTAAACGGCCTCGTTGGGGGCCAGTTCTACGTTCACCAGCGGCCTTAAGCTAAGTTGTAAGTCAGAGGTTTGGGTCAAGAGCCAACCCGGCGTAGAACTAGAACCCGGCGCTTGAAGCACCGCCAAGTGCTGCAAAGTGGGTGGCGGCGGGGGAGGCGGCACGGCTGCCTGGCTTAAGCCGCTGACCCACTGATAGCCCGCCACACCCAGAGCCAGCACCATGGCCAGACCGCCCAGCCAAGGTAAAAGCGAAGGTCTGGGTCTGCTGCGTTCAAGTTTAGGTTCAGTGGTTCGGCGTTCGGCTTGAATCGGTGCTGGTGTGGTTGCCGATGGTGGCGTGTCAGTTGGCTGGGTTTCTGGGGCAGGGGTAGCTGCAGTAGGAGTGACTGCAGCTTCTGCTTTGGCACTTTCAGGGGTGTTGCCAGAAGGCACACGCAGCAAAGGCTTAGGCGTTTCGGTTTGGGGGTGGGCTGCCGGGCGAGCAGCGGCTTGAGCCGCCGGCGCCTTGGCTTGGGCTGCTGGCGCGCTGCTCTGCGCCACAGAGGCCCGAACCGGCATAGGCACAGGTAAAGGCAGCTTCAGCTGGCGGCAAATGGCAATCAACAACTCTTGCGAAGCCGTGGCTGGGGGCAGGGCATCCACAAAAACCAGGCAGACGCCTTCCCAATGCAGCACATGCTGGGCCGCAGCCGCTTGCGACTGCAGTAAATCCGTCGCACGGCGGTCTGTGGCTTCGTCGGCCACGCCCAGTACATAGGCTGCCAAAGCTTCTTGATCCAGCGCGGGCAAAGCCGGGGACTCCAAACCGTGGTCGTGCACCAAGGCAGCCAGCGTAGGGCGTAATTCATTCAAATCGGCATGCGGTGCCAACAGGGCCAGCGACTGCCGATTCAAGCCCAAGCTATAGGCGGCCTGCAACAGGCGTTTATCGGCGTCGGGAAGGGCGGCCAGCACATGCGCGCTAAGCTGGGGCAGATTGTGCCAACGTGCGCGGTCGGGCACCTGGCCTTCACGCGCTTCGTATTTCAGGCGGTGACGCAAAATGCTGTAAAGCCAGGCACGAGCCTGCTCGGCCTGAGCCGGGTAATGGCTGGCATGGCGCCATACCAAAATAAAAGTGTCGCTAAGCACCTGGCGCGCCCGCGCCTCGTCGCCCAACCACACCTGGGCCAGCGCCAGCATAGACGGCGCTTCGTGATTGAACAGGGCATGCAAAGCTTGAGCCCGGCCTTGGGCGCAAGCCAAAATATAAGAGTGATGATCGAACGCGTGGGCGTGGGACATGCTGGCTCCGTTGAACAGCCCAACATTGTAGAGCCTGAAAGCTTGCACCGAGCTGAGCGCAGCGGCGCAAGCCCAGAGCGCCGGGACGACCAGATTTTTGTCGCCTAGAAACGCAAGCAAACACCCAGCCAACCCCGATTTGCACGCCTTGCAAAAAGCGTGCTAGAATTACGTTCTTTCTCGGGGCGTAGCGCAGCCTGGTAGCGCACTTGCATGGGGTGCAAGGGGTCGAGTGTTCGAATCACTCCGTCCCGACCAAAATACCTCCAAAAATGGCCTTACAGCTTAAAAACTGTAAGGCCATTTTTGCGTTTGCCGGCGTCGGGTATCAGTTAAGCGGGTGGGGGTTTAGCGCTTACGAGGCAATCTTGAATTCCATTCGTTTGCCGAGCGCAGCAAGCGCACTGGCTAGCGTCGCCAGCGTAAGGCTGGTGTCCTCTTGATCCAAAAGCCGATTCAAAGCGGCGCGGCTGGTATGCATGCGTTCAGCCATAGCAGTTTTTGTAAGCTTTTGAACCTTCATTTCCTGGGCGATTTGCCAAGCGATGACACGCTTCATAGCCGTTGCCGTAGCATGTTCAAGATGACCATCTTCAAACAGGAAGTCATCAAAGCTACTTCCGATGTGTTTATTTGCCATGAGAACTCTTTCAATACCTTGAGGCTTAGGCATAGGGATGGAGACCTCAGCATCATTTGAGTCGTATCATTTTTGATACATGCAATCAAGAGCTCAGATAGTAGCAACCTTCCCATGTCGAGCGACACTTAGGCGCAGCAGTTTTGTCACTGCGATTTCAAGTGAGCATCGCACGACCTTCACAGCCAAGCTCATCATCCGCTTCCGGGGTCTATAATCCTGCACACATGATTTCCCTTTCATATCAAGGGTCGCTGCGCAGCTGCGAAAATCTCTGTGGGCCACAAGCCTGCCAGCCCGACTTGCCCCTGGGCATGCTCAAGGCGTGTTTCTTGCGGCAGCCTCTTAAATGACTAAAGCCACGTTGAGCTCTTATCCATCTCCCACGCCAAATGTTCCTTCATGCGTACTGATCACAGGCGCCACAGGCGGCATAGGTAGCGCGCTGGCTTTAGAGTACGCCCGGGCGGGCACCAAAACCCTGATTCTTCAGGGGCGTCAGACCGACCGCTTGCAAGAGCTTGCCCAAACATGCAGTGCACACGGTGCTAAAGTGATTACGCATGTACAAGACGTACGCGATCACGATGCTTTAAAAGCATGGTTGGAGCAAATCAGCCAATCAGAGTCACCGGATTTAGTTATTGCCAATGCCGGCGTCAATATCAATACGGGCCCGCAGGGGCAGGGCGAAAGCTGGGCAGACGTTCACCGCCTGCTAGACGTCAACATTAAAGCCGTATTTGCCACCGTGCACGGCGTGCTGCCTGCCATGCGTGCGCGAGGTGCAGGGCAAATTGCCCTGATCAGTTCTTTGGCGGCCTGGCGTGGTTTGCCCGAAACCCCCAGCTATAGCGCCAGCAAAGCCGCTGTTAAAGTGTATGGCGAAGCCATGCGAGACTCGTTAGCCCACGAAGGCATACGTTTCAACGTAGTCATGCCAGGTTATGTGGAATCGCAAATGTGCTTCGATATGCCCGGCCCCAAACCCTTTCTCTGGAAGGCAGACAAAGCGGCACGTGTCATACGCAAAGGGCTTAGCGCCAACCGTGCGCGCATCAGCTTTCCCTTCCCGTTAAATTTAGGCTGCTTTCTGCTGGCGGTGATACACCCGGCTGTTTCCAGCCGCATACTAAAGTGGATGGGTTACGGTGCCTGAGATGATCTGGCCGCTAGTGCCCGCCTTTTTTGCTGGGCTGATGCTTTCGTGGGCCTTAGAGCTGCTGCTAACGCCCAGGCCGCAAGCCCCCTGGCGCCGCCCCGCATCTGCCGTGGCCGTGCATACTGGCATCTGGACGCTGGCCTTTGCCTTGGAAATCGCCTTGTTTCGGCGGCCTTACTTTGCGGCGGGTAATGTACTGGCCCTGCAATGCGTGTTCATTATTGTTAACAACGCCAAATACCACTCCCTGCACGAGCCCTTTGTATACCCTGACTTCACCTTCTTTAGCGATGCCATCAAGCACCCGCGCCTGTACCTGCCATTTTTAGGTTGGATGGCGCCTTTGGCGGCGGCAGCAGGCTACGGCTTAGCCTTATGGGCCGGCCTAAAGTACGAACCAGCGGTAGATGCTCAGCTTTCCACGTGGGCGCTAATGGCGCATGCAGCAGTGCTGGCATTATTAGGCTGGGCATTAGCCAAAGCCGGCGCACGGCGCTTACCTCCGTCGCCAGCGTTCGATGCGGTACAAGATATTCGCCAGTTAGGCTTAGCGGCTTCCTTATGGCAATACGCCATCGCCGAGCGCGCCGACACTCAAAACATACGAGACGCCGCACCCTTCGCGCAGACCACCACTCAAGCAAAGCCCGGCCTTGAAAACCTACCCGACATAGTGGTAGTGCAAAGCGAATCCTTCTTCGATGCCCGCCGGCTTTACCCCCAGATTCGCCGCGAGGTACTGGCCAACTTTGATCTGCTGCGTTCAGAATCTCTACAGCATGGGCAAGTACAAGTAGAAGCCTGGGGCGCCAACACCATACGCACGGAATTTGGTTTCTTAACTGGGCTGACTGCCAAGCAACTGGGCGTGCACCGCTTTCACCCCTACCGCAAACTGGCAGGGCAGGGCGTAGCCACCTTGGCAAGCTACCTGCGCAGCCTGGGCTACCGCACCATTTGCGTGCATCCCTACCACGGCCAGTTTTACGACCGTGATGTCATCTTGCCCAAACTAGGGTTCGATGAGTTTATAGACATAGAAGCCTTCCACGACGCCAAGCGCGACGGCCCCTATGTGGGCGACATTACCTTAGCAGATTATGTCAAAACGTTTCTAGAAAAAGAGCGAAAACAGCCCCTGTATGTGCACGTTATCACCATGGAAAACCATGGCCCCTTGCATTTTGAGCAGGTTAGGGCGCAAGATATAGAGGCGCTTATGAGGGCCCCTTTGCCAAAAGGGTGCGAAGACTTGGTGGCCTACACCCGCCATTTATGTAACGCCGACATCATGTTTGGCCGCCTGCGCGCCAGCTTGCTAAGCCAAAAACGGCCCGGCACGCTTTGCATATTTGGCGACCACGTACCCATAATGGCCAAGGTTTACAAGCAATTGGGTAAGGCGCCGGGTGACACCGACTATTTATTGTGGAAAAGCGATGCCCGCGAACAGGCGGTTCACAATAATGTAACGCTAAGTATCACGAAACTAGCAAGCGTTTCCCTAGAATTGGGGATAGGCCTGCGTAGCTAGTTAGGGTTAAAATTTGCCGCGCTGCCGTATAAAACAATAAATATTCGAGGGCAAGAGGCAAAAGGGGTTATGCACCCGTGTTGTATGTGCATACATGTTTAACCGAGTGCGGCGTCTGTCAAGGTAGTTGGAACATGAGTCATGCTGCTTTTAACTCATTCTGATCATGAATAACGGTCGT
>CAKSZL010000003.1 GCA_934525625.1 uncultured Burkholderiaceae bacterium
GGAAACGACCGTTATTCATGATCAGAATGAGTTAAAAGCAGCATGACTCATGTTCCAACTACCTTGACAGACGCCGGGGGCAGATGCTTGATAAATTGGTGAGTGAATAAAACTTTTGAAATATCAAAATACAAAAGATACAAGTTGAATTATTTTAGATGGGAGATTGCATCTAATTGATTGCCGGGTAAATAAAATTAACTTTACCAATAATCAAATCTTATTACGACCTTATTAAATACAGGCTTTGTGGGTTTTAGCCCACTTGGAATTGCGCCTCTGGGTAGCTGACGCGGCTGCGGGCACGCATGCTTAAGCTATATACCAAGGTTAGCGGCCCAATACGCCCTATGAACATCAGGGCCATCACCAAGGTTTGACTGAAAGCATTCAGCTCGCTGGTGTGGGTGCGGCTTAGGCCCGTGGTGCTAAGCGCCGACACCACTTCGAAGGCCAGATTCAGAAAATCGCCCTTGGGCTCAAGCAGCGTCATGAGCAGTGTTGCCCCAAAGGCCAGCGCGGTGGTTAACAGCAACAGGGCCAGCGCTTTGTAGACCAGTTCGCTGGGTACGGTGCGTTTCAGCAGCACGACGTCGGACCGCCCGCGCAAGTAGCTGTAGGCGGCAGCTAGCAAAATGATGAAGGTGCCGATTTTGATGCCGCTGGCGGTGCTAAGCGAGCCCCCGCCTATAAACATCAGGCCCATCAGTATCATGGTGCTGCCGTGGGTAAGGTGGGCCGGCTCTATAGCCTGAAAGCCTGCGGTACGGGCAGCAATGGTTTGCAGCCAGGCTGCCATGGCTTGATCATGCACCGACAAATTGGCCAGGGTAAGCGGGTTGCGGTGCTCTAGCAGCCACAGCGCGGCAAAGGCCAATAAATTAAGCAGCACTGTCGCAAGAATAATAAGCCTTGAATAGGCGCTTAACTTACGCCAACTGCGCTTGCGCCAACAGTCGTCCAGCACGGAAAACCCCAGCCCGCCCAAAATGATCAATCCGGTGGTCAGCAAGATGACCAGGGTGGCGTCCAGGTGATGATCAAGATGTGTGCCTGTCAGGCTCATCCCGGCGTTATTGAACGCCATGATGGTATGAAAAGCCGCACGGCCCATGGCCGCTAGGGGGCCAAGGTCTATCGCCCAGTAGGCGGTCAGCACAGCAAAGGCCAGCAGTTCTATGGCCAAGGCCATTTTGAACACGAACAGCGCCGTATCGTTCAGGCGCGTGACGCTGGTTTGATTAAAAGCCTCCATGGCCACGGTTTGATGCTGCAGGCTGATTTTTTTGCCTAGCTTAGCTACCGCCACCAGGGCAAAGGTGACAAAGCCCAGCCCCCCCAGTTGCACCAGCAGGGCAATGATGCCCTGGCCCAAGGGGGTAAATTGCGTGCTGATGTCTACGATGCTCATGCCCGTAACAGTGACGGCAGCGGTGGCCGTGAACAGGGCCTGGAACAGGGTAATGGGCTGCTGATTGGACCAGGGCAGCCATAGCGACAGGGTGCCGGCCAGAATCAGAAGGGCAAAACCGCCTGCCAACACCGTGGGCGGGCCGGCGCTGAAGCGCCCGGTTCGGCGCAGCCGCTGGTAGCTGTGGTAGGGGCGGGCAATATGGCGCAGTCTCATGACGGCGGCTTCACACCAATTTGGGCGCGATGGCTTTTAGCGTGCTGAGCTGGCTAAGCAGCACCAGCACGTCTTTTTTTTGCAAGGCCAGGTCTGGGCTAGGGGCCACCATAAGCTCGGCACGCCGCTTGAGCGCCACCACGTGAACTGGAGTCGGGCTGCTCTGCAAGAGTTTTTCCAGCGACTCACCTTCCAACCTTTCTGCCACATGAACTTCGACGATGAAGTCACCGTTACCCAGCGAGATATAGTCTTCGACCATGGGGTAGCTAAGCGCCTGAGCCACGCGCAGACCCATTTCCTCTTCGGGGTGGATAATGCGTTCGACCCCCAGCTTGTGCAGAATCAGGTGGTGAGCATGCGACGAGGCTTTCACCCACAAGGGGGCAATGCCCAGGCTTTTCAGGTGTACAACCGACAGCAGATTGGCTTGCAGGTCGCTACCCATGGCCACCAGCACCGCGTCCATGTTTTGCAGGCCCAGTTCTTCCAGCGCCTGTTTGTCGGTGGCGTCGGCAATCACCGCACGGGTGAGGTCGTCGGCGTAATGGTTGACCAGTTTGGAGTCGGAATCTACCCCTAAAACAGAATGCCCCAGCCGAATGAGTTCGTGGGCGGCTGCCGCACCGAAACGACCCAGGCCCAAGACCGCAAATTGCCCCATGTGTCGACCCTCTTAGAGTAGCGATGCTAAAGCACGCGAGTATAGAAGGCGCGGCAGACTTGGTAAATGGGAACCTGACGCGCACAATTTATGTTAATTTCGTTAACCTAGGGTTTACCTTGGTTTTTCCTACTCTTTTCGGGGCACCGTATTTTTCATGGTTACATTGTTTGATCCGGTCCAGCTTGGGGCCATAGAGTTGCAAAACCGCATCGTCATGGCTCCGTTAACACGCACGCGCGCGGCGCCTGGGCGTGTACCGAATCAGTTGATGCGCCAGTATTACAGCCAGCGCGCCTCGGCAGGCCTGATTCTTACCGAAGCCACGTCTATTACGCCGCAAGGTGTGGGTTACTACAACACCCCGGGCATTTGGTGCCATAACCAAGTGCTGGGGTGGCGCCAAATCACCGACGCCGTACACGAGCGTGGCGGCAAAATCTTTTTGCAGCTTTGGCATGTGGGCCGGGTTTCCGACCCCGAGCACCTGAACGGTGAAATTCCCGTGGCGCCCAGCGCGATTGCTTGTGAGGGCCATGTCAGCCAAATGCGCCCCATGCGCAACTACGTGGTGCCACGCGCCTTACGCACCGAAGAACTGCCCGGCATCGTCAACGACTATGTGCAGGCTGCGCGTAATGCCCGCGAAGCCGGTTTTGATGGTGTGGAAATCCACGCTGCCAATGGCTATCTTATCGA
The DNA here is from genome assembly GCA_934525625.1 of uncultured Burkholderiaceae bacterium. Classification (GTDB taxonomy): domain Bacteria; phylum Pseudomonadota; class Gammaproteobacteria; order Burkholderiales; family Burkholderiaceae_B; genus Mesopusillimonas. The sequence continues at coordinate 2,991 of CAKSZL010000003.1, forward strand.
CCAGTTCCTGCACGATGGCTCGAATCAGCGTACCGACGCCTATGGCGGTTCTGTTGCCAATCGCGCCCGCTTGCTGATGGAAGTGGTAGACGGCTGCGTGGCGGTGTGGGGCGCGGATAGGGTGGCGGTGCATTTGTCGCCTCGTGGCACGGTACATAGCATGTCCGACAGCAACCCAGCCGAGCTGTTCTCGTATGTAGCCAGCGAACTTGGCCGCCGTCAGCTGGCTTTCTTGTTTGTGCGCGAAGCTTTTGGCCCCGAAAGCCTGCTGCCTGAAATCAAGCGTCTGTTTGGCGGGCCCGTCATCGCCAACCAAGATATCGACGCCGGCACCGGCGTGCAATTGCTGCAGCAAGGCGTGGCCGACGCCATTTCGTTTGGTCGTGCGTTTATCTCCAACCCCGACCTGGTTGAGCGCTTGCGTAGAGGGGCCGAGTTGAACAAAGGTGACCCCAGCACCTTTTATGGCGATGGCCCTCAGGGTTATACCGATTACCCCGCCTTGCCCGAAAGCAATATCTAGGCGGGTTTGCCGCTTGCTTAAGGCTTTGCCATAAAATCGCAGATCCACAGGAGATCAGCATGAAAAAAATAGCAGCGGCAATGGCGCTTGCCGCCCTTGCGGGATGTGCAATGGGTATCACCGATAGCTCACCGCATCTTAACTACGAAGTCGATCGGCCATATCAGGTTGTGCACGATCGCGCAGTTCACCAGGCTGAAGAGTGCATGCAGGGCGTGCGCAACTTCGAAGACCGGCTTTCGAATATTCGCGAGCCGCGCCGCAGCGAGTTTCGCATCAGCGAAAACGTCAGCACCGACGCCAGGCAAGGCGAAGTCTTGGTGAGCGACCCGCTGACCGGCGTAGTGGTGGCACGCACACAATGGCGCGCCCTGGGCCCCGACCGCACCGCAGTCACTCAGGCGGTGTGGGGCAGGGGCACATGGGACGGCAAAACCTTGCACGCCATGGAGCAATCCATCTTGATGGATGCCTCGGTTTGCACCGTGTACAAGATTGCTGAATAAAAACTGTGCCTGGCGGCTGCTGCTTTTAGCAGGGCCGCCCTGGGCGCGGCCGCACGATTTTGAAGGTGGCCGTAGCGGTGGCCAAGACATTGCCTTGTTCGTCCAGAGCCTGGCCATCGCAGAACGACAAAGAGCCACCCAAACGCAAACAGCGCGCTTCGATGATGACGTCGCCCATGGCTGGCGACAAAAAATGTGTGCTCATGTCTATGGTGGCCATGCCGCAATCGGGCGCATGGGCACGTGCCGCAGCGCTAAGGGTAAAGTCCAGCGCACTCATCAAGGCGCCACCATGCACGGCGCCACGGCTGTTCAGCAGCTCTGGTCGGGCCGCCAGGCGGGTGCGCACGACTTCGGGGGTGAAGGTGTCGGGCACCAAACCCAGAAACTGCATAAAGGGAATATGCAGGCCAAAGTAATCGATGGCCTGCTCTTGTTGCGCCTGCTGGGTTTGCTGTTTTTGCTGCGGGCTCATGCGCTAAGTTTGGCTTTGACGCGTGCCGACACCAAAGACATATCGGCCTTACCGGCCAAAGCCTGCTTAACCAGACCCATGACCTTGCCCATGGCCGCAGGGCCGCTAACCCCTTGAGCACTGACTTCGTCTAGTGCGGCTTGAACGGCGGCGTCGACTTCGGCTTCGGAGGCTTGCGCAGGCAGGAACTCTTGCAAAATATCGAGTTCGGCTTGTTCTTGCTGGGCCGATTCGGTACGCCCGGCTTGTTGAAACGCGACTATGGATTCGCGGCGTTGCTTGACTTGTTTTTCAACAATGGCAAGGATCTGGGCGTCGTCCAGCGTGGTGCGTTCGTCGATTTCTTTTTGCTTGATGGCGGCTTGCACCAAACGCAAGGTACCCAGGCGCGCGCTGTCTTTGGCGCGCATGGCGGATTTAACGGCATCGCTGATTTGGGCGGTGAGCTGAGTGCTCATGGCTGGATTCCTCAAAACCTTTATTTTACAAGCTGGCGATGAGGTCGGATTTTTCGAAGAATTGACGCAGGCGAGAGGCGTCGCCAAAGCGTGATGCGTAGCCGTCGGCATTAAGCAGTACGAAGGCTAAATCACGGCCATCGATATTGGCCACCATGACCAAACATTGGCCGGCTTCGTTGATGAACCCGGTTTTAGAAACCTTGATGCGCCAGCTGTCGCTTTTGATAAGGCGGTTGGTGTTGTTGTAGTTGAGTTGCCGCCCATTGGGCAAAGAAACCTTGTAGGTGTCGCTGACGCTAAGGCTGCGCAGCGGCGCCTGCTGAGAGACGGCCCGCAGCAGTTTGACCAAATCTTTAGGTGTGGAAACGTTGTCTTCGGAAAGACCGGTAGGGTCGACAAAATGGGTGTCGCGCATGCCTAACGCCCGCGCTTTGTCGTTCATGGCGCGTACAAAAGCCTGCATGCCGCCCGGGTGATAGCGGCCCAAAGCATGGGCGGCGCGGTTTTCAGAAGACATGAGGGCCAGATGCAACATGTCGTTGCGCGACAACTGCGTGCCTACGCTAAGTCGCGAGCGCGAATGGCGCAGGCGGTCTATGTCGTGATCGGCGATTTTGATCTGGCCGTCCATAGGTAGGCCGGATTCAACCACCACCAGGGCTGTCATGAGTTTGGTAATAGAGGCAATGGGGCGGGCCTGGTTGCCGCCTTTTTCGTACAGCACTTGGGCGCTTTGCAGGTCGAGCACCAAAACGGCTTCGGAACGCAATGCCGGCGCGGCTTGGGCCGTGCCGCTGATAAGCAGTGCCATACCCAGCGCGGCTGCGCTTTTGCGCCAAGCGGCTTTAAGAAGGCCAAATGCCTGGCGCAGGGGGGTAAGAGACTTTTGAGACGGGCAGGAAGAGGGCGTCATGACCGGTTTTTGCGCAGGAGGGTTCGAGAGTTGCGCAATTATATCGAAAGCACGTCAAGTAAACAACATAAGATATTGAGTTGTAAGGTATTTTTAAGTAGAAATACTGACTTAAGCGGAAACCCGAAGTTACGCACAAAATCAAGGCTCTTAGGGCCGCTATGTGGTGTAATAGGTTGCCTGGCAACCTATTGGGCCAGACCGGATACGAAAACAGAGGAGCAGTCATGAACAAAGAAGTGGTTATTCCCTACGGCGCCTATTGGTCTACGCCCTTCGTGCGTTGGCAGGGCAGCCTGTCAGACTTGCATAGCTTGCACCTGGCTGCGCATGTGGCCCAGGCCGAGCTCGGGCGCCGCGGTATAGACCTCAAAGCCATAGACAGCGGCATATTAGGCACTACTGTGCCGCAAAAAGGCGCGTTTTACGGCGTGCCATGGGTAACGGGGCGCATGGGCGCCACGCATATTCCGGGCACCATCGTTAACCAGGCCTGCGCCACCAGCGTGCGCGGCATGCAAGTGGCCCAATCCGAAGTGCAAACCGGGCAGTCCGATGTGGTGCTGGCCTTGATGGCCGACCGCATTTCCAACGGCCCTCATGTGTTTTACCCCGCTCCCTCGCAACCGGGCGGCACCGGCGACAGCGAAAACTGGGTACTCGACAGCTTCAACTGCGACCCGCTTACCGGCTTGGCCATGGTGCAAACCGCCGAGAACGTCGCCAAGGAATACGGCATAGCCACGCAAGAACAGCACGACTGGGTGCTGTGCCGCTACGAGCAATATCAAGACGCGCTGGCCAACGATTCGGCATTCTTGAAGCGCTTCATGACCCTGCCCTTCGAGGTGCCCGATGCCCGCTTGCGTAAAACGGTTGCCACCCTGACCGGCGACGAAGGCATTACCGCCACGACGCAAGAAGGTTTGGCCCGCTTGAAGCCTGTACTGCCCGATGGCACGGTTACGTTTGGCGGCCAAACCCATCCTGCCGACGGCAATGCCGGCATGATCTTTACATCGCGCGAGCGCCTGGCCGAATTCACCAGCCGTCCCGAACTGCTGATCACGGTAACGGCCATTGCGCAATCGCGTGTAGAGCCCGGCTTCATGCCCAAGGCCCCGGTGCCCGCCGCTCAAAAGGCGCTTAAGGCCGCCGGCCTGGAAATAGCCCAGATCGACGCCATCAAAACGCACAACCCCTTTATCGTCAACGATATCGTCATGGGCCGCGAAATGGGCCTTACCGCACAGCAATTCAATAACTTTGGTTGCTCGTTGGTCTGGGGGCATCCGCAAGGGCCTACGGGCTTGCGCTCGGTCATCGAACTTATCGAGATCCTGGTGATGCGTGGTGGTGGTAACGGGCTGTATACTGGCTGCGCCGCGGGTGACACAGCCATGGCACTGGTCATCAACGTCAAGGAAGCTAAATAATTTTAAAGAAGGAGCCTGGGGAGCATGACTGAAGACTCAAGTATTAAACGTCCTCATTTTCTCAGTCGGGTTAATCCGCCGGTGTTTTATTCGGCAACCGGCATTTTGCTGGCTTTGGCCCTTTTGGCGTCTTTGTTTCGCGACGAGGCGCAGACTGTCTTTGCCGCAGTACAGGGCTGGATCGTTACCAATGTAGGCTGGGTCTATATCTTGGTGGTGGCCCTTATTTTGCTGGTCACCATTTACTGTATGGTCAGCCGCATAGGTAACATCAAGCTGGGGCCCGACCACAGCAAGCCCGATTACACCAACAGCACCTGGTTTGCCATGCTGTTTTGCGCGGGCATGGGCATAGGCCTGATGTTCTTCGGTGTGGCCGAACCGCTGATGCATATGCTGTCGCCGCCGGTTGGCGAGGGCGGCACGGCTGCCTCGGCACGCGAAGCCATCAAAATCACATTTTTCCATTGGGGCCTGCACGCCTGGGCCATCTACGCCATCGTGGCGCTGATACTGGCTTTGTTCGCCTATCGACACGGCCTGCCGCTTACCTTGCGCTCGGCCTTGTACCCGCTTATCGGCGAGCGCATCTATGGGCCCATTGGCCACATGGTAGATGTGTTTGCCGTGGTCAGCACCGTGCTGGGGGTGGCTACCTCGCTGGGTTTCGGCGTGTTGCAGATGAACGCCGGCCTTCAGTTTTTGTTCGGCATCGAAATCTCCATAGGTGTACAGGTCATTCTGATCATCATCGCTACGGCATTGGCCACCATGTCAGTGATGGTGGGCTTGGATAAAGGCATACGGCGCTTGTCCGAATTCAACATGATTCTGGCCGTGCTGCTTTTGCTGTTCGTGCTGGTCATGGGCCCCACGGTGTTTTTGCTGCAGGCCTATGTGCAAAATACCGGCGCCTATTTGTCGCAGTTGGTGCAAAAAACCTTCAACCTTTATGCCTACAACCGCAGCGACTGGCTGGGCGGCTGGACGCTCTTTTATTGGGGCTGGTGGCTGTCGTGGTCGCCATTTGTCGGAATGTTCATTGCGCGCATTTCGCGCGGTCGCTCTATCCGTGAGTTCCTGGGGGGCATGCTGTTCGTGCCGGTAGGCTTTACCTTCTTGTGGATGACCGTATTTGGCGATAGCGCCATCGACCTGGTCTTGGGTGAGAGCGTCACCGAACTGGCCGAGATTACCCAGAAAGACAGCTCGCTGGCCTTGTTCGTATTCTTGCAGCAGTTTCCATTTTCAGAAGTGACGTCAGGGCTGGCCATTACCATGGTGCTGGTCTTTTTTGTTACCTCGGCTGACTCCGGTGCACTGGTGGTCGACATGCTGGCCTCGGGTGGCCGCGAAAACACCTTTGCTTGGCAGCGCCTGTTCTGGTCTATTGGTATTGGGGCCATGGCCATTGCACTGCTATTGGCCGACGGCTTGCAAGCCTTGCAAACTGCCACCTTAGCCAGTGCCTTACCTTTTAGCTTGGTGCTGGTGGCGGCGGTGTGGGGCTTGCTTAAAGCCCTGCAGGCCGACGTAACCAAGTACACTACCAACGATGTCGTGCCTTTGTCGCGGCCTTCGTCGGGCGATGGCGGCGATTGGCATGCACGCCTGCGCGGCATGATGAGCTTCCCGCGCCGCGCCCATGTACAGCGTTTTATCGAAGACGTGGTTCAACCAGCTTGCCAAGAGGTGGTTGAAGAGTTGGCCAAGCAGGGTGTGCAGGCCGAGTTCCGTTCAGGCAAAGACAGCATGGTGGGCCTTCAGGTCATGCACGACAAAGAGGTAGACTTTATTTACGAAGTGCACCCGCGCGCTTACTTGCAGCCTTCCTTCATAGGTTCGCCCACCAACACGGCTGAAGATAGCGAAGACAATGAAGCCCGTAAGTATTTTCGTGCCGAGGTCTACCTGAAAGAAGGTGGCCAAAACTACGACATCATGGGCTGGCGTCGCCAAGATGTGATCAACGATATTCTCGACCAATACGAACGCCACCTGCATTTCTTGCATTTGCTGCGCTAGGTGTAGAAGTGAACAGGGGGCTCAGTTGAACTGAGCCCCTTTTTTAGCTGGGGTTTTCTGGCGGATTTGGACAGTTTCGCACAGCACGGCTATGACCAGGTCGTACCCAACCGCGACCTGAAACGCTACTCAATATTCTGCGCCTGCTCGCGCAATTGCTCGATCAGCAGCTTCAAATCGATGGCGGCGTTGGTGAATTCCAGCGAGGCGGCTTTGGAGCCCAGGGTGTTGGCTTCGCGGTTCATTTCCTGGAACAGGAAATCCAGCCGCTTGCCGGTGCTGCCGACTTTGCCGGCGGGCTTGTCGCCGTCGGGCTGGGTGGTCAGCAGGCGTTCGAGTTCGGTCAGGTGGGCGCGCAGGCGGGTCAGTTCTTCGGCCACGTCCACGCGCAGCGAGAACAGCATGCTTTCCTGGCTGATGCGGGCCGATAGCTCGGCGCCGGAGATCTGGTCGAAGCCGGTGGGGCTGACGGCTTCCAGCGCGTCGCGCAGCTTGTTGCTCAGGCGTTCGCGGTAGGCGGCCTGGATTTGCGGCAGGGCGGCTTCGGCCTGCTCGACGATGGCGGTGATGTCGCGGGTGTAGCCCAGCATGGCCTGGGCGAGCTGTTCGCCTTCGCGCCGGCGCTGGATCTGGAAGTCGGCCAGGGCGGCGTCCACGGCTTCCAGGCACAGCGCCTGCCAGGCGGCGCCGTCGTCTTCGCGCGCGCTGGTGTCGTTGGCGCGCATGAGTTCGAGCAGGCTGGGCGAGCGCACGTCAGGCATGATGCGGCGCGCGGTTTGCAGTTGCACGGCCAGGTTTTCGAGGTAGGCGGCGTCCAGGCCGTTGCCGTTGTTCTGGCCGGCGCGCTGGTAGTTGACGCGCACTTCGACCTTGCCGCGCTTGATGGCGCGGGCCAGGCGTTCACGCAGCGGGCCTTCTACCTGGCGCAACTCCTCGGGCAAACGCAGGCTGACGTCCAGATACCGGTTGTTGACTGAACGGAGTTCAACGGACACAACGCCGATCTCGGCGTTGGCGCGGGCGGCCCCGAAAGCCGTCATGCTATTTATCATGTATCCCTTCCTGCATCGTGTAATTCCGTTTCAGATCGAGCGACTACTTTGTGAAGAGCTTCGGCCTTGGGGCCGAAGTTCTCCGCCACTATTCAGGGGAGCCTTCGGCTCCACATGATGGCTGCCTCGCTTGACTTCGCCGTAAACGGAGAAGTTTACGCTTGGCCCGTGGTCGGCTTCGCTTGCCGTATCTGAAGTGGAATATGCTTCAAACCGTTATTATTGCCTATTGCCATCTACACCGGGCCATACAGGAGTCCAATTTGTCCGTTACGATTTTCGCCCGGCCTTCCGGCAGGGCTGCGCATCAATTGCGCGATGTTCAGATGCAAGCCCATTTCAGCCGCCATGCCGAAGGCTCGGTGCTGATACGCATGGGCGATACGCACGTGCTGTGCAACGCCAGCGTGCTGGATCGCGTGCCGCCGTTCCTGAAAGGGCAGGTCCAGGGCTGGGTGACGGCCGAATACGGCATGCTGCCGCGTTCCACCCATACGCGCAGCGACCGCGAGGCCGCGCGCGGCAAGCAGTCCGGCCGCACGCAAGAGATCCAGCGCCTGATAGGCCGCAGCCTGCGCGCCGTGTTCGACCTGAACGCCCTGGGCGAGCGCACCCTGCATCTGGATTGCGACGTGCTGCAGGCCGATGGCGGCACGCGCTGCGCCAGCATTACCGGCGCCTGGGTGGCCGCCGCGCTGGCCGTGCGCCGCCTGAACGAACAGGGGCTGCTACAGGCCAACCCGCTAATAGGCCAGGTGGCCGCCGTGTCGGTGGGCCGCGTGCAAGACCTGGCGCTGGTCGACCTGGACTACCCCGAAGACTCGGCCTGCGACGCCGACATGAACATCGTCATGACGGGCGAAGGCCAGTTCGTCGAAGTGCAGGGCACGGCCGAAGGGCGGGTGTTCTCACGCACGCAACTGGACGAGCTGCTGGACCTGGCCGGCGACGCCATCGCCCGATTGCATGGCATCCAGCGGCAGGTACTGGAATCCGCATGACGCACAAGCCTTTGTCGCCAAGTACGAAGATGGGCAGGGGTGCGGCATGCGTCGCATGGCAGCCGCCGGGTGCGGAGCCGGCCAGAAATTCATCGAACCTCATCAAACAGGAAGCATTGGAGTCGGCATGAGCCAAGAAAAAGTCGTTCTCGCCTCGGACAACAAGGGAAAGCTGCGCGAGTTCTCCGCCATTCTGGCCGAGGTGGGCTGGCATATGGTGCCGCAAGGCGAACTGGGCGTGCCGCCCGCCGAAGAGCCCCACGTCACCTTCGTGGAAAACGCGCTGGCCAAGGCGCGCCACGCCAGCCGCCTCACGAACCTGCCGGCGCTGGCCGACGATTCCGGCCTGACGGTGGACGCGCTCGACGGCGCCCCCGGCGTGTATTCGGCGCGCTACGCCAAGCGCCTGGGCAAAGGCGAGGGCGACGCCGACAACAACCGCTGCCTGGTCGAAGCCCTGGCCGGCCGGCCCAATCGCGACGCTTCCTACGTGGCGGTGCTGGTCTACGTGCGCCACGCCGAAGACCCGTGTCCGGTCATCGCCGAAGGCCATTGGCGCGGCTGTATCGTGGACGGGCCTTCCGGCGCAAACGGCTTCGGCTACGACCCCCACTTCTTCCTGCCCGATCAGGGCGTGACGGCGGCCGCGCTGGCGCCCGAAGTCAAGAACCGCCTCAGCCACCGCGGCCAGGCCTTGCGTGCTTTGGTCGCCCGGCTGCGGGGCGAAGAACGGCCTTGAAGCGCACCGTCATACCCATCGTCGAGCAGCTTGCCCGTCCGGCGGCCGGTGCCGGGCAAAGCGGGACGTCTGCGCCGCTGGCCTTGGGCCAGCAGTCTCTTCAATTGGTGGGCCTGCCGCCGCTGGCGGTATACGTGCACGTGCCCTGGTGCGTGCGCAAATGCCCTTACTGCGACTTCAATTCCCACGCCTGGCAGGGCGAACTGCCGGAGGCCGAATACCTGGCCGCCTTGCAGGCCGACCTGGAACAGGCCTTACCCGACGTCTGGGGCCGGCAGGTCAGCAGCGTGTTCATCGGCGGCGGCACGCCCAGCCTGCTGTCGGCCCAAGGGCTGGACGGTCTGCTCACTTTGCTGCGTACGCACCTGCCCATCTGGCCGGACGCCGAGATCACGCTGGAGGCCAACCCCGGCACGCTGGAAGCCGGCAAGTTCGCCGCCTACGCCGCCAGCGGCGTCAACCGCCTGTCGCTGGGCATACAAAGCTTCGACGACCGCGCCTTGCAGGCCTTGGGCCGCATTCACGACGCCAGGCAGGCGCGCGCGGCCATCGACACCGCCCAGCGCGCCGTGCGGCGCGTCAACCTGGACTTGATGTTCGCGCTGCCCATGCAGTCGCTGCGGGATTGCGAGGCCGACCTGCGCGCCGCCATGGCTTTCGGCACGGAACATCTGTCGCTATACAACCTCACCTTGGAACCCAATACCGTTTTCGCCAAGTATCCGCCCGAGGGCCTGCCCGACGACGACTTGGCCGCCCTCATGCAGGAGAGGGTGGAGGAGCTGGCCGCCGAGGGCGGCTGGCAGCGCTACGAGGTCTCGGCCTATGCGCGTTCGCCCAAGGCGCGCAGCCGCCACAACGTCAACTACTGGGAGTTCGGCGACTATCTGGGCCTGGGCCCGGGCGCGCACAGCAAGTTGTCGTTTTACAACAAGGTGCTGCGGCAGGCGCGCGTGCGTCAGCCCGAAAGCTGGATGGAAAAAGCCTGTCTTCGTAACGGCGGCCACCTGGCGGCGTCGCACGAGGTCGCCCCCGAAGACCTGCCTTTCGAGTTCATGATGAACGCCCTCCGATTGCGCGAAGGCGTGCCGTGGCGCTACTTTTCCGAGCGCACCGGCCTGCCGGCCCAGGCCGTGGCCGGGGCGGTTGCGCGCTGCGTCGAAAAAGGGCTGATGGCGGACGACGCCTTACAATTACGGGCAAGCGCCCTGGGTTGGCGCTTTCTGAACGACACCCTGGAGGAGTTCCTGGACGAGAAAATGTCATGAATGCGGGCGTTTCGGCGCGCACGAAACGCGACATTGCTATATGATTGATGCGTTGCGCAAGAATTTTGTATTCAGTATTCTTTAATCTATTTCATCCGCCTCGGGAGCTCGTATGTCGTCTACCCCTGAACAAATTGTCGCTCTGATCGCCGAGCGTGAAGTCGCCTTCGTCGACTTCCGTTTTACCGATACGCTGGGGCGCGAACACCACATGACCGTGCCCAGCCATGCCGTGGACGAGGAAAAGCTCGAATCCGGCCAGCCTTTCGATGGTTCGTCCATCGCCGGCTGGAAGGGCATCGAGGCTTCGGACATGCTGCTGGTGCCCGATTGCGACACCGCCCGCATGGACCCTTTCCGCGAAGAAGCCACGCTCGTCCTCACTTGCGACGTACTCGACCCCGCCGACCTCAAGGGCTACGACCGCGACCCGCGCTCCCTGGCCAAGCGCGCCGAAGCCTACCTGAAGGCCAGCGGCCTGGGCGACACCGCTTTCTTCGGCCCCGAACCCGAATTCTTCGTGTTCGACGGCATCACTTGGGACAACCAGCCCTCGGGCAGCTTCTACAAGATCCGCTCCGAGCAAGCGCCCTGGTCCACCAGCGCCGACCTGGAAGGTGGCAACCTGGGCCATCGCCCCACCACCAAGGGCGGCTATACGCCCGTGGCCCCCGTCGATTCCTTCAGCGACCTGCGTTCCGAAATGTGCTTGCTGCTGGAGCAGCAGGGCGTGCCGGTCGAAATCCACCACTCGGAAGTCGCCGGCGCGGGCCAGTGCGAAATCGGCACCAAGTTCGGCACGCTGGTGCAGCGCGCCGACTGGAACCAGATCATGAAGTACACCATCCACAACACGGCGCACGCCTACGGTAAGACGGTTACCTTCATGCCCAAGCCCGTGGTGGGCGACAACGGTTCGGGCATGCACGTGCACCAGTCCATCTGGAAGGACGGCCAGAACCTGTTCGCCGGCAACGGCTACGCCGGCCTGTCCGAGTTCGCCTTGTTCTACATCGGCGGCATCATCAAGCACGCCCGCGCCCTGAACGCCATCACCAACCCCGGCACCAACTCGTACAAGCGCCTGGTGCCGCACTTCGAGGCGCCGGTCAAGCTGGCTTACTCGGCGCGCAACCGCTCGGCCTCCATCCGCATTCCGTACTCGGGCAGCCCCAAGGGCCGCCGCATCGAGGCGCGCTTTCCCGACCCCCTGGCCAACCCCTACCTGGCGTTCGCGGCCTTGATGATGGCGGGCCTGGACGGCGTGCAAAACCGCATCCACCCGGGCGATGCGGCCGACAAGAACCTGTACGATCTGCCGCCCGAGGAAGACGCGCTGATCCCGACGGTATGCGCATCGCTGGAGCAGGCCCTGGAGGCCCTGGACGCCGACCGCGAGTTCCTGACGCGCGGCGGCGTGTTCAGCGACGACATGCTCAGCGCCTACATCGACCTGAAGATGGCCGAAGTCACGCGCCTGCGCCAGGCGCCGTCGCCGGTCGAGTTCGATATGTACTACAGCCTGTAAGGCTCGTATGAACGCCGCGGCTTCCGCAGCATGAAAAGAAGCAGGTATGGGAGAGATTCCATGCCTGTTTTCTTTGTGTCGAACGGTCTCAAGTTGGGGCTCTTAAGCGCTGCCGAATACAGGCCAATTGGCGCGGCCGGTCGGGCGGCCCCGCTGCGCGGGGCTTCCCGCGTCTACCTCGTACGTGCGGGCGGCGAAAGAACTCGCCCTCAGCGCTACGCGCTTGCGGTGCTCGGACAGCTTTCGCCGACTGCCTCCGCACTGCCTTCGGTAGCACGCGGCGCCCTCCAACGGCCACGCCAATTGGCCTGTATTCGGCAGCGCTTAAGAGCCCGAAGCCGAACCAGAACGCGAGCGCAGCCATCAACTGGCCACCATCTCCCCCGGGCTCCCGCCCCGCAAATACGCCTGCGCCCGCTGCGCCATCAAGGCTTCGCGCCGGATGAAATCCGCCACGAAGTCGTTCACCGGCTGCTGATGCAACTGGAACGGCGTATCCCACTGCTCGATGGCGCCGCTGCGCATCACCCCTATGCGGTCGGCGATGGCGAAAGCCTCGGCCTGGTTGTGCGTTACCAGCAGCGCCGTATGGCCGGTGGACTTCAGAATGTCGCGCACCTCGAACGCCAGGCGCTCGCGGGTGTCGATGTCCAGGTTGGAAAAAGGCTCGTCCAGCAACAGCAATTCCGGATTGGGCGCCATCGCACGCGCCAGCGCCACGCGCTGCTGCTGGCCGCCCGAGAGTTCGTGCGGATAGCGCTGCGCCACCGCCTCCAGGCCGACCAAGGACAGCAGGCTGGACACCCGCTCGGCGCGTTCGGCCTTATCCCAGCGGCGCAGCCCGAAGCCCACGTTCTTCTCCACCGTGAGGTGGGGAAAGAGGGCGTAGTCCTGGAACATCATGCCCACATTCCGATGCTCGGGATCGACGCGGCCATGGGCGGTGGAGAGCACCTGGCCGTCCAGCGTGATGCGGCCGGCGCGCAAGGGCTCGAAGCCGGCGATGGCGCGCAGCACCGAAGTCTTGCCGCAGCCCGACGCGCCCAGCAGGCAGCCGATGTGGCCGCGCTCCAGCGTCATGGAAAGCTCTTTGACGATGGTGAGCAGGCCTTGAGGGGTGTCATAGGCCAGGGAAATGGCGTCGAGTTCGAGTAAAACGGACATATGGCGGGGGCGTATCAGTAACTGGATTTGAGCTGGTGGCGGGCCAGCAGAATGACGGGAAGCAGGCCCACGAGCACGATGGCGAGCGCGGCCACCGCGCCTTCCTCGTAAGTGCCGCGCGCGGCTTCGGCGTACAGCCAGGTGGCCAGCGTCTCGAAGTTGACGGGGCGCAGCAGCAGCGTGGCCGGCAACTCCTTCATGACGTCGACGAAGATCAGCAGCGCGGCGGCGCCGAGGGCGGGCCGTAGCAAAGGCAGGTGCACGCGGCGCAGCGTGCCCGAAGGCGATTCGCCCAGCAGGCGCGAGGCCTGTTCCAGCGACGGCGGAATGCGCGCCAGGCCCGATTCCAGGCTGCCCACGGCGATGGCCAGATAGCGGATGACATAGGCCGCCAGCAAGGCCGTCAGCGAGCCCATCACCAGCAGGCTGGGTGGGGTGTCGGAAAACCAGCCGCGCACCCAGTTCAGGGCGTCGTCCAGATAGCGCACCGGCAGCAGCAGGCCGATGGCCAGCACCGTGCCGGGCAGGGCGTAGCCTATGGTAGAGAGGCGCGACAAAAAGGACAGCGTGCGGGGCTGGCGCGAACGGGCGCTGCGCACCGTCCAGGTGAGCACCAGGCCGCACAGCACGGTGACCACGGTGGCGATTAGCGACACTCGTATGGTGTTGATGGCGCTGTCTATCAGTTGCTCGGAAACCCCGCCCACTTCGTGCAGGCGCTTGATGGTTTCGTTGACCAGATACGCTGCCGGCGCGGCGAAACCCACCACCACGGGCAGCCAGCCCAATACGAAAGCAAGCGCGGCGGACAGGCCTTTCAAACGCTGGGGCTGAATCGGCCGCATGCGCTGGGTGTTGGCGTAGCGCTGGCGCCGGCGTCCATGGCGCTCCAGGAAGATCAGCAGCACCACCAGCGCCAGCATGCTCAGCGCGATCTGCGCGGCGCCGGGCAGGTCGGCGCGCGTCACCCAGGTGGTGTACACCGACACCGTCAGGGTCTGCACGCCCAAAAATTCGGACGCGCCGATGTCGTTCAGGGTTTCGAGCAGGGCCAGGCTGACGCCCACCGCCAGGGCCGGCCGGGCCATGGGCAGGGCCACGCGCAGAAACACGCCCCGGCTGTTCAGGCCCAGGATGCGGCCGGCTTCCAGCAGGCTGGCCGCCTGGGTGGCGAACATGACGCGCATGCTGAGATACACGTAGGGGTAGAGCACGAAACCCAGCAGAAAGATGGCGCCGCCCAGGCCGCGCAGGTCGGGTAGGCGGAATTCGCGCGGGCTGCCGTAGCCCAGCATGTCGCGCACCAGCGTCTGCAAGGGGCCGATGGGATGCAGCAAATCCAGGTAGGCGAAGGCCACGATGTAGGTGGGCACCGCCAGCGGCAGCAGCAAGGCCCAGTTCAGCATCTTGCGCGTGGGGAAATCGTAGGCCGTCACTAGCCACGCGGCGCCGCTGCCCAGGCAGGCCACCAGCACGCCCACGCCCAGCAGCAGCCATAGGGTATTGGCGGCGGCATGGGGCAAGACGTGCTCGGCCAGGTGCTGCCAGTGGCCCAGGCTGCCGCCGGCGGCGACCCAGACCAAGGCCAGCACCGGCGCGACCACGCATAGCGCCACCAGCCAGGCGCCCAAGGGCCATAGCCATCCCGCCACCGAAAAGCGGCGGCGGGGCGTAGCGTGCATCAAGGCGGAAACTGCGGTTTCCCGGCGCGGGGCGCCGGGAGCGGGATCAATTGTCGAAGCCAACTTTATCCACCAGTTCGCTGGCCTGTTTGCGGTGCTTGGCGATTTCCGTCAGGGGCAGGGGGTCGACGACCAGTTCGCCGAAGCTGGCGACCACGGGGTCGAGTTCTATGCCGCGCTTGATCGGGTATTCGTAGTTGGCCTTGGCGTACAGGCTCTGGGCCTTGTCGGAGACGAGGTATTCCAGCAGCTTGATGGCGTCTTGCTTGTTGGGGGCGTGCTTGGCCACGGCCGCGCCGGAAATGTTGACGTGCGTGCCCTTGCTTTTGTCGTTGGCGAAAGTGGGGCGCACGACCTTGATGGCTTCGCCCCATTTATGGTTGTCGGTGCCGGGCTTGGCGTTCTTCATGCGGCCGACGTAGTAGGCGTTGGCGATGCCGATGTCGCAGATGCCGCCCAGGATGTCGCGCGCCACGTCGCGGTCGCCGCCGGTGGCCTTGCGGCCCAGGTTGGCCTTGACGCCGCGCAGCCATTTCTCGGTGGCTTCCACGCCGTCGTGCGCGATCATGGCCGCGATCATGGCCGTGTTGTAGGGGTGCTGGCCCGAGCGTATGCACACCTTGCCTTTCCATTTGGGGTCGGCGAAGTCTTCATAGGTAATGCTGGTGACGTCCACCTCTTTGGCCACGTAGGCCACGCGGTCGCGTAGCGACAGCGAATACCAATGGTTGTCGGCCCCGCGCAAGTTCGCCGGAATCGTGCTGTTCAGCACCTCGGATTCAATCGCCTGGGTGACGCCGCCTTGAACCAGGTCGAGCAGGTTGCCGATGTCCACCGTCATCAGCACGTCGGCGGGCGAGCGCTCGCCTTCGGCACGCACGCGCTCCAGCAGGCCGTCCTTGACGAACACCGTATTGGCGCGGATGCCGGTATCTTGCGTGAAAGCGTCCAGAATCGGCTGGATCAGACCGGGTTCGCGCGTGGTGTACAAGGTAACGTCGGCCAGCGCGGGCGCGGCGCCGGCAAGCAGGCCGGCAATCGCCAGGCTGCGGAACAGGGTGGAGGGACGAGTGCGTTGCATGGGTTCTCCTGTACTGCGATGAAGTGTTCAGGGCGGGGCGCCTGGCCCGTGCCTCTGGATGCCCCGCGAGGGCTGCGAAAGAAGCAGTTTAAAATAAAAATAGTTCTCATATCCACCCAGCCGGGCGACGGCTCGGTCGACAGGCAATCGCCAATGGGGCATCGCCCTTATGCGGTTCGGCTTGGAGAGGCGGCGAGATCTACACGGGGCGGGGGCATCATCCGTTAGGGCTTTTGGCCGGATTCGGCGGTTTTCAGCCGCTGATTCCAGGGTTTTCCCTTGGTAATTTTATCTTTAGTGTTGCTCTAACCCCAAAATAACAAAGAGATATTTAAGTAGTGAGTACTCAATATAAATAGAATGGTGTAGAATTCGGACATCGACCGCTTTCGTCCATTCCCGCGTCAGGCCATCGCAAGCCGGCTCAGCGCGACAACCAACGGGATCCAACCGCAATGGCAGCCTTCAATACCGAAACCGTGCTTAGCGTGCACCACTGGAACGACACGCTGTTTTCCTTCACCACCACGCGCGATCCCGCCCTGCGTTTCCACAACGGGCACTTCGTCATGATCGGCCTGGAAGTCGAGGGCAAGCCGCTGATGCGCGCTTATAGTATCGTCAGCGCCAACTACGAGGAAAACCTCGAATTCCTCAGCATCAAGGTGCAGAACGGCCCGCTTACCTCCCGCCTGCAGCACTTGAAGGTGGGCGACACCATTCTGGTCAGCAAGAAGCCCGTGGGTACGCTGGTCGTGGACGACCTCAAGCCGGGCAAAAACCTGTTCCTGTTCGGCACGGGCACCGGCCTGGCCCCGTTCATGAGCATCATCAAAGACCCCGAAGTTTACGAGCGTTTCGAGAAAATCGTGCTGGTGCACGGCGTGCGCTACGTGAACGAGCTGGCCTACAAAGAGTTCATCGAGCACGAGCTGACCAATAACGAGTACTTCGGCGACATGGTGCGCGACAAGCTCGTCTACTATCCCACGGTAACGCGCGAGCCTTTCCGCAACACGGGCCGCCAAACCGACCTCATCCGCTCGGGCAAGCTCTGTGCCGACGTCGGCCTGCCGCAGCTCAACCCCGAGACCGACCGCGCCATGATGTGCGGCAGCCCGGCGCTGCTTGAAGATTTGTGCCAAATTCTGGACGAGTTCGGTTTCCAGGTGTCGCCCGGTACGGGCGAGCCCGGCGATTACGTCATCGAGCGGGCGTTCGTCGAGAAGTAATAAGGCGCTTCCACGTATTGGCGTTCACGTTCGTATTAACGCCAATGTCCAGCCCGCCGCCGGCCAAAACCGTTTACGGAGGCGGCCGTTGGAGGGCGCCGCGTGCTACCGAAGGCAGTGCGGGGGGCAGTCGGCGAAAGCTGTCCGAGCACCGCAAGCGCGTAGCGCTGAGGGCGAGTTCTTTCGCCGCCCGCACGTACGAGGTAGACGCGGGAAGCCCCGCGCAGCGGGGCCGCCCGACCGGCCGCGTCCGTAAACGGTTTTGGCCGGTGGCGGGCGGGTGAATATTTTGAAGCTGAGCTACCCCAGACGACGCTGCTAACCCGCCCGTGAACGGATAGCGCCTCGCTATTGGGCCAGAAACGCGACGATTTTTTCCAGCACCACGGCGGGCTGTTCGCGATGCGGCACGTGGCCTATGCCGGGCAATATCTCCACCTGCGCCGGGCCGCCGCTAAGCCGGCCTATGGTTTCGGGGTGATAGGCAGTGCCGTATTCGTCGTTCTCGCCATGAAGGGCCAGCACCGGGCACTGCACCTTGGGCAGCACGCCTTCCACCGACCAATCGGCAAAATCGGGGTGCAGCCAGTTTTCTATCCAGGCGTCGCGCACCCAGGCGGATTTGTCGCCGTGGTATTTGGACAGGCGCGCCAGTTGCTGCTCGTCCCTGAATTGCTCGCGCGCAACGCGGATGCTGGATAAGGTGAGGTCTTCGGCGTAAACCTGCGCGGCGATGGTGATCAGGGCTACGCAGCGCGGCCGGCCCTGGCCGAAAACGGCGGCGCATTCTATGGCCATGCCGCCGCCCACGCTGTGGCCCAGGGCCACGAACGAGTCCAAATCCAATTGTTTACAGAGCTCGGGCAGGTAAAGCCGGGCTTCCTCGGCGACGAAATCCACCGAGGGCAGTTCGACCCTGGGGGCGGAGCGGCCGAAGCCCAGCCTGTCGTAGGCGACGACTTCGCGGCCGGTGGCCTGGCTTAATTGAGCTGGAAAATCGCGCCACAATTCCACGCAGCCCAGCGAATCGTGCAGCAGCACGAAGGGGGCGGCGTCGGGTTGCCGCTGCGCTGGCGTCCAGCGGCGGGCGAATAGGCGGCCTTGCGGGTGTTCGACGTAATGGTCGCTGCTGGCGACCTGGGGCTGGGCGTGATTCATGTGACGGGTATGAAAAAACCGGCTTGCCGGGCCGGCATCGAAGGCAAGAGCAGAAGTTATCACGCAAACGGCTTTCATGACGAATGGCTGTTCCTTTTCGCTATAGGTGTATAAACTTCAATAGCCATAGGCTTTTTATTGCCGCCTTACCCGGTTTTCCCTCAGCGAGTCTCTTCATGACCAAGCAAATCATTCACACAGACCAAGCTCCTGCCGCCGTCGGCCCGTATTCGCAGGCGGTGGAGGCTCCCCCAGGGCGCACCATCTATCTTTCCGGCCAGATCGGCCTCGAACCGGGCACCGGCGATCTGGTTTCCGAAAACTTCGAAGGGCAGGTGCGCCAGTCGTTCGCCAACATGCAGGCCGTCATCGAAGCCGCGGGCGGCACGCTGGACAACATCGTCAAACTCACGCTTTACCTCACCGACCTGAGCAAGTTCGCCAGCGCGAACGCCATCATGGCCGACATCATTCCGCAGCCGTTCCCGGCGCGCTCCACCCTGGGCGTGGCCAGCCTGCCCAAGGGCGCGCAATTCGAAGTCGAAGCCATCATCGTCGTATAAAGCCGCCCGCACGCGGCATTCTTGATGTCCCCATCCCAGGCCCAAACCGCTTCCCGCGACAAACAGACGCCCTTGCAGCAAAGGCTGCGGCGGCTGGGCCTGTCGAGCGAGCAGGACTTCATCGTGCACCTGCCGCTGCGCTACGAAGACCAGACGCGGGTAACGCCCATCGCGCAATTGCGCCCGGGCCGGCCCGCGCTGATCGAAGCCGAGGTGCTGCACGCCGACGTGCAGTTTCGCCCGCGGCGGCAACTGCAGGCGGTGGTGCGCGACGACACCGGCGAACTCGCGCTGCGCTGGCTGAATTTCTACCCCAGCCAGCAAAAGGCGCTTGAGGCCGGACGCCGCCTGCGCATCTGGGGCGAAGCCCGCCATGGTTTCAATGGGCTGGAAATGGTGCATCCGCGCCTGAACCAGGCCTCGGGCTCCTTGCCCGGCACGCTCACCCCCATCTACCCGACCACCGCCGGGCTGGCGCAGCCCACGCTGCGGCGCCTGATTTCCCATGCGCTCGAACGCAGCGATCTGTCCGACACCTTGCCCGACGACGTGCGCGGCCGTTTCGGCCTGATTCCGTTCGAGCAAGCCATACGCTGCCTGCATCACCCCAGCCCCGACGCGTCGCTGGCGTCTTTCGAAGACCATTCCCACCCGGCCTGGCACCGCATCAAGTTCGACGAGCTGCTGGCCCAGCAATTGTCGCTGGCCATGGCGCGCGCCATGCGTCACCGCCAGCAGGCCTGGCCGCTGGACGGCCGGGGCGGCGACCTGGTGCGTCGCTTGGAAGGCGCGATTCCGTTTGCGCTGACCAAGGCCCAGCAGCGCGCCGTGGGCGAAATCCGCGCCGACATGCTGCGCTCCTACCCCATGCACCGACTGCTGCAAGGCGACGTGGGCAGCGGCAAGACCGTGGTGGCCGCGATGGCGGCGGCGGTGGCGATAGACAGCGGTTTTCAGGTGGCCTTGATGGCGCCCACCGAAATTCTGGCCGAACAGCATTTCCGCAAGCTGGCCGACTGGCTGGGGCCGCTGGGCGTGCAAACCGCCTGGCTTACCGGCAGCCTGCGCGCGCGCCAGAAGCGCGAAGCCCTGGCGCGGATCGCCGACGGCCAGGCCCGGCTCATCGTGGGCACGCAGGCCCTGATTCAAACCCACGTGCAGTTCCAGCGCCTGGGCATGGTCATTCTGGACGAACAGCACCGCTTCGGCGTGGGCCAGCGCCTGGAGCTGAACCGCAAGGGCGAAGAGGGCGAAGCGGGCGGCCGCATGCCGCACCAGCTCAGCATGAGCGCCACGCCCATACCGCGCACGCTGGCGATGACCTTCTTCGCCGACCTGGACGTCTCCGTGCTGGACGAGCTGCCGCCGGGCCGCAGCCCGGTGGTCACCAAGCTCATCGGCATGGACAGGCGCGAAGAAGTGCTGGCCCACGTGGCCGACGAAATCCGCCAGGGGCGGCAGGCCTATTGGGTTTGTCCGCTGGTCGAGGAAAGCGAGGCCTTGCAACTGCAAACGGCGGTGGACACCCACGCCTTGCTTCGGCAAGCCTTGCCCGATCTTTCCATCGGCCTGGTGCATGGCCGGCTCAAGCCCGACGAAAAAGCCCAGGTGATGGAGGCCTTCCGCAACGGCGAGTCGCAGATGCTGGTGGCCACCACCGTCATCGAGGTGGGCGTGGACGTGCCCAATGCCTCGCTGATGATCATCGAACACGCCGAACGCTTCGGCCTGGCGCAACTGCATCAGTTGCGCGGCCGGGTGGGGCGCGGCAGCGCCAAGTCGGTGTGCCTGCTGATGTACCACACGCCGCTCAGCATGGTGGCGCGCCAGCGTCTGCGGGCCATGTATGAAACCAGCGACGGCTTTGAAATCGCGCGCCGCGACCTGGCCTTGCGCGGGCCGGGCGAGTTTCTGGGCGTGCGCCAGTCGGGCCAGGCGCTGCTGCGCTTCGCCGACCTGGAAACCGACGGCGGCCTGGTCGAGCAAGCCCAGACGCTGGCCGCCGAATGGCTGGCGCAGCGGCCCGACCTGGCCCGGCGCCATCTGCGCCGCTGGATGCGCGGGCGCCAGGACTACCTGCGTTCATGAGGGCGGCGACATGATGCAAGCATGCTGCTTACCGCAACCATCGCCTCGCCATGGCGTGCGCCAAGGTTGTCCGCCCAACGGACAAAGCTGCGGTCGTCCATCGCGCCGCCCAGGCGTGAGCCGACATCGAATATTGAAAGAGCCGGCCCGCCCGGCAAGGCAGACATCATGACCCTGACAGAACTGAAATACATCGTCGCCGTCGCGCGTGAGCGCCATTTCGGCCGGGCCGCCGACGCCTGTTTCGTCAGCCAGCCCACCTTGTCCGTCGCCATCCGCAAGCTGGAGGACGAGCTGGGCGTGGTGCTGTTCGAGCGCGGCGGCACTGAAGTGGGCGTTACGCCCATAGGCCTGAAAGTGGTGGCGCAGGCCCAGCGCGTGCTGGAGGAGGCCACCAACCTGAAGGAGATCGCGCGCCAGGGCCACGACCCGCTGGAAGGCCCGCTGCGCGTGGGCGTCATCTACACCGTCGGGCCGTACCTGCTGCCGCGCCTGGTGCCGGCGCAGATACAAGTGGCGCCGCAGATGCCGCTGGTGCTGCAGGAAAACTTCACCGTGCGCCTGCTGGAGCTGCTGCGCCAGGGCGAAATAGACTGCGCCATCCTGGCGCTGCCGATTCCCGACGCCGGCTTGTCAGTGCGGCCGCTGTACGACGAACCGTTCTACGTGGCCCTGCCCAAGACCCACCCCTGGGCCAGCCGCAAAACCATCAGCGCCACCGAACTGAAGGAAGAAACCATGCTGCTGCTGGGCGCTGGCCATTGCTTCCGCGACCAGGTGCTGGAGGTATGCCCCGAGCTGTCGCGCTTTTCGGCTTCCAGCGAAGGCATACAGCGCACCTTCGAGGGTTCCTCGCTGGAGACCATACGCCATATGGTGGCGGCCGGCATCGGGCTGACGGTGCTGCCGGCCAGCGCGCTGCACATGCAAGACCCCAAGAACGATCTGCTGGCTTACGTGCCGTTCAGCAAGCCGGTGCCGGACAGGCGCGTGGTGCTGGTGTGGCGCAAAAGCTTCCCGCGCACCAGCGCCATCGACGCCCTGACGCAAGCCGTGCACAGCGCCGCCTTGCCCGGCGTCAGCTACATGGAAGCCGACGTGCAAACTGTTTGATCGGCGTCGTGAACCATCTCTGAAAAGTCATCGAACAAGGCGTAAAACCGTCGGGGCGCCATGGTATGCTAACCGCAGCATAGTCACTGCTTCATCGAATGGAATTACTTATCCGACTGCTGGAGATATCCATGGCCAAAGCGTCCAAGAACACCGCAAAGAAATCCGACTCGGATGTCCGCATCGACATCGGCATTTCCGAGAAAGACCGCGCCGCCGTGGCGCACGAGCTTTCCAAAATGCTGGCCGATTCGTACACGCTGTACCTGACCACGCACAACTTCCACTGGAACGTCACCGGCCCGCTGTTCAACACGCTGCATCTGATGTTCATGACGCAGTACACCGAAGAATGGCAAGCCCTGGACGAAATCGCCGAACGCATCCGCGCGCTGGGCCATTACGCGCCCGGCAGCTACAAGCAGTACGCCGACCTGGCCTCCATCCAGGCGCCCGAAGACGTGCCCGACGCCACCGAGATGATCCGCATCCTGGTCGTGGGCAACGAAGCCGTCGCCAAGACGGCCCGCGCCGCCCTCAAGCGCGGCGAACAGGCCAGCGACGCGCCCACGGTCGACCTGCTCACGCGCCGCCTGGACGTACACGAAAAGAACGCCTGGATGCTGCGCAGCCTATTGGCTTGATGCTCCCAACCACCCCACGTAACGCCGCCGGCTTGCCGGCGGCATTTCTTTTTCAGCATATAGGTGTTCCATGAATCAGGAACTGACTCTGGCTTTCATCGGCGGCGGCAACATGGCCAACGCGCTGGCCAGCGGCTTGATAGGCAAGCGCTGCGCCGCCTCCAAGGTGCACGTCGTCGATCCCCATGAAGACACGCGGCAAAAATGGGATGAAAAAGGTTGTAGTACGGCCGCCCAGGCCGATGCCGCGCTCTCCGGACAACGCGTCTGGGTGCTGGCCGTCAAGCCGCAGAACATGCGGGAAGTGGCGCAGCAATGCCGCCCCTATTTGCATCCCGACACACTGGTCATCAGCATCGCGGCGGGCATCACCAGCCAGACCCTGGGCCAGTGGCTGGGCGGCGACAAGCCCTGGACGCGCCTGGTGCGCTGCATGCCCAATACGCCGGCGCTGATAGGCGCGGGCATTACCGGCCTGCTGGCGGGCCCCCAGGTCGACGAACAGGACAAGGCCGTCACCGAGCTGCTGTTCAAGTCAGTGGGCCAGTTCGCCTGGTTCGAAAACGACGACCAGCTCGACGCCGTCACCGCCGTATCGGGCAGCGGCCCGGCCTACGTCTTCCTGTTCATCGAAGCCCTCATCCAGGGTGCCACGCAGCTTGGCCTGTCGCCCGAACAGGCGCGCAAACTGGCCCTGGCCACGGTAGCGGGCGCAACCGAACTAGCGGCGCTGTCGCCGGACAGCCCGGCCACGCTGCGTGAGCGCGTCACCTCCAAGGGCGGCACCACGGCCGCGGCCTTGCAGGTGTTCGAGCAGCAGGGCTGGGCCGCCACGGTACAGGCCGCCATGCAGGCGGCCTACGTGCGCGCCGGCCAATTGGCGGCCGAATCCGCGCAGCAGTAAACGGCAGGGCGGCAGGAACCGAGTAGGCCGCGTTCAGCGTACGCATAGGCGGGCGACATAACGATTTACAAGCCTTGCTTTTTCAAGGCCCTCTGCACGCCTTCGTCGGCGTCCATGCGCTTGAAGAAACGCTGCAGATTGGGCGTGTCGCCCAGGTCGACCTGCTTGGCCTGGGCCCAGCGCATGATCACGTACAGATACGGATCGGCCACCGAGCGCTTGCCGGTGAGGTAGTCGCGGCCTTGCAATTGCTTCTCGGCGATGCCGAACAGAAAGCGCAGGCGTTCGGAAGCCTTGTCTATCAGCACCTGCTGAATGTTGGCGTCGTCGCTGTAGCCGGCGGCGCCGAACACCAGCGCGAAGGTGCGGTGCAGGTCGGCGTTGCAGAACGACAGCCAGCGGCGCACTTCGGCGCGTTCGCGCGGCGTCTGGCCGTGCAGGCCGGCCTCGGGATGCAGTTCGTTCAGGTACTCCAGAATAGCGACGCTTTGCGTCAGCACGAAGTCGCCGTCCACCAGCACGGGCACGGAGCCCACCGGGTTCAGGTTCAGAAAGGGCGGCTGCTTGAGCGCTTCGCGGGCGACGGCCTCCAGTTCGTAGTCTTGCCCCATCCATTCCATGACGATCTGGGAAACGAGGGGGCAGGCGCCCGGCAGGATGTAGAGTTTCATGTTTGCACCAATTGAACGAAGAAAATGTAGTGCTGAAGAGTCAGCTTGAAAACAGCAGTGCGAAAACGGCGGCTTGGACACAAGCAGCCTGAAGAAAACGCAAACCAGATTACACTACATTCTGCATTCACAGAATACCGTCATGTCACTTCCCGATTTTTCCCTGCGAGGCCGGCTGGCCTTGCTGACCGGTTCATCACAAGGGCTGGGGCTGGCCATCGCCCGCGCCTACGGCGCCGCCGGCGCCACCGTCATCATCAATGGCCGCGACGCCGACCGCACCGGGCAAGCGGTGCAGCGCCTGCGCGACGAAGGCTGGCAAGCGCATGCCTGGGTACGCGACGTCGCGCTGCTGGACACCCTGGAACAAGACTACGACGCCTTGTGCGAACGCCTGGGCGCGCCCGACATCCTGGTCAACAACGTCGGCATACGCATACGCAAAACGCTGGCCGAAATCTCGCTGGAAGAAATCACCTCTTTGCTGCACGTAGACCTCACCTCGGCCACCTATCTGTCCAAGCTGGCGGCCCAGCGCATGGCGCGGGGCGGCGGGGCGGGGCGCATCATCAGCCTGTCGTCCATCGCCGACCGCGTGGCGCGCCCCGGCGATGCGGTGTATCCCATCGCCAAGCACGGCATCAGCGGCCTGGTGCGCGCCCTGGCGGTGGAATACGGCGCGCGCGGCATTACCAGCAACGGCATCGCGCCAGGCACCTTCGCCACCGAAAGCAATCTGGCGCTGGCGCTGGACCCTGAAAAAGGCCCCAAGATACTGGGCCGCAATCCCATGGCGCGCTGGGGCAAGCCCGAGGAAATCGCCGGCGCCGCCGTGTTCCTGGCTTCGCCGGCCGCCAGCTACGTCAACGGCCATATTCTGGTCGTCGACGGCGGATTCTCCATTACCTTTTGAGCGCGGTGCCGGGCATGTCTACTCCTTTGCGTTTGGCCATCAATGGCTATGGCCGTATCGGCCGCTGTTTCCTGCGCGCGCTGCACGAAGCCGGCCTGCGGGACGAATTCGAAATCGTCGCCATCAACGAACCGGCGCCGCTGCCGGCGCTGGCCCACCTGACGCGCTTCGACTCCACCCACGGGCCGTTTCCGGGCAGCGTCGGCCACGACGACAAGCATTTGATCGTAGACGGCAAGCCCATCGCCGTCTGGCACGAACGCACGCCCGAAGCCGTGCCCTGGCGCGAGCTGAACGTGGACATCGTGGTGGAATGCTCGGGGCAATACGCCACGCGCGCCGACCTCGAACGCTTTCTGGCGGCGGGCTGCCGGCGCGTGCTGCTCTCCAACCCCGGGCGCAGCGCCGCCGACGTGGACGCCACCCTGGTCTACGGCATCAACCACCAGAGCCTGGACGACCGGGCGCGCATCGTATCGGCGGCTTCGTGCACCACCAACGCCGTGGTGCCAGTGCTCGACCGCATCCACCGCGCCGTGGGCATCGAGCATGTGTTCCTGACCACGCTGCACTCGGTCATGAACGACCAGCCGCTGCTGGACGGCTATCACAACGCCGACCTGCGTTACACACGCTCGGCCATCCAGTCTTTCGTGCCGGTGCCCACCGGCCTGGCGCGCGGCGTCGAACGCTTGCTGCCCGCCCTGCAGGGCAAGGTGCTGGCCAAGGCCATACGCGTGCCCACGCTGAACGTGTCGTCGATAGACGTCATGCTGCAAACCCGCGACGCCGTCACCGAAGCGGCGGTCAACGCCATGATGGCCCAAGCCTGCGCCGAGGCTCCGGAGCTGTTCGGCTACACCGACTGCGCGCAGGCCTCGGCCGACTTCAACCATTGCCCGCTCTCTACGGTGTTCGACGCCAGCCAGACCCGCGTGAACGGTTCGCATTTGCTCAACGTGCTGGTCTGGTTCGACAACGAATGGGGTTTCGCCAACCGTCTGCTGGACGTGGCGCGTTATTGGCGCGGGCGGCTGGCTTAGGCCGTGTTCGGGGTGGGCTTGAAAGGAATGGCCTAGAAAAGAGCGGCGGTTTGCGCCGCCTCTTGCTTTATGAAATGATAGTTATTATCGATTCCAAGCAAGAGGCCGTGTTATGTCCGAAGTCCGTGTCGAAACCGATTCCATGGGCGCCATCGAGGTGCCCGCCGACCGCTACTGGGGCGCGCAAACCCAGCGCTCCATCCAGAACTTTCCCATAGGCACCGACCGCTTCAAGTGGCAGGCGCCCATCATCGAAGCGCTGGGCCTGCTCAAGAAGGCCGCGGCCCAGGCCAACGGCGAACTGGGCGAGCTGCCACCCGACGTCGCCGACCTCATCGTGCAGGCCGCCGACGAAGTCATCGCCGGGCAGTGGAACGAGGAATTCCCGCTGGTCGTGTTCCAGACGGGCTCGGGCACGCAGTCGAACATGAACGCCAACGAGGTCATCTCCAACCGCGCCATCGAGCTGGCCGGCGGCGAGCTGGGCAGCAAAAAGCCGGTGCACCCCAACGACCACGTGAACCGCGGGCAGTCGTCCAACGACACCTTTCCCACGGCCATGCACATTGCAATGGCGCTGCAATTGCACCGCCGCTTTTTCCCGGCCGTCGGCGTCTTGCGCGATACGCTGGCGCAAAAGGCCGACGCCTACGCCGACGTCGTCAAGACAGGCCGCACCCACTTGCAGGACGCCACGCCGATTACGCTGGGGCAGGAGATCAGCGCCTGGGTGGCGCAAATAGACTTTGCGCTGGAAGCCGTACGCGCCGCATTGCCGGGCATATACGACCTGGCCATAGGCGGCACCGCCGTGGGCACGGGTTTGAACGCGCATCCGCGTTTCGGCGAAACCGCGGCGCGCCGCATCGCGGAGCTGACTGGCCTACCGTTCGCCTCGGCCGAAAACAAGTTCTTCGCCTTGTCGGCGCATGACGCGCTGGTGCAGTTGTCGGCGGCGCTGCGCCAGTTGGCCGGCGGCCTGATGAAGATGGCCAACGACGTGCGCTGGCTGGCCAGCGGGCCGCGCTGCGGCATAGGAGAGCTCATCATTCCCGACAACGAACCGGGTTCGTCCATCATGCCAGGCAAGGTCAACCCCACGCAATGCGAAGCCCTGACCATGGTGTGCGTGCAGGTGTTCGGCAACGACGCCGCCACGGCCTTCGCCGGCAGCCAGGGCAATTTTCAGCTCAACGTCTACAAGCCCGTCATGGTGCACAACGTGCTGGAAAGCATCGCCTTGCTGTCCGACGCCAGCCTGGCCTTCAACGACCAGTGCGCGGTCGGCATCGAGCCCAACCTGCCGGTGATCGAGCGCAATCTGGAACAAAATCTGATGCTGGTAACGGCCCTGAACCGGCATATCGGTTACGATAAAGCCGCCGCCATCGCCAAGAAGGCGCAGGCCGAGCACACTACCTTGCGCGAGGCCGCACTGGCGTTGGCTTACCTTACCGACGAACAGTACGACGCCTGGATAAACCCCCGGGCCATGACGCACAACTGACATGATCGATCCCGCCGTTTTCGACAGTTCCTATTTGCTGCCCTTGCATTGGGGCTCGGTGGCCTTGATGCTGCTGGGCGTGATGCTGCTGTTCGTCGAAGCGGCGCTGCCCAGTTTCGGGGCCATAGGCGCCACCGGGGTCATCGCGTTCACCGTCGGCGGCATTCTGCTGATGAACGCCGAGATCCCCGGGCTTACCATCCATCCCACCTATCTGGCGCTGGCTTCGCTCACCTGCGCGGCTATCGTCATCGCCTTGGTCGTGCTGGCCGTGCGTGCGCACAGAAAACGCGTGGTCAGCGGCAAAGAGGCCCTGGTGGGCGAACAGGGCGTGGTACTGTCGGTGGCGCCCGACGAAATCTACGCGCGCGTGCAGGGCGAAATGTGGCGCGTGGCCTGCAAGCAGCCCTTGGCGGCCGGCGACCACGTGCGCGTGCGCCGCGTCGACGGCCTGACCCTGCACGTCGAGCGCGAGCAAGCCGAATCCGCTTAAACGTTGTCACATCACCGTTGTCCATCGAACAGCCGGTGAAGCTAAACTAAGTCGGCGGCATTCCCCCGTTCGACGCCGGCGCGGCGGCTTCGATACGGTCATTCATCAAAAAACCATATAGCAGGAGCGCTTCCAGCATGTACTACTTCGACTTCGAATTCGGCTTCATCTTCCTCATCGTCGCCGTCCTGGTGATCGCCTTTCAGGTGTTCAAGGTGCTGCGCGAATATCAGCGCGCCGTCATTTTTACGCTGGGGCGCTTTACCAGCGTCAAGGGGCCCGGCCTGGTCATCGTCATTCCGGGCCTGCAGCAAATGGTTCGGGTGGATTTGCGCGTCGTCACCATGGACGTTCCCAGCCAGGACGTCATCTCGCGCGACAACGTGTCGGTCAAGGTGAGCGCGGTGCTGTATTTCCGCGTGGTCTCACCCGAGAAGGCCATCATCCAGGTGGAACGCTACCTGGACGCCACCAGCCAGTTGGCGCAGACCACGCTGCGCGCGGTGCTGGGCAAGCACGATCTGGACGACATGCTGTCCGAACGTGAAAAGCTCAATCACGACATCCAGGCCATTCTCGACACCCAGACCGAGGCTTGGGGCATCAAGGTCACCAACGTCGAGATCAAGCACATCGACCTGAACGAAACCATGGTGCGCGCCATCGCCCAGCAGGCCGAGGCCGAGCGTGAACGCCGCGCCAAGATCATCCACGCCGACGGCGAACGCCAGGCCGCGCAGGCGCTGGCCGAAGCCGCCGAGAAGCTGTCGTCCCAGCCTTCGGCCATGCAACTACGCTATCTGCAAACGCTCACGCAGGTCTCCAGCGACAAAACTTCCACCATCGTGTTCCCGGTGCCCATCGATCTGCTCTCGGCCTTCGTCGAAAGGCGCCAGGGCGAGCAGGTGGTCGAGCATCTGCAGGAAGCCTGGCAGGCGCTGACCGACAACGGCGGCCAAAAGCCGTCCGATCCCGAAACGGGCGGCGAACAGCGGAGCTGAGGTATGGCTTTGGCAACGCACAAGCTGGCCGCCCTGGCGCTGGCCTCCGGCCTGACGGCCGCGACGGCGATGGCGGCTTGGGTGGTTTTCACGCCCGCGGCCCAGGCGCAAACCCAGGCTACTTCCGCCACCGCCGTCTCGGCGACCACCCAGGTGCTGGCGGAAGACCTGGAGCACCCCTGGGCGCTGGCTTTTCTGCCCGGCGACGGCGGCATGCTCATTACCGAACGCCCCGGGCGGCTGCGCCATTGGTCGGCGCAATCGGGCTTGTCTGCGCCCATACGCGGTTTGCCCGAGCTGTTCGCGCAAGGGCAGGGCGGGCTGCTCGACGTCGCCCCGCATCCAGACTTCGAACGCAACCGTCTGGTGTACCTGACGTTCTCGCGCGGCGAAGCGCGCAACCCCACGCAGGCGCCGGCCGGCACCGAGCTTGCGGTGGCCCGCTTGTCCGACGACCTGGACAGCCTGGAAGACCTGCGTATCATTTTCCAGCAATTGCCCAAGCGCTCCAGCGGCGCGCATTTCGGCTCCAAGCTGGTGTTCGACGGCCAGGGCCATCTCTACGTGACGCTGGGCGAGAATAATCAGCGCCCCACGGCGCAAGAGCTGAGCGCGCTGCAAGGCAAGATCGTGCGCCTGCGCGACAGCGACGGCGCTGCGGCACAGGGCAACCCGTTTGCCGGCCAGGAGGGCAAGCGGCCCGAGATCTGGTCGTACGGCCATCGTAATCCGCAAGGCGCGGCGTTCAACCCCTGGACGAAAGAATTGTGGGCGCACGAGCACGGCCCGCGCGGCGGCGACGAAATCAACATCGTGCGCGCCGGCGCCAATTACGGCTGGCCGCTGGCCACCTACGGCATCAATTATTCAGGCCTGCCCATACCCGAGGCGCTGGGCGAGCAGGCGCCGGGCACCGAACCGCCGCATTACTACTGGCCGGTGTCGCCGGCCATCAGCGGCATGGCTTTCTACGACCACGAGCGCTATCCCCAATGGCGGCGTTCGCTGTTCGTGGGCGCGCTCAAAGAGCAGTTGCTGATACGCCTGCAACTAGCCGAAGACGGCCGCGGCATAGAATCGGAGGAACGGCTGCTGCAGGATCTGGGCGCGCGCATACGCGAGGTGCGCGTGGGGCCGGACGGCTACGTCTACGTGCTGACGGACGCCCGCGACGGCAAACTCATCCGGGTGGAACCCGGCGCTTGAGTCCCGTTTCCCGGAGCGACTCGGCGCAGAAATTGCGGACGTGAAAAGCGGGCATGAAAAAAGCGGCGCGTCGATACAAACGACGCGCCGCTTTTCATTCGGGCGTTCTGATTACTTGACCAGCGTAACGGGCACGTTGGTCAGGCTGAGCACCTTGGTGGCGATGGAGCCGAGCAGCAGGTTGGAAAAGCCGCCCATGCCGCGCGTGCCCATGACGATGTGAGTACACTCGGTTTCCTTGGCGTATTCGATGATGGTTTCGGCAATGTGGCCGACCCGCCAATCGAACTGCACGTCCAGGTTTTCGCCGGCCAGTTGCTCGCGCACGGGGGCCAGGATTTTCTCGGCTTCTTCTTCGTAATACAGCTTGAGGGTATCGGCCGAAATAAAACGCTTGACGTTGCCGGAAGCAATGGGCGGCTGCACGGTGAGCACGTGCAGCTTGAGCCCAGGCATGCCCTTGAACCACTGCAGGCCGGTGGCCAGCGCATGATTCGAAGAGGCCGAGCCGTCGATGGGAACGAGGATGCGATTCATACCTGGGCTCTTGTGCTTAGTTGGACAGCTTGAGGACGCCCTTCATGATGGCCCAGTGGCCGGGGAAGGAGCAGAAGTAGGCGTAGTTTTCGCCGGCGGCCAGCTTGCTGACGTCGAACGTGACGGAGGTGCTTTCGCCGCCGCCGATGACATCGGTGTGCGCCAGCACGCGGGCGTCGTCAGCCTTGACGTAATGATTGGCGGCGCCGGCGGCCATGCCTTCCTTGGCGACGGCGTCCAGGTCGGCGGCTTTGGTCAGCACCCAGTTGTGGCCCATTTGCGCAGCTTTCAGTTTGCCGGTGTGCTTGAGGTTGACGGTGAATTCCTTGCAGCTCTTGTCAACGACGATTTCCTTCAGGTTGAACTGCATGGCGTCGTTGCCTTCGATGGTGACGTCGCATTGAGCGGCCATGGCGGGCAGGGCGGCGGTGCAGAGCAAAGCGGTTGCAGCAAGTTTGGCAAACATGAATATCTCCTGGGATAAGCAAACATCGACGGCGGGTACCGGTACGAGACGGACTGCGCCGCTACCGAAGCGAAGAATATCATTCTACCCCTTCGGCTTTTCCAGCGCCTTGCGCCGCATCAATCCTTAATGAAAAACGCCCCGAATGCGGATGAGGTTCCGGTGTTCGAGGCGTCTGGGCGGGCAGGGCGCGGACTCGGCGGCAAAGCGCCGGCGCCCGCGCCGTTGCGGCCCGGCTTAGCGCTTGTAGTTGTAGGCGCCGTTTTCGTCTATCAGTTTCCAATCGCCGTCTTCGACGGCGATCATCACGCGCGAGCGGTGGTCGTCCAGGCCGAAGTGGTTTTCGGGCGTCATGTTGAACACGCCGTGGGTAACCGCGACGCCGCGCGAGGCTTCCAGCGCGTCGCGCAGGCCTTTGCGGAATTCCGGCGAGCCGGGCTGGCCCGCCTTGAGCGCTTCGGGAACGGCCGACTGCATCAGCAGGACGGCGTCGTAGATGTGCGCGCCGAAAGGCGAAAGCGTACCCGCGCCGTACTTGTCTTCGTACTTCTTGATGTAGTCCAGCGCGATGGGCTTGGAGGGATGGTCGGCGGGCAACTGCTCGGCCACCATGACGGGCCCGACGGGCATGACCGTGCCTTCGACCGCCTTGCCGCCCACACGGATGAATTCCTTGGTGGCGGTGCCGTGGGTTTGATAGATGCGGCCCTTGTAGCCGCGGTCTTGCAGCGTTATTTGCGGCAGCACGGAAGGCGTGCCCGAGGCCGCGACCAGGATGGCGTCCGGGTTGGCGCTGACCAGCTTGATGGCTTGCGCGGTGACGCTGGTGTCGGTGCGGTTGAAGCGCTCGACGCTCTTGAATTCGACGCCGGCTTTTTCAGCGGCCTTGCGCATGGCGGTGACCCAGCTTTCGCCGTAGGCGTCGGCGTAGCCGATCAGGCCCAGTGTCTTGACGCCGTTGGCCCTCATGTGATTGAGCAGGCCTTCGGCCATGACGTTGTAATGCTGCGGCGCGCGGAACACCCAGTAGTTCTTGTCGCCCTGCAGCTCGACAGGCCCCAGCGTGATCTGCGGGGTCTTGGATTCGTTGGCGATTTCGGCGATGGCGCCGGAGGTGGGCGTGGCCGAGGAGCCGATCAGGATGTCGACCTTGTTTTCATCGACCAGTTTGCGCGCGTTGCGGCCGGCCGCGGTGGAGTCGGTGGCGTCGTCCAGCACAATGTAGTTGACCTTCTGGCCCGCGATTTCGGTGGGCAGCAAGGGGATGGTGTTGCGCTGGGGTATGCCCAGGGCGGCGGCCGGGCCGGTCGCGGCAAGGGAAACGCCCACGTTTATGTCAGCCAGCGCGGTGCCCGAGAGCAGGCCGCCCAGCGCGCCCGCCATGACCGTCACCAACAGCTTCGTCTTCATCTTCTTCATGTCGCCTCCGGGCGTAAGAATGGTTTTTCCGGGATGAATCATATTGCTTTCCAAGCGCGCCGTGAATGGGTTAAGCGGCGCGAAAAGCGAAAAAAAATGGCTTCTTGATTGCCTGGGCAACTGTATACCCACTGGCAAAGTTTAAGCAAGATGCAATATTACGCATATGGTAACGCGCCGCACAGCCATATTTACCCCTACGGGCGGCAACCCTAGACTAAAGCATAGTAAAGCAAGGTTTCAGGCCTGCGCGGGCGCCTCGTATTCATCGTCGCTCACGTGTTCCAGCCAGTCGACCATCTTGCCGTCCCGCACCTCGGCCAGCGCGATGTGGGTCATGGAAGTACAGGGTGCCGCGCCGTGCCAGTGCTTGACGCCGGGCGGAATCCAGACCGTGTCGCCAGGGCGTATCTGGCGCACCGGGCCGTCCCATTCCTGCACCAGCCCACAGCCGGCCGTCACGATCAGGGTTTGCCCAAGCGGATGCGTGTGCCAGGCCGTGCGCGCGCCGGGCTCGAAGGTGACCGTGGCGCCGCCCACGCGCGCCGGCTCCGTCGCCTGAAAGGGCGAATCGATGCGGACGGCCCCGGTAAACCATTCCGCCGGGCCTGGAACGGAAGTTTGCGAGCCGATTGGGGTAACGGTAATCATGGTGTGCTCCTGTGTGGGTGCGTTTAGCGGTGTGCGCCGCTTCAAATGACGTCGTGGGCTCAAGCGTACACGATGACTCTCGCCATGTCGGCAGGCACCTTGATTTTGGCGCCACGCGAATGATTAACTTATCGATTGATTAGCTTATCTAATAACCCTTTTAAGCATCCATTAGCTAGTCAGATAGTCCGGCGGCGGCGATGATGTACGGCATGAAAAAGTACATCCCCATCTCCATGTCTGCCTGCCGCTTGCGGCGCGCAACGTTGCTGCTTGCCGCTTCCGTTCTGTGGCCGGCGGCTTTCGTGCCCGGTTTCGCGGCGGCCCAAGCGGCGTCCGATGCTTCGGCCACGCCCTCGAAGGAGTTTCCCATGAAGATACGCCTGGTCGTAGGCGAGCAGGCCGCGACGGCCACGCTGTACGACAACCCCACCGCCAGAGACTTCGCCTCGTTGCTGCCCTTGACCCTGACGATGACGGACTACGCCCGCATCGAACGCGTTTCCGACCTGCCGCGCAAGCTGTCCACCGCAGGCGCGCCGGAAGGCATGGCGCCCGAAGCGGGCGAACTGACGCACTACGCGCCGTGGGCGAACTTGGCGATTTTCATCGAACCGCGTTCGTATTCGCGCAGCCTGTTGCCGCTGGGCAAGGTGGAAGAGGGCTTGCCGGTGTTGGCCCGACCCGGGCCGTATCAAGTGCGTATAGAGCGCGTCGAGCCCTGAGCCAGGTATTACCTTGGCGTTCGAGCCAATACTGTTTGACGCAATCAATGAAAACCTCGGTATCGGCCGGCCTCGCATTGACGGAGAAAATCATGAGTGAATCCAGCAGCAAGACCGCCAACATCGGTTTGGCGGCTTCCCGCAGAAGCTTCATCCAGGGCGTCGCGCTTGCAGGCTCGGCGGCGCTTCTTGCCGGCGGGGCCGGCCTGGTCCGGGCGGCGTCCACTACGACCATGGAGATAAACGGCATGCCATTGACGCAGGAATGGGACAAGACCTTCCCCAAAAGCGAAAACGTAGACCATCGCAAGGTTGGCTTCACGAACCGCTACGGCATTACGCTGGCGGCCGATCTGTACCTGCCCAAGAACCGTGGCGGCGAAAGCTTGCCCGCCATCGTCGTCAGCGGCCCGTTCGGCGCGGTCAAGGAGCAGTCTTCGGGCCTGTACGCGCAGACCATGGCCGAGCGCGGATTCGCCGCGCTGGCCTTCGACCCTTCCTACACCGGCGAAAGCGGGGGCCAGCCGCGCAATGTGGCGTCGCCCGACATCAACACGGAAGACTTCAGCGCGGCGGTGGACTTCATCGGCCTGCTGCCCGAAGTGAACCGCGAGCGCATCGGCATTATCGGCATCTGCGGCTGGGGCGGCATGGCGCTGAACGCCGTCGCCGTGGACAAGCGCGTGAAAGCCGTCGCCGCCAGCACCATGTACGACATGACGCGGGTCATGTCCAAGGGCTACAACGACGGCGTGACCCTCGAACAGCGCACGCAGATGCTCGAAGAACTGGGCCGGCAACGCTGGAAGGATGCGCAAGCCGGCGCTCCCGCCTACCAGCCGCCGTATAACGAATTGCATGGCGGCGAGGCGCAGTTCCTGGTCGAATACCACGACTATTACCGCACGCCGCGCGGCTACCACCCGCGAGCGGTCAACTCCGGCAACGCCTGGACGATCACCACGCCGCTGTCCTTCATGAACATGCCGCTACTCACCTACATCAAGGAAATCTCGCCGCGCCCGCTTCTGCTGATCCACGGCGAAAACGCCCACTCGCGCTATTTCAGCGAAACCGCCTACGAGGACGCGGCCGAACCGAAGGAATTGCTGATCGTTCCGGGCGCCAACCACGTCGATCTGTACGACCAGAAAGACAAGATTCCCTTCGACAAGTTGGCGGCGTTTTTTGGCGAGCATTTGAAGTAAATATGGCCGGGGCCTGGTGGCGAGGCGCCGCAGGCCCGCGCCTAGCAACTATTCCGGTAGCGGCATATTCAGGAACGAGTTGAAAATAGTCTGCCGGAACCAGATGTGGCCCGGTTCCAGGTGGTAGCGTTCGTGCCAGTATTGGCAGACGTCGTAAGAGGGCAGGGTGAAGGGCAGCTTGAGCACTTTCACCGAGGTGTCGCGCGCCAGCATGCGGCACACGCGCGTGGGCAGGACGGCCAGCAAATGGGTGGAGGTGATCATCTGCCCCATGCCCAGCAGCGACGGCACCCGCACCTTCACCTTGCGCGTCAGGCCGCGTTCCTCCAGCACCTTGTCCAAGTGCGCGTGCACTGTTGCCGGCGCATCCAGCGTGACGTATTCCTCGCCCAGGAATTGCTTCATGGACAGCTCGTCGTGCACGCGGGGGTGGTCGCGCCGGGCGACGCAGGCGTAGTGTTCCGTCAGCAGACGCTGCTGATAGATACCGCTGTGCAGTTCGGTGGGATAGCCGATGGCGATGTCCACCTCGCCCGCTTCCAACTGCCTGCCGGTTTGCGGCCCCAAGTCGGTGCATTCCACGCGCAGGCCGGGCGCGATGCGGTCGAGCAAGGCCACCAGCTCGGGCAGCAGCGCCAGTTGCGCTACGTGGGCCAGGGCCACGCGGAAGCTGCGCGTGGAGCGGTCGGGATCGAAAGTGTCCGCCACGCCCTCGGGCGTGAGCAGCGCCAGCGCTTGCTCGATGCGCGGCAGCAGGCTTTCCAGGCGGGGCGTGGGCAGCATGCCTTCCGTAGTGCGCACGAACAAGGGGTCGGAAAAATGCTTGCGCAACTGGTTCAGCCGGATGCTGATGGACGGCTGGCTGAGGCCGACGTGCTCCACCGAGCGCGTGATGCTGCGCGTGCGATGGATTTCCTTGAGGATGAGCAGGTCGGATAGATCGAGAGTAGCCATGGCGCGGACGAGGGGAGGCATCCACCAGAAGTGGAAACCGCCTACCATTATTGATGTAGACAATTTTAATTATAGATAGTGCTTTATTGAAGAAATAACATCACGGGAAGACACTAACGGGCAATTGCATCAAGGAATCTTGCATCATGCGTTTGTGCCGTTTCAACTCGAATCGCCTGGGCGTCGTCCAGGGCGAGGAAATCCTCGACGTGACCGAGGCGCTGGAAGTCTTGCCCGCCGTCAGGTATCCGCTGCCGGGCCACGACCCGCTGATCGCCCATCTGGACGAAGTGCGCGCGCGCATCGAACAGCTGCTGCCGTCGGCCCCGCGCTGCGCGCTGGCCGAGGCGGTGCTGCTCAGCCCCGTGGCCAGCCCCGGCAAGCTGGTGGCGGCGCCCGTGAATTACCGCAAGCATCTTGAAGAGGCGCGCGCCGACGCCCAGATTCACCACAACAACCAGGTGGCCGAGATACAGCGGGTAGGCCTGTTCTTGAAAGCCACCAGTTCGCTGGTGGGGCCTGGCCAGGGCGTGGCCCTGCGCCACACCGACCGGCGCAACGACCACGAAATCGAGCTGGCGGTCATCATAGGCAAGGCCGGCACGCGCATTTCGCGCGACCAGGCCTGGGACCATATTGCCGGCTATTGCATAGGCCTGGACATGACGGTGCGCGGCCCCGAAGAGCGCAGCCTGCGTAAATCGATAGACAGCTACAGCGTGCTGGGTCCCTGGCTGGTAACCGCCGACGAGATCGCCGACCCGAACGCCATGGATTTCTGGCTGACGGTGAACGGCGAAGAACGCCAGCGCGCCAATACGCGCGATCTGGTCATCGGCATCGCCGAGCTTATCGAATTCACCTCGGCCTTTTACACCTTGCATGAAGGCGATGTCCTGTACACCGGCACGCCGGAAGGCGTGGGCCCGGTGCATCCCGGCGACGTCATCCACGCGCACATCGACGGCATAGGCGACATGCGCGTCGACGTGCGCAAGGCATAGCGGAGCAAGCATCATGCAGACGGCCCAAGACGTCCAGAACCAGCGCCAGCGCTTCTACGACAAAATCCATCCCGCCCACCTGACGCCTTTGTGGGAGGTGTTGCACGAGGTGGTCACGAAAACGCCCAAGACGCCTTGCCTGCCGCATCTGTGGAAATGGGTCGACGTGCGCGGCTGGCTGCTCGAAGCGGGCGACATGATTACCGCGCAAGAGGCCGAGCGCCGGGTGCTGGTGCTGGAGAACCCCGGCCTGCGCGGCCAGACGCGTATTACGCACAGCCTGTACGCGGGCATGCAGTTGATACTGCCCGGCGAGGTGGCGCCCGCCCATCGGCATACGCAGTCGGCCTTGCGCTTCATCATGCAAGGGCAGGGGGCCTACACCGCCGTCAACGGCGAGAAAGTCACCATGAGTGTGGGCGACTTCGTCATCACGCCGTCATGGACGTTCCACGACCACGGCAATCCGTCTTCCGAACCCATGATCTGGCTGGACGGCCTGGACGTGCCCATCGTCGAGCTACTGGACGCCCAGTTCATGGAAAGCGCGCAGGAGGCTTCCCAGGAAATCACGCTGGGCGCCCAGGTCAACTACGCCGAGTTCGGCAACACCATGAAGCCGGTGGCCTACGAGCCGCGCTCGCGCACCTCGCCCTTGTTCTGGTACCCATACGACCGCACCCGCGAGGCGCTGGAAACGCTGAAGCGGCATGGCGGCCCGCATCCGTGCTGGGGCCACAAGCTGCAATACACCAATCCGGCGACGGGCAGCTGGGCCATGCCCTCCATCGGCACCTTCATGCAATTGCTGCCGGCCGGTTTTCAAGGCAAGGCGTATCGCTCCACCGACTCCACCGTGTATGCGGTCGTCGAAGGCGCGGGCCGATGCATCATCGGCGATCAAGCCCTGGCGTTCGGGCCCAAGGACGTTTTCGTCTGCCCCTCGTGGATGCCGTATCGGCTGGAGGCCGACAGCGACGCCGTGTTGTTCAGCTATTCCGACAGGCCAGTGCAGCAGGCGCTGGATTTATGGCGCGAAGCCTTGGGCTGATCGCGCGGGAAGGGCGCGCGTGGAGGCTGCGCGCCGTGCGGTGTGGGTAGAGCAATCAAGACTCATCAACAATCACTATAAGTGTGAAGGAGCAAGCAATCATGAAAGCGTTCAACAAGTGGAGCGCGGCGTTGGCCTTGTCCGCCTGCGCCATGGCGGTGCAGGCGCAGCAGCCGCTGAAAATAGGTTTCATCGGCACTTTGTCGACGCCGGCCGGCTATCTGGGCGAAGACGAGCGCGATGCCTTTTTGCTGGCGATAAAGCAGGGCGGCGGCAAGTTGGGCGGCGTTCCGGTAGAGCTGGTGGTCGAGGACGACGGCTTGAAACCCGCGACCGGCAAGCAGACGGCCGAGAAAATGCTGCAAGATGGCATACGCGTCTTTACCGGCATCAACTTCTCCAACGTGCTGATGGCCGTCGTGCCCAGCGTGGTGAAGGAGGGCGGTTTCTACATCAGCCTGAACCCCGGGCCTTCGGTGTATGCCGGCAAAGGCTGCAACGAGAACTTCTTCGCGGCGGCTTTCCAGAACGACTCCCACAGCGATACGGCGGGCATGGCCGCCAACGAAGTCGGCATCAAGAAGATCGTGCTGGTTAGCGCGGCCTACCAGGCCGGGCGCGATTCCTTGAACGGCTTCAAGCGCGAGTTCAAGGGCGAAGTGCTGTCCGAAATCTACACCAAGCTTGACCAGTCCGACTTCTCGGTCGAACTGGCGCGCATCCGTTCGCTGAAACCCGACGGCGTGTTCCAGTTCCTGCCCGGCGGCAGCGGCATCAACTTCTCCAAGCAGTTCGCCAACTCGGGCCTGGGCAAGGACATCAAGATGGTCACCACCATCGCCCTGG
Organism: uncultured Burkholderiaceae bacterium; assembly: GCA_934525625.1. Classification (GTDB taxonomy): domain Bacteria; phylum Pseudomonadota; class Gammaproteobacteria; order Burkholderiales; family Burkholderiaceae_B; genus Mesopusillimonas. Next base: position 42,242 of record CAKSZL010000003.1, read on the forward strand.
ACGACCGCACCCTGGGCGCCATCGGCGACGCGGCCGAAGGCTATTACCTGAGCGCGCTGTGGACCATTCACGACGACAACCCCGCCAACAAGGCCTTCGTCGAAGCCTTCGAAAAGGAATACAAGCGCCGGCCCACCTCGTACGCCGCAACGGCTTACGACACCGCACAATTGATCGCCTCGGCGCTAAAGGTATCGGGCCCCGACGTAATGGGCAACGCGGACGCCTTCCGCAACGCCTTGCGCAAAGCCGATTTCAACAGTATTCGCGGCAAGCTCAGCCTGGGCAAGAACCAGTTCCCGCGCCAGGACTGGCAACTGGTGCAGATCGTGCGCAACGACGCCGGCAAGCTGGACTACAAGCCGATCAAGACGCTGGTGGAAAACCATGGGGATGTCTATGCGTCGGAATGCCGGATGAAGTAGCGACAATTCGCCAACAACTAATTTTCACTAGTTTGCAAAGCCCTCTTGGGAGTAGTCAGCCGCACTATCTCCTGGGGGGTAAAGCCTAAATCCCGAAGTATTTCCGTGTTGTGCTCCCCGATATACTGTCTTCTTATTCAATCCTTCACGTTCCACATCAGCCAACGAGAGCATTTTCATGAAATCATGGTTAGCGGCGGCAGCCTTGTCGGCCACTTCGTTTGTTGCGCATGCTTCCGGCACCGCGATTACGGTGTATCAAGACCCAAACTGTGGCTGCTGCTCGGGCTGGGTCGAACACATGCGGGACGCCGGCTTCGAAGTAACCGCCGTCAAAACCACCCAGATGGCGGCGATCAAGCAAAAACTGGGCGTGCCGGCCGAGCTGGGTTCGTGCCATACCGGGGTCGTAGAGGGTTCGGGGCAACTCATCGAAGGCCACGTGCCTGCCAGCGCGGTTCACAAACTGCTGGCCGATCCTTCCGTAAAAGGCGTTTCAGCGCCCGGCATGCCCACGAACGCGCCGGGCATGGGCCAGCTCGACGGCAATCTGGTCACGGTGGACTTTTCCGGCCGGCCGTTTTCCCGCGATTGAAAAGGCGATTGCGTCGCCAAGATCGACATGGCGTGCCGAGATCGGCGGTCAGATTTTGATGTTTGGATAGACGAGAAAGCGGTGATCCTCTGCTTTCCATATCTATTACTTTACATAATATACATTATGCGTGTTTTATAACGGTAATCCTTCCGCCTGTATCGCATCAACGCTTGGCGGCTGCAACGTAGGCCGCATTGCGTTCGCGCTTGCCTATGGCGACAACGATTACGGCGACCTCCATATCGCGTACCTCATAAACCAACCGGTAGCCACTGGATTTCAGCTTGATTTTGTAGCGGTCGGCGTGGCCCAACAACTTGGCAGCGGGCACGCGAGGGTCTCGTACACGTTCAGTGAGTTTTTTCTTGAATTGCTCGCGCAACGTGCCGTCGAGCTTGTGCCACTCTTTCAAGGCTTCGTCTTTGAACTTCAGCTTATAGGTCATCCAGCGAGACCTCGATTTCCGCTTGAGCCTGACGGGCATCAGCGACAGCGTTCAGTTCCAGGTCTTCCAGACGGTTCAGCAAGGCTTCATAGGCCTTTGCAGGGACGCAATAGAACGCAGGCTCGTTGCGGTTGAGGATGGCTACGGGGAACCCTTCGCCTGCCGCTACGGTGCCCATAGGGTTGCGCTTGAGTTCGGAAACACTGGCTGTTGTTTCAGCAAGAAGGGTATGGGCCATGTGGAGACTCCTCGGGGAACATCACTAAAAGTCCTAATACTAGCCCCTTTAATAGCATCTTTCAATGTACGATGCCCTCTCCCCGCCGATACGACAAGGTGCCGGGAATACATATGGGCGCTCATGCCTGCGGCAACGGAATAAACGTCTCGTTGTCGTACGGCGGCAGCTTGAAGCGGCCGGCTTGCCAGTCGGCCTTGGCTTGTTCGATGCGCTCTTTGCTGGACGACACGAAGTTCCACCATATGTGTCTGGTACCCAGCGGTTCGCCGCCCAGCAGCATCAATTGCGCGTTTTCCGTCGTGTGCAGCGCGCCGTGGGCTTCGGGTGCAAACACCAGCATCTGGCCGGCCTGGTAGCGTTGGCCGTCGTATTCGACCTGGCCGCCGGCGATATAGCAGGCGCGTTCCGTGTGGCCTTCGGGCAATGGCACCCGCGCGCCGCCGGCGGACTGCACGTGCACGTAAAACAAAGGGGAACACACCGGCGCCGGGCTTTGGCGGCCGTAGGCGCTGCCGGCGATGAGCCGGCCCTGCCACCCCGCTTCGTCGAAAACCGGCAAGGCGTCGGGCGGCATGTGCTCGAAACTGGGCGGGTCTTCCTCGTTGGCCTCGGGCAAGGCTACCCAGGCCTGGATGCCGTCAATGACGCCGCCGTTTTTGCGCATGCCGTCGAAGCGTTCGGAATGGCTGATGCCCGAGCCGGCCATCATCCAGTTCAGCGCGCCGGGGCGGATGACTTGCTCTACGCCCAGACTGTCGCGATGCGTCATTTCGCCCTGGAACAGATAGGTGACAGTGGCCAAGCCGATGTGCGGGTGCGGGCGCACGTCCAGTTCCATCGGCACCGGCGCGGGCAGCGTATGCGGGCCCATGCGGTCGAAAAAGACGAAGGGGCCGACTGTGCGGCGCTGGCGGAACGGCAGCACCCTGCCCACCTCGAAACCGCCGCCCAGGTCGTGGGGTCGCGTTTCTATGACGATATCCAGCATGTTGTGCACCTTTCTTGCAAGGAGGGACGGCAGCACCGTCATAAGACTACATTCGGCGGACGGCGCCACGCGCCCTGTTTTTGTAAGCCGCTAACCAATACACACTATGTTTAATCCACTTTTTATTAGACCTCAGTTATAGTTGCAATCCTTTTGCAACACCCCGCGTCGCCTTTTTATCCTGGTTTTGCGGTTTTTTCCGTTAGGAGCCTTTCCATGCTCTCCATTCGCTACTCGAAAGTCCTGCTGCTTGCGGCTATCGCCTTGTTCGCCTCGCTGGTTGCTTTCGGCAACATCACCGATTACGACACCAATTTCGCGTTCGTGCATCACGTCTTCCAGATGGACACGATTTTCCCGGATGCCAGCATCAAGTGGCGCGCCATCGAAAGCCCCTTCATCCAGCACGCCGGCTATATCTTCATCATCGCGCTGGAAACGCTGACGGCCATTCTGTGCTGGATCGGCGCCTTCCGTCTACTGGGCCATGTCAAGCGCAGCGGCCGCGAGTTCAACCGCGCCAAGTGCCTGGGCGTAGCCGGCCTGACGCTGGGTTTCCTGGTGTGGCAGGTGGGCTTCATGTCGGTGGGCGGCGAATGGTTCGGCATGTGGATGTCCAAGCAGTGGAACGGCGTGCCCGACGCTTTCCGCTTCTTCATCACCATCGGCGTCGTGCTGCTGTACCTGGTGCAGCGCGACGACGACCTGGAAGCCTAAGTCTTACGGCGTTGAAGGGAGTCTTGCGGCGCCCGGCCCGGCCGTAAACGCGACGGGCGGGCGCCCTGCTTTTCAAGCATCCAGCAAGGAAGAAAACGCTTGCGCGGCGGGCGACAAGGGTCGCTTGGCCCGCCGCAGGCGATACAAAGGCCGGGTCAGCTCCACCGGCATGGGCAGCGGCGCCAGCCGCTTCAGCTCGATCAAGTCCCGCACCAGGCAGGTAGGCAGCAAGGCCAGCCCCAGGCCTTGAACGACCGCCCTGGCAATGCCCTCGTTGCTGCCGATTTCCAGCGTTCGCGCCGGCACGATGCCGCAGGCGCGCAGCAAGCGCTGCCCTACCCCACCCGTTCCCGAACCCGGTTCGCGCACCAGCCACGTCTGCGCCGCCAAGGCCTGGGGCGTCAGGTCTTGCGGGGCAAGACGGTTCGTCGCCCCGACCACCAGCAGCGGCTCTTCGCGCCACACGGTGGAGACGATACCGGTTTCGTCCACCTCGCCTTCCACCAGCGCCAAGTCCATGCGGCACTCGATCAGGCCTTCGCTGATGATGTGCGTATTGCCGACCACGACCTTGAGTTCGATGTCCGGATGGCGCGCGCGGAACGCCGCCAGCAGGGGCGGCAGCCAATAGCCGGCCACCGTGGTGCTGGCGCCGATGACCAGCGTGCCTTGCTTGAGCCCGGTGCGCGCCTGCACGTCTTCCAGCGCGGCGTGTTCGAGCGCGAAGATCTCCTTTAGATGCTCGTACATGGCTTGGCCGGCCTCGGTCAGGTTGATGCCGGCGCGCGCCGTGCCGCGCCCGGCCCTATCGACCAGCGACAGCCCCAGTTGGGCTTCCAGCTCTTTGACGCCCTTGGAGACGGCGGACTGGCTGATGCACAGCTTTTCGGCGGCGCGGGAGAAACCGTGTTCGCTGGCCACAGTGTGAAAAATGCGCGCCAGATGCAGATTCAATTGCATGAACTTATCTCATGGATTCTTGAATAATAAATATTTTATTTATATAACGAAAAATAATATGCTAAAGGGAATGGCTTGTAAACACGCGCCGCATCCGCGTCCTTGCGCCGCTTTCCCTATTTTTTTCCTGTTTTTTCATAGACATGCAACAAACTTCCGTCGCCCCTTCTTCCACAGCCCCGGTGCTGGGCTGGACATACGGTGTGCTGCTATGCGCCTTGCTGGCCGTGCTGGCGGGCATGTTGGCCGAACAGCCGGCCGTGCGGGCCATGGGCGTGTCGGTGCTGCCGCTGGCCATCGTGCTGGGCATGGTGATAGGCAATCTGGCGCCGCGCCCGCTGCGTCTGGTCGACGCCGGCATCCAGTTCGCCAAGGGACGCTGCCTGCGGCTGGGCATCGTATTGTTCGGTTTTCATCTTACCTGGCACGAGCTGGCCGCCGTGGGGGCCGGCGGGCTGGCGCTGGCGGTAACGATGCTGTCCATGGCGTTTCTGGCGACGGTTTACGTCGGCACGCGCTATCTGGGCCTGGAGCGCGACACCTGCATCCTGATCGGCGCGGGCAGCGCCATTTGCGGAGCGGCCGCGGTGCTGGCGACCGAACCCGTGGTGCGCGGCCGCAGCGAACAAGTGGCCGTCGCCATCGCCACCGTCGTGCTGTTCGGCACGCTGGCCATGTTCATCTATCCGCTGCTGTTCCCCTACCTGGGCTTGTCCGAAACCGCCTACGGGCGCTATGCGGGGGCCACGATACACGAGGTGGCGCAGGTCGTCGTGGCGGGCGCCGCCGTCGGCCAGCAGGCCTTGCATGCCGCGGTCGTCGAGAAGATGCTGCGCGTGCTGCTGCTGGCGCCTTTTCTGCTGATGTTGTCCGCGTATCTGATGCGTCGGCCCGCCAAGAACGGCAAGTGCGGCGAAAACGGCGAGAGCAACGCGGCCGCCGGCGCAGGCGGTCTCGTCATACCCTGGTTTGCGCTGGGCTTCGTCGCCATCGCCGCCTTGAATTCCACGGGCTGGGTGCCCGAAGCCTCGGTGGCCGGCATCTTGAAGCTGGACGCCTTCTTGCTCGCCATGGCGATGGCGGCGCTAGGGTTGAGCACGCGCATGGCCGACCTTCGCCGCGCCGGCTGGCGGCCCATGCTGCTGGCCGCGATGACCGCCGTTCTGCTGCTGAGCGTGGGCTATGCGCTTAGCATGTGGTGGCTGGGCTGAGGCCTTGCGATGTTGGGCTTCGCCTTGCTCCGCGCCAACCTGCGGGGCTTAGCCGGCGAAACGGTGCCGTGACGCTTCCGCCTTTGCCTTCAATGGCACGAAGCGCCGCCTGAGCGGCGGGGTTTGCCATCCGCCGAGCCGGCATTGCCCGATAGTTTTTCCAGTATCGGGCAATCCGGGCGGTTGTCGCCGTGGCAGGCCTGGGCCAGTTGCTCGACCTGTTCGCGCAGCGATTGCAGCTTGCGGATGTCTTCGTCCAGTTCGGCGATGTACTGCCGGGCCAGGTGCTTGACGTCCTGGCTTTTGCGCGAGGTGTCCTGCCATAGCTGCAGCAGCGTGCCGATGCGCTCCAGCGAGAAGCCCAAGTCGCGCGAACGCCGGATGAAACGCAGCGTCTGCACGTCGGCCTCGCTGTACTGGCGATAGCCGGCGGAAGTGCGCGCCGCCGGCCGCAGCAAGCCTATGCTTTCGTAATAGCGGATCATCTTGGCCGAAACGCCGGATTCCGCGGCGGCCTGGCCGATGTTCATGCCCATATCGCCTCCTTCTTTTGCCGTTTCAACAAACCTTCATGCCGCTTCCATTCAAGCCGCCTTGGCCGCGCCCGGCCGGTAGCTGCGCAGGCGCAGCGCATTGGTGAGCACGAACACGCTGGACAAGGCCATGGCGCCGGCCGCGAAGATGGGCGACAGCAGCACGCCGTAGAACGGGTACAGCACGCCGGCCGCCACGGGTATCAGCGCGGTGTTGTAGGCGAAGGCCCAGAACAGGTTCTGGCGGATGTTGCGCAAAGTGGCGCGCGAGACGCCGATGGCGTCGGGCACGCCCATCAGGTCGCCGGACATCAGCACCACGTCGGCGGCGTCTATGGCCACGTCGGTGCCCGTGCCGATGGCGATGCCGACGTCGGCCTCGGCCAGCGCCGGCGCGTCGTTGATGCCGTCGCCCACGTAGGCGATCTGGCCGTGGGTGTCGCGCAGCTTGCGCACGGCGTCGACCTTGCCGTCGGGCAGCACTTCGGCCACGACCTCGTCTATGCCCAGCCGGCGCGCGATGGCTTCGCCGGTGCGGCGGTTGTCGCCGGTAATCATCACGACCTTGAAGCCCTGGCGGTGCAGCGTGGCGATGGCGTCCTGCGTTGTGGGCTTGAGCGGGTCGGCCACCGCGATCATGGCGGCCAGCTTACCGTCCAGCGCGGCGAACAAGGGTGTCTTGCCTTCGTCGCCCAGGCGGGCCAGTTCCGTGTTGAACACGGAAACGTCCAGGCCCAGCTTGCGCATGTAGCGGTCGGCGCCCACCTTGACGTCCACGCCGCCACGCGGCCGGTAACGCCAAAGCCGGTTACCGACTGGAAGGCTTCGGCCGTGCCGGGTGCGCGCCCGGACTCTTCTTGCGCCGCGCGCACGATGGCCTGGGCGATGGGATGTTCGGAATGCGCTTCGACGCCGGCCACGGCCGCCAGCACCTGGACGCGCTCGAAGCCCGGCGCCAGGATCAGGTCGGTCAGTTCGGGGCGGCCCTTGGTGAGCGTGCCGGTTTTGTCCACCGCGACCACGCGGGCGTCGGCCAGGCGCTGCAGGCTTTCGCCCTTGCGGAAGAAAATGCCCATTTGCGCCGCCCTGCCCGTGCCCACCATGATGGAGGTGGGCGTGGCCAGGCCCATGGCGCAGGGGCAGGCGATGATCAGCACCGCCACGCCGTTGACGAGCGCGAAGGTCAGGGCCGGCGAAGGCCCCCACAGCAGCCACACGATGCAGGTAAGCACGGCGGCCAGCATCACGGCGGGCACGAACCACAGCGTGATCTTGTCCACCAGCGCCTGGATGGGCAGCTTGGAGGTCTGGGCGCGCTCGACCATCTGGATGATTTGCGCCAGCACGGTGTCTTCGCCCACGCTTTCGGCGCGCATGGTCAGCGCGCCGGTCTGGTTGAGCGTGCCGCCCACCAGTTCGGCGCCCTCTTCTTTTTTCACCGGCACGGGTTCGCCGCTGATCATGGATTCATCGACGAAGCTGTCGCCCGAGAGCACCACACCGTCCACGGGTATGCTTTCGCCCGGGCGCACTTGCAGCACGTCGCCCGATTTGACGTTCTCGATGGGCTCGTCGCTGACGGCGCCGTCGCGCACCACGTGCGCGGTGCGCGGCTGCAGCGTAACCAGGCGGCGGATGGCATCCGAGGTGCGGCCGCGCGCGCGCGATTCAAGAAAGCGGCCCAGCAGAATCAGCGTGCTGATGACGGCGGCGGCCTCGAAATAGACGTGCACCGTCTCGGGCGGCAGCCACGAAGGCGCAAACGTGGCGACCAGCGAGTACAGATAGGCCGCGCCCGCGCCCACCGCGACCAGGGAGTTCATGTCGGGCGCGCCGCGCAGCAAGGCCGGTATGCCCAGCGTGAAAAAGCGCCGGCCCGGCCCGGCCAGCACCAGCGTGGTCAGCACGAACTGGATCAGCCAGCTCGTCTGCATGCCGATGTTCTCCATCACCCAATGGTGCATGGCCGGAATCATGTGGCTGCCCATTTCCAGGATGAACACGGGCAGCGCCAGCGCCAGCGACAGAATCAGCGAGCGGCGCAGCTCGACCTGCTCTTGCTGCTGTTGCCTGGCCAGGCGGTCCTGCGCCTGGCGTTCGTCGACGATGGCTTCGTAGCCGGCTTTCTTGACGGCGTTCACGGCCAGCGCGGCGTCGGCCTGGCGCTCGAATTGCACGTCGGCCTTGCCGGTGGCCAAGTTGACGCTGGCTTCGGTGACGCCGGGCACGGCGGCCAGCGCGCGCTCGACGCGGCCGACGCACGAGGCGCAGCTCATGCCGGAAACCAGCAAGGTAAGGTGGGAAGTACCGTCTTGAATGGAAAGAGCGGGGGTAGAATTCATGGAGCGATCTCCTGCCGCGCGCGGCGTTCGATTAACACGATGAGGCCACCTTAAAGCTTCCCACCATGGCAAAGTCAAATTCTACGCTCGGCATCGACAGCCGCAACTATCTGCTGCCTAGGGTGGACCAGGGCGACATCTCGAAATGGCCCACTTCGGCCGAGACGTTTTACAAGAACAAGCGCGATTATCAAACCCTGCTGCAATCCTATGCCGAACGCCTGAGCGACCGCCAGGAAATGCTGTTCGCGGGCCGGCGCCAGGCGCTGCTGCTGATTTTCCAGGCCATGGACGCGGCCGGCAAGGACAGCACCATCAAGGCCACGCTTACCGGCATCAACCCGCAAGGCTGCGACGTCACCTCGTTTCGCGCGCCCAGCGAGCGCGATCTGAGCCACGATTTTCTATGGCGGGCGCAGCGCCATCTGCCCATGCGCGGCATGATGGCCGTGTTCAACCGCTCGTATTACGAAGACGTGCTGGTGGTGCGCGTGCACCCCGAGTACCTGGCCGGCGCGGGCATGGGCCATCGCATGAACGACCTGGCCTCGCTATGGCGCGAGCGCTACGCCTCCATCGTGGACTTCGAATCGCATTTGAACCGCAACAACACGCGGGTGGTGAAGTTCTTCCTCAACGTATCGCCCGAAGAACAGCGCAAGCGCCTGATCGCCCGCCTGGACGACCCCACCAAGCACTGGAAGTTCGACCCGACCGACGTGGTCGAGCGCCAGCACTGGCCCGACTACATGCAGGCCTACGAAGAATGCCTGCGCGCCACGCACACCGAGGCCTCGCCTTGGTACGTGATACCCGCCGACGACAAGGAAAACATGCGCCTGATCGTCGCCCAAATTCTGCAGGACACACTGGACGGCATGGGCCTGAGCTACCCCGCCACCTCGGTGGACTTCTCCGAACAGGCGGACGTCTGGCGCAAGGCCTTGCTCGGAGACGACGTCGGCGGCAAAGGCGGTAACGGCAAGGGGAACGGCAAGCCGAAAGAAAAAGGCAAGAACGGCAAAAAGGCCGATTAAGGGCGTTACGGTTTTCCCGTGCGCGCAGCCGTGTCAGGCCGCGGCCTCCTTGCCGCTTGCACGTTTACAGGATTTCGAGCACGGCCTCTACCGGACGGCACAAACGCGCGCCTTTGGGCGTCGTTACGAAGGGCCGGTTCAGCAGAATGGGATTTTCCTCGATGGCCTTCAGCAATTGCGCATCGCTGAGCGCGGGGTCGTCCAGCTTCAGCGCGGCGTAGACCGCCTCCTTGGCGCGCATCGCTTCGCGCACCGACAAGCCGGCGCTGTGAATCAGCTCGGCCAGTTGCCCGGCATTCAGCGGGGTTTTCAGGTATTCGACGATTTGCGGCTCGTGGCCTTGTTCGCGGATGAGCGCCAGGGTGTTGCGCGACGTGCTGCAGCGGGGGTTGTGATAAATGGTGATCATGGCGGAAAACATGGCGCCGCTGGCCGGTGCGCCCGGCCGGCGGCTTGAGTGGATGACGGCGAGTCAGGACATATCGCATTCTACGGCAATCATTCACTGGTAGACAGGCCGCGGACGACGGCACAACTATGGCAAAACCGCAGCGTGCTCGCCTCGCACCTGCCGCATGCACCGGCCGCCGAGGGTTTGCCCTGCCCATGGCACGCTGCTACAGTACGATCTGGCTGTGTTTTTCGGCTAACTACTTGCAGGGGGTCTGTTCAAGATGTCTGAGTTCTATTCCCTGGAGGCGCGTTCCATTACCGGTGAGCCCATTGATTTTTCGTCTTTCCGGGGCAAGGTCGTGCTTATCGTCAACGTGGCCTCGAAATGCGGTTTCACCCCGCAATACGAAGGCCTGGAAGCCTTATACCAGGATTACAAAGAGCAAGGCCTGGTCGTGCTGGGGTTTCCGTGCAACCAATTTGGCCAGCAAGAGCCCGGCAACGCCGTCGAAATTCTGGCTTTCTGCTCCACGAACTACAAGGTCAGCTTCCCGCTGGGCGAGAAAATCGACGTCAACGGCGTCAAGGCGCATCCCGTTTATGTATGGCTCAAAGAGCAGAAACCGGGCATTCTCGACACCGAAGCCATCAAGTGGAACTTCACCAAGTTTCTGGTGGGCCGCGACGGCCAGGTCATAGACCGCTTTGCGCCCACCACCACGCCCGACGCCCTGCGCGGCCCCATAGAAGCCGCATTGCAGGCGCAGGCCTGATTCTCTTTACAAGACCAAGCATACGATGATCGACCTTTACTACTGGACCACCCCCAACGGCCACAAGGTGACGATGTTTCTGGAAGAGGCCGGCCTGCCCTACAAGCTGATACCCGTCAACATCGGCAAGGGCGAGCAATTCCAGGAAGAGTTTTTGCGCATCGCGCCCAACAACCGTATACCAGCCATGGTGGACCACCAGCCCGCCGACGGCGGCGGCCCGCTGTCGCTGTTCGAGTCGGGCGCCATGTTGCTGTATTTGGCGGAAAAGACCGGGAAGTTCCTGCCGCAGTCGCTGCGCGGCCGCCACGAAACCCTGCAATGGCTGTTCTGGCAAATGGGCGGCCTGGGGCCCATGGCGGGCCAGAACCACCATTTCGGCACTTACGCCCCCGAAAAACTGCCCTACGCCATCAATCGCTACGTCGGTGAAACCGGGCGCCTGTACGGCGTGCTCAACAAACGCCTGGCCGACCGCGAGTTCGTCGCCGGCGACCAGTACACCATCGCCGACATGGCCAGCTACCCCTGGATCGTGCCGCACGAACGCCAACAGCAGAACCTGGACGACTTCCCCAACCTGAAACGCTGGTTCGAGGCCATTGCACAGCGCCCCGCCACGCAGCGGGCCTATGCGCGCGCCGCGGAGGTCAACAGCCAGCCCACGGTGCACGACGAGCAGGCGCGCAAGATCCTGTTCGGCCAGAACGCCCAGACCGTACGTTGAACCCACCGCATCCATCATGGCCGTATTCGCACGATTTTCCCTGAAACCGCTGGCTGTTCTCGGCGCGTCCGCTCTGTTGGCGGCTTGCGCCAGCAGCCCCAAAGACCACGTATCGCTGATTCCCGCCGAGCAGATCGCCCAGGAAACCAGCAAGGACGGCGTTTTTACACAGCCCTTGAAATGGGAGCGCAGAGCCCCCGGCTGCCAGGGAGAATGCCCCAGCATCAAGGTGGATGCTTTGGTGTTCCCCGGCAACCCCAAACTGACCCGCTGGGTGGACGAAGGCCTGGCGCAGATGACCACGCTGTGGCAAGACCCGGCGCCCAACTACACCGACCTGGCCGGTTTCGAGCAGCATTTCTGGCGCATCGCCGCGCCCAGGGATTCGGCCATCCTGGAGGCCAAAGCGCGTTACCGCAGCCAAGGGCTGACGGTGCTGGAGCTGAACACCTGGCAATACGTGACCGGTGCCGCGCACGGCATACCGGCCACCCGCTTCCTGAATTGGGACAACCGCAGCAACGAGTTGATCGTGCTGCGCGACATTCTGCTGCCCGGCCAGGCCGGCGCCTACGAGGCCGCGCTGCGGCAAGCGCATGCCGCATGGCAGCAAAACCATCCGGACGCCCAGGCCGACCCGCAGCAGTTCGCGCGCCAATGGCCGTTCCAGATGACCGACAATTTCGCCCTGACCGACACGGGGCTGGTCGTTAAATACGACGCCTACGCCATCGCGCCCTATTCCTCGGGCCAACCCGAAATGCTGATTCCGTATAGCGCGCTGCAAGGCATACTCAAGCCCGAGTATTTGCCGGAATAAGTGCTCGCAAGCGTGTTTACCATTGGTCGCCGTCGTCGCGCTCGAAGCGCTCCAGGTCGAAATAAGGCGACGAGCCGGATTCCTGGGCTTCCTGTGGCTGTTGTGGAGCCCGCGGTGGCTGCTGCCGCGTTTGTTGTTGCGTCTGCGCTTGCCGGCTCGGCGATTCCCGGCCGTTCGGAGCCTGCCCGGGCGCGGCCGTTGCGCCGCCCTTGCCCTGGGCCTCGTTGCGCAGCGCGGCGCGCTTGTCCAGCACGCGCTGGGTGAGGTCTTCCAGCTTGGCCGCCAGCGCATTGTGCTTCTTGCGCTGCGCCCACTCCACCGCCGTCATGCTGTCCAGATTGCGCGCCGTGATGTCGGCGCCCGCCTCCAGCAGTATGCGCACCACCTCTTCGCTGCCGCCGTAGGCCGCCATCATCAACGGCGTGGTGCCGTCCGGGCCGGGCGCGTTGACGATGGCCTTGTGCTTGAGCAGCAGGCGCACGGTGTCGGCATGCCCGCGCGAGGCGGCGTAGTGCAGCGCCGTCCAGCCCAGGCGATTGACCTGCGCGCCCTTGGCGATCAGCTTGGCGGCGCGGTCGGTCTGGCCGACCACGGCCAAGTACATCAGCGGCGTTTCGTCTATGGGGTTGACGACGTTGACGTCTATCTTGCGCTGCGCAAGCAGCAGGTCGAAGCTCTTCCAGGCCTCGTCGCGCACCGCCTGCATCAGGGCGGGCATGCCGCCCGGGGTGACGGCGTTCGGGTCCACGCCGCGCCGCAAGCCGTTTTGAACCTGCGACACCTGGTCGTTGGCCAGCGCTATCCACCAGTCTTTGGGCGCGCTGGCGGCGCCCATCAAGGCCCAGGCCATGCCCAGAATCAGGACTTGCGCGGCATATCGGCGAAAAGCGGTAAAAATATTCATAAATTCAATTTAATCAAATAGCTATGACTTATTTTTATAAATTACTTTATATGAAGAAAAAACTAGATATTCTCTTATAGAATCAAATAGTTAAATATTATTTTTAATCTATTTTATGAGAAAAATTTCAAGTGATTTCTCAAGTTTCTTCAGTCCACGAGTAAAACTTAAAGTAATTTCTTAAGTTCCTTCAGCCGGCGGCTCAAGCGGCCTCGATGCCCTACCGGGCATCGTCAAACCGTCGCCTTGGCAAACAGCTTGAAGAAATTCTCCGTCGTGCGTTCGGCCAGCTCCTCCACCGTCACGCCTTTCAGGTCGGCAATGTATTGAGCAGTGTACGGCACCAGCGAAGGGTCGTTCTGCTTGCCCCGGTACGGCACCGGCGCCAGAAACGGCGCATCGGTTTCGATCAGCAGGCGCTCCAGCGGCATGCGCTGGGCCACGTCGTGCACGATTTTGGCGTTCTTGAAGGTCACGATACCCGACAGCGAGATGTAGAAATTCATCTCCATGGCGGCCTGGGCGACCTCCCAGTTCTCGGTAAAGCAGTGCATGACGCCGCCGCATTCGTGGGCGCCCTCTTCGCGCATGATGCGCAAGGTGTCTTCGCTGGCCGCCCGCGTATGAATGATGAGCGGCAGCCCCGCCTGGCGCGCGGCGCGGATATGCACGCGAAAGCGTTCGCGCTGCCATTCCAGGGGCTCTTCCAGCCGGTAGTAATCCAGCCCCGTCTCGCCGATGGCGATCACCTTGGGGTGGGCGGCGCGTTCCACCAGGCCTTCCACGGTGGGCTCGGGCGTATCTTCGTAGTCGGGGTGCACGCCCACCGAAGCGAACAGATGCGGCTGGGTTTCGACCAAGCGCAGCAGATTCGGCCAGGCGTCCAGGTTGACGCTGACGACCAGGGCGTGGGTGACGCGCCGGGTTTGCATGCGCTCCAGAATGTCCGGCAGCTGGGCGGCCAGGTCGGGAAAATCAAGGTGGCAATGGGAATCGACGAACATAGGCTTTTAGAGATGTATTCGGTTGTGGTGCGGCTTGCCTGGGCACGGGTTTCAGGCCGCGGCTACGCCCCGGCAAGCCTGGCCCAGCTTGTACAGCACTTTGTAGGCGAACAGCCGGGCGTTCAAGGGGTGGCCGGCCAGGCGGTTCTGGCCGTTCAGCCATTTTGCCGCATCGGCGGCCAGGCGCGCATCGCTGCGGCCGGCCAGCGCCCGGGTAAGGTCGGCCAGCATCGGAAAATAGCGGGCCGGCAGGCCCACCGTGGCCAATTGCAGATCGACGGCAAAGCGTTGAAGCGTGTCCAGCCACACCTGGGGGGGCTGGGCTTCCAGCAACTGCGCCAACTGCATGAAATCGGGTTCGGCTTCGGCATTGACGGCCATGGCCCACTGGCGCAGCCAGGCCGGGCAAACGTCGCTGGATTCGCGTGAAAACGCCAGTGCATGCATGGGCGCCCCGCCACGCGCGTCCAGCCAGGCCTCGGCCTGTTCGACTTGCTGCGCATGCAGCCATTCCAGCGCCAAGTCGCGCTCGGGCACCGGCAGCGGCAAGCGGCGGCAGCGCGACACCAGGGTGGGCAGCAGGCGGTCTGGCGCATCGGCCACAATGAGGAACAGCGTGTGCTCGGGGGGCTCTTCCAAAACCTTCAGCAAGGCGTTGGCGGAAATCATATTGAGCGCTTCGGCCGGATACAGCACGGCCACGCGCCATCCGCCCCGGTGGGTGGCGGTGTTGAACCAATCGTGCAGCGCGCGCAACTGCTCGATGCGTATGTCCTTGGAGACGGTTTTGCGTGCGCCCGTGCCGCTATCCTGCGTGTCGTCGCCGGCGCTCTCGCCTTCCTGCTGGGCCACGGCGTCGGGGCGTATCAGGCGCAGGTCGGGGTGGCTGCCCTTGGCCACCCAATGGCAGGCCGCGCAGGTGCCGCAAGCCATGCCGGCCTGGGGCGATTCGCACAGCAGGCTGGCGGCGGCGGCCTTGGCGAAATCGCGCTTGCCTATGCCGGCCATGCCGTGTATCAGCCAGGCGTGGGAAAAGCGCTCGCGCTCGCCCAGCCAGGTTTGGGCGATGCTTTGCTGCCAGGGCAAAAAGACGGGCAGGCCGGACACGCTCATGCCGACCCCTTGGCCCCGCGGGCCGTTCCCCGGAAGAGGAACGCAGGCTGTTGGAGCAATCCGGCGCTCATGCTTTTCCTCCCGTCCGGCGCTGGCGCCACTGGGCGACAAGCTCGTCGGCCTGGGCCAGCAGCTCGCGGCGCACCGCGTCTATGGGCCGCGTGGCGTCGAGTATGCGCATGCGGCCAGGGTCGAGCCGCGCGCGTTCGTGGTAGGCGCGCCGCGTGCGCTCGAAGAAATCCGATTGTTCGCGCTCGAAGCGATCCAGCGTGCGGCTGCGGGCCAAGCGCTCGCGCGCGACTTCCAGCGGCACGTCGAACAGCCAGGTGCGGTCGGGCTGCAATGTAGGATGCACCCATTGCTCCAGCTCGGCCACGCGCGTGCCGCCCAATTGCCGGCCGCCGCCCTGATAGGCGTACGTGGCGTCGGTGAAGCGGTCGCAGACCACCCATTGCCCGGCCCGCAGCGCCGGATCGATCAGGCCGCGCAGGTGTTCGCAGCGCGCCGCGAACATCAGCAGGGTCTCGGTTTCCAGGTGCATGGGCTCGGCCAGCAGCAGCTCGCGCAATTTTTCGCCCAGCGGCGTGCCGCCGGGCTCGCGGGTGCAGACGACCTCCAACCCTTGCACGCGCAAATGGTCGACCAGGCCCTGGACGTGCGTACTCTTGCCCGCGCCGTCCAGGCCTTCCATGGTGATGAAGCATCCGCGCATGGCTTGGTCGGCTGGCATTATTGGCCCCTGTTCAGAATGTAGCGCGCCACCGCACGGTTATGGGCTTGCAAGGTCTCGGAGAACTCGCTGGTGCCGTCGCCGCGCGAGACGAAATACAAATAGCTGTGCGGCTCGGGCTTGAGCGCGGCCAGCAAGGCCGCCTTGCCGCTGCTGGCGATGGGCGTGGGCGGCAGGCCGGCGCGGGTATAGGTGTTCCAGGGGGTATCGGTGGTGAGGTCGCGCTTGCGTATGCGGCCCTGGTAGGCCTCGCCCATGCCATAGATGACGGTGGGATCGGTTTGCAGCAGCATGCCGCGCTTGAGACGGTTGATGAAGACGCCGGCCACGCGGTCGCGGTCCAACTCGTGGCCGGTTTCCTTTTCGATGATGGAGGCCAGGATCAGGGCTTCGTACGGCGTTTTCAGCGGCAGGCCGGGTTCGCGTTCCTCCCACATGGCTTCCAGCAGGGTTTGCTGGGCATGGTGGGCGCGGCGCAGAATGTCGAAATCGGTGGTGCCGGGCGCGAAAACGTAGGTGTCGGGGTAGAACCAGCCTTCCAGGCTGTCTTCGGCAATGCCCAGGCGCTTGCGCAATTCGTCGTCATCGACGCCGTCCAGGGTCTGGCGCACGTCGGGGTGGGCGCGCAAGGTGTCGCGTATGCGCCGGTACGTCCAGCCTTCCACGAAAGTCAGGCGGCGCTGGGTGACGTCGCCGCTGGCCATGCGTTCCAGCAGGCGCCACAGCGTGTCGCCTTGCACGGCCTCGTAGCCGCCCGCCTTGAGCAGCACGTCTTGCTTGGTCAGGCGCGCCAGATAAACGAAGGCGTCTTCGTTCAGCGCTATGCCCGCCTCGCGCATGACGCGCGCCGTCTGGCGCGGCGAAGTGCCCGGTTCTATCAGATAGTCGATGCGTTCGGCCTGCATGGTTACCGGCTGCTGCGTCACCCAATACCAGGCGCCGCCGGAAACGGCCACGGCCAATACGATCAGAACAAGCAGGCTGCGCAGGACGAAAGACAGGAATTTTTTCATGTGAAGCGAAAATGCGGGATGGCCGACAGTGTAGCGCAGGCCCTCCCACAAGGCGCGCCGCTACCGGTATCATTGACGGTATTAATTGTAGTCTTCGAAACGCCTTTCCAAGGGGCGTAGGCCGTGGCAAACATCGGCTGCAATCGACGTTTGCCGCTGCCCGCGCCCCGGGGCGGTTTCGGTACGTTTCAGGCATGCGACCATGATGTTCACCCCTCCTCTGCACACCCGTCTGGACGAACTCGCCGTCATCGAGTTCGCCGGGCCCGACGCCGTCTCCTTTCTGCATGGCCAGATCACCCAGGACGTCTCCGGCCTTCCGCAAGGCCAGGCCCGCCCCGCCGGCTACTGCACGGCCAAAGGCCGCCTGCTGGCCACCATGGTGTTCTGGCGCTCCGGCGCCGAGAACGTGCGCGCCCTGGTGCGCGCCGACTTGGCCGACGTCCTGGCAAAACGCCTGGGCATGTTCGTACTGCGCGCCAAGGTAAGCGTGCGGCGTCTCGACTCGGCGGTATGGGGCGTGGGCTTGCCGGCTGGCGAAGCCCACGAGGCCGGCGACTGGGCCGTGCGCCAAGCCGAAGACGGCGACTGGGTGCACGCTCCGTCCGCGCCCGGCGCCGAGATCCGGCGCTGCTGGTACGTGGCCCAGGCCGGCCACACGCCGCCGGGCATGCAAACCTCGGGCTGGGCGCAAGCCTGGCGCGCTCAAGATATCCAGGCCGGCCTGCCTTGGGTGCAAGCCGCCACGCAAGAGCTTTTCATTCCCCAAACCCTCAATCTGGATCTGATAGACGGCGTCAGCTTCACCAAAGGCTGCTATCCCGGCCAGGAAGTCGTGGCCCGCAGCCATTATCGCGGCACGATCAAGCGGCGCATGTCGGCGGGAAGTTGCCCCGCAGCTCTCGGGCCCGGCGCCGACGCCGCCTTCGCTCCCGGCACCGACATCTACGACGCCGCCAAGCCCGACGCCCCCTGGGGCCGCGTGGTCAACTCGCAAATCTTCGATGGCCGCGCCTGGCTGCTGTTCGAGGCCCAACTGGCCGACCTGAACCAGGCCGAACTGCGCCTGGGCAGCCCGCAAGGGCCAGTCATAGAACTGGCGCAGTTGCCTTATTTCATCATGGGCGATTGAGCCGGAAGGCACGCGTCCGTCATAGGCTGGCGCCGCACGAGAGATAAGAGCGTTAAGCAAGCCGAAATGCGCTGGCTGGAGTATTTTTGGTTTCAGTGCTTGCGAACTTGCTCAACGCTGAGGGCGAGAGCCGGTGCAGGCTGTGCCGTGCGTTCAGCGTACGCCGAATTTTTCTGATGAGGACGGGGGATGTCGGCGCCAGCCTGTCTGAATCCCGAGCCGCGTAGCGGCGAGGTTGAGTTCTGCCGCCGCCCGGCCTCATCAGAAAAATTCGGGCAGCCCGAAGGGCCGGACGATGCGCACGGCACAGCCTGCACCGGTTCTCGACCGGCTCAAGAACACCAACCGGGGCCTATCAAACCTGTCAGCGCTTAAACCGAAAATGCACCCGCCTGTTTTGCGCGAACGCATAAGCCGAAAACATGCTGACCTTAATAAGACGTCACTTCGCGCAAATCGGCCAGCGGGTGCTCTTCGGTGTCGGGCCAGGCGGGCTGGAACATCTGTCGCGCCCAGTCGGCGCTGGCGCGCGCGATGCTGTGCGGCTGCCAGCGCGGCTTGCCGTCTTTATCGACCAGTAAGGCGCGCACGCCCTCTTTGAAGTCGCCCATGCCCATGCATTGCAGGGCCACGGTGTATTCCATCTGGAATACGCGGGCCAGCGACAGCCCCTTGGCGGCGCGCTGCAGCGTAAAGGCTAGGCGCGCCGAGCCGGGCGAGCCATGCACGAAGGTGTCGCCCGCCTTGGAAAGAAAAGGGTCGGAATGCTTTTGCCACGAGGCGATGGTGGCGCAGATGGCGTCGAAATCCGGCCCGTCGCATTGCTCGCCCAGAAACGCGTGATGGCGCTGCAAGGGGCCGGGCTCCAGCGCCGCATGCTTGCTGCCGCGCAAAATTTGGTGCAGGCGCACGTCGTTTTCTTCGCGCACGTCGGTCCAGGAACTGCTTTGCAAGGCCTTGAGCAGCTCGGGCCAGGCTTGGGACGGCTGATAGTAGTCGGCCAGGCCCAGATAGCGGCAATCGGCCGCGCCCAGTTGCGAGCCAGTGAGCGCCAGAAACATGCCCAGCCCGGCGGGCAGGCGTTCCAGCATCCAGCTTCCGCCCACGTCGGGAAACATGCCTATCTTGATTTCGGGCATGGCGAAACGCGTGGTGTCGGTCACGATGCGATGGCTGGCGCCCAGCATCAGGCCCACGCCGCCGCCCATGACGATGCCGCTGGCCCAGCACAGCACGGGCTTGGAATAGGTATGGATGTGGTAGTCCAGCCGATATTCGACGGCGAAGAATTCGCGCGCGTAGGTGTTGTCCCAAGGGCGGCCGCTGATGTTCTGCTGCACCGAGCGGTACAGGCTGTGCAGGTCGCCGCCCGCACAGAAAGCCTTGCCGCCCGCGCCGCGCAGCACCACCAGCGCAATGTTGTCGTCGAACTCCCAGCGGCGCAGTTGATCCGTCAGCAAACGGCACATCTCCAGCGACAGGCCATTGAGCACCTTGGGGCGGTTCAGCGTCGCTACGGCGATTTTCTTGCGTGCGCGGGTAGCGATTTCTTCAAAGACGACGGAATCTTTCATGAGAACTAATCAGGGCCCAGGGCTTGTTGACACTAAAAGGTGCCTCGCACAGCCCAGGCATCGGGCCGCAGGCTAGGCGTGCAGGCCGCCGCGTGGTTGACCCACGCAAGGGCTGCGCAACGACGTATGCAGCCCGATGCCTGGGCTGCCCGAAGGGTGCGAACAGAGTCGCACGCCTGACTGCGTTGCGAATGCTCGCCGTGGCGCCACCACGGCTGCGCTTCGCGCCTTGCCATTCATACAACTCTGTTCCCATGCGAGGCTCCTTTTAGTGTCAACAGGCCCTGGCACGCGTGGCGGAGCGGGAAGCGGCGGCTTGGCGCTGGGCCATCTTATGCGCCGCGCGCCGGCGGCGGGATTCTTTGGGGTCGAAACGCAAGGGGCGGTAGAGCTCGACGCGGTCGCCGTCGGACAAGGTTTCGTCGACCTGCACACGGCGCCCGTAAATGCCCACGGCCAGCGCCGGCCCTGCCAATTCGGGAAACGCCCGGAACACGCCGCTGTCTTGCAAAGCCTGCCGCACGGTGGCCCCCGGCGCCAGGCTCAGGCCTTGACACCACGCTTGGCCGGGCCAGGCGCACACGACTTCGACGTGCAGACAGGGGGAAGCATTGCTTGCCGATGCCATCGCATCAGCCTCCGTAACACGCCTGGGCGCGCTGGGTGAAGGAATCGATGAAACTGCTGGCGATACGATTGAACACAGGACCCACCACCATCTCCAGGGCTCGGTTCGAAAAAGCGTATTCCATAGTGTATATGACTTTACAGGCGTCGGGCGCCAGGGCCTTGAACTCCCAGCGCCCGCGCAAATGCGAAAACGGGCCGTCCACCAGTTCGATGGTGATCAGGTCGGGATACTGGTGCTCGTTGCGCGTGGTGAAGGTCTGGCGTACGCCGGCCAGCGCGATGGTGACGGAGGCCTGCATGCCGTGTTCGTCGCGGCTGTGCACCTGGGCGCCGCCGCACCACGGCATGAACTCGGGATATTTGTCTACGTCGGCCACCAGATCGAACATCTGCGCATTGCTGTACGGGACAAGAACGGAACGCTGTACGGTATGCATCGACTGCCATTAATGGATAGAATGGAGCGATTTTACCCTTCTCGGCGCAAGCAGCACCCCAACCATGAGCATCGTAGACAATCGCAGGGCCACTCACGACTACTTCATAGAAGACCGCTATGAAGCCGGCATCGTGCTCGAAGGATGGGAAGTCAAGGCCATACGCGCCGGGCACGTGCAAATTAAAGAAAGCTACATCATCGTGCGCGACGGCGCCATCTGGGTGGTGGGCATGCACATCAGCCCCCTGCCCACGGCCTCCACGCACGTGTCGCCCGACGCCACGCGCACACGCAAGCTACTGCTGCACAAAGAAGAAATCAGCAAGCTCATAGGCAAGGTCGAGCAACGCGGCTACACGCTGGTGCCGCTCAACCTGCACTATAAAAACGGCCGCATCAAAATGGATTTCGGCCTGGGGCGCGGCAAGAAACTGCACGACAAGCGCGACACCGCCCGCGACAAAGACTGGCAGCGCGAAAAAGAGCGCCTGCTCAAGCACGACACGCGTAACAGCAAGGACAAAGAGTAAGTTCGGGGCCGCCGTATCGCGCGGGTTGCATGAACTGCGTAGGTTGGCCGCTTCGAGCCTGATCTGATACGCTTTATTTTTATCGCGTAAGGAAGCACTATGCCTGTCCCCGCCCTCATTGACGCCGCCCGTCTTGCCGCCCTGCTGCGCGAAGGCCAGCGGAAAATCCTGGTGGCCGACTGCCGCTATTCATTGACCGACCCCATGGCGGGCGCCCATGCCTATGCGCAGGGCCATATTCCGGGCGCCGTGCATGCGGATCTGGGCGGGCTCATGAGCGGGCCGCATTCGGCCTCGGGCGAAGGCGGGCGCCATCCCCTGCCCCACCCCGAAGCCTTTGCGCGCGGCATGGCCGGGCTGGGCGCCAGCGGCGACACGCTGATTGTGGCCTACGACGCCAGCGAGGCCGTATTCGCATCGCGCTTGTGGTGGCTGTTGCGCTGGATAGGCCACGACAAGGCATGCGTGCTGGACGGCGGCTTGCAAGCCTGGCTGGACGCCGGTGGCGCGCTATCGAACGAAACGCCCCAGCCTGCGCCAGGCGACTTGCAAGTGCGCGCTTCCATCCAGCCCACGGCTTCTTTCGCGCAGGTGCTGGCCAATGTCGAGAGCCGCGAGCGCACGGTGGTGGACGCCCGCGGCGCCGACCGCTATCGGGGCGAGAACGAAACCCTGGACCCGGTGGGCGGTCATATTCCGGGCGCGCTCAACCGCCCCTACAAAAACAATCTGGACGGCTCGGGCAAGTTCAAGCCCGCAAAGCAATTGCAGACGGAATTCCAGGCCTTGCTGGGCGAGGTGCCCGCGAACCGCGTCATCCATCAATGCGGCTCGGGTGTCAGCGCCTGCCACAACGTGCTGGCCATGCACGTCGCGGGGCTGGACGGCGGCGCGCTGTACCCCGGCTCCTGGAGCGAATGGTGCCGCCAGCCCGGCGCGCCCATGGCGCGCGGCTAGCTTTCAGTGCAGCTTGACCCGATGCGTGCTGCGTTTCAGGAACAAGCGCCCCACCGCCATGCTGAGCGTGCGCATGGGGCCCAGCACGGCCAAGTGGTGCATGAGGTGCAGGCTCATGTACATGGAGCGCGCCAGCAAACCCTCGACTAGCCAGCTGCGGCCGGAAAGCACGCCCATCAGGCTGCCCACGCCCTTGCTGTGCCCCACCGACACCAGCGAACCGTAATCCTTGAAACGAAAGGGTTTGTCCGGCATGGGCTGGTTTCTGATCCGGGCGGTAATCATGCCGGCCAGATAGCTGGATTGCTGATGCGCCACCTGCGCCCGGGCCGGAAGAAACTCCCCTTGCTCCCCTATCCACGGCGCATGGGCGCAATCGCCGATGGCGTAGATGTCGGGGTCTTCGGTGCGCAGATGCTCGTCGACTTCGAGCTGGTGCAGACGGTTGCAGGCCAGGCCCAGGTTCGCCAGGAAAGCCGGCGCCTCGATGCCGGCCGCCCACACGCATAGCTGGGCGGGATAGCAAGCGTCGTGGGTATCGTACAGGCCGTCGGGCGCCACCCGCGCCACGCGCACGCCGGTCTCGACGCGCACGCCGCGCTCTTCCAGCAAGCCGCGCGCGGCCTGTGAGAGGCGTTCGGGCAAGGCCGGCAGCAGCCTGGGGCCGCCTTCCAGCAAGGTAACGCGCACGTCTTCGGTGGGTTTGAGATTCTTCAGGCCATAGAACGACATGCCGCGCCGCGCTTCCAGTAGTTCGGCGGCCAGCTCGACGCCGGTGGCGCCGCCGCCGACGATGGCGATGTTCAGCCTGGCCTCGGGGTCTTGCGGCTTGCGTTCGTTAAGCAGGATCAGCTCGCGCATCAGCAGCAGGCGGAAGTTCTCGGCCTGCGCGGTGGAATCCAGCGCAACCGCGTGCTCCGCCGCGCCCGGCGTGCCGAAGAAATTGGACGTACTGCCCACGGCCATCACCAGCGTGTCGTACCTTACCCTGCGCGCCGGCACGATTTCGTGGCCGTCGCGGTCGAAAATGGGCTTCAGCAGCACATGGCGCGCTTCGCGGTCGAGGCCGCCGACCTCGCCCAGCGTAAAGCTGAAGCGCCGGTCGCGCGCCAACAGGAAATACGACAGGCCTTCGCGGTGGATGTCCAGCGTGCCGGCGGCCACCTCGTGCAGGGAAGGCTTCCAGATATGCTCGGGGTTGCGGTCTATCAGCAGCACGTGCTCGGCCCCGAAGCGCCGGCCCAGCTTGGCCGCCAGTTCGAGCCCGCCCGCCCCGCCGCCTACGATGACGACGCGATAGGTAGACTGCCGGTTCGAGGTGTCATCCTGCATGCCAGCCCTCCGATACGAGGAAAATTGAAGCAGCGGCTTTCCGAAGCAAGAAGCCGATTCGATGATAAACCATCGCCACGCTTCCCACGTAAAACCGACCTCGCAACGTAAGTCGTACTAACGTCACGCAATATCCAAACCGCCCCAAGCCACCTAGGCGCAAGTGCCGCCATGGCATCGTGCCGTTGGGTGCTGGTCGACCCTGTCCTTGTATTTCCGGAATATTCATTCCGGAAATACGGCGGCAACCCTGCGCTCGGTCGTCCGGCGCCTTCGCGCCTCCCTTCCCATCCGCTTGGGCAGGGCACTCCAACAGCACCCAACGGCACGATGCCATGGCGGCACGACGCAAGAACGACAGAAACGAAAAAGGCCACAACCTTTGAGGCGTGACCTTTTTCGTGTCGGGCCGGGCATGAGCCCGGCGTCAAGCTACTGCTTCAGCGCCGCGATACGCTGCCAAGTATCCACAACCGTATCCGGGTTGAGCGACATGGACAGAATGCCCTTGCCGACCAGCCACTCGGCCAGATCGGGGTGATCGCTGGGGCCTTGGCCGCAGATGCCCACATACTTGCCGGCCTTCAGGCAAGCCTGGATGGCGCGCTCCAGCATGAACTTGACGGCCTCGTCGCGCTCGTCGAAATCGGCGGCCAGCAGTTCCATGCCGGAATCGCGGTCCAGGCCCAGCGTCAGCTGCGTCATGTCGTTGGAGCCGATGGAGAAGCCGTCGAAGTATTCCAGGAACTGGTCGGCCAGGATGGCGTTGGAAGGCACTTCGCACATCATGATCAGGCGCAGGCCATTTTCGCCGCGCGCCAGGCCATGGCGGGCCAGCAGGTCGATGACGCGGCTGGCCTGCGAGGTGGTGCGCACGAACGGCACCATGATCTCGACGTTGGTCAGGCCCATGTCGTCGCGCACCTTCTTGAGGGCTTCGCATTCCATGCGGAAGCACTCTTCGTACTCGGCCGCGATGTAGCGCGAGGCGCCGCGGAAGCCCAGCATGGGGTTTTCTTCCTCGGGTTCGTAGCGCGAGCCGCCCACCAGCTTGCGGTATTCGTTCGACTTGAAGTCGGACATGCGCACGATGACGGGCTTGGGATAGAAGGCGGCGGCGATGGTGGCCACGCCTTCGGCCAGTTTTTCGACGAAGAAGGCGCGCGGGCTGGCGTAGCCGCGCGCGGCGGATTCAACGGCCTTCTTCAGCTCGGCGTCGACGTTGGGATAGTCGAGTACGGCCTTGGGGTGGACGTTGATGTTGTTGTTGATGATGAATTCCAGACGGGCCAGGCCGACGCCGCCATTCGGGATCTGCGAGAAATCGAAGGCCAGTTGCGGGTTGCCGACGTTCATCATGATCTTGGTGCCGATCTCGGGCATTTCGCCCCAGCGCACTTCTTCGACTTCGGTTTCGATGAGGCCGTCGTAGATGCGGCCTTCGTCGCCTTCGGCGCACGAGACCGTGACTTCCTGGCCGTCTTTGAGCAGGTCGGTGGCGTTACCGCAGCCGACCACGGCGGGAATGCCGAGTTCACGCGCGATGATGGCGGCGTGGCAGGTACGGCCGCCGCGGTTGGTGACGATGGCCGACGCCAGCTTCATGACGGGTTCCCAGTTGGGGTCGGTCATGTCGGTAACGAGGATGTCGCCGGCCTTGACCTGGTCCATCTGCGAGATGTCGCCCACCAGGCGCACCTGGCCCGAGCCGATTTTCTGACCGATGGCGCGGCCGGTGACGAGCACGTCGCCGGTGGCCTTGAGGCGGTAGCGCTCTTGCACGTCGCGGTTGCTTTGCTGCGACTTGACGGTTTCGGGGCGGGCTTGAAGGATGTACAGCTTGCCGTCGATGCCGTCGCGGCCCCATTCGATGTCCATGGGGCGCTGGTAGTGTTTCTCGATGATGACCGCGTAGCGGGCCAGTTCGATGACTTCTTCGTCGGTGAGCGAGTAGCGGTTGCGCTCGGAAACCGGCACGTCGATGGTGTGCACGGCATGGCCCGAGGCGCGGGCTTCGTCGAATTCCATCTTGATCAGCTTGGAGCCGATGCGGCGGCTGATGATGGGATAGTTGCCGGCGGCCAGCGCGGGCTTGAAGACATAGAATTCGTCGGGGTTGACGGCGCCCTGCACCACGGTTTCGCCCAGGCCGTACGACGAGGTGATGAACACGACGTCTTCGAAGCCCGATTCGGTGTCGATGGTGAACATGACGCCGGCGCTGCCCTTGTCGGAGCGCACCATGCGCTGGATGCCGGCGGACAGCGCCACGTCGGCGTGGGCGAAGCCCTTGTGCACGCGATACGAGATGGCGCGGTCGTTGTACAGCGACGCGAACACCTGGTGGATTTTGTCGAGCACGTCGTCGATGCCGACCACATTCAGGAAGGTTTCCTGCTGGCCCGCGAACGAGGCGTCGGGAAGGTCTTCGGCGGTGGCCGACGAACGCACGGCGAAAGAGCCCTTGCCGTCGGCGTCCAGCTTGGCGAAGGACTCGCGGATCTGCTGTTCGAGTTCGGCGGGGAACGGGGTTTCCAGCATCCATTGGCGGATCTGGGAGCCGGCTTCGGCCAGCGCGCGCACGTCGCTGGGGTCGAGCGAGGCGAGACGATCGGAGATGCGCTGGTCCAGGCCGCTGGTGCCGAGGAACACACGGAAGGCTTCGGCCGTGGTGGCGAAGCCGCCCGGCACGCGTACGCCGGCGTCGGAGAGCTGGCTGATCATTTCGCCCAGCGAGGCGTTTTTGCCCCCCACCGAGTCAACGTCCGTCATGCGGAGCTGCTCGAAAGAAATTACGTAAGACATGAAGTCACCCTGGATCAAATAAAAAAAGCTTGTTTGTTCAAGGCATAGTCCCATGTGCGCTGGGCGTGGGTAAAAGTACCCTACAATCTATGCACTGAACGAACCAGCTTTTGCGTGGCTGCATGCGTATGACGCGGTTCGGGCGAAATGGTTTCATGCGCCCTCTGCCGGGCAAACCTGAATTGTACCGTTTTTCCTCCATTTTTCCGTTGCCGAATTTTTCATGACCGAATCCAATTCAACACGCACCGTTTTCATCGTCTCCGACGGCACGGGCATTACCGCCGAAACCTTCAGCCACGCGGTGCTGTCGCAATTCGAGCAGGTCAGTTTCACCCCGGTACGCATACCCTTCATAGACGGCGCGGAAAAAGCGGCCGAGGCCGTGCGCCGCATCAACCGCTGCGCCGACGAAGAACGCCAGCAGCCCATGGTGTTCAGCACGCTGGTCAATCCCGAAATCGCCTTCATCGTGCGCCAGGCCAATTGCGTCTTCCTGGATCTGTTCGGCACTTTCGTGCGGCCCATCGAGGAAGCCCTGGGCATGAAGTCCAGCCATTCCGTGGGGCGCTCGCACATGGGCGGGCTGGGCACGCAATACCATAACCGCATCGAGGCCATCAATTTCACGCTGGCCCACGACGACGGCCAATTCGTTCACGGCCTTGAGCAGGCCGACGTGATTCTGGTGGGCGTGTCGCGCTGCGGCAAGACACCCACCAGCCTGTACCTGGCCATGCAGTATGCGGTCAAGGCGGCCAATTTCCCGTTGATCCCCGAAGACTTCGAGCGCGGCACCCTGCCCGCCACCCTGGGGCCGTACCGCAAGAAGCTGTTCGGCTTGTCCATCGACCCCATACGCTTGTCCGAAGTGCGCAATCAGCGGCGTCCCGACAGCAAGTATGCGTCGCTGGAGCAATGCATGTACGAAGTCGCCCAGGCCGAGCGGCTGATGCGCATGGAGAGCCTGCCCTGCCTGTCCACCACCGCGCGCTCCATCGAAGAGATTTCCACCAAGGTGCTGGAAGAGATCGGGCTGAATCGCAGCAGCTATTGATTTGGGCGAAGCCGGGCTGAGTAAAACGAAGCCCAGCTTACGGCGAAAATGCCCTGAGTTCAGGCCGAATGCCGGCGGCGCTGCTCGAACAGGCAGATGCCGGCGGCAACGGTAACGTTCAAGGACTCGACGCCCGCCGCCTGGGGAATGAACACGCGCCGGTCGGCGCGGGCCAGCAGCTCCGCTTGCACGCCCTGCCCTTCGTTGCCGAAGACCCAGGCGCAACTGGCGGGCAAGCCGCCCTCGTAAAGGCTGCCGGCCTGTTCCAGGCTAGTGGCCAGCAAGGGCACCCGCAGGCGCTCGCACAAGGCCGGCAAATCCACTTTCTCGTATAGCTGCAAGGCGAAATGCGCGCCTTGGGCGGCGCGCAGCACTTTGGGCGACCAGGCATCGGCGCAGCCCGCCGAGGCGTAGACCTGGCCCACGCCGGCTGCGGCGGCGGTGCGCAGCAAGGTGCCCATATTGCCGGGGTCCTGGATGCGGTCCAGCCATAGGCTGTTGGCCTCGATGGCCGCGGGCAAGGCCGGCGCCTGTACGCAAACCACGAAAAACACGCCTTGCGGCGCCTTGACCTGCGCCAGCCCCTTGATGAGCGAGGGCGGGCACGCCAGCATGGGCACGCCCGCCGCCTGCTCCCGCAAGGCCTGCAATTCGGCTTGCTGTTCCAGGCGTTCGGTGTCGAAGACGGCCAGTTCCGGCAGGCCGCAATGGCGCAGCCATTCCTGGCACAGGTGCACGCCCTCCAGCAATACCTGGCCGTCCCCGCCTTTGCCTTGCGACAGGCGCAGCAGTTCGCGGTAGCTGGGGTTGTGGGATGACTGGATGAGTTTCATGCCGGCGTGGTTCCTGTGCGTTTGCCTGAAGCTGACGACGGGCCGGCCAGCAACTGGCGCACCGGCGCGAAGCTGCGCCTATGGGCGGGGCATGGGCCGTGTTCACGCAGCAGGCGCAGGTGCAAGGCCGTGCCATAGCCTTTGTGCGTGGCGAAGGCATATTGCGGATATTGCTGGTGCAGCACCAGGCAGTCGGCGTCGCGCGCGGTCTTGGCCAGAATGGAGGCCGCCGAGATGGCCTGCACCAGGCTGTCGCCCTTGACGATGGCCTGGGCCGGGCCGGGCAGGCCCTTGGGTATGCGATTGCCGTCCACCAAGTATTGCGCCGCCTGCACGCTCAGCCCTTCGCAGGCGCGGCGCATGGCCAGCATGGTGGCCTGCAGAATGTTGAGCGTATCGATTTCGTCGACGCTGGCGCTGGCCACGCACCAGGCCAGGGCTTGCTCGCGTATCGATAGCGCCAGGCTTTCGCGGCGTTCCGCCTTCAAGGTCTTGGAGTCGGCCAAGCCGCTTATGGGCCGGTCGGGGTCGAGGATGACGGCGGCGGCATACACCGGGCCGGCCAAAGGCCCCCTGCCCGCTTCGTCCACGCCGGCGATCAGTTCGCCGGCCGTATCCGCATTGAATAATTCAGCCTGCATGAACGGCCTGTTTCAAGATGAGTTCAGTATGCATGGACGCCCGCCGCCTCAAAATGGCTTGAGTTTGCGCAACCGCCCGTTTCAAACACGGTTTTCAGCCCGCACGGCCACGGCCGGCCAGCCTCAGGATGACGTCGGCGGCCAGGCCGGGCGTGTCGCGCAGCAGCTCGGCGTGCATGGCCGAAAAACGCTGGTACAGGCTGGCGGCCAGAGCCTGGTCGGTCAGCGCCGTCCAGGTGGCCTCGGCCAGTTTTTCGGGCGTGGCGTCGTCCTGCAGCAGTTCGGGCACCGCGAAATCGTTGAGCAGCACGTTGGGCAGGCCCACCCAGGGCACCAAAGGCCGTTGCTGGCCGGATTTCCAGGCCATCAGGCGGCGCATCATGGGCGTCAGCACGTAGGAAATGACCATGGGCCGCTTGAACAGCGCGGTTTCCAGCGTGGCGGTGCCGCTGGCCACCAGCACCGCATCGGCGGCTTCCATGGCCTGCCAGGCCGCGGGCCGCCCGGCATCGCCGCTTTGCTGCAGCAGATGCAGGTTGGCGATGGGCGTTTGCGCCAGTATCTGGGCAAACTGCTCGCGCCGCTGCGCATTGACCATGGGCACCACGATTTGCAGATCGGGCGCCTGGCGCTGCAGGATTTGCACGGCGCTCAGGAAACGCGGCCCCAGCAAGGCGATCTCGGAACGCCGGCTGCCCGGCAGCACCGCCAGCACGCAGGCGTCCGGCGCCAGGCCCAACTGCGCGCGCGCCGCCAGGCGGTCGGGCCGCATGGGAATGTCCTGGGCCAGCGGGTGCCCCACGTAGCTTACCGGAATCCCCTCTTTCTCGTAGATGGCCGTCTCGAACGGAAACAGCACCAGCATGTGCGACACCGCTTCGCGTATGGCGTGGATGCGTTCGTAGCGCCAGGCCCAGATGGACGGCCCGACGAAATGCACGGTGGGAATGCCGGCAGCCTTGAGCTGGTGCTCCAGGCGCAAATTGAAATCCGGCGCGTCGATGCCGACGAACACCGACGGCGGCTGGCGCTTCCAGCGCGATTTCACGTCGTGGTAGGTGCGCAGCAGGCCGGGCAGGCGTTTGAGCGCGTCCACATAGCCGAAAACGGTAAGCGCGTGCATGGGGTGCCAGCATTGCAGGCCCTGCTGCTGCATGGCGGGGCCGCCTATGCCTTCGCAAACCGCTAGCGGCAGGCCGGCCTGGATGCCGCGCATGATGCGCGAGGCCAGCAGGTCGCCCGAAGGCTCGCCGGCCACCATGCCGATGCGGGCGGCCGGGCCGGCGCCGGGGCCGGTGGTCATGCGCGCGCAATGCCCCGCGACGAGGCTTCCAGGAAGGCTATCATCACCTGCACGGCGTCGTGCGCTTCGGGGTGCGCCTGCTGCAAGCCGCGCATCTGCTCGACGGCTTCCTGCGTGGACAGCTTGCGGCGGTACAGCAGCTTGTAGGCCTCTTTGAGGGCGGCCACGACTTCGGGGGCATAGCCCCGGCGGTTCAGGCCCTCGGAGTTGATGCCCACGGGCCGGAAGGGATCGCCCGCGCCGATGACGTAGGGGGGGATGTCCTGCCTGATGGAGCTGGTGCCGCCTATCATGGAGTGCGCGCCTATGCGCACGAACTGGTGCACGGCGGAAGAGCCGCCGAGAATGGCCCAGTCGCCGATGTGGATGTGGCCGGCCAACTGCACGTTGTTGGCGATGATGGTGTGGTCGGCGACCTGGCAGTCGTGCGCGATGTGCACGTAGGCCATGATCCAGTTGTCGTGGCCCACGCGGGTGACGCCGACGTCTTGCGCGGTGCCGGTGTTGATGGTGACGTACTCGCGCACCATGTTGCCGTCGCCGATTTCCAGGCGCGTGGGTTCGCCCTTGTATTTTTTGTCCTGCGGCATGCCGCCTATGGAGCTGAAGCGATAGAACTGGTTGTTCTTGCCTATGCTCGTGTGGCCGTCGATGACGCAGTGCGGCCCGACGACGGTGCCGCTATCGATGGAAACATTCGGCCCCACCACGCTATACGGCCCGACCTGGACGTCCGGTGCAAGCTGGGCGCTGGGTGCGACGATGGCCGTGGGGTGGATGTTCGGCTCCATCAATCCTCCAGGATGCGGATGGCGCACATCAGTTTGGCCGACGCGACTTCTTGGTCGTCGACCACGGCGCGTGCGGTGTACTTGCAGATGGCCTTGCTGATGCGGTCGGCGACGACCTCCAGGCGCAATTGGTCGCCCGGCACCACCGGACGGCGGAAGCGCGCTTCGTCCACGCCCACCAGGTAATAGGCCAGTTTTTTGTCGGCGGCGTTGACCTGGTCGTTGCCCTCGAACGAGAACAAGGCGGCAGCCTGAGCCATGGCCTCGATGATGAGGACCCCGGGCATGACCGGATGGTGCGGGAAATGGCCTTCGAAGAAAGGCTCGTTCATCGTCACGTTCTTGATGGCGACGATGCTTTTGCCGGGTTCCATTTCCAGCACCTTGTCGACCAGCAGCATCGGGTAGCGATGCGGCAGTCGGGCCATGATCTCCTTGATGTCGAGCTTCATACCGTGGTTTTCCTGCTGGCGCCTTTGCAAGGCGCACGTAAAAGAGTTTAAGAATTATTGGTCTTGGCCCGTCCCGGGCACCTTGTCTTCGAGGCGGCGCAGACGCCGCCGCAATTGCGCCAGTTGCGGCAGCACCGCCGCGTTGCGCTGCCATTCACGGTGCTCGCCGAAAGGATAGACGCCGGTATAGCGGCCGGGCTGCTCGACGTTGGATGTGATGGCCGTGCCGCCGGAAACGTGGACGTCGTCTCCCAGCACGAGGTGGCCGGAGATCATTGAAGCGCCACCTATCGTACACCGGCTGCCGATTCGCGTGGAGCCGGCCACGCCGACGCAGGCCGCCATGGCCGTGTGCTCGCCGATGACGACGTTGTGCGCGATCATGATCTGGTTGTCCAGCTTGACGCCGTTGCCGATGCGGGTATCGTCCAGCGCGCCGCGGTCTATCGTGGTGTTGGCGCCGATTTCGACGTCGTCGCCGACGACGACGCCGCCGATCTGGGCGATCTTGGCCCAGCCGCGGGATTGGCTGCCGGGCATGGGCGCGAAGCCGAAGCCGTCGGCGCCCAGCACCACGCCGCTATGCAGGATGCAGCGCTCGCCTACCCGGACGCCGTGATAAAGCGTGACGCGCGCATGCAGCAGGCAATCGGCGCCGATGACGCTGCCCGCGCCGACCACGCAGCCCGGCCCCAGCCGGGCGCCCGTGTTGATGAGGGCATTGGCTTCGATGACGCAGTGCGGCCCCACGTTGGTACCCTCTTCGACCCGCGCGGATTCGGCGATGACGGCCGTGGGGTGTATGCCCGCCGGCAGTCGCGCGATGCGATGCCGGTCGAACCACTGGGCCAGCAAGGCGTACAAGAGATAGGGTTGGCTGCAGATGACGGCCACCCCGGGCAAGGCGCCGGGGGGCAGCGCCTGCCAGGCGTCGCGCGTGAGCACGACGGCGGCGGCTTGGCATTGCGGCAATTGCTCGGCCAGCTTGGGATTGGCCAGGAAACTGATTTCGGTTTCGCCCGCATGAAGCAAAGAACCCAGCCCGCGGATGCGAGGCATGGGTTCATGGGTATCTGCTATCTCGCAATCGAGGCCGACGGTGTTGGCCTCGCGCAGGAGTTCGGGCAGAAGCGGCGCCTCGGGGGGCGCCAGCAGTACCGGCATAGGGGATCAACCGCCCAGTGCGCGCAGCACCTGGTCGGTGATGTCCACGCGCGGGCTGAAGTAGATGGCGTCCTGGATGATCAGGTCGTAGCCTTGTTCTTCGGCGATCTTCTTGATGGCGGCGTTGGCCTTTTCGACGATGGCGGAGAACTCTTCGTTGCGGCGGCGGTTGTAGTCTTCCTGGAAATCGCGGCGCTTGCGCTGCAGTTCGGAATCCAGGTCGGCCAGGTCGCGCTGGCGCTTGATGCGGTCGGACTCGGAAAGAACGGGCGCATCTTTTTCAAACTTTTGCACTTGGCTGCGCAGGTTATTGGCCAGATTCTGCAATTCCTGGTCGCGGCGCTTGAACTCGGACTCGAGGCGGTTCTCGGCCGACTTGGCGATGCCGGATTCGCCCAGGATGCGGTCGGTTCCCACGAAGCCGATGCGATTGCTCTGTTGAGCCTGCGCCACGCCAGGCTGGGCCATCGTGGCGACGAAGCCGGTGCTCAGTGCGAGCGCCAGCACCAGTGCGCGTGGCGCGGCGCCTGCGGTAGCACATACCGTACGACCCAACGCGGAAACCCTGTGTACATAACGAGACTTCATGAAAAATCTACCTTGCGATTGAGAGCAGATGAAAAGATTATTGTGCCATTAAAGGCAGCCTAGAGTAAATTCGTGCCGCCCATAGACGTTACGGGCTTTTACCTGGGCTTGGGTGCGCTGCATGTCTTAGAAACCGGTACCGATCTGGAACTGGAAGGCTTGCTTGTCGTCGCCGCGCTTGGCGTTCAGCGCACGGCCGAAGGACAATTCAAGCGGCCCCATGGGCGACTGCCACGACAGGCCCACGCCGGCCGAATAACGCCAGCCGCAAGGATCGTCCACCGCCGACATGCCGGAGCCGTCGTTGCCCGCCATGCAGGTCATGCCGCTGCCCGCCCGCACCTGGCCGGCGTCGGCGAAGACGAACCAGCGCAGCGTGCGGTCGCGCGAAGCGCCCGGGAACGGTAGGTAAAGCTGCACGTTGCCGATGATGCGGCGCGCGCCGCCCAGGTAGGTGCCGGAACGTTCGTCGCGCGGGCCCAGCGAGGCGCCTTCGTAGCCGCGCACCGAGCCGATGCCGCCCGCGTAGACGTTCTTGATGACCGGGAAGGACTTGCCGCCGTAGGTATTGCCCCAATCGACGCTGCCGTTGAAGGCCAGCGTGAAGTTGCGGCCCAGCGGCAGGAAGTACTGCTGCTGCGCGCTGAGCATGTAGTAGCGCAGGTCCATGGTGGAGACGTCGGCCGCCAGGCGCGTGTAGCTGCCCTTGGTGGGCGCCAGCGCGCTGTCGCGGGTGTCCTTGGACCAGCCCACGTTGAAGATCATCGCGTTGGTCGTGCGGCCGTATTCGTCGATGTAGTCGTTGTAGGCCTTGGGCGAACCGTCGTAGAGGTCCAGCGTGTTGCGCTCGAAGTTGAAGCCGGCGAAGACGCGGTCCCATTCGGAGATGGGCACGCCGAAGTTCATGCCCGCGCCGATGGCGGTGTTGCGGTAGTAGCCGTCGTAGCCGTAGTCGCCGCTGCCGGAGTCGTACGGCGTGGTGCGGCGATAGTACAGCGAGGTGGTCTTGCTGATGCCGTCCTGCGTCCAGTACGGATTGGTGTGCGCCAGCACCAGCGCGCGGTTGGTGCGGCTGGTGTTGACCTGCAGCGACAGGCTGTTGCCGCTGCCGAAGATGTTGTCCTGGCTGATGCCGGCCGACAGGATGACCTTCTCGGTGGAGCCGTAGCCCACGCCCAGGTTGATCATGCCGGTGGGTTTTTCCTTCACGTTGACCAGCACGTCGACTTGGTCGGGCGAGCCCGGCACGGGTTCGGTCTGCACGTCGACTTCGTTGAAGTAGCCCAGGCGGTCGACGCGGTCGCGCGAGGACTTGATTTGCGCGGCGTCGTACCAGGCGGCCTCTTGCTGGCGCATTTCACGGCGCACCACCGCGTCGCGGGTGCGGGTGTTGCCGCCGACCTGGATGCGGCGTACGTAGACGCGACGGCCTGGATCGACGTAGAAGGTAAGGTCGGCTTCGTGGTTTTCGCGGTCGAGCACGGGGCTGGGGTTGACGTTGGCGAAGGCGTAGCCCAGCGTGCCCAGGTAGTCGGTAATGGCTTCCACCGTTTCGTTGGTCTTGGAAGCGTTGAAGGTTTCGCCCGGCTTGACGGTAATGAGCTGCTGGATCTGGTCGTCCAGGCCCAGCAGGTCGCCGGCCAGCTTGACGTCCTTGACCGAGTACGGTTCGCCTTCATGCACCGTGTAGGTCAGGTAGATGTTTTCGCGGTCGGGCGAAATCGTTACCTGCGGGGCTTCCATGTTGAATTCGAGGTAGCCGCGGTCCAGGTAGAACGAACGCAGGCGCTCCATGTCGCCTTCGAGCTTTTCGCGCGAATACTTGTTGGTGCCGGTATACCAGGTCATGAAGCCCGACGTGGTCAGTTCGAGCTCGTCGCGCAGCCGGCTGCTGGAGAAGGCTTCGTTGCCGACGAAGTTGATCTCGCTGATGGAGGCCACATTGCCTTCGAGGATGTCGAAGTTGACGCCCACGCGGTTGCGCGGCAGCGGCGTGAGGATGGGCGTAACCTCGACGCCGTACTTGCCCTTGGAAAGATACTGCTGCTTGAGCTGGAATTCGGCCTGCTCCAGCATGGCCTGGTCGAACACGCGGCCCGGGCCGAAGCCGACGCCTTTCAGGGCGTCGTTGAGCGCTTTTTCGTCGAATTCGCGCATGCCGTTGAACGACACCGAGGCGATCGTCGGGCGTTCCTTGACGTTGACGACGATGACGTCGCCCTCGACGTCGATGGCCACGTCGCTGAAAAAGCCGGTGGAATACAGGCGCTGGATGGCTTCGCCGGCCTGTTCTTCGGTGAATTCCTCACCCACCCGCACGGGCAGATAGCTGAATACCGCACCCGCCTCCACGCGCTGGATGCCATTGACGCGGATGTCCCTTACCACGAAAGGGGAAAACGCCTGCGCCAGGCTTGGCATCATCGCCGTTGCGACCAGCCATGGCAGCAAACGGCGTGCAAATGGAAAACGTTTGGCCTTCGACATGCTTGAAATATCCTTAACCGAGTGGTGGACGATTGTATGCTAGAACCGGATCAACTGAAAAGGCGAGTGAAGTCGTTGAAAAACGCCAGGCTCATCAATGCAGCCAGTATGCCCAGGCCGATTCTTTGGCCGGTTTGCATCCAGTGCTCCGGAACGGGTTTGCCCCGCACGATTTCCAGCAAATAGTACAAAAGATGGCCGCCATCCAGCATGGGGATGGGCAGCAGGTTCAGTACCCCGATGCTGACGCTGATGAGCGCCAGGAATCCGATGTAGGCGGCCAGCCCGATGCGCGCCGTCTGGCCGGCGTAGTCGGCGATGGTGACCGGGCCGCTGACGTGCTTGACGGAGACGTCGCCCACCAGCATGCGCCCCATCATCTTGAGGCTGAACCAGGCGGTCTCCCAGGTGCGTTCCACGCCGCGCCACAGGCCGTCCAGCGCGCCGTAGCGCACCGTGACGGTGGGGAAATCGGCGGCCAGCATCACGCCCAGGCGGCCCTTGGCCTGCCCGTCTTCTTCGTGGGAATCGGGTACGCCTCGCAAGGCCAGCGGCACGCCGTCGCGCAGCACGGAGACGCGCAGCGGCTGGCCGGCATGCGCTTGCACCGTCTCGACGAATTCGCGGATGGTGGGGTCGTCCCGGCCGTCCACCGCCACGATGAGGTCGCCCGCTTTGAGGCCGGCGCGCTCGCCGGCGCCGCCCGAGACCACTTCGGACACCCTGGCGCGCGGCATTTGCAGCGCCAGGCCGGCGTCCGTCAGGAAATCGCTTTGCTCGTCGTCCGGCAGGCCTGATGGGATGGCGATGGCCACCTCGCGTTCGGCGCCCTGCCCGCCCGGCTGCAGCGTCAGCGCGGCCGTGCCGCCCGCACCCATGTGGCGCATCAGCTTCCAACGCGCGTCCATCCAGGATTGCACCGGCTGGCCGTCCACCGCGACGATGCGGTCGCCTGCGCCGACGCCCGCCTGGGCGGCCGAGGTGCCAGCGGCCGGCTGGCCCAGCACGGCGGCGGGCTCTTGCGTGCCCACCCAGCCCAGGCCGGCGTAAAGCAGCGCGGCCAGCAGCAGGTTGGCCGCGGGCCCGGCGGCCACGATGGCGATGCGCTGCCACACGCTTTTGTTCTGGAAGGCCTCTTCGGGACGGCCCGTGGGCGACTCGGCGGGGTCGTCCAGCATCTTGACGTAGCCGCCCAGCGGAATCGCCGACAGCGCCCATTCGGTGCCCTGGCGGTCGGTGCGCCGCCACAGCACGCGGCCGAAGCCCAGCGAAAACCGCAGCACGCGCACCCCGCACAAGCGGGCCACCCAATAGTGGCCCAACTCGTGAAACGTGATAAGCAGCCCCAGCGCGACGGCGAAGGCAAGCAAGGTGGTGAGCATAGATTCCCCGATAACGATGGGAGGTGGGTGTCTGGACAGGGCCCGGAGCAACCCCGGACGGCGAACATGCCGGCGCGGTGCGCGGGCAAAACGGCTATTTTATTCCATCCCCGGATTGCACGAAGTAAGCGAAGCCGACAAAGTCATCGTCCGGTTCAAGTTCATTCCATTTCCGGATCGGACGAATACGCGAAAGCGAAGCGCGCAGAGCACAAATCGTACGGCAAGCGAAGCCGGCAAGGTAATCGTCCGAGCCGGGAATGGAACTACGGTGCCGCCCTGCTTTGGGCATACCGCCGCACGCTCGCGTCCAGATCGAGTATGGCCTCCAGCGTGGCGGTCGAGTGGTTTTGCGCCTGGAAATGCGCCAGACTGTCTTCGATGCAGCGCGTGATGCCGGTAAACGGCAGGCGGCGCTCCAGGAAGCTGGCCACCGCCACCTCGTTGGCGGCATTCAGCACGATACAGGCCGCCTGGCCGGCCCGCAGCGCCTGGAAAGCCAGGCCCAGGCAGGGAAAGCGCCGCATGTCGGGCAGCTCGAAGTCCAGCCGCCCCATGGCGGCCAGGTCGAGCAGCCCCAGGCCGCTGGCGATGCGTTCGGGAAAGCCCAGGCCGTAGGCGATGGGCGTGCGCATGTCGGGCTGGCCCAGTTGCGCCAGGATCGAGCCGTCGTCGTACTCGACCATGGAATGCACCATGCTTTGCGGGTGGATGACGACCTGGATGCGATCGGCGGGCATGGCGAACAGCCAGTGGGCTTCGATGACCTCCAGCCCTTTGTTCAGCATGGTGGCCGAATCGACGGATATCTTGCGGCCCATGGCCCAATTGGGATGGGCGCAGGCCTGTTCGGGCGTAACGTGCGCGAATTGTTCGGGCGGCATGGTGCGAAAAGGCCCGCCCGAGGCGGTCAGCAGCAACCGCCGCACGCCGGGTGCGGGCGCTTGCGGCGCAAAGGCCTTGCCGGCCTGCGGCATGCACTGAAAAATGGCGTTGTGTTCGCTATCTATGGGCAGCAGTTCGGCCCCCGCGTCGCGCACCGCCTGCATGAACAGGCCTCCCGCCGCGACCAGGGCCTCTTTGTTGGCCAGCAGCACGCGCTTGCCGGCGCGCGCCGCCGCCAAGGCGGACGGCAGGCCGGCGGCGCCCACGATGGCGGCCATCACGGTGTCTACTTGCGGCGCGCTGGCGCAGTGTTCCAGCGCCTGCTCGCCCATCAGAATCTCGGGCATGGCCCGCCCCGCCGGCCACGCCTGCGCGAAACGCTTGCGCGCGGCGTCGTCGGGCACCGCCACCGCTTGCGCCCCGCTTTGCGCGGCCAGCTCGGCCAGGCGCTCCATGCGGCTGTGGGCGCTGAGCGCGTACACTTGAAAGCGCTCCGGGTGGCGCAGCGCCACGTCCAGCGTGCTTTCGCCTATGGAACCCGTGGCCCCCAGAATGCTGAGTACGCGAGGCGTCATAGCCCCTCCAGCAGCAGCCAGGCCAGCACGCTGACGGGCAGCAAGGCGTCTATGCGATCGTAGACGCCGCCGTGCCCCGGCAGCAAGGCGCTGGAATCCTTGACGCCCGCGCGGCGCTTGAGCAGCGACTCGAACAGATCGCCCACGATGGAGATCGCCGCCAGGCCGGCCACCAGCAGCAAGGCTATCGGCCAGGACCAGCGCTGGGCCAACACCTGGCCGAAGCTGCCATCCCAATGGCTGCTGATCCACACCCACAGCAAGGCGGCCAGTATGCCGCCCAGGGCGCCTTCCATGCTTTTGCCCGGGCTGACCTTGGGCGCCAGCTTGCGCTTGCCCAAGGTTTTGCCGGCGAAGTAGGCGCCGATGTCGGCCACCCACACCAGGGCCATCAGCGACACCAGGAACCAGGCGTCGAAGCGCACGTAGAAACGGGAGAGCGACCACCAGGCGGCGCAGGTAACGGCGATGCCCACCACGGCCAGCGCCGGGCTGCCCGGCGGCGCCTGGGTTTGCCCGCGCACGACCAGCGTGGTGGCGCCCAGCAACCAGAACAGCCCCGACAGCACGACGACCCAGTACATGAATGCTTGCAAAGCGTAGCGGCCGGGTACGGATTCGCCCGGGCCGAACAGGCTGTAGAGCAGCCAGCCCATGGCGGCGGCCGCCAGAACCGCCACAATTGCCGGACCGGCGCGGCGCGAGGACGGCCACGGCCATACCAGGCGCTGCCATTCCCACAGGGCGCAGGCGGCGGCCAGCCCCAGTAATGCCAGCAGCGGCCAGTGGCCGGGCGCGGCCAGGGCCAGCCCCAGCACGATCAAGAGGACGATGGCGGTGAGGATGCGCTGGCCTAGCATAAGAAAATCGTTTCTAGGCCTTGTCGGCCAGTTGTGCGCTGGTGCGCCCGAAACGTCGTTCGCGCTGGGCATACCAGGCGAAAGCGCCGTCTATGTCGGCGTCGTCGAAATCGGGCCAGTAGGCGTTGGTGAAGTACAGCTCGGTATAGGCAAGCTGCCAGACGAGGAAATTGGAGATGCGCTGCTCGCCGCCCGTGCGGATGAACAGATCGGGCTCGGGCGCGTAGGCCATGGACAAATAAGACGCCAGCATGGGCTCGTCTATGGCGTCCGGCGTTTGCGCCAGTTCGGGACGCTCGGCCAGCATGCGCCGCGTGGCTTGCAGAATGTCCCAGCGGCCGCCGTAGTTCGCGGCGATGGTCAGGTGCAGCTTGTCGTTGTGCGCCGTGCGCTGCTCGGCGGCGGCGATGAGCTCGCGCAGCCGGGGTTCGAAGGCGCTCAGGTCGCCCACCACGTGCAGCCTGACGCCCTGGGCGGCCAGCTTGTCGAGTTCTTTTTCCAGCGTCTGCACGAACAGGCGCATGAGCATGGAAACTTCTTCCTGGGGACGGCGCCAGTTCTCGGAACTGAAAGCGAACAGCGTCAGGTAGCGCACCCCTCGCCGCCCGCAGGCCTCGACCACCCGGCGTACCGCCTGCACGCCCTTGACGTGCCCCGCCGTGCGCGGCAAAAACCGCTGGGTCGCCCAGCGGCCGTTGCCGTCCATGATGATGGCCAGATGCCGGGGCACATTGCCGCTTTCGGGCACGGCAAGCGTGGAACTGGTGTGCATGCGGGTGATCGCCAGGCGTCGCGACGGGGTTTAGACCGTCATGATCTCGGCTTCTTTCTGCGTGACCAGCTTGTCGATTTCCGTCACGTGGCGGTCCGTCAGCTTCTGGACGTCGTCTTGGGTGCGACGCTCGTCATCTTCGGAGATTTCCTTGTCCTTGACCAGCTTCTTGAGCGCGTCGTTGCTGTCGCGGCGCACGTTGCGCACGGCGACCTTGGCTTCTTCGCCCTCGGAGCGCACGACCTTGGTGAGGTCGCGGCGGCGCTCTTCGGTAAGAGGCGGCATGGGCACGCGTATGGTTTCACCCATGGAAACCGGGTTCAGGCCCAGGTCGGAATCACGGATGGCGCGCTCGATGGGGCCGGCCATGTTTTTTTCGTAGGGCTGAACGTTCAGGGTGCGCGCATCGACGACGCCGACGTTGGCGACCTGGCCCACGGGCACGGGCGAGCCGTAGTATTCGACCTGGACGTGGTCGAGAATGCCGGCATGGGCGCGCCCGGTGCGGATCTTGGCCAGATTGGCCTTGAGCGAATCCAGGCTTTTTTGCATACGCGTTTCAGCGGATTTCTTGACTTCTGAAGGGCTCATTGCAAATCCTTTTTCAAACGTGAACCAAGGTGCCTTCGTCCTCACCCTGCACGGCGCGGCGCAGTGCTCCGGACTTGTTGATGGAGAACACCTTGATGGGCAGCTTCTGGTCGCGGCACAATGCGAACGCGGTAGCATCCATGACTTCCAGGCGGCGCAGGATGACCTCGTCGAAGCTGATGCGGGCGTAGCGGGTGGCGTCGGGATCCTTGTTGGGATCGGCCGTGTAGATGCCGTCCACCTTGGTCGCCTTGAGCACGATTTCGGCGCCGACTTCGGCGCCGCGCAGGGCCGCGGCGGTATCGGTGGTGAAGAAGGGGTTGCCCGTACCCGCCGCGAAGATGACCACTTTGCCCTCTTCGAGGTAACGCAGCGCCTTGGGGCGGATGTAGGGCTCGACCACCTGGTCGATGTTGAGCGCGGACTGCACGCGGGTGTCCACGCCCTTGTTCTTGAGGGCGTCCTGCAGGGCCAGCGCGTTCATGACGGTGGCCATCATGCCCATGTAGTCGGCCGTGGCGCGGTCCATCCCCTGGGCGCCGGGAGCGACGCCGCGGAAGATGTTGCCGCCGCCGATGACGATGGCCAGCTCGACGCCCATGGAGACGACTTCGGCGATTTCGTCCGTCATCCGCATGATGGTGGCCCGGTTGATGCCGAAAGCATCGTCACCCATCAGGGCTTCACCGGAAAGTTTCAGGAGAATACGCTTGTACGATCGGGGCGACATGAGAGGCCATCCAAATTAAACAACAGCCCTGCGGATGCGTGTCGCCAGACCCAGGGCCGTACCAGGTCTGGCTGCCTTGCGGCTTTATTCCATTTCCAGATCAAACGATGGCTTTGCCGGCTTCGCTTGCCGTACGACTCGTACCGCCTGCGCTTGGCCTTTGCGTAATCGTTTGATCCAGCCTTGGAATTAGGCGTTGCCGGCGGCAGCGGCCACTTCGGCGGCAAAGTCTTCGGACTTCTTCTCGATGCCTTCGCCCACGACGTACAGCGCGAAGCGCTGGATGTCGGCGCCCTGCTCTTTGAGCATCTGGGCCACGGACTGCTTGTCGTTCTTGACGAAGGGCTGCGACAGCAGCGTGACTTCCTTCAGGAACTTCTGCACGCTGCCTTCGACCATCTTGGCGACGATCTCGGCGGGCTTGCCGGATTCGGCCGCCTTTTGCTCGGCGACCGAACGCTCGGTGGCGATCAGTTCGGCGGGCACGCCGTCGGCGTCCAGGGCCTGGGGCTTGGTGGCCGCGATGTGCATGGCCAGATCCTTGCCGACTTCGTCGGCGCCGCTGAATTCGACCAGCACGCCGATACGGCCGCCGTGCACGTAGCTGGCCAGTTTGTTGGCGGTTTCAAAGCGCTGGAAGCGGCGGATGGACATGTTTTCGCCGATCTTGCCGACCAGGGCGGCGCGCACGGATTCGACCGTGCCTTCGGCCAGGGGCAGTTCGGACAGGGCGGCCACGTCGGCGGGGTTTTTCTCGGCGACGAGCTGGGCAACCTGGGCCACGAAGCCGATGAAGTCGTCGTTCTTGGCGACGAAGTCGGTTTCGCAGTTGACTTCAAGCAGCGCGCCTTTTTTGCCGTCGTCGGAAATGTACAAGCCGATGAGGCCTTCAGCCGTGACGCGGGTGGCGGCCTTGCTGGCCTTGTTGCCCAGCTTGACGCGCAGCAGTTCTTCGGCCTTGGCCATGTCGCCGTCGGCCTCGGTCAGGGCCTTCTTGCATTCCATCATGGGCGCATCGGTTTTCTCGCGCAGTTCTTTGACCATAGAGGCGGTGATTTGAGCCACTTGCTTTCTCCAGAGTGATGTTCGTCTTCGTTTTTGCCGAAGGCTGACGGATGAAACGGCCAGGCGGGCATGGCATTGCTAGCCCGTCATGGCCGTCAGTCGGGCGATACGGTTTGCGCCCGGGGCGATGGCGGCGCTGCTTGGCCTTGCCGTCGCCTTGAGCGAAAAACCGTATGTATTACTGGCCCTGCTGTTCGTCTTGCACTTCGACGAATTCTTCGCTTGCTTCGGCGATTTCCTCGACCAGGCCGTTCAGGGCTTGTTCGCGGCCGGCTTGCACGGCGTCGGCCATGCCCTTGACGTACAGCGCGATGGCCTTGCCGGAGTCGTCGTTGCCGGGGATGACGTAATCGACGCCGTCGGGCGAGTGGTTGGTGTCGACCACGGCGACGACGGGGATGCCCAGCGAACGCGCTTCGTTGATGGCGATCTTATGATAGCCGACGTCGACGATGAACAGCGCGTCGGGCAGCGTGTTCATGTCTTTGATGCCGCCCAGGCTCTTGTTCAGCTTGTCGAGTTCGCGATCGAACATGAGCGCTTCTTTCTTGCTCATGCGCTCGGTCGCGCCTTCGGCCTGCTGCGCTTCCATTTCCTTCAGGCGCTTGATGGAGGTCTTGACCGTCTTGAAGTTGGTCATCATGCCGCCCAGCCAACGGCTGTCGACGTAGGGCATGCCGCAGCGCGCGGCTTCTTCGGCGATGATGTCGCGTGCGGCGCGCTTGGTGCCGACGAACAGTACGGTGCCGTTCTTGGCAGCGATCTGGCGCAGGTATTTAGCGGCTTCCTGGTACTTTTCAACCGTCTGTTCGAGGTTGATGATGTGAATCTTGTTACGCTGGCCGAAGATGTACTGCGCCATCTTGGGGTTCCAGTAACGGGTTTGGTGGCCAAA
Source organism: uncultured Burkholderiaceae bacterium (assembly GCA_934525625.1). Lineage (GTDB taxonomy): Bacteria > Pseudomonadota > Gammaproteobacteria > Burkholderiales > Burkholderiaceae_B > Mesopusillimonas. The sequence continues at coordinate 85,686 of CAKSZL010000003.1, forward strand.
GTGCACACCGGCTTCCAGCATTTCGCGCATGAGCGACATAATGATTACTCCGTGAAGGGTTTGGTCTTGTAGCCAGGCCTGCCAGCCCGCCGCCAGGTGGGGTATGAATACCGCCTCCCGCGCCGGACACCCTGTGGTTTCGGTTAAGAATGAGTACCGACCTGCTACGCTATTTTGTTACGCTATTTGCCGGGCGCCAGTTAAAACCACGCTCAGCCATTTAATGCTGCTTTCGCAACAAAGCCTATAATTCTACTATTTTATAAGTCTATCCATCAAGTTACACCGTATCTTATGACCACACCGCTCGTCACCGACCTCGCCGACCTCGACAAGATGCGCGCCGCCTGCCAGGCCGCCGCCCAGACGCTGGACTATCTGGCCCCCCACGTGCGAGCGGGCGTCACCACCGGCGAACTGGACGATTTATGCAAGGCGTTCATCGCCGACGTCCTGCACGTGACGTCGGCCACCGTCGGGTACGCGCCTCCCGGCTACCCGCCCTTTCCGGGCGCCATCTGCACCTCGGTCAACCATGTCATCTGCCACGGCATACCCGGCGACAAGGTGCTCAAGAACGGCGACGTCGTCAATATCGACGTCACCGTCATCAAGGACGGCTGGTTCGGCGACACCAGCCGCATGTACTGCGTGGGCGAACCTTCTATTCTAGCCAAACGGCTGGTGGACACCACCTACGACTGCATGTGGATGGGCATCGAGCAAGTACGCCCCGGCGCCACGCTGGGCGACATCGGCTCGGTCATCCAGCGCCACGCCGAAAAACAGGGCTTCTCGGTGGTGCGAGAATACTGCGGCCACGGCGTCGGCCGCAAGTTCCACCAAGACCCGCAGGTGCTGCATTACGGCAAGCCCGGCACCGGCCTGCGCCTGGAACCCGGCATGATCTTCACCATCGAACCCATGCTCAACGCCGGCCGCAAAGACATACGTACGCTGGCCGACGGCTGGACGGTCGTCACACGCGACCGCAGCCTTTCCGCGCAGTGGGAGCACAGCATACTGGTTACCGACGCCGGCTACGAAGTGCTGACCATATCGCCGGAAATGCCCGCTCCGCCGGCTTTCGTACAAGGCGGCCGCTAGGGCCTGCCAACCGCCATGCGCGCCATCCGCGAGCAACTGCAAGCCCAGCGCGAGCAGGCCATTGCCCGCTGGCGGCGCCATCAACGGGCCGAAACCCTGCTCAAAGCGCTTGCCCGCATCACCGACCGCGCGCTGCGCGCCACCATCGCGCGCCATCCCCTGCCTCCCGACGCCGCCCTGGGCGCGGTCGGGGGCTACGGCCGGGGCGAACTCTTTCCCCACTCCGACGTAGACGTCCTAATCCTACTGCGCCGCCCGCCCAGCTCCGCCGACCAGGAGAAAATCGAGTGCCTGGTCGCCGCGCTGTGGGACCTGGGCCTGGATCTGGCCCATAGCGTACGCACCGTCATCGAGTGCCAGCGCCAGGCGGCCAACGACGTCACGGTGGAAACCGCGCTGATGGAATTGCGCTGGGTGGGCGGCGACGAACGGCTGATCGGCCGCCTGCAGGCCATCATGCAGCGCCAGCGCGACCCGCGCGCCTTTTTCCTGGCCAAGCGCGCCGAACAGCAGCAGCGCCATGCGCGCCACGAAAACACGCCTTACGCGCTGGAACCCAATTGCAAGGAGTCGCCCGGCGGCTTGCGCGATCTGGCGGTCATCCAGTGGGTGGCCCAGGCCGCCGGCATCGGCCGGGACTGGCGCAGCATCGTCGCCACCGACTTGCTCGACCAAGCGGAATATCGCGCCCTGCGCCGCGCCGAGCTGGCTTTCAAGCGCCTGCGCATAGAGCTGCATCTGCTGGCCGGGCGCCGCGAAGACCGCATGCTGTTCGATTTCCAGCCGCAATTGGCACAAATATACGGTTTCGAGCCGATGCGCGGCCGCCGCCCCAGCGAGCTGCTGATGCAGCGCTACTACTGGGCCGCCCGCATCGTCAGCCTGCTCAATCGCCTGTTCATGCAGGCGCTGGAAGAACACCTGTTTCCGCCGCCGCCCAGCGCCACGCGGGTGATAGACCAGGATTTCATCCAGGTGCGCAACCGCCTGGACATCCGCCAGCCCGACGCCTTCATCCAGCGCCCCGCCCTGCTGCTGGACGCCATCATCCTCATGCAGGAGCGCGCCGAACTGGAAGGCATGACGGCGGCGATGATGCGCGCCATGTGGCAGGCGCGCAAGCGCATCGACGCCGGTTTCCGGCGCGACCCCGAGAACCGGCGCCGCTTCATGCGCATTCTGCGCCACCCCACCGGCGCGCTGATCGCGCTGCGCCGCATGCATACCCTGGGCATTCTGGCCCATTACCTGCCCGAATTCCGCCGCATCGTCGGCCAGATGCAGCACGACCTGTTCCACGTTTACACCGTGGACGAGCACATCCTGAAGGTGTTGGGGCATCTGCACCGCTTCGCCGGCGAAGACGCCGTGCGCGACGCCGCGCTGGCCCACAGGCTGCTGCGCCAATGGCCGCGCCCTTGGCTGCTGGACATCGCCGCGCTATACCACGACATCGCCAAGGGCCAGGGCGGCGACCACTCCACCCTGGGCGCGCTGGAGGCCCGGCGCTTCTGCCGCCACCACGAGCTGGGCCCCGCCGATACCGAACTCATCGTCTTTCTGGTCGAGCAGCACCTCACACTGTCGCGCTATGCGCAAAAGCGCGACCTGGCCGACCCCGCCGTCATTCGCGAGTTCGCCGGCATCGTACAAACCACCGAGCGCCTGACCGCCTTGTACCTGCTCACGGTAGCCGACATACGCGGCACCAGCCCCAAGGTGTGGAACGCCTGGAAAGGCCATCTGATCGATTCGCTGTATCAGCAGACCGCCATACTGCTGGGCGGCGCGCCGCTGGACGACGACACCTTGCTCGCCAACCGCCAACAGGCGGCCACCACGCTATTGCGCGCCTATCGCCTGAAAGACGCGCAGCGCGACGCGTTCTGGGCGCAACTGGGCACCGACTACTTCATGCAGCACGACGCCTCGGACATCGCCTGGCACACCTACCACCTGCACCACTGCCCCGACACGCCCGCGCCCGTCGCCCACGGCCGGCTGCTGGAACACGGCGAAGGCATCCAGGTCATGGTTTACGCGCCCGACCGTGCCGATCTGTTCGCCGACATCTGCCATTATTTCGCCGAGTGCGAGCTTAGCGTGCAAGAGGCCCGCATCCACACCACGCGCCACGGCTGGGCCTTGGACAGCTTCATCGTGCTGCCGGTCACCGGCTACGCGGGCCTGCGCAACCGTATTCCCGCAGTCGAGCAGGAACTGCCCGCCGCGCTGCTGCAGGCCGGCAGCCGGCCGCATGCGCCGTTTCGCGCACGCCTGTCGCGCCGCGCCCGCAGCTTTCCCATCGTGCCGCGCGTAGACTTGAGCGCCGACCCCCAAGGCGAAGATGCCTGGCGCCTGTCGCTGGTGGCGGCGGACAGGCGCGGCCTGCTCTACAATCTGGCGCAAACTTTCGCCCAGCATCAGGTGGATTTGCGCATGGCCAAGATCATGACGCTGGGCGACCGCGTCGAGGACAGTTTCATTCTTCACAGCGAGGCGCTGCACGAGCCCCGCCGCTACCAGGCTTTCGAGCGCGCGCTGCTCGATTGCCTTTCCAGCAATCTATCACCCGTCAACATTACTTGAACCCGCCCAACACCATGTCCCAAACCACCCTTCCCTCGACGACCCGCCTGTGCCTGCACCTGATTGCCTGGACGAGCCTGGCGGCGGTGGGAGTCGCGCTGGTTTCCCAGCATTTGTTCGAGATGCAGCCTTGCGCCTGGTGCGTGTTTCAGCGCCTGCTGTACCTGTGCCTGGCGGTGGTGTGCTGGCTGGGTCTGCTGGCCGGCCGCCTGGCGCCGGTGGGCGCGCGCATCGCCTGCGCGCTGGCGGCGCTGCTGGCATTCGGCGGCATCGCCACCGCCTGGTACCAGTACGACGTGGCCGCCAATATGTTCTCGTGCGCCCAGACCTTCGCCGACCGCTTCATGGTGAGTTCGGGGCTGGACGCCGGCGCGCCCTGGCTGTTCGGCATCTACGCCACCTGCATGGACGCGAAGGTGGAGCTGTTCGGGCTGGAATATGCGCTGTGGAGCCTGGGCTTGTTCGCGGCGCTGGCGCTGGCGGCGCTGGTGGGCTTGCGCACCAGGCGCTGAAAGCCAAGCGCCAAGGCATGCGGCGCCGGCCTCAAGAGGCGCCGTTTTTGGTTTCAAGGTGCCCAAGCCCTCGGTGCGCAGCCCGCTGGCCAGGTCGGGCTCCGTGATTTTGCGGCCGATCATCAATGCGGATGGCGTCGCGCTCAGGGCGACAAAGCGAGCTGCGCGGATTGGCGGTCGGCCTCGGCCGGTTGCGCCTGCTCTTGGGCTCGCAAGCGATCTATCATCCGGCGTATGCGTACCGGCGCATTGTCGATGATCGGCCTCATCGATCATTGTCTGAAAATCAGTGTACCGATCCGAGGAGATGCCGCATATCGGCAAATAAACAGCATACCGATGCATTTTTTGCACCACGTTCCACCTGAATGGACTCATTCCAATTCCAGATCAAACGAGTACGCGAAAGCGAAGCGCAGACAGTACATGTCGTACGGCAAGCGAAGCTGACCACGGGCCAAGCGCAACTTCGCCGTTTACGGCGAGGTCAAGCGAGGCAGCCATCATCCGGAGCCGAAGGCTCCCCCGAATCGTGGCGGAGACACTTCGGCCCCAAGGCCGGAGTTCTTCACAAAGTCATCGTTTGATATGGAAATGGACTCAGGTATTTTCCCGCTTGCACAGCGCTTGCAGCGCTTCGCTCAGCAAAGTGGCGCAGAGGTCGACGGCGGGCGGCAGCATGCGTTCGGCACGTACGTAGATGCCCAGATTGGCCTTGGGCGCGTTGCCCCGAAGGTTTTTGTAGACCAGCCGGCCATTGGCCAGCAAGGGGTCGAGCCCCACACGCGTGTGAAAAGCCACCCCGAGGCCGCGCGCCGCCATCTGACGCATCAACTCGATGGAATCGGTATGTAATTGCAGGGGCGTAGGCGATGGCAGGGTCGCCAGCAGCGGGTCCATCAAGGTGCGCAAGGCGAGGTTGGGGGTCGCCAGAATCAGCGGGTAGCGGGCGCAATCCCGCAAACTGACGCTGGCGCGCTGCGCCAAGGGGTGGTCGGCCGCCATGATGGCGCCCAGGCGGAACCGGCCCGCGCCTATGCATCGCAGCTCGGCATGTGGCGGCATGGAGAACGCCAGGCCGATGTCGGCATCCGCGCTCAGCACCAGCTCGCCCACCCGCTTGGAACCATGCGTATAGGTGTGCACCTGGATTTCCGGATGCCGGTGCAGCATGGCTTCCAGCACCTTGGGCAGGAAGTCGGTATTCAGCCCTTCGACGCTGGCCAAACGAACTTCCCCGCGCTTGACGCCTTGCAGCTTGGCCAACTCCAGCGAGGTCCGCTGCTCGTCCTGCAGGATGTTGATGACGTGCTGGGTGAATATCTCGCCCGCCTGGGTCAGGCGCAGGCCACCGGGCAGGCGGTCGAACAGCGGCAGGCCGATTTCTTCCTCCAGGTTCAGCAACTGGCGATTGACGGCCGAAGCATCCACGTGCAGTTGCCTGGCGGCGGCCCGTATCGATCCGGCCCTGCGTATCGTGTCGAAGTAGCGAATGGCCTTGGCGTGAACGCGCATGCGCAGCCCTCCTGTGCCTGGATGCAAGGCGTGCCGCGGATCGACAGCGGAAATCTACCGCCTGTCGGTCAGGAACTTGCCGTCCACGGTTTTGGCGGCCTGTTTCTGGCGGCGCGAATTGCCGTCTATGCCGCCTTCTATGCCCCACTCCGCGAATCGCGTGGGCGAGGGTTCGAATTCGCGGGGTTCCCATTCCGCGGTCAGCTCGTCGTCGTCCGAGTAATACTCGATGAGGCCACCGGCCGGGTTCTGGAAGTACCAGAAGTACGCCGAGGAAATCGGATGACGGCCCGGGCCCAATTGAGTTTGCCAGCCGCAGCGGTCGAAGTGCAGGCCGCCGCCGAACACCTCGTGGATGTCGCGCACGGTGAAAGCCACGTGATTCAAGCCGACCTTGCCGTCCGGCGTTTGCAGCAGGAACATGTCATGGTGGCCGCCGTGCGGGTCGCAACGCAGGAACACGCCGCGGTTCGGATAGCGGTCGGACGGCACGAAGCCCACCTTCTGGGTGTAGAAGGCTTCCATGGCCTTTACGTCCTTGACGAAGAACACCACGTGGCCCACTTCGACCGGATAGGCGCGGTCGTAGAAGGTGGCGCGTTCGTTGACGCGCTGGCGCTCGGCCCAGGTGTTGAAGCGGCCGGAGACGACGTCCACCGGCTTCTTGCGCGACACCTGGAAACCGATGACCAGCCCGCTGGGGTCGACGCACCAGACGCGGTCTTCGGTGCGCTCGAAACCGGGTTCGCCGGCCAGCGACTGCGCCAGTTCGTCCAGCACGTCGGGCGAGGTGACGCCCCAGACGACTTCGCGCATGGTCGGGCCGGGCTCGATCGCGGGCGCGCGGCCCGGCGCGTCGGCTGCGATGAGGCGCACGCGACAGTCGTTGAGTGTGCGGTAGATGATTTCGCCGGGCTGCTCGGAAACCAGCTCCAGGCCCCAGTCGGCGAAGAAACGCTTGCAGGTGTCGAAATCCTCGACGCCGTAGGTGATTTCGTCTATGCCTTCGATACGCATGATGATTCCTCAGTTGGCCCAGGGCAGCGGCGCGGCGTTCATGCCCCAATACAGGCTTTTCTGTTCCATGTATTGCTGGATGCCCTGGCGGCCTTTCTCTCGGCCCAGGCCGCTGTCGCGCCAGCCGCCGAAAGGCGTGGATATGGAGAACTGCTTGTAGGTGTTGATCCAGACGTTGCCCGCCTTCAGCGTGCGGCCCAGGTTCCAGGCGCGCTTGTAGTCGCGCGTCCAGATGCCGGAGGCCAGCGCGTAGACGCTGTCGTTGGCCTGCTTGACGAGGTCGGCTTCGTCGTCGAAAGGCAACGCCACCAGCACCGGGCCGAAGACTTCTTCCTGGCACAGCGTGGCCTGGTTGCCCAGGCCGTCGATGATGGTGGGCAGGTAGTAATAGCCTTTGTCGTAGATGCCGCCTTCGGGGCGCTTGCCGCCGGCCAGCAGCCGGCCGCCCTCTTTCAGGCCGATCTCGACGTAGCGCTCGACCGAGGCGCGGTGCGAGGCGCTGATGAGCGGGCCCATCTGGGTTTGCTCGCTGGACGGATCACCCACGCGCAGGCGCTCCGCGCCCTCGACCAGGCGCTGCATGAAGCCGTCGTACAGCGGCCGGGCCACGAACAGGCGCGAACCGGCGATGCAGGACTCGCCCGACGAGCTGAAAATGCCGTACAGCACGCCGGCCACGGCGTGGTCGATGTCGGCGTCGTCCAGCACGATGGTGGGCGATTTGCCGCCCAGCTCCAGCGAGACGGGCATCAGTTTTTGCGCGGCGATGGCGGCGATGTGACGCCCCACCGAGGTGCCGCCGGTGAATGACACGCGGCGCACCAGCGGATGCTGGGTGATGGCGTCGCCGATGACCGAACCCTTGCCGGGCAGCACGCTGATCATGCCCTTGGGCAAGCCGGCCTGTTCGCACAGGCGGGCCAGATCCAGCGCCAGCAGCGGCGTAATCTCGGCCGGCTTGACCACGACGGCGTTGCCGCCGGCCAAGGCGGGCGCGATTTTTTGGGCTTCGCTGGCGATGGGGGAGTTCCAGGGCGTGATGGCGGCGACGACGCCCATGGGCTCGTACACGCTCATGCTCAGGTAGTCGCCGCGCGCTGGCGTAATGGTGTCTTCCAGGGTTTCGCAAGCCGCGGCGAAGAACTGGAAGGTGCCGGCGGCGCTGGCCACCAGGGCGCGGGTTTCGGTGATGGGCTTGCCGTTGTCCAGGCGCTGGCGCTGCGCCAGCTTCTCGGCGTTGTCGCGGATAAGCTGGGCAATGCGGTACAGCACCAGGGCGCGTTCGTGCGGCTTGCGCTGGGCCCAGCCGCTGGTCTCGAAAGCCCGCTGCGCGCCCTGGACGGCGTCCTCGACGTCTTGCACGTCGGCGGCGTTCAAGGTGCCCACGACCTCGCCCGTGGCCGGATACAGGGTGTCGTAGCGCGGGCCGCGGCCCAGGCGCCATTCACCGGCGATACAGATGGGAAGGACTTCTACACTGCTCATGGCGATATTCCTACGGATCAGACGCTGACGGGCCTGACGCGGTTGTAAAGCGCCCTGACCACGCTATAGACGGTCAGTGCGGAGGTCTTGGGATTGCTGGCCAGCGGGTTGCCCACCATGGTGACTTCCATGCGCCCGAACGCGCCACGCGCCTGGTAGTGGTGGATGTTCTCGGTGACGCCGGGATCGGCGATGAGACGCACCCGGGTGTCGTCCAGGCCCACGCCCGCCAGCGACAAGGTGGCCGCCACGTTGGCGTTCTTGGGGAACAGCCGCGCGGCGTCGCGCGCCGTGCCTTCAAAGAAGATGGCGGCTTCTTTCAGATTTGCAAGGTCCAGCGTTTCTTCGGCGGGCGAACCGAGCCAGCCCGTGGGCGGCTTGCGGCCGGTGTAGACGACTTCGTCCAGGCCCGCGATGCGCGCCGCGGCCAGGGCGTCGACACCGCCGATGGCCCCGGAGAGCAGATGCAGCTGCGTGTTGCCCTGCGCCGCCGCCATTTCCAGGGCTTCGGGCAAGCCGGGCTCGGACAAGGCGCCGATGGACACCAGCACGCAAGGCAGGCCTTCCTGGAGCGCCGGCAGCACGTGCTCTTGAATGGCGGCGTGGCCGGCGCACTCGACCAGGCAGTCGACCGGATGATCGCCGTCCAGCACCAGGGATTCCGTGACCAGCGGCAACTCGGCCAAGCCCAGGGAGGCGAGATCGGCCTCGACTTCCTTCACCTTGCCGGGCGCGGCGATCAGCTGCACCACTTTCAGGCCGGGTTCTTCGCGTATGGTTTCCAGCACGGCGCGGCCAATGGCGCCGAAACCTATCATCGCAATGCGTTGCACGATGCTTCTCCCCCGCTCAAGCCGTGGCGGCCGGCTGCTGCTCGACCACGGGCGGGCCGGCGAAGGCCGTCTTGAAGCGCCCGATGGAAAGCATGTCGATCTCGACCATGAACGGGCCTTGCCGGGCCGTGGCGGTCTCGAGCGCCGCGGCGATGTCTTCCAGCTTGGAGACGCGCGTGTGCGGCAATTGCAGCGAGTGGCACAGCTCGGCGTAATCGGGCGTGTGCAGCTCCACGTAGTGGCGGCGGCCGCCGTATTGCGCGTCCTGGATGTTCTTGATGACGCCGTAGCCTTTGTCGTTCATCAGGACGATGACCATGTCGGCTTTTTCCTGTACGGCCGTGGCCAGTTCGCCCAGGTTCAGGATGAAGCCGCCGTCGCCGGCCAGGCAGTAGGTTTTCTTGCCGGGAGCCGTCTGGGCCGCGCCGACCGCCGCGCCCACGCCCATGCACAGGCCCAGTCCGATGCCGCCGCCCAGCGCGTGCACGCCGGCCTTGGGATCGTTCAGGTACAGATAGCGGTTGCCCCAGGTGCTGTTGGAAACCGTGACGTCGCGCACCCAGTTGAACTTGTCGCCCACGGCGTTTTGCAAGGCCTGCACCAGTTGCGCATAGGGGCCCAGGCCATCCACCAGCGTGGCCACGGCTTTTTCGCGCGCGGCTTGCAGGTCTTTGATGAATGCCGGGTCGGTCTTCATGCGGCCTTCCAGGCGATCGGCCAGGCCTTCCAGCACCAGGCGGGAGTCGCCCATGACGAAGTCGTCGGTGGCGTAGCAGCGGCCTTCGGCGGCCACGTCGGCGTCCACGCGCAGCAGCGGGCGCGGCAGCTTCAACTGGTACTTGAGGGTTTCGTTGCCGCGCAGGCGCGAGCCCACGACCAGCATGGCGTCGCAGGTTTGATAGAAGTTCTCGACCGGCTTGTGCAGGTTGAAGGCGCCCAGGGTGCGCGGATCGGTTTCGGGAACGATGCCGCGCCCTTGCGTGCTGGTGACCAGGCCGAAGCCCATGTCGAGCAGGCGGCGCACGGCCGCGCCGGCATGGCGCGCGCCGCCGCCCACCCACAGCATGGGGCGGCGCGCCTTGGCCAGGATGTCGGCCAGGCGGTCGAGCGCGGCGGGGTCGGGCCGCCAGGTGGGCACGTCGAGCGGGCGCAGGTCTTCCGGCATGGGAATCAGCGCTTGCTGGATGTCGATGGGGAATTCGATGCTGACCGGGCCGGTGGGGGCTGTGAGCGCCGTCTGCACGGCCTGCTTCAGGGTGGCCAGCGCGCTCTCGGCGTCGCGCACGCGGTAGGCCGCCTTGGAGATGGCCTTGAGCATGTTGAGCTGGTCGGGCGCTTCGTGGATGTAGGAATAGCCCAGATCCAGGTAAGGCGTTTCGATCTGGCCGGTGATGTGCAGCAAGGGCGTGCCGGCCGTCAAGGCCTCGACCATGCCGCCGCCGGCGTTGCCCGCGGCCGTGCCGGTGCTGGTCAGGCAGACGCCCAGCTCGCCGGTGGTGCGCGCATAGGCGTCGGCCATGCTGGTGGCGCCCGCTTCGCCGCGCGCCATCACGAAGCGCATCTTGCCGCGCTCGCCCATGGCGTCCAGGATGGGCATGTTGTGTATGGAGATCACGCCAAAGGCGGTCTTGACCTGGCAGGCCTCCAGGAAGGCGGCTACGACCTCCCCGACCGTCACCAATTTGTCTTGTTGCTTAGGCATAGCGGGAAACTCCTCCGGAAACGTCGATATGGCTGCCCGTGGTATAGGAAGAAGCGGGCGAAGCCAGGAAAACAATAGCCCTGGCCGCCTCTTCGGGGCGGCCCAGTCGGCCCAATTCTATGTGTTTGCGCTTGGCCAGATCGCCGGCCCATTGCTCCCAGGTCTGGCCGCGGTCTTCGCGCGCCTCGAAGCGGCGGCGCCATTGGCCGGAATCGACCAGGCCCAGCAGAATACCGTTGACGCGTATGCCCTTGGCGCTGAATTCCGTCGCCAGCGAGCGCACCAGGTTCTTGATGCCGGCGCGCGCGGCCGACGTGGCCACCATGTGGGGCTCGGGCTGGGCGGCCAGCAGCGAATTGACGCAGACGATGGCCGGTTCACTGCCCTGCTCCAGCATGGGCAGGAAAGCGCGGGTGGGGTAAATGACGGAGAAGAACTTGAGCTTGAGCTCGACCGCCCATTCTTCGTCGGTGGTGCTGGCAAAGGTGGAAACGCGCCCTTGCCCGGCGTTGTTGATCAGGATGTCCAGGCCGCCGAACGCTTCGCGCACGCGGGCGGAGAAAGCCTGCACCTGGCCGGCGTCGAGCACGTCGCAGACTTCGCCCACTACGCGGCGCGCGGGAAAATCGCGCTGCAACTGCGTTACCGTGGCCTGCACGCGCTCGGCGTCGCGGCCGCACAAGGCCACGTCGGCGCCCAGCTGCAGCAGCAGCCGCGCGGTTTCCAGCCCGATGCCCGAGGTTCCCCCCGTCACGACGGCTTTTTTTCCTTCCAGATTGATCATGCAAAAACCTCTTTGTTGACGACGGGTATGTCTTGGGCCGGCCGTACGTGATCCAGCAATTGTGACAGCCGGTTGGCCGCATGGCATATGGCTTTGCCCAGGGCCGGCACGTCCAGCCGCTCGATGTGGGACGTGGGTATCGTCACGCCCAGAGCGCTGACGATGGCGCCGCCCGCGCCGTAGACCGGCGCCGCGAGCGTGCTGATGGAGGGCTCGAAATAGCCCGGTTCGAATAGGTAATCGCGTTCCTTGTCGGCCTGCATGCGCTTGAACAGGTCGATGACGGTAGGCGGCGTGCTGTCGGTCGCGGCGTGCAGGCGCTCTTCGGGGTACAGCGTCTGCAATTGCGCGAAGCTGAGGTCGCGCAGCAGAATGCGCCCGAACAGCGTGGCGTGCGCGGGCAGCCGCATGCCCAGGTGCACGTTATTGGCGAACGGCGTCTGGGCGACGGCGCGCGCCACGTAGACGATGAAACGGCCGTCTCTGACGACCATATTGCATGAATAGCCCACCGTGTCGCGCAAGCGCTCCAGGATGGGTTTGCCCAGTTCTATCATTTCCTTGGAGGCCAGGCATTCGAAACCCAGGCGCAGCACGCCCAGGCCCAGGCGGTAATCGCGGCCGTTGGCGTCGCGCTCGACCAGCTCCAGCTGTTCGAGCGTGGCCAGCAGGCGGAACACCGTCGAGCGCGGAATCTCCAGCCGGCGCGCGATCTCGGGCGCGGTCAGCACCGGTTCGTGGCGGCTGAAGGTTTCCAGTATGCGCAGGCCGCGTTCCAGGCCGGGCACTATGTAATGGGCGTTGTCCTGGCTTGGGCGGCTCATAGGGATACCCCGGCCCTGGGGCCGCCCACGTGTTCGACGATTTGTGCGATCAGGCGCGCCAACTGGCCGGGCTGCTCGATGTGGCAGGCATGCCCCGCTCCGGCTATCAGGCCGAAGGCCAGATCGTGTCTTTCGGCATAGGCGCGCGATTGCTCCGGCGTCGTCACGACGTCGTGTTCGCCGCAATACACGCGCGTCAGGAAAGGCAGCGTGCGGTATCGGTTGAGATCTTCGGCGCACAGCATCTCGACGGCTTGGGCATAGCCTTGCTCGTGCAATTGCAGCGCCACGTCGCGCACTTGCGCACGTTGTCCGGGTGTCGCGGCGGCGGACAGCAGCCGCGCGGGAAGTCTTTCGGCGATGGCGGGAATGCCCTGCGCAAGGCCCGCCAGGCGCGCGTCGCGCACCGATTCGGCCTTGGGGCCTCCGCCATAGCCGATGGCCGGGCTGACGAGCAGCAAGGCCTGTACGCGGTTGGCATAGGCCTGGGAAAACGCGGCGGCCATCAAGGCCCCCAGCGAATGGCCCACCAGCACGCACGAGCCGATATTCAGGGCGTCCAGCAGGCGCGCCAACTGATCGGCGTAATGCATGGCGCTGGGCGCCGAGACGGGCAGCGGCGAACTGCCGCCATAGCCGGGCGCGTCCCAGGCCAGCACGCTGGCCTTGTCCGCCAGGCTGGCGGCGCAATCCGCCCAGCTGGCCGCGCCCGAACTGATGCCGTGCAGCAGCACGACCTGCGTTCCGCCGTGGCCGCAGCTGCGATAGCTGAACCGGGCATCGCCCAGACTCAGCCCTTGCGCGGAAAACACATCGCCCATTGTTGCGGCTCCGTCTCGTTGTTATGCCAAAAACCCTGCTCGCCTTAGCCGCGCTTGATGCTGGCCAGCGGATGCTCGGGCGGGTACGTCGGCGTGATGGGCTTTTTGGAGCCCAGCATCACACACATCAGCGCGTCTTCGTCGCCGATGTTGACTTCGCCGCGGTAGACGCCCGGGGGAATGGACACGAGGTCGCGGTCGGTCATGATGGTTTCCATGTACTCGCCGTCTTTCTCGATCATCAGCTTGACCTTGCCGCGAATGACGAAGAAGACTTCCTCGACGTCGGTGTGAAGGTGCATGGGACCTTCGTGGCCAGCCGGGATCACCATGGTCGAGAACGTGAAGTTCTCGGCAGGAACGGTGTTCATGTCGGAGGCCACGCCCGTGCCGCCCGTACCGATGTAGCGCATCTGCGCGCGGCGGTAGGTCGGGTCGTAGTCGGCCTGGAACTTCAGGGCGTCCCAGTCGTACCGGCGCGTCGCATAGCGCGCGATGCGGGTGTTCATCCACTCTTCCAGCGAGGCGCCTTCGGGACGGGCCCAGGAGGGTTGTTGGATATTTTGCTCTGCAACTGCTTGTTCGCTCATGGCACTCACCTTTTGCAATTAATGCATGACAAAGCCGCCATTGACGGCCAATAACTGACCCGTCATGAAACGTGACAGGTCGGACAAGAGAAAGAGAACCGCGCCGCTGACGTCGTCGGGCAACTGCGCGCGCTGGAGAGCTCGCTGGTTCTCGTACAAGGCGTGGCGTTCACGCGGCACGTATTCGGTGGCCTCGACCAGCGTCAGGCCCGGGCCCACCGTGTTGACGGTAATGCCGTCGGGACCCAGTTCGCGCGCCAGCGAACGCCCCATCGCGATGATGGCGCCTTTGCTGGCCACGTAGGCCAGCAGCTTGGGCGCGCCCCACAGGGGCGTGTCCGAAGCCAGGTTGACCACGGCGCCGCGGCCGCTGTCGCGCAAGGCCTGCTGGCAGGCGCGCGTCATCAGCCAGGTGCCGCGCACGTTGATGCGCATGACCTGATCCCAGACGTCGATGTCCAGCTCCTGCAGCGTCTTGCCGCCGGAGTGGGTCATCGCCGCATTGTTGACCAGGCCGTCCAGCCCGCCCATCAGCGCGACAGCCTGCTGGGCGCAGGCCTCGATGGAGGCCGGGTCGTTCATGTCGAACTCGATGGCGTGCGCGGGCAGGCCTTGCTCGCGCAGACCGGCGACGGCCTCTTGCAGCTCGCGCGCCAGCACGTCGGCCAGGGCGACCTGCGCACCCGCCTGCAGCAGGCTGCGCGCAAACGCCAGGCCCAGGCCGCGCGCGGCGCCGGTTACCAGCACGCGCCGCCCTTCGAGCAGAGCGGCGATGCCGCCGATTTCGGTATTTGCGTTCATGCTCGTCTCGCTCAAACCGTGGTGACGCTGGCCTTGGGGATGTAATGCAGGCAGCGGCGCTCGAACCAGGTTACGACCGCATACGCGGCAATACCGATCACCGTCAGGCCGAAGATGGCGACGAAGACGCCGGCGGTGTTGCCCTGCCCTTCGGCGTCCACCAGCAGGAAGCCCAGGCCCTTGTTGCCGCCCACCAGTTCACCCACGGTTACGCCGATGACGGCCAGGGTTGCGCCGATGCGCAGGCCCGAGAACAAGGCCGGCAGCGAGGACGGAAACTCGACCAGGCGGAAGATCTGCCAGCGGCTGGCGTTCAGCGTGCGCACCAGGTTGACCATGTCGGGATCGACGGTACGGATGGCGGACAGCACGTTGACCATGATGGGGAAGAACACGATCAGCAAGGCCACCAGTATCTTGGGATAGATGGTGTAGCCCAGCCACATCACGAACAGCGGCGCGAAAGCCACCTTGGGCGCGATCTGCAGCGCCAGGATGTACGGCGACAGCACGGATTCGGTGGTCGGGGACAAGCCCAGCACGACCCCTACCAGCAAGCCCAGCAAGGCCCCCAGGATGAAGCCGATCACCACTTCGAGAGCGGTGATGTTGAAGTGCTCCATGAAGTTGCCCGTATGCCACATCCGGACGCCTTCCTGCACGACGGTAGTGAATTTGGGCAGGATGAATTCGGGCATGCCCAGCCAGCCGGGCAGCCATTCCCATGCGGCCAGAAAAAGAACCAGCACGAGCAAACTACAGCCTGCCGTCATGAAATGGCGCTTAGACACCATGAGCCCTCCTGAAGCTTTCTTTGAAAGACCGCCGGCGGCGGGCGACCAGGCGCCCGCCCGCAACGGCATGTGAAACAGACGAGGAAATCCTCGCGGCCATTATTTGGCCTCAATGAACTGGTTGGTATAGAGCGAGTCGAGCGGCGAAGCCTTGCTGACGATGCCTTCGTCCACGTAGAACTTCTGCACGGCGTCCAGGCGCTCGGCGTCCATCTTGCCCGGCACGGCCTGGTTGGCGTACACGTACTTGTTGTACAGCTCGAGCGTGCGGCGGATCTGGTCTTCCTTGCCCTGGTGCGCCGGCACGGCCTTGATGTAGGCGTCGACGGCCGCGTCCATGTCGTTCATGATCAAGGTCATGCCCTTGATCGTGGCGCGCACGACGCGCTGTATGAGCTCGGGGTTTTCCTCGATCAGCTTGTCGGAGGCCAGAATGGCCTGGGCCATGCTGTTGCCCGCCTTGGCCGAATCCATGATGTGGATTTTGGCGCCGCCGTCCTGGGCCATGACGACCCAGTCGGGGACGGCGGCCATGGCTTGCGACTTGCCCGCCGTGAACAGCTGCCACACGCCCGCGGGGCCGGCGGCCTGGATTTCCGCGTCGTCGCGGGTCAGGCCGGCTTTGCGCATCGTGCTCAGCAGCGAGTAGTAGGTGGTGTCGGTGTAGGCGATGACCGAGATGGTCTTGCCTTTGAGCTGCGCGGGTTCGTCGATGGGCGCATCTGCGTGCGAGGTGATCAGCGCCAGGCCGCCGGCGCCCAGCAGCGCCACCGACTTGACCGGCACGCCGTTGGCGCGCACGATGATGGAGGTATCGCCGATGGCGCCGCCGATGGGCGCGTTACCGGCGCCGATCTGCTTGGCCACGTCCACGCCGCCCTTGCCGGTGATGAAGTTGACGTCCAGGCCTTCGGCCTCGAAGTAGCCCTGCTGCTTGGCGATCATCCAGGGCGCGAAGGCCGGCAGGTTTTGCGGCGCGGGCAGCAGGTAGGTAATGGGTTCGAGTTTTTTCTCTTGGGCGCCGCTGGTGAACGGCAGCATCGTAGCGCAGGCGCCCACTGCGAAGGCGGCGATCAGCTTCTTGATTTTCATGGAGTATCTCCTGGGGTCTCTAGCTATGGGTGTCTAGCTATATATAGGTGGCGGATTGAACAAATACAGCGGGTATTGCGAATATGGAAGCCTGCCGCATCAATGCAAAGCGGCGTTCTCGTCTTTGCCTATCTTCAGCAACTCCATCAGGCGGCCTTGCAGCGGGCCGATTTGCGGCAGCTTGCGGCGCTCCAGGGGGTTGTCGCGCAAAGGCAGGTCGACGACGATTTCTTCGATGATGGTGCCTGGGCGTTCGCTCATGACGAACAGGCGGTCGGACAGCGCAATGGCTTCGACCAGATCGTGCGTGATGAACAGCGCGGTCTTGTTGTGCTCGGCCAGCATCTGGGCCAGGTCTTGCTGCAATATCATCTTGGTTTGCGCGTCCAGGGCCGAGAACGGCTCGTCCAACAGCATGACTTGCGGGTCGACGGCCAGCGTACGCGCCAATGCCGCGCGCTGGCGCATGCCGCCCGACAACTGGTGCGGATAATGCTTTTCGAACCCCTTGAGGTGGCAGCGTTCGAGCAACTGGCCCGCCACGCGCATGCGTTCGGCGCGCGGCGTGCCGGCGATTTCCAGGCCCAGGGCGACGTTGTCTTCGATGGTGCGCCATTGCATCAGCAGGTCTTTCTGCAGCATGAAGGCCACTTCGCGCACCGGCCCGTTAACAGGCTTGCCATTGACGAAAACCTCGCCCACGGTGGGGCGGTACAGGCCCGAGCCCATGTTCAGCAGCGTGCTTTTGCCACAGCCTGACGGCCCGATCAAGGAGACCACTTCGCCCTTGGCAATGGAAATCGACACATTGGATACGGCTTCGCGCAGTTGCCCGCTTTGCTTATCGGGAAATGACTTACCGACGTTTCTGAATTCAATTTCCACCATGATGTTGAGTGTCCCCTGCAAGAGATGGCTAAGAAATGCGCGCCCCGCGCAACCAATGATTGGTTTGTATGTGAAACAACGTTTACTATACAAACAAAATTTACAGGTCTTGAGCCATAAGTTGTATTAGGGATATCCCTTGAAGTGCGAAAAACAGGAAAACGGAAGAATCGCTGAAACCCGCCGAAAGCTGGCATGTATGCTTATTGAGCGAATATTGATATGGATCAAACCTGATCGGGGTTTCCCCGTATGGCTGGAACAGGGATAAGGTTCTACATTATATAAAATTAAAACGCCGTTTTTTATATGGAACGTTAAAGCGCTTTAAACACGGCTTTAAACATGATTCCATCCTGTATGCGTTCCTTTCCGCAACGCGCCACACACGGAGGCCCGTAAATGACCAAGCTTTACCTCGAACCCCACCAGGCCCGCAGACGCGAGCCGACCGCCTATGAAAACCTGCTGGGCGACGCCATCGAACGCGCCTTCGGCATGGGTGTCACCGAACTGAGCGACATGGTCGCCGCCCTGAACCAAAGCGGCCCGCTGCCCCAAGGCAGCGGCACCGTCTGGACCGAAGAACTGTTCGCCGCCGAACTGAAGCGGCTGAACGCCACCGCCTGACCGCCCGCGCCACTTTTTGCTCCAGGAAACGACCATGACCACTACTCCTTCCGAAGCCGACATCGACTCCGTCCTGGCCAACGGCCTGAAAAACCGCTGGTACGCCATCTGTCCCTCAAGTTTCATCACCGTCAAGCCCATCAGCCTGAAGCGCCTGGGCTACAAGCTCGTGCTGTGGCGCGACGCCGACGGCACCCCCTATGCGCTGGAAGACCACTGCCCGCACCGCGGCGCGCCGCTGTCCGTCGGCATCCCGCTGGGCAACAAGATCGCCTGCGGCTACCACGGCGTGCAGGTGCGCAACGACGGCACCGTGGTTTCCGTGCCCGGCAGCCCCGGCTGCAAGCTGGAAGGCTCCCGCCCCACGCTGTCCTTCCATCTGCGGGAATCCAACGGCGCCATCTTCCTGTACAACAGCGACAAGAACGTCGACGAACCGCCGCCCCTGGAGTTGCCCGAGCAGCTAACCTCCGACGAATACTCGGGCTTTCTGTGCTATGTCGAGTGGGGCGGCGACTACCGCTACGTCATCGACAACGTCATGGACCCCATGCACGGCACCTACCTGCACAAGCAATCGCACAGCATGTCGCAGGGCGCCCAAGCGGCCAAGTTCCAGTTGCGCGACACCGAGCATGGCTTCATCTTCGAGAAAGCCGGCCAGCGCGACGTCAACTTCGACTGGAGCGAATTCGCCGACACCGGCATCCACTGGATGCGCCTGGACATTCCCTATCCCAAGACCGGCGGCCCCGGCGGCAGCTTCGTCATCGCCGGCTTCTGCACCCCCATCGAAGCCAATAAGGCCGCCGTGTTCTTCTGGCGCACGCGCAAGGTGTCGGGCTGGCTGCGCGACTGCTGGCGCTTCCTGTACAAGAACCGCCTGGAAGCCCGCCACTGGGCCGTGCTCGAACAAGACCGCGAGGTGCTGGAAGTCATGGACCCCGACGCCAACAAGCGCGAAATCCTGTACCAGCACGACGTCGGCGTAATGCGCACCCGCCGCCAACTGCGCCAACTGGCCATCGAGCAGTTGCAGGCCCAAAGCCAGCCGGAAGCCGTCGAAGCCTAAAACCTTCCACTCGCTCCGTTTGGATGTCTGATATCGGAAGCCCTGGCGCAAGCCTGGCTTCCGATATGCGTTTTCACGGATGAGTTTTGACAGCCACGGCAAGACCCGACACAATCTGCGTTTTCCATTTGGAATGATTGACGATGGCTACCACAGCTTCCGATAAATACGCCGTCCCGGGGCTGGAGCGGGGCCTGCGCATTCTGTCCGAGTTCACCCGTGAAACGCCCACCCTGGGCGCGCCCGAACTGGCGCGCCGCCTGCAGGTGCCGCGCACGACGATCTTCCGCCTGCTGGTCACGCTGGAAAACCTGGGCTATCTGGAGCGCGTGCCCGGCAGCCACGAGTTCCAGCTCGGCACCGCCGTGCTCAAGCTGGGTTTCGAGTACCTGGCCTCGCTGTCGATTACCGAGTTGGGCCGCCCCATACTTGAGCGTTTGCGCGACGACGTGGGCTACAGCGCCAATCTCGTCATCCGCGACGGGCGCGACCTTATCTACGTGCAGAAAGCCGTCTCGAATTCGGTGTTCACCAGTTCGGTGCACATCGGCACGCGCCTGCCCGCCCATGCCACGATATTGGGCCGCACCCTGCTTTGCCGTCTTTCCTACGCCGAACTGCAAGCGCTGTACCCCGAAGACCGCCTGCAAACTTATACGCCGCGCACGCCGGCTACCGTCGCCGACCTGTACGTCCTGCTGCAGGCCGACCGCGAACGCGGCTACATCCTCGAAGACGGTTTTTTCGAACCCAATATTTCCACTGTTTCGGCGCCCGTGCTGGACGCCCAGGGCATGGTATGCGCCGCCGTCGGCATCACCATTCCCGGCACCGGCATCCCCGATGAAAGACGCGACACCCTGGTGGCGCGCGTGCGTGCGGCGGCCACGGAACTCTCCCGCTGCCTGAATTATTATCAAAGTTAAGCGCGGGCCGGGCGGAGCCGTCGCCTCCCCGCCCCAGGCGCTTTCAATCAGCCGCCGCGTTCCTGGCTGAGATTGGCCAGATACTGCGCATCGATGTCGCCCGTCACGTACTCGCCGCTGAAGCAGGACGCTTCGAAGCGCGTCATATCGGGGTTGAGGTCGCGCACCGATCGCTCCAGATCGTCCAGATGCTGGAAGACCAGCCCGTCGGCGCCGATCTCGGCGGCGATCTGGCCCACGTCGCGCCCGGTGGCGATCAGCTCGGCCTGAGTCGGCATGTCGATGCCGTAGACGTTGGGGTAACGCACGGGCGGCGCGGCTGAGGCGAAGAACACCTTGTTCGCGCCGGCTTCGCGGGCCATGTCGACGATCTGGCGGCTGGTGGTGCCGCGCACGATGGAATCGTCGATCAGCAGCACGTTCTTGCCGCGGAATTCCATGTCGATGGCGCTGAGCTTCTGGCGCACCGACTTCTTGCGCACCGCCTGCCCCGGCATGATGAAGGTGCGGCCCACGTAGCGGTTCTTGATGAAACCTTCGCGGTAGTCCAGGTTCAGCCGCGCCGCCAACTGCATGGCCGACGGGCGCGAAGAATCGGGAATCGGCATGACCACGTCGATGTCGCCCAGGCGCAGGGCCTTGGCCACGTTGTCGGCCAGGTATTCGCCCATGCGCAGGCGCGCCTGGTAGATGGAGACGCCGTCCATCACCGAATCGGGCCGCGCAAAATATACGTACTCGAACAGGCAAGGCGTCAGGCCGGGCGCCTCGGCGCATTGCCGGCTGCGCACATTGCCGTCCAGGTCGATGAGCACGGCTTCGCCGGGCTCGATGTCGCGCACGAAGCTGTAGCCGCAGCCCGTCAGCGCCACCGACTCCGAGGCCACCATCCATTCCGGGCCGCTATCGGTTTCGAGCCGGCCCAGGCACAGCGGCCGGATGCCGTGCGGGTCGCGGAAGGCCACCAGGCCGCAGCTGGCGATCTGGGCGATCACGGCATAGGCGCCCTTGGCCCGGCGATGCACGGCCGAGACGGCGCTGAACACCGCGTCGTCGTCCAGGCTGGCGCCGGTGGCGGCCAACTGCAGTTCATGGGCGAAGACGTTCAGCAGCACCTCGGAATCGGAATTCGTATTGATGTGCCGCCGGTCGATGCGGAACAGCTCTTCGCGCAGGGCGCGCCAGTTGGTCAGGTTGCCGTTGTGCACGAAGGTGATGCCGAACGGCGCGTTGACGTAGAAGGGCTGGGCCTCGTCTTCGTTGTCGCTGGAGCCGGCCGTGGGATAGCGCACCTGCCCCACCCCGCTGTTGCCCGGCAGCGAGCGCATGTTGCGCGTGCGGAATACGTCGCGCACCAGGCCCTTGGCCTTGAACATGCTGAAGAACTGCTCGTGCTCGGTGGCGATGCCGGCGGCGTCCTGGCCGCGATGCTGCAACAGCAACAGACTGTCATAAATGGTCTGGTTGACGGGCGCGCGGCCCACCACCCCTACGATTCCACACATGGTTGGT
The DNA here is from genome assembly GCA_934525625.1 of uncultured Burkholderiaceae bacterium. Taxonomy (GTDB): domain Bacteria; phylum Pseudomonadota; class Gammaproteobacteria; order Burkholderiales; family Burkholderiaceae_B; genus Mesopusillimonas. The sequence goes on from CAKSZL010000003.1 coordinate 107,180, forward strand.
TCCGATCAGACAAAAAGATAAGGACGGAGATTCGTTAAGACGATACGGTAAGCTGGGCTTGGTAGGACTCTGCCTCCGGCAGCCACTGCGCCAGCGACGGCGGCAGCCACTGCTTGACTTTCTGCACGCCCTGCACGGCGGTGCCCGACAGGCGGGCCTGGGCCCACCAGGGTTCGCGCGGCAATTCGGTGTAGCCGGCCAGCGCCACCAGCACCAGCACGATCAGCGCGCCGCGCAACAGGCCGAACAGCCCGCCCAGGCCGTGGTCGGCCGGCGTCAGCCCGGTTTTCTGTATCAGCGTGGCCAGGGTCACGTTGAGCAGGCCCACCAGCAACAGCACCACGACGAACACCGCGCCATAGGCGGCGGCGATGCGCAGCAAATCGTTTTCGATATACGGAGACAGCCAGCCCGTGACGCGAGGCCCCCACCATACGGCAGCCAGAAAGGCGACGCCGTAGGCGATGAGGGAAAGGGCTTCCTTGATGAAACCGCGCAGCAACCCCAGCAGGCCGGAAACGCCTATGATGGCCAGCACGATGTAATCGAAGCTGGTCACTTAGATGAAATAAAGCTGTTGTCGTAACCCAAGGCCCTCAAGCGCGTCTGCGCCGCCTGGGCGGCTTCGCGCGTGGGGAACGGCCCGACGCGCAAGCGGTACGTGGTCTTGCCGTTGGAGGTGGCCGATTCGACGAAGGCGTTGGTGACCCCGGCCGCCACCAGTTGGGAGCGGCGGTTCTGGGCTTCGCTGTCGCTGCTGAGCGCGACGATCTGCAACACGAAATTGCCTTTGGCCGCCGGCGCGGGTGCGGGCTTGGGCGTGTTGGCCGCCGAGCGGCCTTCCAGCAAGGCCAAGGCCACCGCGCCGTCGTCGGTGCGGCTGCCGCCATTGCTGGCGGGCTTGTCGTTGTTGGCGGGTTTTTCGGGCTCGGCGGGTTTGGCCGGCTTGGGCGCTTCCGGCGCCGGCGTGGCCGGGCGCGGCTGCTCGGCGCCGGGGGCCGGCTGCTGCGGCGCCGCGGGCGGAGACACGTGCGCCGGCGGCTGTTCGGGCACGGGCGCGGGCGCGGGCAACGGCGACTCCGCGGACGGCGCCTGGCCTACCTGGCCTACCTGGCCGCTGGCCGCCGGCGCACCGGCATCGGGAGAAACGGGCTCGGGCAAAGGCGGAATCGGCGCCTGCACGACTTGCGGCACGGGCGCGGGGGCTTCGGGTTCGGTGCCGACCATCATGGGCACGACAATGATGGCGGCCAGCACCAGGGCCAGCGCGCCGATGAGGCGGTGGCGGGCCCGCTGCCGCAGCGCGTGCGCATCGTCGTCGAGCGCGCGCTGCCCTCGTGCGGCGGTACGGCGACCGGATTCAGATTCGGAGTCTTTACGAGAGAACCAACCCATTTATGCACCTTTTGGCCGGACACAGGCCCAACAGTTTCCGATACACGCAATCAACGACCCAGATCACGCAGTACGGGACCCACAGTCGAGAAGGAACCGAACACGAGAATTCTATCATTCTCGCCCACCTGCTCCTGGACGGCACGAAAGGCCTGCACTGGGTCGTCGTATTCCGTAACGGTAATGGGTTCGTCCGGGTGTTCCGGCAGCAGACTGCGCACGACGGCGGCCAGTTCCGCCGCGCTCGCGCCGCGCGGCCCGGGCAGGCTGGCGCAATGCCAGTGGTCTATCTTGCCCATCAGCAGCTTGAGCGTGGCGGCGATGTCTTTGTCGCGCACCATGCCGACGACGGCATGGGTATAGGCATGAAAGCCCATGTTGTCGAGGTTTTGCGACAGCGTGGCCGCGGCATGGGGATTGTGCGCGACGTCCAGCACGATGGCGGGCCGGCCGGGCAGTATCTGGAAGCGCCCGGGCAGCTCGACCCGCAGCAGCCCTACCCTGACGGCCTGTTGCGGCACCACCAGCACGTCTTGCAGCGCTTCCAGCGCGGCCAGCGCGGCGCTGGCGTTGAGCAATTGATTGGCCCCGCGCAGCGCCGGATACGCCAGCGCGCGGCGGCGCTGCTGGCGGCCGCCGTAAGCCCATTGCTGCTTGTCGCCGGAATAATTGAAGTCGCGCCCGAAGCGCCACAGGTCGGCGCCGATCTGCTTGGCATACTCGACCAGGCTTTCCGGCGGCATGGGGTCACCGCAGATGGCGGGCTTGCCGGGCCGGAAGATGTGCGCTTTCTCGAAACCGATGGCTTCGCGGGTGTCGCCCAGCCATTCCGTGTGGTCGATATCGACGCTGGTAACGATGGCGCAATCGGCCGACACCAGGTTGACGGCGTCCAGCCGCCCGCCCAGGCCGACTTCCAGTATGGCGACGTCTACGCCCTGCCGCTCGAAAGCCAGCATGGCCGCCAGCGTGGCGAACTCGAAGTAGCTCAAGCTGGTTTCGCCGCGCGCGGCTTCTATGCGCGCAAACTGCTCGACGATGGAGGCGTCATCCAGTTGTTCGCCATTAACGCGTATGCGTTCGTTGAAGTCGACCAGATGCGGCGAGGTGTACAAGCCCACTTTGTATCCGGCCGCGATCAGAATGGCCTCCAGCATGGCGCAGGTGGAGCCTTTGCCATTGGTGCCGCCCACGGTGATCTTGACGCACGGCAGTTGCAAGCCCAAGGCATCGGCGACGCCGCGTATGCGTTCGAGTCCGAGTTCTATCTTGTTGGGATGCAGGGTTTCCAGATAATCGAGCCAAGTGTCCAGCGAGGCGCTGGGGCTCGGACTTGAGGCTGTCATGATGGCGACGTAATCGGGGTGGGAGGGGTGATGCGGGGAAGATGGAATAGTAGCATTGTGCCGGGTATTACGCGGCTATGTGCCAGCCATATCCTGTCTTTCTGGCGCCCTGGCGTTCACCCTGGCTTTCATCATTATGCTTCTTGAAATATAACGACCTCTTCTTCGGTTTCTTCATTGAACGTAGCGCCTGAGTGTTCTTTAGGCGTACGGCACGAGCGGGAACTGGGGCGCGGGCCCAGGTCGGGCGGTGCCGGCTACGCCGTCACTCCCCTCAGTCCGCAGCCGTTCTGGGGCGCGGGCGAAACTCGCGGGGTGGACAGTCCCCCGGACTGTCCACAAGCGTCCCGCTCAAACAGTCACCCGCTTGCACCCCCAGCTCGGCCACGGCCCTCGGCACCCTCCAATGGTCCCGCGCCCCAGTTCCCGCCCGCACCGTACTTGCGGCGGCGGCTGTTGTAAGGCGGCCCGGCAAGCACGCCGCGACAAGCCCATAAGCCCATCACGGCGTTTCTTCGCCCCGCCCTCGCCGCCTTGCAACGGCGAGAGGCAAAGAAACCGCTTACTTCTTACGCACCGGCGGCAAGTCGGTGCAAGTGCCTTCGGCGACTTCCGCCGCCATCCCCACGGACTCGCCCAGCGTCGGGTGCGGGTGGATGGTCTTGGCGATGTCCACCACGTCGGCGCCCATCTCGACCGCCAGCGCCACTTCGCTGATGAGATCGCCCGCGCCCGTGCCGACGATGCTGCCGCCCAGCATACGGTGGGTTTCGGCGTCGAACAGCAGCTTGGTGAAGCCTTCGTCGCGGCCGTTGGCGATGGCGCGGCCGGAGGCGGCCCAGGGGAACACCCCCTTCTGCACGGCGATGCCTTGCTTCTTGGCGTCGTCTTCCGTCAGGCCCACCCACGCGACTTCGGGGTCTGTGTAGGCCACCGAAGGAATCACGCGGGCGTCGAAGAAGGCTTTTTCGCCGGCGATGACTTCGGCCGCCACGTGCGCCTCGTGCACCGCCTTGTGCGCCAGCATGGGCTGGCCCACGATGTCGCCGATGGCGTGGATGTGCGGCACGTTGGTGCGCAACTGGCGGTCGACGGCGATGAAGCCGCGTTCGTCCACCTTCACGCCGGCGGCTTCGGCGTTTATCTTCTTGCCGTTGGGCGAGCGGCCCACCGCTTGCAGCACCAGGTCGTAGCGCTGCGGCTCGGCGGGCGCGTTCTTGCCTTCGAACTTGACCCAGATGCCGTCTTCCTTGGCTTCGGCCGAGACCGTGCGGGTTTCCAGCATGATGTGGTCGAAGCGATGTTTGTTGCGCTTTTCCCAGACCTTGACGAGGTCGCGGTCGGCGCCTTGCATCAGGCCGGTCTGCATTTCGACGACGTCCAGGCGCGCGCCCAGGGCGGAGTACACCGTGCCCATTTCCAGGCCGATGATGCCGCCGCCGACGATCAGCATTTTCTTGGGAATGGAGCGCAGCTCCAGCGCGCCGGTGGAATCGACCACGCGCGGGTCGTCGGGCAGGAACGGCAGCTTGACCGACTGGCTGCCGGCCGCGATGATGGCCGACTTGAATTTCAGCGTCTGGCTCTTGCCGTCGGCGCCTTCGACCGTCAGGTGATGCGGGTCGGCGAAGCGGCCCACGCCTTGCACCACGGTGACTTTACGCGCCTTGGCCATGCCGGCCAGGCCGCCCGTCAGCTTGGCGATGACGCCTTCCTTGTGCTTGCGCAGGGCGTCGAGGTCGATGGTGGGCGCGGCGAACTTGATGCCGTGGTCGCCCATGGTTTGCGCCTCTTCGAGCACCGCCGCGCTATGCAGCAAGGCCTTGGAGGGAATGCAGCCCACGTTCAGGCAGACTCCGCCCAGCGTGCCGTAGCGTTCGACCAGGGCGACCTTCATGCCCAGGTCGGCGGCGCGGAAAGCGGCGGAATAACCGCCGGGGCCGGCGCCCAGCACCAGTACGTCGTATTCGCCGTCGGCGCTGCCGCTGAAGCTGGCCGGCGCGGGCGCCGGAGCCGCAGAAGCAGCAGCCGGTGCGACGGCTTTATCTTGCGCCGGTGCCTGGGCAGGCGCGGCGGGCGCTTCCGACGCCGCTTGCGCGGCCTCTATGCTGACCACGGGCGTGCCCTCGGACACCTTGTCGCCCACCTTGACCAGCACCTTCTTGACCACGCCGCCCGCGCTGGCGGGAATTTCCATCGAGGCCTTGTCCGACTCGACGGTGATCAGGCTTTGTTCGGGCTTGATCACGTCGCCTTCGGCGACCAGCACCTCGATGACTTCGACCGCATCGAAATCGCCGATATCGGGGACCTTCAGTTCCGTCATGCTCATATCGGCCTCCTACAGTGCGATGCGGCGGAAATCGGCCAGCAGCGCGGCCAGATAGGCGTTGAAGCGGGCCGCGGCCGCGCCGTCGATGACGCGGTGGTCATACGACAGCGACATGGGCAGCATCAGGCGCGGCTGGAAGGCCTTGCCGTCCCATACGGGCATGTGCGCCGAGCGCGACACGCCCAGGATGGCGACTTCGGGCGCGTTGATGATGGGCGTGAACGAGGTGCCTCCGATACCGCCCAGCGACGAGATCGAGAAGCAGCCGCCCTGCATCTGCGAGGGCGAGAGCTTGCCGTCGCGCGCCAGGCCGGCCAGTTCGGAGGTTTCCTTGGCCAGCTCCATCACGCCCTTGCGGTCGGCGTCGCGGATGACCGGCACCACCAGCCCGTTGGGCGTGTCGGCCGCGAAACCGATGTGATAATACTGCTTGAGCACCAGGTTGTCGCCGTCCAGCGAGGCGTTGAACTCGGGGAACTTCTTGAGCGCGGCGACGACCGCCTTGATCAGGAAGGCCAGCATCGTCACCTTGGCGCCGGATTTCTGGTTCTCTTTGTTGAGCGTCTGGCGCAAGGCTTCGAGCTCGGTGATGTCGGCTTGCTCGTTGTTGGTGACGTGCGGGATCATCACCCAGTTGCGATGCAGGTTGGCGCCCGAGATCTTCTTGATGCGCGACAGGGGCTTGCTTTCGATGGGGCCGAACTTGGTGAAGTCGACCTTGGGCCAGTCGAGCACCGACAGGCCGCCGCCCGCCGCCGGCGCGCCGCCGCCCGCCATGACTTGCTTGACGAAGCCGCGCACGTCGTCGGCCGTGATGCGGCCTTTGTCGCCGCTGCCCTGCACGCGGTTCAGGTCTACGCCCAGCTCGCGCGCGAACTTGCGCACCGAGGGCGAGGCATGCGGCAGCTTGCGCAGCGGCGTGCCATCGGGATAAAGATCTTGCGTGGGCGAAGCGGGCTGGCTGGCCGCCGGCTGCGCCGCAGCGGGAGCCGCCTTGGACGAAGACGCGGGCGCGGCGGCCGGCTGGGCCTTGGGCGCTTCGCTGGCGGCCGCCGGAGCGGCCGGAGCCGCCGCGCCGCCCGAAGGCGTCAGCTGGAGAATGTCGGAGCCCTTGCTGACCTTGTCGCCTACCTTGACGTTCAAGGAAGTGATGACGCCCGCCGCCGAGGACGGAATCTCCATCGAGGCCTTGTCCGACTCGACCGTGATCAGGCTTTGCTCGGCCTTGACCGTATCGCCGACGGCGACCAGCACTTCGATGACTTCGACTTCGGCGAAGTCGCCGATGTCGGGTACGGTGACGGTGACCGGGCCGGACGACGCGGACGCGGCGGGCTGCGCCGCTTGCGCGGCGGGAGCCTCGGCAGCCGGCGCCTGGGCCGGAGCCGCTTGCGCCGCGGGCGCTTCGGACGCGCCTTCCGCCTGGGCTTCGAGTTCGAGGACGACCGAGCCTTCGCTGACTTTGTCGCCCACCTTGACCTTGATGGACTTGACCTTGCCGGCGGCCGAGGACGGGATTTCCATCGAGGCCTTGTCCGACTCGACGGTGATCAGGCTTTGCTCGGCCTTGATCACGTCGCCTTCGGCGACCAGCACCTCGATGACTTCCACCGCGTCGAAGTCGCCGATGTCGGGCACTTTGATTTCCATGGTATTGCTCATATCGGGGCTCCTGCTCAAGCGTGCTGCGGGTTGGTCTTGTTGGCGTCGATGCCGTACTTGGCAATGGCTTCGGCAACCTTCTCGACCGGCACCTGGCCTTCATCGGCCAGCGCCCGCAAAGCAGCCAGCACGACGAAGTGGCGATCGACCTCGAAGTGTTCGCGCAGGCGGTAGCGGAAGTCGGAGCGGCCGAAGCCGTCGGTGCCCAGCACGGCCAGGCGGCGGCCTGCGGGCACGAAGGGACGGATCTGGTCGCCCATCAGCTTGATGTAGTCGGTGGAGACCACGATGGGGCCGGCGGTTTGCGCCAGTTGCTGCGTAACGTACGGCACCGGCGGCTGCTTGTCTTCGGGGTGCAGCAGGCGATGGCGTTCGCAATCCATGCCGTCGCGGCGCAGTTCGCTGAAGCTGGTGACGCTCCAGAGGTCGGAGCTGACGCCCCAGTCTTGTTCGAGCAGGTCTTGCGCGGCCATGACTTCGCGCAGAATGGTGCCCGAGCCCATGAGCTGCACGCGCAGCTTGTCTTTGGGCTTGCCGTTGCTGCGCAGCTTGTACATGCCGCGAATGATGCCCTCTTCGTCGCCGGTGTTCAGGCCGGGCTGGGCATAGTTCTCGTTCATGACGGTGATGTAGTAGAAGACGTCTTCCTGGTCTTCCACCATGCGCTTCATGCCGTTCTGGATGATGACCGCCAATTCGTGCGCGAACGTGGGGTCGTAGGACACGCAGTTGGGAATCAGCGAAGACATGATGTGGCTGTGGCCGTCTTCGTGCTGCAGGCCTTCGCCGTTGAGCGTGGTGCGCCCCGCCGTGCCGCCCAGCAGGAAGCCGCGCGCGCGCATGTCGCCCGCCGCCCAGGCTAGGTCGCCGATGCGCTGGAAGCCGAACATCGAGTAGTAGATGTAGAACGGCACCATGATGCGGTTGTTCGTCGAGTACGACGTGGCCGCCGAGATCCACGAGCTGAAAGCGCCGGCTTCGTTGATGCCTTCTTGCAGCAACTGGCCGTCGGACGACTCGCGATAGTACATGACCTGGTCTTTGTCGACCGGCACGTATTTCTGGCCTTCGGGCGCATAGATGCCGATCTGGCGGAACAGGCCTTCCATGCCGAAGGTGCGCGATTCGTCGGCCAGGATCGGTACGACGCGCGGCCCGATCTGCTTGTCGCGCAGGATCTGGTTCAGGATGCGCACGAAAGCCTGGGTCGTGGAGATTTCACGGCCTTCGGCGGTGGGTTCGAGCACGGCCTTGAAGACGTCGAGCTCGGGCGCCTTGAACTGCTCGTCGGCCTTCATGCGGCGCTTGGGCAGATAGCCGCCCAGGGCCTTGCGGCGCTCGTGCATGTACTGCATTTCGGGCGCGTCGTCGGCCGGCTTGTAGTACGGCAGTTTTTCGAGCTGCTCGTCGGAAACGGGAATGTTGAAGCGGTTGCGGAATTCGCGGATGGCTTCGATGTCCAGTTTCTTCTGCTGGTGGGTGGGGTTCTTGGCCTGGCCGACGTGGCCCATGCCGTAGCCCTTGATGGTCTTGGCCAGGATGACGGTGGGCTGGCCCTTGTGCTTGGTGGCCGCGTCGAAGGCGGCGTATACCTTGTGCGGGTCGTGACCGCCGCGGTTCAGGCGCCAGACGTCGTCGTCGCTGAGGCGGCTGACCATCTCAAGCAGCTTGGGATGCTTGCCGAAGAAATTCTTGCGCACGAAAGCGCCGTCGTTGGCCTTGTAGGCCTGGTATTCGCCGTCGACGGTTTCTTCCATCACGCGGCGCAGTATGCCTTCCTTGTCGTGCGCCAGGAGGGGGTCCCAGTAGCCGCCCCAGATAAGCTTGAGGACGTTCCAACCGCTGCCGCGGAATTCGCCTTCGAGCTCCTGGATGATCTTGCCGTTGCCGCGCACCGGGCCGTCCAGACGCTGCAGGTTGCAGTTGATGACGAAAATGAGGTTGTCCAGGTTCTCGCGGGCGGCCATGCTGAGCGCGCCCAAGGATTCGGGTTCGTCCATTTCGCCGTCGCCGCAAAACACCCAGACTTTGCGCTTGCTGGTGTCGGCGATGCCGCGCGCGTGCAGGTACTTCAGGAAACGCGCCTGGTAGATGGCCATGATGGGCCCCAGGCCCATGGATACCGTGGGGAACTGCCAGAATTCGGGCATCAGCTTGGGATGCGGATACGACGACAAGCCGTTGCCGCCGACTTCCTGGCGGAAGTTGTCGAGCTGCTCTTCGGTAAGGCGGCCTTCGAGGAAGGCGCGCGCATACATGCCGGGCGAGGTATGGCCCTGGAAGTACACCAGGTCGCCGCCGTGCTCGCCGTCGTCGGCGTGCCAGAAGTGGTTCTGGCCGGTTTCTATCATGGTGGCCAGCGAAGCGAACGACGCGATGTGGCCGCCCAGGTCGCCGCCGTCCGGCGGGTTGTGGCTGTTGGCCTTGACCACCATGGCCATGGCGTTCCAGCGCGTGTACGAGCGGATGCGGGCTTCGAGCTCCTGGTTGCCGGGGCTGGGGGCTTCGAGGCCGGGGGGAATCGTATTGACGTAGCCGGTGTAAGGCGTGAACGGCACGTTCGCGCCGGAACGGCGTGCGAGGTCGATGAGACGCTCAAGCAGAAAGTGCGCGCGGTCGGGACCTTCCCGGTCGAGTACGGCTTCCAGGGCGTCGAGCCATTCCTGGGCTTCGACGTCCGTTTCGGTGATGCGCGTCAGCGCGTTGGCCTGATCCATAGAGGACATAAGCGTCTCCTGTAGGGGTTGATTTGGGTCAGCTATCCGCAGCCGGGTTGGCTACGGACCTTTGATCTTGGATTTCATGCGTGAGGCCAGGACACGCGGCTTTCGGCGCCCCATACTCGCACGCAGCCATTCTAGAAAAGAGACTGGCGTTGGGCAAGGAAAATTTCACTTTGTGGTGATTAATTTTATAATGTGAAAATATTTGCATGAAAATCGTCGTATGCTGCGCCGCACAAGGGTTTCCGGGTTTTTATATTTTCGTTTTGCGGCATATTGACAGAGTACCCAAAGCTGCGGGAACGAGCTTGCGCCGTACGCTAGAATGACAAAGCGCCGCATGCCGCGATATCCGCAAAAATCTTTTACAGGAAGTCACTATGCCACAAGCCACCGCTCGCCACATCCTGGTATCCACCGAGGACCAATGCAATCAGCTTAAAGCCGCCATCGAAGGCGGAGCCGACTTCGGCGCCGTCGCGCGCGAACATTCCAGCTGCCCGTCCAAGCACGACGGCGGCAATCTGGGCTCGTTCGGCCGCGGCCAGATGGTGCCCGAGTTCGACGCGGTCGTCTTCAGCGCGCCCGTCGGCGTCGTCCAAGGCCCCGTCAAGACCCAGTTCGGCTACCACCTGGTCGAAGTCACCAGCCGCCAGGACTGATAAGGCCTGTAACGCTAGGTAAAATACAGGCTGCACCGATGTAAGGCACCATGGCCAGCCCTCCCAAGAAATCCCTCATCCCGACTACGTTCTACGAACAAGCCAAGATGCCGCGCCGCAGCGGCTATTGGGTCACGCCCGTCGTCGTTCTGGCGCTGTTTCTTTGCGTCATGGGCGTGTTCATCTGGATGCAGCGCCTGCAAAGCGACAGCGTGATGTTCGTCACCATAGACCAGGAGGCCAGGCTGCAGCGTCTGAACCTGCTGGTCATCGCGCTGTCGTCGCTGATCGTGATTTCGCTGCTGGTGCTATGGCGCTATACCCGCTACCGCACGCGCGCCGAGGCTGCGCTGATCGCCGAAACCGGCTTTCGCCGCGCGATGGAAAACTCCATCACCACCGGCATGCGCGTGTTCGACATGCAGGGCCGCATCGCCTACGTGAACCCGGCTTTCTGCCGCATGATAGGCTGGAACGAAGCCGATCTCATCGGTCGCACCAAGCCCTTCCCCTATTGGCTGCCGGGCCGCCACGCCCAGCACGAGGAAACGCTGGACCTGCTGCTGTCCGGGCGCACGCCCAGCAGCGGTCTCGAAGTCGAAGCCCAGCGCCGCGACGGCTCGCGCTTCACCGCGCGCATGTACGTCTCGCCGCTGCGCGCGCCCAACGGCGACCAGATCGGCTGGATGACCTCCATGACCGACATCACCGAACCCAAGCGCATACGCGAAGCCCTTACCGCCGCGCACGAGCGCTTCATGACGGTGCTGGAAGGCCTGGACGACGCCATCTCGGTCGTGGCCGACACCCCCGAAGGCCTGGAGTTGCTGTTCGCCAACCGCACCTACCGGCGCTTTTTCGGCGCGCAGTCCAACGGCCACGAAGAACTGTTGGGCGGCCGCCTGGGCCGCTTCACCGACGAAACCGTCGAGGTGTTCTCCAAGTCGGCCCAGCGCTGGTTCGAAGTCCATCACCGCATGCTGGCCTGGACGGACGGCCGGCGCGTGCGCCTGCAGGTGGCGCGCGACATCACCGAACGCCGCGAGCACGAAGAAGCCTCGCGCGTGCAGCAGGAAAAAATCCAGCTCACCAGCCGCCTGACCACCATGGGCGAAATGGCCTCGTCGCTGGCGCACGAGCTCAACCAGCCTCTCACGGCCATCGCCAACTACAACATGGCCGCCGCCGCGCTCATCAAATCCGGCAACGCGCAGCCCGAAGTGCTGCTCGAAGCGCTCGAAAAAGGCGCGCGCCAGGCCGAGCGCGCCGGCAAGATCATCAGCCGCATCCGCGAATTCGTCAAACGCAGCGAGCCGCGCCGCCAGCAGGTGTCGCTGACGCAAATCATGGACAACGCCATCGCCTTCGCCGACATCGATGCGCGCAAGCGCCAGATAGACATACAGGCGGCCATGCCCGAACCCGTGCCGCAAGTCATGGCCGACCCCATACTCATCGAACAGGTGCTGCTCAACCTGCTCAAGAACGGCATCGAGGCCATGGAGAAAAGCGAATACCGCATCCTGCACGTCGAGGCCACCGAGCAAGACAACCAGATACAGATCGCCGTCATCGACCGGGGCCACGGCCTGCACAACCCCGAGCGCCTGTTCGAGCCCTTCTACAGCACCAAGTCCGAAGGCCTGGGCATGGGCCTGAACATCTGCCGAACCATCATCGAATCCCATCACGGCCGCCTGTGGGCGACCGCCAATCCGGAAGGCGGCACCATCTTCCGGTTCACCTTACCCCGGGTGTCCAGTCCAGCGCCGGATCCCTCCGAGAACACTCAGGAGTTACACGCATGACCACTCCCCCCCCTTCCCACACCGTCTACATCGTGGACGACGACGAAGCCGTCCGCGACTCCCTGCGCTGGCTGCTGGAAGCCAACGGCTATCGCGTCAAGAGTTTCAGCAGCGCCGAAGACTTTCTCGGCGCCTACGACTCCGACGAAATCGCGGTGCTCATCGTCGACGTGCGCATGCCCGGCATGAGCGGTCTCGAACTCCAGGAGGAACTGCTGGCGCGCCAGGCGCCGCTGCCCATCGTGTTCATCACCGGTCACGGCGACGTGCCCATGGCGGTGTCCACCATCAAGAAAGGCGCGGTCGACTTCCTGGAAAAACCGTTCAACGAGACTGACCTGCGCGGCATCGTCGCGCGCATGCTGCAGCAGGCCGCCGAAAAAACCGCCCAGTTGCAGGCCCAGCGCGACCAGATGGCCGTGCTCAACCGCCTTACCTCGCGCGAACAGCAGGTGCTGGAACGCATCGTGGCGGGCCGGCTCAACAAACAGATCGCGGGCGACCTCAACATCAGCATCAAGACGGTCGAGGCGCATCGCGCCAACATCATGGAAAAGCTCGAAGTCACCACCGTGGCCGACCTCATGAAGATCGCCCTGAACCAGCCCCAAGGAAGCAAATGAGCGCACGCATCATAGACGGCAAAGCCCTGGCCGCCGGCATACGTGAAGAAGTATCGGTGCGCGCCAAGGCCTTGCGCACGCAGGGCGTCATTCCCGGCCTGGCCGTCGTGCTGGTCGGCGACGACCCGGCCTCGCACGTCTACGTGCGCAACAAGGCGCAGGCTTGCGAAAAAGCCGGCCTGTACTCGCGCGAGATCCGCCTGCCCGCCGACACCTCGCAGTCCGAACTGCTGGACGTCATCGAAACCCTGAACGGCGACACCGCCATACACGGCATTCTGGTGCAATTGCCGCTGCCCGCGCCGCTGGACGCCAGCCAGGTCATCGCCGCCATCGACGCCGACAAGGACGTGGACGGCTTTCACGTCAGCAACGTCGGCTTGCTCATGACCGGGCATCCGCGCTTCATTCCATGCACGCCCTACGGCGTCATGAAGATGCTGGCTTCCGAGAACGTCGCCCTGCGCGGCGCCGAAGCCGTGGTCGTGGGCGCCAGCAACATCGTGGGCAAGCCCATGGCCATGCTGCTGCTGGCCCAGGGCGCCACCGTCACGTTGTGCAACTCCAAGACCCGCGACCTGGCCGCCCAGACGCGCCGCGCCGACGTGCTGGTCGTGGCCACCGGCCGCCCCGGCATGATAAGCGGCGACATGATCAAGCCCGGCGCCGTCGTCATCGACGTGGGCATCAATCGCCTGCCCGACGGCCGCCTGACGGGCGACGTCGCCTTCAACGAAGCCAGCGCCGTGGCCGGCGCCATCACGCCCGTGCCGGGCGGCGTCGGGCCCATGACCATCGCCATGCTGCTGGTCAACACCGTGGAAGCCGCCGAACGCTCGCTGCAGCACACGCCGCTGCTTGCCTGAGCGCATTCCGTCCCCATCTGGTCTTGTAGGCGCCGCGGCGCTTCACGCACCCGCCCGGAACCATCCGGGCGGCGGCCGGTCTGCTTAGCATCGGCTTTTTTCTTTTTACGTTTGCCTTCAGCCTCATGACGAATCCCCTGCTTGCTCCCCTGGATACCCTTATCGACTACGCGGCCATCAAGCCGGCTCACATCGAGCCGGCCATAGAGCAGCTTATCGAGCAAGCGCGCGCAGCCGTGGAACAGGCCGCCGACGCGTCGCTACCCGCCACCTGGGAAGCCGTCGTCGACCCGCTGGAGACCGCCTGCGAAAAACTCTGGCGCGCGTGGTCGGTGGTGGGCCACCTGAACGCCGTCGTCAACACCCCCGAACTGCGCCAGGCCTATAACGATTGCCTGCCCAAGGTTTCCGAGTTCTCCACCTGGACAGGCCTGCATCGCGGCCTGTACCAGCAGTACCAGCGCCTGCAGGCCCAAGCCGATTTCGCCCAGTGGCCGGCCGCGCGCCGGCGCGTCGTCGAACTGGCGCTGCGCGACTTCCGCCTCAGCGGCGTGGGCCTGGAGGGGCAAGACCGCGACACCTATATGGCGTTGTGCGCCGAACTGGCGCAGCTGTCGCAAAAATTCTCCGAGAACGTGCTGGACGCCGTCGACCAATGGACGCTGCTGGTCGAGGACGAAAGCCGCCTGGCGGGCATACCCGCCGACGTCGTGCAGGCCGCCCGCGCGCGCGCGCAGGAGCAAGGCAAGCAAGGCTGGCTGCTGACGCTCAAGATGCCCTGCTATCTGCCCGTCATGCAATACGCCCGCGACCGCGAGCTGCGCGCCGCGCTGTACCGCGCCTATGGCACGCTAGCCTCGGAGCAGGGTCTGCCCGAGCAGGACAATTCCCCCATCATCGAGCGCCTGCTGGCCTTGCGCGCCCAAGAAGCCAAGCTGCTGGGCTACGCCGACTTCGCCGAACTGCGCCTGCAAACGCGCATGGCGCGCAGCGCCGACGAAGTGCAGGCTTTTCTGCGCGACCTGGCCGTCAGGGCCAAGCCCTACGCCCAGCGCGATCTCGACGAACTGCGCGCCTTCGCGCGCGAGCAATACCAGATCGACGGCCTGCAGCCCTGGGACATGCCCTATTACGCCGAGCGCCTGCGCGAAACGCGCTATGCCTACTCCGAGGACGAGGTCAAACAGTACTTCACCGAGCCGCGCGTGCTGCAAGGCCTGTTCGAGGTCGTACAGACCCTGTTCCAGGTTCAGCTGCAGCCTTGCCCGGAACCGCGCCTGTGGCACGACGACGCCCAGGCCTTGCGCGCCGTCGACGCCCAGGGTCAAACGCTGGGCTATCTGCTCATCGACCTGTACGCGCGCCAGGGCAAGCAAGGCGGCGCCTGGGTGGACGGCGAACGCAACCGCCGCCGGCTGGGCGATCATCTGCAGTTGCCGGTGGTATGCCTGACCTGCAACTTCACCCCGCCCGCCGACGGCAAGCCGTCGGTGCTGACGCACGACGACGTCATCACCCTGTTCCACGAAAGCGGCCACGCGCTGCATGCGCTGCTGTCCAAGGTGGACGAGCCGGGCGCCGGCGCCTTCGCCAGCGTCGAATGGGACGCCATCGAACTGCCCTCGCAATTCATGGAAAACTTCTGCTGGGAATGGCCCGTGGTGCAGGCGCTGTCCAGCCACGTGCAAACCGGCGAAACCCTGCCGCGCGCGCTGTACGACAAGCTGCTGGCCGCCCGCAACTTCCAGAGCGGCATGCAGACGGTGCGCCAGATCGAGTTCTCGCTGTTCGACATGGCCATCCACGCCCGCCCCGACGGCATGGACATCGCCCAAGTGCTGCAGACCCTGAACGAGGTGCGCCGCGAAGTCGCCGTGGTCATCCCGCCCGAATGGCATCGCTTCCCGCACAATTTCTCGCATCTGTTCGCCGGCGGCTATGCGGCGGGCTACTACAGCTACAAATGGGCCGAAGTGCTGTCCGCCGACGCCTACGCCGCCTTCGAGGAAGCCGCCCAGGCCGAGGGCCGCCAGGACACCCTGCACCCGCCCACCGGCCTGCGCTTCCTGGACGAAATCCTGGCCGTCGGCGGCATGCGCCCCGCGGCCGACTCCTTCCGCGCCTTCCGCGGCCGCGAGCCCAAGCTCGACGCGCTGCTGCGCCACGGCGGCATGGACACGCCGCTGACGCCGGACGCCGCCACGGCCTGAACGCACGAACCCCAGACGGAGAGCCCCGCATGCCTTCTTTTCGTACCTTGCTTTGCGGTTCGGCCCTGATGGCGGCCCTGTGCCTGCCGGCGGCGGCCTTGGCCTCGGCTCCCGGCCAGGCCGTCGCCTCCGCCGCCATGCAGATACACAAGGTATCGGGCTTTCTGCCCGATCTGAAGTTCACGCTGATAGGCCAGGACGGCCAGGAAGTCACGGAACAAGCCGTGGCCGGCAAAGCGGTGCTGATGTTCTTCGGCTACGCCAACTGCCCCGACATCTGTCCCACCACCATGGGGCAATTGGCCATGGTGATGCAAAAGCTGGGCGACGACGCCCAGAACGTGCGCATTCTATTCATCAGCGTCGACCCGCACCGCGACCGGCCCGAGCAGTTGCAGGCCTACGTCAACATGTTCGACCCCGACGCCATCGGCCTGAGCGGCACCGAACGCCAGGTGGCTTCCCTGGCGCGCCGCTACCGCGTGGCCTACCAGATAGAAAAACCCAAAGGCGAAAACCCCGAGAGCTACGAAGTGACTCATGCCCGGGGTATTTATATTTTTGATCCACGCGGCAAGGCCAGGCTGCTGGCCTCGGACGCCAGCTCGGTGAACGAGCTGGCCGACAGCGTCAGATCGGTGCTGCGCCCTTAACTTGCGGCAGGCCAGCGGCGCACGAAGGTTTCGGGTTCGGGGCGTGCGGGGCTGGGCATGGCGCGCAGCGGCGTTCCGATGGACATGAACCCCAGGAAGCGGTATTCGGGTTCGGCGAAGCCGAGCTCTTGCTGCACGGCGGGCAGATAGGTGCCCAGGCCGGTGCTCCAGAACGCGCCGTAGCCCAGCATGTGGGCGGCGTTCAGCATCTGCGTGGCGGCCGCGCCCGCTGCCAGAATGCGTTCCTGCTCCGGGAAGCGCTTGTCTTCGGGGTCGAGATGGCAGGCCATGCCCAGCAGCAGCGGCGCCTGGGCGAGCCAGCCGCGCATATTGGTGACTTTCTGCGGCGGCAAAGGCTGGCCCGCGTCTTCGTGGGCCTTCAGGACGAATTCGGCGAATTCGGCGATGGCCGGCCCTTCGATCAGCACGAAGCGCCAAGGCTGGGCGCGGCCGTGGTCCGGCGCGGTCATGGCCGCGCGCAGGATGATGTCCAGGTGCTCGGGGCTGGGGCCGGGCGCGCCCACCAGCTTGGCGGAACGGCGCGACAACAGGGCTTCGATGGGTGAAACAGACATGTGGATTCCTATATACCTTTAATGGCTCGAAACCGCGCGGACCAGGCAAGCCTTCATGTCGCGCACGGCGGCGTCCAGGCCGTCGAATACGGCCCTGGCCACGATGGCGTGGCCGATGTTCAACTCGGAGATGCCCGGCATGGCGGCGACCGGCGTCACGTTGCCGTAGTGCAGCCCGTGGCCGGCGTTGACGCGCAGGCCCAGGCCCACGCCCGTCGCCACGGCCAGGCGCAGGCGTTCGAGATGCGCGGCCTGTTCGGCCTGGTCGGCCTCGGCATACGCGCCGGTGTGCAGTTCGATGACGGTGGCGCCCAGGCGATGGGCCTGTTCTATCTGGCGCGGCTCGGGGTCGATGAAAAGCGAGACGCGTATGCCCGCCGCCTGCAACTGTTCGATGGCGGCGCGCACCGCGGCCTCGTGGGTGATGACGTCCAGGCCGCCCTCGGTGGTGAGCTCTTCGCGGCGCTCGGGCACCAGGCACACGTCGTCCGGCTGGACGCGGCAGGCGATGTCCAGCATGTCGGGCGTGACGGCGCACTCCAGGTTCATACGCGTGCGCACGGCCTTGCGCATGGCGAAGACGTCGGCGTCTTGAATGTGGCGCCGGTCTTCGCGCAGATGCAGCGTGATGAGATCGGCGCCGGCGTCCTCGGCCACCTGCGCGGCCCGGACGGGATCGGGATAATCGGTGCCGCGCTGCTGGCGCAGCGTGGCCACGTGGTCGATGTTGACGCCCAGCTCTATCATGAAGCGTCGCCCGTCCGTTCGGAAGCGGCGCCCTGCCCCGCGGCCGACTGATCCGTTACCGTGTCGGCATACCAGCCCCCGCCCAGCGCTTTATACAGATCGACGCGGTTCATCAGAGAGGCCAGCCCCACCTGGATGAACTGCTGCTGCGTCGAGAACAGCGCCACTTCGGCGGTTTGCACTTGCAGGAAGCTGTCTATGCCGTTTTCATAGCGCAGGCGAGACAGCTCCAGCGACTCGGCCGTGGATTGCTCCAGCTGGCGCAATGCATCCAGCTGGGCCGCGTACGTGGCTTCGCCCGCCAGCGCGTCCGCCACTTCGCGGAAGGCCGTCTGGATGGACTTCTCGTATTCGGCCACCGCAATGTGCTTGCGCGCTTCGGCCACCTGCAGATTGGCGTAGGTGCCGCCCGAGAAGATGGGCATGACGATATTGGGCTGGAACGTCCAGTAGCGGTTGCCCGAACCGAACAAGCCGCCCAGCGCCGGGCTGGCGAAGCCCAGCATGCCGGTCAGGCTGATGTTGGGGAAGAACGCCGCGCGCGCCGCGCCGATGTTGGCGTTGGACGCCATCAGCTGATGCTCGGCCGATTCGATGTCCGGGCGGTTCAGCAATACCGTGGAAGACAAGCCCACCGGCACTTTGTCCAGCAGTTGGTCTTTGCCGAAGTTAGCCGCCGCCGCCGGCAGGTCGGCCGGGATGCTTTGCCCCAGCAGCAGCTGCAGCGCATTGCCGGCCTGCGTATGCATGCGCTCGAACTGGATCTGATCGGCGCGCACGCTATCGAGCTGGCTGCGCGCCTGGTTCAGGTCGAGCGCGCCGGCCACGCCGTTGTCGTAGCGCAGCTTGACCAGGTCGTAGGACTGCTGGCGCGCGTTCAGGGTGCGGCGCGCCAGTCCCAACTGCTGCTCGGCGGCGCGCATGTTGAAATAGGCTTGCGCCACCTGGGCCACCAGCGCGATGTGCGCGGTACGCCGTCCCGCTTCGGTCGCCAGATACTGCTGGTAGGCGGCTTCGCTGAGGTTGCGCACGCGCCCGAACAGATCGATTTCGAACGAGGTGATGCCCACGCCCGCCTGATACGAACGCGTAACGCTGGCGGCGCCGGGCTGGCGCATGTCTTCGGGCAGGCGCGTAATCTGGCCCTGGCCGCCTATGCCCACCGTGGGCAGGCGCTCGCTGGCCTGCACGCCGTACAGGCCGCGCGCCTCTTCGACGCGGTAAATGGCCACGCGTAGATCGCGGTTGTTTTCCAGCGCCAATTCCACTAGCGCCCGCAATTGGGGATCGTGGAAGAATTCACGCCACCCCAGGTCGGCCGCCAGCCGGTCGCCTTGCGTGGCCTGCTCCACCGGCAGGCTGGCGGGCACCGGCGCCTGCGGCCGTTCATACTTGGGCGCCAGCGAGCAGCCGGACAGCGCCACACTTAATATCAGGGGGAGCCAGGCCCGTCGAAAAACCTGCGGCTTCATGCCTGATCTCCTTGTTTATCCGTGTTGGACGAGGAAGAGTCCGCCCCTGGGGCGTCGTCGTGATGCACCAGCGAGGTGTGATGGGGGTTGACCTTGACCTTGGCCTTGAACAGCGTCATGACGGCGACGAAGAACGTCGGCACGAACAGCATGGCCAGCGGCGTCGCGGCCAGCATGCCGCCCAGCACGCCGAAACCGACGGCGTTCTGGCTGGCCGCGCCCGCCCCGCTTGCCAGCGTCAGCGGCACCACGCCCAGGATGAAGGCGAAGGACGTCATCAAGATGGGCCGGAAACGCAGGCGCGCGGCCTCGACCGTCGCCGAGACGAGATTGCCCGTCTCGGCATAGACGTCCTTGGCGAACTCCACGATCAGAATGGCGTTCTTGGCCGCCAAGCCGATGACGGTCACCATGCCCACCTGGAAGTACACGTTGTTTTCCATCCCCAAGGCCGTCACCATCCCCACGGCGCCCAGCATGCCCAGCGGCACCATCAGCATCACCGACAAGGGGATGGCCCAGCTTTCATACAGCGCGGCCAGCACCATGAACACCACCAGCATGGCCAGGCCCATCAGAATCAGCGACTGCGAGCCGGCCTGCTTTTCCTGGTAGGAAAGGCCCGTCCACTCGTAGCCGAAGCCAGTCTGCAGCTGGCCCACCAGCGATTCCATTTCGGTCATGGCTTCGCCGGTGGAGTAGCCCGCCGCCGCCGTACCGCCGATGCGGATGGACTGGTAGCTGTTGTAGCGCACCACCTGCACGGGGCCGAACGTCCAGTCGGCCTTGACGAAGGACGACAGCGGCACGGCCTCGCCGGCCTGGTTGCGCGCCGACATCTTCATGATGTCTTCGGGTTCCATGCGATGGACGTCGTCGGCCTGGACCCAGACGTTCTGGATGCGGCCCATGTTGGGGAACTTGGACACGTAGCTGGAGCCCACCGCCGCCGAGACCAGCGTGGCGACTTCGTTGAAGTTGACCCCCAGCGCCGCGGCCTTTTCGCGGTCGATGGTGACCCGCAACTGCGGCCCCGGCCCCAGGCCGGTGACGCGCACGTCGGCCAGCTTGGGATTCTGCATGGCCATGCCCAGCAATTCCTGGGTGCCGGCCAGCAAGGCGTCCTGGCCCAGGCCGCCGCGGTCTTGCAGGCGCATGTCGAAACCGGCCGCGTTGCCCAGCGACGAGATCGCCGGCGGCACGATGGAGAACGTCATGGCGTCGGGGATGCCGAACAGCAGATTCGCGTTGGCGCGGTCGGCCACGGCTTGCGCCGAGTTCTCGCGCCCCTTGCGCTCGGAGAAGTCCTTCAAGGGCGTGAACGCGATGGCCGCGTTCAGGCCGCTGCCGTTGAAGCTGAAGCCCTGCACCGTGATGACGTCCTGCACCTGCGGCTGGTCGAAGAAGTATTTCTCGACCTGCTCGATGACGTCGATGGTGCGGTTGGCCGTCGCGCCGGCCGGCAGCTCGATGTTGACGATGGTGTAGCCCTGGTCTTCCTGGGGCAGGAAGGACGTGGGCAGGCGGAAGTACATGAAGCCCATCGCCACCAGCAGCACCAGGTACACCAGCATCAGGCGCCCGGTGCGCTTGAGCGACTTGCTCACCCAGCCTTCGTAGCCGTGCGTCAGCGAGTCGAATCTTCGGTTGAACCAGCCGAAGAAACCGCGCTTGACCTCGTGATGGCCCTTGGGAATCGGCTTGAGAATCGTGGCGCAAAGCGCCGGCGTGAAGGTCAGCGCCAGAAAGCCCGAGAACAGGATGGAAACCGCCATCGCCACGGCGAACTGGCGGTAGATGATGCCCACCGAACCGCTCATGAAGGCCAGCGGGAAGAACACCGTGGCCAGCACCAGCGTCATGCCGACCACGGCGCCGCTGATCTGGGGCATGGCCTTGCTGGTGGCCTCCCGGGGCGATGAGCCGTCCTCCACCATGATGCGTTCCACGTTCTCGACCACCACGATGGCGTCGTCCACCAGAATCCCGATGGCCAGCACCATGGCGAACATGGTCAGCACGTTGATGGAGAACCCCAGCGCCAGCATGACCGTCATCGCGCCCAGGATGGCGATGGGCACCACCAGCGCCGGAATCAGCGTGTAGCGCACGTTCTGCAGGAAGATGAACATGACCACGAACACCAGGAACATGGCCTCGACCAGCGTATGGATCACCTGCTTGATCGACGTGTTGACGTAAGGTGTGGTGTCGTAGGGAATGGCGTATTCGATGCCGGCCGGGAAGTACTGGGACAGCTCGGCCATCTTGTTCTTGACGCCCTCGGCCGTGGACAAGGCGTTGGCGTCCGGCGTCAGCGAGATGGCGAACGCCGCCGTCGCCTTGCCGTTCAGGCGCGAACCGAACTGATAGTTGTCGGAACCCACGTCCACGCGCGCCACGTCGCGCACGCGCACCATGGAGCCATCGGTGTTCGAGCGCAGCACGATGTTCTGGAATTCCTCGACCGTGCGCAGTTCGCCATTGACGATGATGGGCGCGGAGACGCGCTGCTCGCCGGGGTTGGGCGGCGAACCCAGGATACCCGCCGACACCAGCGTGTTCTGGCTGGAAATGGCGGACATGACCTCGGCCATGCTGATCTGGAAGCCCGTCAGCTTGTCGGGGTCGACCCAGACGCGCATGGCGCGCGGCGAGGCGAACAGCTGGAACTTGCCCACGCCGGGCACGCGCGCGATTTCATTCTGCACGTTGCGCGAAATATAGTCGGCGATGGCGATCTGGTCCATGGTGCCGTCCGTGGCGGACATCGTCACCAGCAGCAGGAAGCCCGGATTGCTTTGCTCGACCTTCAGGCCTTGCTCCATGACGGCCGCGGGCAGGCGCGCCGTCACGTTGGAGATGCGGTTCTGCACGTCCACCTGGGCCATGTCGGGGTCGGTGCCCGGCTGGAAGGTCGCGGTGATCTCGGCGCGGCCGTAGGAGTCGCTGACCGACTCGTAATACAGCAGGCCCTTGGCGCCGTTGAGCTCGTTCTCGATGACGCTGGCGACCGAGTCGGCCACGTCCTGGGCGGAAGCGCCCGGATACGTGGCGTTGATGGTGACGGACGGCGGCGCGACGTCGGGGTATTGCGACACCGGCATGTTGGGAATCGCCAGCAGGCCGGCCAGCGTGATGGCCAGCGCCACCACCCAGGCAAAAACCGGTCTATCTATGAAAAACTGTGGCATGTGCACTCACTTTGCAGGCTAGTATTGCCCACGCCCCGGCACGCCGGGGCGACTCAGGAGACAGGGACTTAGTTGCTTTGCGCGCCGGCATCGGCGCCTTGGGCTTGGGCCGCTTCGCCGCCCTGGGCGGGCTGCTGGCCTTGCGCGGCTTCGCCGGGCTGGGCCGCACCGGCTTGGGGAGCCGCGCCGTTGCCGTTGCCCTTGGCGTCGGGATTCCAGGGCGAGGGATGCACCGGCGCGCCGGGACGCAGCTTCTGGAAGCCGGCGACGATGACCACCTCGCCCGCCGACAGGCCCTTGGTGATCAGCCAGCTGTTGCCGATGGAGGGGCCGACTTCCACGGGGCGCGCCTGCGCCTTGCCGTCCACCACCACCATCAGGCTGCTGCTGCCGTCCGCCGCGCGCTGCAAGGCCTGTTGCGGCACCAGCAAGGCGTTTTCATCGACGGCCTGGGGCAGGCGCACCCGCACGTACATGCCGGGCAGCAGGATCTGGTCGGGGTTGGGGAACTCGGAACGCACCGTGACCTGGCCGGTGCCGGGGTCGACGCTGATGCCGGAGAACAGCATTTCGCCGGCATGGTCGTAGATGGAACCGTCTTCCAGCACGACCCGGGCCTGCGCCCCACCGTCTTCGGTCTGCTTGTAGCGCCCGCTGGCCAGGTCGCGGCGCATCCTCGCCAGTTCGGTCGTGGAACGCGTGACGTCGACGTAGACCTTATCGATTTGTTGCACCGCGGCCATTTGCGTGGCTTGCGCCGCGCTGACCAGCGCGCCTTCGGTCACCATGGACTGGCCGATGCGGCCGTCTATGGGCGAGGTCACCTTGGTATAGCCCAGGCTGATGTCGGCGGACTGCAAGGCGGCCTTGGCGGCGGCGATCGCGGCCTCGGCCTGCGCGGCCTGGGCCACGGCATTGTCGTAGTCCTGGCGGCTGACGGCGTTGGCCTTGATCAGCTTGCCGTAGCGCTGCGCCAACTGGCGGGCGCTGGTGGCATTGGCCTCGGCGCGCTTGAGTTCGGCGTAGGCGCTGGAACGCATGGCCTGATAAGGCGCCGGATCGATGGTAAACAGCAAATCGCCCGCCTTGACGTCACTGCCCTGCTTGAAATTGATGGACTCGACGATGCCATCGACGCGCGCGCGGATCTGGGCGTCTTTGATGGCGTCGACCCGGCCCGGCAGTTCGGACGTGATTTCCGCGCGGCTGGGCTGCACGGTGACCACGCTGACGGGCACTTGCATGCCGGCCATGTCGTGACCTTGCTGAGGCTTGTCGCCGCACGCCGCCAACACCAGGACTGAAGACAGAACGAGCACACGGAATTTCTGCTGTAGCGGCAGTGACGCTTTGCGCATTGAATGGCTCCTGCGGACGCCTTGCGTGCTCGTGCACGAGGCGGAATGGGAAAGAATGAAAACGGCTGAAAGCGCCGGGATGCGGGCTCCGGCGCTAAAAAAGACATTAGAGTATAAATCGAAACAAATACCAATTCCGAATGGTCGCCGCATGGGCGCGGAAAAGAAACCGGTTTGCTTCGACGATGCTAACGACCAGGCGGATGTTAAGCGAAAAAAGGAATTTTTACCAGTCTTTTTACCCGCCCTCAGTCCAGCAGCAAGGCGTCGTCCGACACCGTTTCCGAGCGCACACGCTGGAACATCTCCAGCAGATCGGGCACGCCCAGCCCCCGGTTGGCCGGTTCGGCGACGTCCAGCGCCACCTTGCCCCGGTGCAGCATGACCAGCCTGTCGCCGATGTCCAGGGCCTGGCGCATGCTGTGCGTCACCATCAGCGTGGTCAGGCCTTTGTCCTTGACCAGGCGGCGCGTCAGTTCCAGCACGTAATCGGCGGTGCGCGGGTCGAGCGCCGCCGTATGCTCGTCGAGCAGCAGAATGCGCGAAGGGCGCAAGGCCGCCATCAACAGGCTGACCGACTGGCGCTGCCCGCCCGAAAGCAGGCCGATGGGGTCTTCCAGGCGGTTTTCCAGCCCGAGGTCCAGCAGGCGCAGTTGCTCGCGGTAGTGGTCGCGCCTGTCGCGGCGCACGGCCCGGCCCAGGCCGCGCCGCCGGCCCCTGGCGTCGGCCAGCGCCAGGTTCTCTTCTATGCTGAGGTCTTCGCAGGTGCCGGCCAGCGGGTCTTGAAACACGCGCGCCACGTAGTCGGCCCGGCGCCAGGCCGCCAGCCGCCCGACCTCCTGGTCGCCGATACGGATACTGCCCTCGTCGACGGCAAGCTCCCCCGAAATGACGTTTAGCAGCGTGGACTTGCCCGCCCCGTTGCTGCCTATGACCGTGACGAACTGCCCGGCGGGCACCTGCAGGCTCAGGCCGTCCAGCGCCGTGTTCGCTATGGGCGTTCCGGCATTGAATACGACGCGCAATGCATCCAGCTTCAGCATACGGGCCTCCTATTTGCGGCGGCGCTTGCGCAGCAACGGCACCACCAGCGCAATCGTCACCAGCACGGCGGTGATCAGGTTGAGGTCTTGCGCGGCCAGCCCGATGACGTCGGCATTCAGCGCCAGCGCCACGAAAAAGCGATACAGCACCGCGCCCACCACCACCGCCAGCGTCATCCACACCAGCCGCCGGCTGTGGAACAGGCTTTCGCCGACGATGACCGCCGCCAGGCCGATGACGATGGTGCCTATGCCCATGGAGATGTCCGCCCCGCCCTGCGACTGCGCGAACAGCGCGCCGCCCAGGGCGCACAAGGCGTTCGAAATCGCCAGCCCCAGCACCGCCAGCCGGCCCGTGGGCACGCCCTGCGCGCGCGCCATGCGCGGATTCGCGCCGGTGGCGCGCATGGCCAGCCCCATTTGCGAACGCAGGAAGGCGTCCAGCAGCAGCTTGGCCGCCACGACCACCACCAGCAGAATCGCCGGCCGCAGCAGCATGTCGTCCAGCGCGTCCGAGCGCAGGACGCTGAACACCGTGGGTTCCATGATGAGCGGCACGTTGGGCCGGCCCATGACGCGCAAATTGATGGAGTACAGCGCGATCATCACCAGAATGCCAGCCAGCAGATCCATGATGCGCAGGCCGACGTTGAGCCAGCCCGTCAGCGCGCCGGCCAGGCCGCCCGCCAGCAAGGCCAAGGTGGTCGCCGCGAACGGGTCCCAGCCTTGGCTGATCAGCGTGGCGCAGACGGCAGCCCCCAGCGGGAAACTGCCGTCCACCGTCAGGTCGGGAAAGCGCAACACGCGAAACGACAGGAACACGGCCAGCGCCACCAGGCTGAAAGCCAGGCCGACCTCCACGGCTCCCCAGAATGCATACGCGCTCACGCCAGCCTCCTAGCGAAGCGTCAAGGCAGGACGACGGCGGCCTTGTCCAGCAAGGCTTGCGGCAGTTCGACGCCCTGCTCGCGCGCGGCCGTGCGGTTCAGGTGCAGTTCGAGGTCGCGCCCCAGCATCGAGGGCATCTCGCCGGGCTTTTCGCCCTTGATGATGCGCACCGCCATGCGCCCGGCCTGCTTGCCCATCTCGTGATATTTCTGCCCCAGGGCCGCGATGGCGCCGCGCTTGACGCTGTCCACGTCGGCGGCGATAAGCGGAATGTCGGCGTCGTTGCCTTCCTTGACCAAAGCCTCGTAGGCCGACACCACGTTGTTGTCGGTGCTGGTGTAGATGGCGTCCACGCGGCCTATCAGGCTGCGCGCAGCCGCGCCGACGTCCAGCGTGCGCGGCGCGCTGGCCCCGACCAGGCTCAGGCCGTGCTGAGGCAATACGGCGCGCAGTTGCTCCACCACGGCCACGGAATTGGCTTCGCCGGGGTTATACACCACCCCGATACGCTTGGCGCCGGGCACCACCTGGCGGATCAGTTCGATCTGCTCGTCTATGGGCAGCGCGTCGGAAACGCCGGTGACGTTGGTGCCCGAGGGCTCCAGCGACGGCACCAACTGGGCCGCCACCGGGTCGGTGACGGCGCCGTACACCACGGGGATGCTGCGCGTGGAAGCCACCACGGCCTGGGCGGCCGGCGTGGCGATGGCGACGATGACGTCCGGCTTGTCGCCGACGAATTTGCGCGCAATTTGCGCGGCCACCGCATTATTGCCCTGCGCGCTTTGGTACTGCCAGGTGAAATCCTTGTTGTTCTTGTCGTATCCCGCCTCGGCCAAGGCCTCGGCCACTCCGTCGCGGAAGGCGTCCAGCGCCGGATGCTCGACGATGGAGACCACAGCCACCGATTGCGCCTGCGCCGTCAAGGCCGCCAGCGCCAGGCCCGCGCCCAACGCCCAGTTACGCCATTTCCGATTGTGCTTGATCATGGAAATCTCCTGTAAATGGGGAAAACTTGCAGACCGGCCAGCCCCCGCGGTTAGGCCAACTCCGCCAGCAAATGCCTGGCCCAGCGCATGGCCGGCAGCTTGGTTGCGGTTTCCAGCGCCTGGGCGCGATCCAGCCAGGCGCCGTCGTTCAGCTCGGGCCATTCGTCGCGGAAAGCCAGCACGATGCGGTTGCCCGCGTCCACCTCGGGCAAGGCCAGCACGCGGCCCGAAAACGCCTCGCTGATATTAGCCATGTTACGCGGAAAACTCTCGTGGTCGCCGAACAGATTGACGGTAAGCACGCCGTCCGGCGCCAGCGACTGGCGGCAGCCCTGATAGAACTCCAGCGACTCGCGCACCGGCCCCTGGGCCGAGGCGTCGTACAAATCCACCATCAGCGCCGCGCACAGGCCGGCGTTTTCCGGCGCCTGCACCCAAACGCCGGCATCGTCGTGCACGATGTTCGAGCGCGGGTGGTCGGGCAGGCGGAAGTACGCCTGGCACATGGCCGTCACCGCCGGGTTCCACTCCACCGTCACCACCCGGGCCTGGGTGTATTTCAGCGTGAAGCGCAGCAGCGACCCCGCGCCCAGGCCCAGCACCCCGACCGTCTGGCCGCTTGCGGGCGTCTGGAACAGCATCCAGGCCATCATCTGCTTGGTATAGGCCAGCACGAGCTCGTCGGGCTTGCGCACGCGCATGGCGCCCTGCACCCATTCGGTGCCGAAGTGCAGGTAGCGCACCCCCGCCAACTCGGACAAGGTCGGCTCGTCGTCCTCCCAGGGCTCGTACCGCTCGGCCTTGCCGCTCATGCGCCCCGACCCTCCAGGTTGAACTGCGCCACCACCGGCGCGTGGTCGGAGGGCTGCGGCAGGCGGCGCGGCTCTTTGTCCACGCCGCATGACACGCACAAAGGCTTGAGCGCGTCGGAGATCAATATATGGTCGATGCGCAGGCCGGCGTTGCGGCGAAAGCCCAATTGGCGGTAATCCCACCAGCTGAACTGCTTGGGTTCCTGCTCGAACAGCCGGAAGGAGTCGTGCAGGCCCAGCCCCAGCAAGTCGCGGAAAGCCTGGCGTTCGGGCTCGGAAACCAGTACCTGGCCAGCCCATTTTTCCGGGTCGTGCACGTCTTCGTCCCGCGGCGCCACGTTGTAGTCGCCCAGCACCATCAGCCGGGGATGGCGCTGCAGCTCTTGCGTCAGCCACTCGCGCAGCGCCGCAAACCAGCTAAGCTTGTACGGATACTTGTCGCTGTCCAGCGACTGCCCGTTGGGGCAATAGGCGCTGATCACCCGAATAGGCCCGCCCGGCGCTTCCAGCGTCGCGGCGATGATGCGCTGCTGCGGGTCTTCGAAGCCCGGAATGTTGCGCTGCACGTCCAGCCCCGGCAGGCGCGACACGATAGCCACGCCGTTATAGGTTTTCTGCCCCGCCCAGCTGGCTTGATAACCCAGCTCGGTAAAGGCTTGCAGCGGAAAGCTTTCGTCCGGCAGCTTGAGTTCCTGCAGACAGAGCACGTCCGTCTCGGTGGCCTTGAGCCAGTCCAGCACCTGCGGCAGGCGCACTTTCAGCGAGTTGACGTTCCAGGTGGCGAATTTCATGATGCTCCCGACGACATGCGCGCCCGCCATCCAGCCACGGGCGCGCATGAATTGAATCCATAAACCGGGAACCTGGCGCGGGTTTCCCGAACAGGCGACAGTATGCCAGACCCTCGCCGCCCGGCGCTCTTGGTATGATTACGCTTTGCAGACTCCGCCGCGTTCACCGCAGCGCCGGCCCCGCCAGATCATGCCCACCACCAACGGCGACTCCAGCCCCGACAACGAGCCCATCATCCTGGACGTCAGCTACGAAGACGCCCGGTTCACCGCCTACGTCGGCGTCAGTGAGCCCGACATCGAGCGCGCCGCGCAATGGGTGCACGCCGAGCAATTCGAAAACGGCGAAGTGCACGTCGCCGCGCTGGACTCCTCCGCCCCGGTCGGAGAAACCCTGGCCGACCTGCTTTTCAACCTGAATCCCGACGACACGCTGGTGCTGCTGTGCGACACGCCGCAGACCCAGGCCGAGGCCTTGCGCGAACTCGGCTACACGCCGGACGCGCCCTGAACCCCGCGCCAGCCCTTCTCCTCACGATTCCGCCGCCACCACACACATGCACCCGACCTCCCTCACCCCCGGCAACATCTTCATGGTCGTCGCGCCCAGCGGCGCGGGCAAATCCAGCCTGGTCAACGCGCTACTGGCCGAGGACGACCAGATCTCGCTGTCCATCTCGTGCACCACGCGCGACCCGCGCCCCGGCGAGATCGGCAACCAGCACTACCGCTTCGTGGACAAAGACGCCTTCGTCGCGCTGCGCGACGAAGGCCAGTTGCTGGAATGGGCCGAAGTGCACGGCAACTTCTACGGCACCCCGCGCGACTACGTCGAGGAATGCATACGCAATGGCCGCGACGTGCTGCTGGAGATCGACTGGCAGGGCGCGCGCCAGATCAAGCGCCATTTTCCCGACGCCATCGGCATTTTCATCCTGCCGCCTTCGCTCGAAACCCTGGAAACGCGGCTGCGCAAGCGCGGGCAGGATTCCCCCCAGGTCATCACCAAGCGTCTGCTGGCTGCCGGAGGCGAAATGGCGCATGTTTCAGAATGCCAATATGTTATTATTAATCAAGAATTTAGCACCGCGCTTTCGCAATTGGCCCAGATAGTCGGGGCCTCGCGCCTGCGCTATGCCAGCCAGGCCGCGCGGCACGCCGAACTCTTTTCCCAACTGGGCATCAGCGTTACCAGCGTCTGATACCATTCATTTCCCATATTACAGAGCACTACCATGGCACGTATTACCGTCGAAGATTGTCTCGAACAAATCCCCAACCGCTTCGACCTGACTCTGGCCGCCACCTATCGCGCCCGCGAGCTGGCCCAGGGCCACGAAGCCCGCATCAACGCCGACGACAAACCCACCGTGCTGGCCTTGCGCGAACTGGCCGCGGGCCTGACCGGCGTCGAAATGCTGCGTAAAGTGCCCACCTGATTTCCAGGCGCGGCAAACCTGGGGGGCAATATGGCGTTCACTTCTCTACGCGGCGCATCGTCCGGCATTCTGGCAGCGCTCAAGAAGGGGCCGCGCCTGCGCCGCCGCAGCCGCGACACCCGGCTTGCGCCCGACACGCCTAAAACCGGCGCCGTGCCCGCGGCCGATACCCCCCAGCCCATCGCTTCACTGGCTCCGCTTACGCAAATCATCAGCCAGTACCTCAGCCCCAAAGACATCGAACGCGTGCGCGAGGCCTACCGCTTCGCCGACCAGGCCCACCTGGGCCAGTTCCGCGCCAGCGGCGAGCCCTACATCTCGCATCCCATCGCCGTCACCGAAGTCTGTGCCGGCTGGAAACTCGACACCGACTCGCTCATCGCCGCGCTGCTGCACGACGTCATCGAAGACCAGGACGTCTCCAAGCAAGAGGTGGCCGAGCGCTTCGGCCCCGACGTCGCTGAAATCGTCGACGGCGTCTCCAAGCTCGAACGCCTGGAATTCGCCACCAAGGCCGAACAGCAGGCCGAGAGCTTCCGCAAGATGCTGCTGGCCATGGCGCGCGACGTGCGCGTCATCCTCATCAAGCTGGCCGACCGCCTGCACAACATGCGCACGCTGGGCGCGGTCAGCCCCGAGAAACGCCGCCGCGTCGCGCGCGAAACTCTGGACATCTACGCGCCCATCGCGCACCGGCTGGGCCTGAACGCGCTGGTGCGCGAACTGCAAGACCTCTGTTTCCAGGCCATCTACCCCAACCGCTACCAGGTGCTGTACAAGGCCATCATGGCGGCCCGGGGCAATCGCCGCGAAGTATTGGGCAAGATCAGCGACGACGTGCGCGCCGCGTTGCCCGCCGCCGGCATAGAGGCCGAAATCACTGGCCGCGAAAAATCGCTGTTCAGCATCTACAACAAGATGACCGAGCAGAAAAAGTCGCTGTCCGACGTGCTCGACATCTACGGTTTTCGCATCATCGTGCACACCCTGCCCGAATGCTATCTGGCGCTGGGCACGCTGCACCAGTTGTACCGCCCGGTGCCGGGCAAGTTCAAAGACTACATCGCCATTCCCAAGCTCAACGGCTACCAGTCGCTGCACACCACGCTGGTCGGCCCTTACGGCACGCCGGTCGAGTTCCAGATACGCACGCGCGAAATGGATCAGGTCGCCGAAGAAGGCGTGGCATCGCACTGGCTGTACAAAGACGACGACACCACGCTCAACACGCTGCAAAAGCGTACGCACCAGTGGCTGCAGTCGCTGCTCGACATCCAAAGCCAGACCGGCGATTCCGGCGAATTCCTCGAACACGTCAAGGTCGACCTCTTTCCCGATTCGGTCTACGTATTCACGCCGCAGGGCAAGATTCTGTCGCTGCCGCGCGGCGCCACGCCGGTCGATTTCGCCTACGCCATCCACACCGACATCGGCAATCACGCCATCGCCGCCAAGGTCAATGGCGAATACTCGCCGCTGCGCACCGAACTCAAAAGCGGCGACTCCATCGAGATCATCACGTCCAACACGTCGCGCCCCAGTGCACAGTGGCTCAACTACGTGCGCACCGGCCGCGCGCGTTCCGAGATCCGCCACTAC
The DNA here is from genome assembly GCA_934525625.1 of uncultured Burkholderiaceae bacterium. Taxonomy (GTDB): domain Bacteria; phylum Pseudomonadota; class Gammaproteobacteria; order Burkholderiales; family Burkholderiaceae_B; genus Mesopusillimonas. Next base: position 138,367 of record CAKSZL010000003.1, read on the forward strand.
CTGCGCACCCAGCGCTACGAAGAGTCCGTCGCTTTCGGCGAACGCCTGCTGAACCAGGCTTTCGAGCAGCTCAACCTGCCCCGCCCCGACGACGACGACCCCGAATGGGAAAAGCTGGCCAAGGGTTCGGGCGCCATTTCACGCGAAGAAATCCTGGCCGACATCGGCCTGGGCAAACGGCTGGCCGCCGTCGTGGCGCGCCGCTTCGCGCCTGAAAACCCCATGCTGGCCACCACCGCCGCCGCCATGGACGAATTCACCGCCGCCACCCGCACGGCCGTGCTCATCCACGGCAACGAAGGCCAGGCGGTGCAACTGGCGCCTTGCTGCGGCCCCCTGCCCGGCGACGCCATCATCGGCGGCATCCGGCTGGGCCACGGCCTAGTCGTGCACATGAGCGAATGCGCGGTGGCCCAGCGCCTGCGCGCCAAAGAGCCCGAACGCTGGATCCCCGTGGCCTGGGACACCAACACCGCGCGCCATCTTTCCACCCGCCTGGACGTCACCGTCGTCAACGAGCGCGGCGTACTGGGCCGCGTGGCGGCCGCTGTCAGCGACGCCGAATCCAACATCGTGCACATGAACATGCAAGACGATGCGGCCGCCAACGCGGTGCTGCACCTGACCATACAGGTGGACAGCCGCAAGCATCTGGCGCACGTCATCCGTACCATGCGCCGCGTACCCCAGGTTCAGAAGATCGTCCGCGTCAAAGGCTGAAAAAAAGAAAAGCCCCCCGCGTTACCTCTTTCCGCGCACCAGCCACGACGGCCATTGGCGCAGATTGCAGATCATCACTCCCGACACCGCCACGGCGAAGCCCAGCAACTGGATCGCGACGAGCGTGTCGCCGAACAGCAAATAAGCCTCCACGGCCACCAGCGGCGGCGACAAATACATCAGCGAAGACGCCTTGGTCGCGCCGCCGCGCCGGATGATCCAGACCAGCAGCGACGCGCCCACGCCCGTCAGCATCACGGCCGCCCATATCAACCCTATCCAGAGGTCGGTCGACCATATCCATTTGCTTTCGCCCAGTATCAGCGTGAAGCCGCCGGTAAGCAGCAAAGTGCCCACGTTCTGCCACAGGGCCGACGTACGGATGTCCGTCTGCGCCATCGAGGTCTTCTGCATCAGCGTCCCGAACGTCACCGACAGCACCGCGATGGCCGCCGCCCACAAGGACCACGAGGTATAGGTTTGCCCCAGCCTGCCGTCCAGCCCGGGCGCAAGCACCAGCAGCACGCCCGACAGCCCCAGCACCAGGCCCAGCCAGACGCGCACCGTCGGACGTTCGCCCAACAGAGGTATGGCCAGCGCCGCCGTCAGAATGGGCTGGGTAGCGCCGATCAGCGCCATGATGGCCGGCGGCAGGCCGGCCGCCATCGCCCAGTAGCAGCCCAATAGATACAGCCCTTGCAGCAAGGTGCCGGCCAGCATGTGCTTGGGCACCTCGCGCCAGGGCAGCCGGGGCGCGCGGGTGAGCCAGGCCACCAGGGCGAACAGCACCGCCGCGATACAGACGCGCACGAACAGAAACAGGCTGGGATCGGCGTAAGGGACGACGAGCTTGCCTACGATGAAGCCCGTGGACCAGATGAAAATGAATAGTGCTACGGCTACGAACATGGATGCTTCCCGCCCCTGGAGCTGCTCAAGTAATGTGTGGGAATACCGTCCGGCAAGATACAGCCTTGCCGGTACTCAATCGGCCAGACGGCCGCCCTTGAGCGTCAGGACGCGGTCGCAGCGCGCGGCCAGCGCCGCATCGTGCGTCACGAGTATCAGCGTGGCGCCCTGCTCGGCCACCTGCTCGAACATCAAGTCCGCCACCTTGGCGCCGTTGGCGGCGTCCAGGCTCCCCGTGGGCTCGTCGGCGAACAGCACATCGGGGCGCTGCACGAAAGCGCGCGCCAGCGAGACGCGCTGCTGTTCGCCCCCCGACAAGGTGCGCGGATAATGATGCAGCCGCGATTCCAGGCCCACGCGGCCCAGGGCGGCTTCGGCAAGCTCCCGCGCCTGCGCGGTGCCGCGCAGCTCCAGCGGCAGCATGACGTTCTCCAGCGCCGTCAGGTTGGGTAGCAATTGAAAAGTCTGGAACACGAAGCCGACGTGGCGCGCGCGCACGGCGGCGCGCGCCTCTTCGTCCATGGTGAACAAGTCGTGGCCCAGCAGATCGACCTTGCCCGAGGTGGGAACATCCAGCCCCGCCATCAGTCCAAGCAGGGTCGATTTGCCCGAGCCCGAGCTGCCCATGACGGCCAGCGACTCGCCCGGTCGCACCTGAAAACTGACGTCCTCCAGTATGCTCAGCACACCGCCGGCGTCTTCTACTTGCTGCGTCAGCCCCACCACTTCAATGGAATACGATTGCATCATGCCTACTCGTCGAAACTTCATCCTGGCCGCTGGCCTGCTGCTGGCGTTCGCCCCGCTGTTGGCTCCGCTTGCCGGGGCCGAAACACCGGCATCGCAGACGCCGCGCATACTGGTCTTGGGCGATAGTTTATCCGGTGAATACGGCATCCGCCGCGGCAGCGGCTGGGTGGAGGTGCTGCAACAACGCCTGGAAGAAAACAACATCCCCCACCAGATGCGCAACGCCAGCATCAGCGGCGACACCACCAGCGGCGGCCTGAGCCGCCTGCCCGAAGCCTTGCGGCGCCATACGCCCTCCATCGTCATCCTGGCGCTGGGCAGCAACGACGCCTTGCGCGGCCTGCCCCTGGAAATGACCCAGGCCAATCTGGAAAAAATGATGGAACTGAGCCGCCAGGCAGGCGCCCAAGCCGTGTTGGCCGGCATGCGCATGCCGCCCAACTACGGCCGCGCTTATTCCGATGCCTTCGCACGCCTGTACGACACCCTGGCCGAACGCCACGACACTCCCCTGATTCCGTTCTTGCTGGACGGCGTCGCCACACGACCCGAGCTGTTTCAGGCCGACCGGATGCACCCCACCGAAGAAGCCCAGCCGCTCATCGCCGACAACGTCTGGGCTGTGCTGCAGCCCATACTAAGCCACGCGCCGCAGGCGAACCAGCCCGAGGTTGGCGCCAAGTAGGGCTAGGCTTAGCCTTGCAAAAACAAATGCGCTAAGGCATTTTTGGTTTCAGCGCTTACACGCCTCTCAGCACTGAGGTCGAGAGCCGGCGCCAGCCTGCCTGCGCCAGCGGCCGTTGGAGGGCGCCGCGTGCTACCGTAGGCAGTGCGGGGGCAGTCGGCGAAAGCTGTGCGAGCACCGCAAGCGCGCAGCGCTGAGGGCGAGTTCTTTCGCCGCCCGCACGTACGAGGTAGACGCGGAAAGCCCCGCGCAGCGGGGCCGCCTGACCGGCCGCTGGCGCAGGCAGGCTGGCGCCGGCTCTCAACTGGCTCAAGAACACAATAAAACCGCGGTCGGCATCAGCTTGCCGCCTGTTCGTCGGATTGTTCCAGCGCCTGCTTGGCCTCGGGCAGAACCTTGACCTTGGCCTGATCGCGCATGGTGGCCAGCACGGCGCGCTGTTCGGCGGCGGCCTGGGCCTGGGCCAGTTGCGAACGCAGGGACATGCGCATCATGGGCTCGAGTTCGCCGGCCTGCACGGACTCCAGGCGAACCACGGCGTAGCCCTGATCGTCGTTCACGCCGATGAAGCCGGGCACGGCGCCGCCGGGAACCTCGAAGACCGCCTTCAGGGCGTCTACGCTGAGGCCTTGGGCGTCCATGCGGGTAACCGTCTGGTTCGAGCCGAAGCCTTCTTCGGACGCACCGGCGCCAGCGGCGCGCAGCTCGGCCAATACCTTTTCGCCGGCTTGCTTGGCGGCTTCGCGGGCTTGCTCGGCAAGCAGCTGCTCGCGGATGAAGTCGCGCGCCTGCTCCAAGGGGCGCACGTGGGCCGGATGTATGGTTTCGGCACGCACCACGACCATGACGCCCGGAGAGATTTCGATGACGCCGGAGCTTTGCTTTTCTTTGCGGCTGGCTTCGGAGAACAGCGCGCGGCGCACGCGCGGGTCTTCCAGCAGCTGCGCATCGGCGCTGCCGGCGGCGGCCGGCACGTCGCCGGCGGGCAGCACGGCTTCGGGCAGCAGGCGGTCGGCGGCGACCCCTTTGGCCTTGCGCATCGTCAGGCCCAGCGCCTGGGCGGTCGGCGCCAGGCTGGCGTTGTCTTCGTAAACCTGTTCGGTCAAGCGCGTGGCCAGTTCGGCGAAGCGGTCGGCGGCCAGTTGGCGCTTGGCCTCTTGTTCGACCTGGGCGCGCACCTGCTCGAAGTTTTCGCTTTGCTCGCCCTCGGCTTCGTTGACCAGGAACACGTGGTAGTTGCCGGAGACTTCCACCACGCCCGAGACCTCGCCGGCTTTGAGCGGGAACACGGCCGATTCGATTTCGGCGGGCCAGGTGCCCTGGGTGATCCAGCCCAATTGGCCGCCGTTGGCGGCGGTGCCGGCGTCTTGCGAGCGCTCTTTGGCCAGCTCGGCGAACTTGGCGGGTTCGGCGGCGGCTTGCTGGGCGATCTGCTCGGCCTGCTGGCGGATGCCATCGCGCTCGGCCTGCGAAGCGCCGGCCGGCACGGTCAGTTGAATGTGGCTGACGTTGCTGCGCGGGGGCTGCACGTAGCGCGACTTGTTTTGCTCGTAGAAAGCGCGCAGGTCGGAATCGCTGACGGCGGGCAGGCTTTGGGTGGCGGCGGCTTCGTCCAGCACCAGGTATTCCACCGTGGCGTATTCGGGTACGCGCAAGGCCTCTTGGTTGGCGTCGTACCAGGCCTGGATCTGGGCGTCGTCCACCTGGATGCCGGATTCGAAGTCGGCATACGGGAACTGGCGCACGCGCACGACGCGGCGTTCGATAAGCGCCTGGCCGACGGCCACGAGCACGGCGTCGGGCACCTGGGCGGTGGCGGCCACCGGCCCCAGCACGCGCTGCAGGGCGAGTTCGCCGCGCTGGCCGTCTTCGAAGCTCTTGCTGGTGGCGCCCATGCCCGTCAGCACGGAACGGTAGCGCTCGGGCGAGAAGCGGCCGTTTTCCTGGAATTCGGGGATGTCGGCGATGGTGCGACGCAGCGCGGCGTCGGAGACGTTGAAGTGATGGCGTTCGATCTGGTCGATGAGCACGCGGCGGTCGATGAGGGAGTCGAGCAGGTCTTGGCGCGCTCCGGGGGTATCGAAGACGGCCGGGTCGAAGGCCGCACCCAGGCTGGCCTGGATACGCTGCAGTTGATCGCGCCGCGCCTGTTCGAATTCTTGCTGCGTGATGCTGCCCTTGCCCACTTCGACGAGGTCGTGGTCGCCGGAAACATAGCTGGTGTAGCCGCTGACGCCTATCAGTGCAAACGACGGCAGAATCAGGACCAGCAGAATCAACTGCATCAGGCGTTGGTGCGTGCGGATAAAATCGAACATGTCATCAGGCTCGCAAGCATGTGATTTTTTGAATAATCTAGCAGTTTAACACCGGACAGAGGTCGTATTGTTCAGCTACCGCCACGCCTTTCATGCAGGCAACCACGCCGACGTGCTCAAGCACGCCATGCTTTTGCACGCCCTGGATCACCTGGGCAAAAAAGAGACTCCCTATACGCTCATCGACACCCATGCGGGCGCCGGCATCTACGACCTGAGCGACGATTGGGCCCGCACCAAGGCCGAGTCCGACCTGGGCGTGGCGCGCGTGCACCGCGCCGCCTCGCAGGGCAAGACGCCCGCCCTGGTCCAGCGCTACCTGGAAGCCGTGCAAGCCTTCAACCAGCCCGGTTCGCTGCGCTGGTATCCCGGCTCGCCGTGGCTGGCCCTGCACGCCATGCGCCCGCAAGACCGCCTGCGCCTGTTCGAAATGCATCCCAACGAAGCCGACATCCTGGCGCACAACCTCGGTTGCCTGGAACCGCGCCAGCAGCGCCAGGCGGAGCTGCGCCGCGCCGACGGCTTCGACGGCCTGAAAGCCCTGCTGCCGCCGCCCAGTCGGCGCGGGCTCACCGTCATCGACCCCTCTTACGAAGACAAGCAGGATTACCGGCGCGTGCTGCAAACCCTGGAAGAAGGCCTCAAGCGCTTCGCCCACGGCAGCTATTTCGTCTGGTATCCGCTGGTGCAGCGCCGCGAGGTGCAGGGGCTGGTCAAGGGCATGAGCAAGCTGGCCCCGGGCGAATGGCTGCACGCCACGCTGCAGGTATGCAAGCCCCCTGCGGACGGCCACGGCCTGTACGGCAGCGGGGTCTTCATGATCAACCCGCCCTACACGCTGGCCGCCGGCCTGCGCGAGGCCCTGCCCTGGATGGTACGCGTGCTGGGGCAGGACGCACGCGCCCGCCACACGCTGGAAACCGGCGACGTCGCCCGCGCCTAAATAGCCTACCCGCGCTTGCGCCAGTGCCTGAATCAAAAAGGCGCTAGAAAAAGCTTTCGTTCTGGCCCAGGTAGCGCCATTTGCCGGGCGGCAGGTCGCCCAGCACGATGCGCCCCATGCGCACGCGCTTCAGGCCCACGACCTTCAGGCCGACCAGTTCGCACATGCGGCGTATCTGCCGCTTCTTGCCTTCGCGCAGGCGAAAGCGCAACTGGTCGTCGTTCTGCCACGCCACGTTGGCCGGCTTGAGCGGCTGGCCGTCCAGGCTGAGGCCGTGGTTGAGCAAGGCCAGCCCATTGGGGATGAGCTTGCCCTGCACCCGCACCAGATATTCTTTTTCTATCTGCGAGTCGGCGTCGATAAGCTGCCGGGCGATGCGGCCGTCCTGAGTCAGCACGAGCAAACCCTGAGAATCGATGTCCAGCCGCCCCGCGGGCGCCAGGCCACGCAGATGCGAGGGATGGAAGACACGAGGCGAGCGGTCGCCCGCATGTTGGGTTTCCGCTGTGATCAGTGTGACGGCCGGCCGGTAGCCCTGCTCGGCCTGGCCGGAAACCACGCCCACCGGCTTGTTCAGCAAAATGGTGACACGCTCGGTCTGGCGCTTGTGGGCGGCCTTGTCCAGCGTGATCTGCTGGTGCGGCAAGGCCTTGGCGCCCAGTCCCACGGGCTGTCCGTCCACCCGCACCCAACCCCGCTCGATGTAGTCGTCGGCCTCGCGCCGCGAACACATGCCGCGTTCGGCCAGCAGCTTGGAGACCCGGACGGGCTCGTTCGCCGCGTCCGGCTGGCGCACCGGCGGCGGCGCCCTGAAAACCTGTTTTTTTACCGCCGGGCCGCGCCCGTTTGGCCGGTTCATTGGTACACCGCCGGATCGGGCGAGTCGGTGGGCTCGGCGAAGACGCGCTTGAGCGCATCGCCCAAGGGCCAGTTCAGGTTGATGCCGCGTGGCGGAATCGGCTGGGTGAACCACTTCTCGTACAGCTTTTCCATGCGGCCGTCGCGCATCATGGCTTCCACGGCCTCGTCCACCACCTGCTTGAATTCGGGGTCGTTCTTGGGCAGGATGACGGCATAGGGCTCGGTGGTGAAGGTTTCTTCGCCAATGACCCAGTCGTCGGGCTTGCGCGAGTTGGCCACCAGGCCGGCCAGCAGCACGTCGTCCATCATGAAGGCCGCCGCGCGGCCGCGCTCGACGGCCAGAAAAGCCTCGGCGTGATCCTTGGCCGGCATAATGCGTATGCCCAGCTTGCGCTCGGCGTTGGCCTGCGTCAGCCACAGCAGGCTGCTGGTGCCGGCGGTGGAAACCACCGTCTTGCCCTTCAGGCTTTCCAGGTTGCCGACGCCGCTGTCCTTGCGGTAGGCCAGGCGCGTATGGGTGATGAACATGGTGGGCGCGAAAGCCACCTGCTTCTGGCGCTGCTCGTTGTTGGTGGCCGAGCCGCATGTCATGTCCACCGTGCCGTTGGCCACCAGCGGAATGCGCGTGGAAGACGTGACCGGCACGCGCTTGACGCGCAGGCCGGGCAGTTGCAGCTTTTGCTTGAGGGCCTCGACCACGCCCATGCAGATGTCCGTGGAATAGCCCACCGGCTGCTGCTTGTCGTCCAGGTAAGAGAACGGCAGCGAAGCCTCGCGGTAGCCCAGCGCCACCTCGCCGCGCTCGCGTATCTGATCCAGCCGCCCCGCTTGCGCGGACAGCGCCAAGCCCATCAGGGCGCCGGCGGCCAGCCATTTATTCCAGTGCTTCATCATGCTTTGCTCCTTTCAGTCGCCATCGTTGCCAAGGCGATTCCGCCCTGCCTGGCCGCATGCCGGCGCTACAGGGCCTGACGGCCGGTTTCGCCGGTGCGGATGCGTATGGCCTGCTCCACCGGCAGCACGAAGATCTTGCCGTCGCCGATCTTACCGGTATGCGCCGCCTTGACGATGGCCTCGATGGCGCGGTCGGCCTGCTCGGCGGACACGGCCAGCTCGACGCGTATCTTGGGCAGGAAATCCACCACGTATTCCGCCCCGCGATACAGCTCGGTATGGCCTTTCTGGCGGCCGAATCCCTTGACCTCGGTGACGGTCAGCCCGCTGACGCCGACCTCGGCCAGCGCTTCGCGCACTTCGTCCAGCTTGAAGGGTTTGATGATGGCCACGATCAGTTTCATGTGCATCCACCTGCTTGATTGATGAAAACCATGCCGTGCGGCAGGCATGCCCGCCACGCCGGCGACTCTATCGCTGCTTTTCGCGATAGCCGTTGACAATAGGATAGCGCCAGTCCCGCCCGAAGGCCCGCGAGGTGATCTTGGGCCCGATGGCTCCCTGGCGCCGCTTGTACTCGTTGATGCGCACCCGGCGCAGCACGTCTTCGACCATGCCGGCCTCGAAGCCGGCCGCCACGATTTCCGCGGCGGACTGGTTGCGTTCGATATGGCGCTCCAGCACGGCGTCGAGCACGCCGTAAGGCGGCAGGCTGTCCTGGTCGGTCTGGTCGGGGCGCAGCTCGGCGGAGGGCGCGCGCGTCAGGATGCGCTCGGGAATGACCGGCGAGCGCCGATTGCGCCAGTAAGACAGCTGGTAGGCCAGCGTCTTGGGAATGTCCTTGATGGGTGCGAAACCGCCGGCCATGTCGCCGTACAGGGTGCAATAGCCCGTGGCCAGCTCCGACTTGTTGCCGGTGGTGAGCAGCAGGCTGCCGAACTTGTTGGAAATGGCCATCAGCAGGTTGCCGCGCACGCGGGCCTGGATGTTTTCTTCGGTGGTGTCGGCCTCGCGCCCCTGGAAGAGAGGCGCCAGCGCGGTCTCGAAGGCCTGCGACAGCGGCCCGATGGCGATTTCATCATAGGCCACGCCCAGCCCTTGCGCCATCTCGGCGGCGTCGTCCAGCGACATGCGCGAGGTATAGGGCGAAGGCATCATCACGGCGCGCACGGCGCCGGCGCCCAGGGCGTCCACCGCCAGCGCCAGCACCAGGGCCGAATCCAGGCCGCCCGACAAGCCCAGCAGCACCGACGAGAACCCCGACTTGCGCACGTAGTCGCGCACCGACATGACCAGCGCTTCGTATATCTGTTCGTCGTCGCCGGGCCAGGCTTGCACCCAGCCGGGCGCCCGCGCCTCGGGCGGTTGCACCAGCAGGCCGCCCGAGGCGGATCGGGCCAGCTCCACCACGCCCAGGGCTTCCTGGAACATGGGCAGACGCGCCGCCACCCGGCCGCTGGCGTCCACCACCATGCTGGCGCCGTCGAACACCAGCTCGTCCTGGCCGCCCACCAGGTTCAAGTACACCACCGGCCGCCCTTGCGCCGTATCGCGCATGGCTTTGCGGCGCTGATCCTGCTTGCCCATACAGTACGGCGAGGCATTGAGCACCAGCAGGGCCTGCGCCCCGTGCGCCAGGCTGGCGTTGGGCGCGCGCGAGAGCCACACGTCTTCGCAGATGAGCAGGCCCAGGCGCTGCCCCTTGCATTCGAACACCAGCGGCTCGCGCCCGGGCGTGAAATAGCGGGTTTCGTCGAATACGCCGTAGTCGGGCAGCTGCCACTTGTGATAGCGGCCCACGCTGCGCCCTTCGCAAAACACGCTGGCCGCATTGAACAGATGCTGCTCCTCGCGGTCGACGTGGCCGACGACGACGTGCAGGCCGGCCAGCTCGGCCAGCTGGCCGCGCAATTCGTCCAGCGCCTGCAACTGGCTGGAGACAAAACCGGGCCGCAGCAACAGGTCTTCGGGCGGATAGCCCGGAAGGGCCAGCTCGGGGGTGAGCAGGACGTCGGCCCCCAGCGCGTGGGCCTGACGGGCCTGCGCCAGGATAAGCGCGGCGTTGGCGGGCAAGTCGCCCACCGTGGGATTGATCTGCGCCAAGGCGATACGAATGCTGCTCATGCGGCCCACTCTGGACAAAAGGGAAAATTATCGCACGGCCCGCCCCGCTTCCGGCGCAGGGGTTTTCTCATTCCTGGGACGGGCGGCGGGCGTTTTCGAAGCCCGCCTCGCGGCTTAGCGCCTTGGAGAAGTCCGCGCCCGACGGCGATTGGTACAGCTCCAGCGACAGCTCGGGCAGCACGGCCAGCAGATGGTCGAAGATATCGCCCTGGATGCGCTCGTATTCCACCCAGGCCGTCTTGGCGGTAAAGCAGTAAAGCTCGATGGGTATCCCCTCGGAGGTGGGCTCCATCATGCGCACCATGGTGATCATGTCCTGATGCAGTTCCTTGTTCTGCTTCAGGTAGGCCAGCGCATACGCGCGGAAAGTGCCTAGATTGGTCAGCCGGCGCTGGTTGACGGGCACGCCGCCGGCATCACCCAGCGCCCGGTTGGCCGCGTCCAGTTCGGCCTGCTTGCCGGCCAGATAATCGGCTAGCAGCCGGTAGCGCGACAAGGCCCGGATTTCCTCCTGCGACAAAAAACGCACCGAGCCCGCATTGATGCGCAGCGTGCGCTTGATGCGCCGCCCGCCCACCTCGAACATATTGCGCCAGTTGCGGTAGGCCTCGGAGAACAGCTTGTAGGTCGGAATGGTGGTGATGGTTTTATCCCAGTTCTCGACCTTGACGGTATGCAGCGCGATGTCCACCACGAAACCGTCGGCGTTGGCCTGGGGCATTTCTATCCAGTCGCCGATGCGCAGCAAGTCGTTGGACGTCAGTTGCGTGCTGGCCACCAGCGACAGCAAGGTGTCCTTGAACACCAGCAACAGCACCGCCGACATCGCGCCCAGGCCCGACAGCATCAGCAGCGGCGACTGGTTGATCAGCAGCGAGAAGATCAGGATGGCGCATATGCCCCACAGAACGATCTTGGCCAGTTCCAGATAGCTTTTGATGGAACGGGTCTGCGCCTGGGTGGAGGCCGAATAGGTGTCCTGCCAGGCCTTGAGCACCCCTATGGCCGACTTGAACGCAAAAAACACGCAGAAGGCTTGCAGAATGCGCTCGAAGGGCTCCAGGTATTTGTCGTCCAGCGGCAGCAGCGGCAGGTTGAACAGCACCACCGTCAGCGTGGCCAGGTAGCCCAGGTTGCGGAACACGTTGCGGTGGTTCAGCGCATTCGACCAGTCGCCGCGGCCGATGACGTCCAGCGTGCGGTGCGCCAGCGCCACCAGCACCTTGTCGACGACCCAGCCCGTGATGAACACCAGCGCCACCAGAATGGCGACGCCGACCAGCATCTGCGCCCACAGGGCATCGGGAAGATATTGATAAAGGCCGGCCTCGACTTGCACGAGCCAGCGTTCGAATGCGTTTTGTTGCGGCATAAGGGAGAAAAGCGGCCCCGCGAATGGCGGGCGGGTTCATCTACAATAGTGGCATCAAGCTATCGAAACCACCTCGGTTAAAACGATTTTATTAAAACGGCGATCAATGAATCGCCATATCAAAATAACCATCGATTTTAGAACATCATGTCCGATCAAGCCTCGAACCCCGCTAATAACCAGTTCGCCAACAAGGCTCAGGCCTGGTCCGCCCGCTTCTCCGAACCCGTCTCCGACCTCGTCAAGCGCTATACCGCTTCGGTCGACTTCGACAAGCGCCTGGCCCATGCCGACATACGCGGCTCGCTGGCGCACGCGGACATGCTGGCGGCGGTGGGCGTCATCAGCCGGCAAGACCTGGCCGACATCCAGCACGGCATGAAGCAGATCACCCAGGAAATCGACGCGGGCAGCTTCGAATGGCTGCTCGACCTCGAAGACGTGCACCTGAACATCGAAAAACGCCTGGTCGAGCTCATAGGCGACGCCGGCAAGCGCCTGCACACGGGCCGCTCGCGCAACGACCAGGTGGCCACCGACATCCGCCTGTGGCTGCGCGACGAAATCGACGCCAGCCTGCACCAGTTGAACCTGCTGCGTCGCAATCTGGCCGAACTGGCCCTGCAGCACGCCGACACCATCCTGCCCGGCTTCACCCATCTGCAGGTGGCCCAGCCGGTTACCTTCGGCCACCACCTGCTGGCCTATGCCGAAATGTTCGGCCGCGACGCCGAACGCCTGGCCGACGTGCGCAAACGCGTCAACCGCCTGCCGCTGGGCGCCGCCGCGCTGGCCGGCACCACCTACCCCATAGACCGCGCCCGCGTGGCGCGCACGCTGGGCTTCGACGACATCTGCCACAACTCGCTGGACGCCGTCTCCGACCGCGACTTCGCCATCGAATTCTGCGCCGCCGCCGCGCTGGCCATGATGCACGTCTCGCGCCTCTCGGAAGAACTGATACTGTGGATGAGCCCGCGCGTCGGCTTCATCGACCTGGCCGACCGCTTCTGCACCGGCAGCTCCATCATGCCGCAAAAGAAAAACCCCGACGTGCCCGAACTGGCGCGCGGCAAGACCGGCCGCGTCTACGGCAACCTGGTCGGCCTGCTCACCCTGATGAAAGGCCAGCCCCTGGCCTACAACAAAGACAACCAGGAAGACAAGGAAGGCCTGTTCGACACCGCCGACACCCTGCACGACACCCTGGTCATCTTCGCCGACATGGTCAGCGGCATCCGCGTCAAGCCCGACGCCATGCGCGCCGCCGCGCTGCAAGGCTTCTCCACCGCCACCGACCTGGCCGACTACCTGGTCAAAAAAGGCCTGCCCTTCCGCGACGCCCACGAAACCGTGGCCCACGCCGTGCGCGCCTGCGAAGAGCGCGGCTGCGACCTGGCCGACCTCACCCTGCCCGAACTGCAGGCCCTGCACCCCGGCATCGAAGCCGACGTGCACCAGGTGCTGACGCTGGAGGGCTCGGTCTCGGCGCGCAATCACGAAGGCGGCACCGCACCCGAGCGCGTGCGCATCGAGGCGCAACGGGTGTTGAAGGAATTGGACGCCGGCTAAAACCTAAGCCGCTCTGCCGCACTAAGTCGCTCAGGCATAATGCATTTTTGATGTTTTGCGCCCACGCCACCCATGACCGCCCTACCCGCCGATATCGAAAAACGCCTGATCGAGCTTGAAATCAAGATCGGCCTGGCCGACGACCTGCTTGAACAGCTGAACCACACCGTGTTCAAACAGCAACAGCAGATCGAACTGCTAATGCGAGAATTGCTGGAATTACAGCGGCAGGCGCAAGACAGCCGGCTTTCCGGCACCAGCCTGAAAGACGAAATTCCGCCGCATTATTGATTTTCAGATGGCGGAAGCGCTGCTGTTGTGCTTATGCTTCGCCGTGGGCAACAAGCTCTCTGGCAACAAGCTTTCTGTTCTACGCTGGCGTTTGTCCGCACTCTCTGGGCCGGCTTTCAGCCGGTCAAATTGTTTTCAGGCTGCATAAACCGGCCAGGGGCTGGTGTCCGCGGCTTCCATCTCCAGCATGGCCAATTCCTCCATCAGGCGGCAGCGTATGCCGGCATAGGCTCGGTCGGCCCAGCGATTATTCAGCTCGTGCGGGTCGTCTACCAGATCGAACAATTCGGCGTGGCCGGTTCGTCCGTATACGCTCAGACGGTAGCGATCCGTGATCAGGGTGCGTATTCTGGGCGCGATCTCGAACCCCAGGTGCGGCGCCTGAGAATCGTCTTCGATCAGCACGCCGGCGGGCGCCGACGCCCCTCCTCCTTCTCGGGCGTCATCCAGCAGGCTGCGGCCCTGCAACCCGTTGTAGGGGTGAATATCGCATAGATCCAGAATCGTGGCCGAGATATCCATGCTGGAGCATAAATGAGGGCTGGCGCCACGCGCCGGTTCAGCGCCGGCGAGGCCGGACAGAATCAGCGGAACACGCAGCAGTCCGTTCAAATGCAGCGGGCCCTTGAGCAGCAGGGAATGGTCCCCCAGAAAATCGCCATGATCGCTGGTGAAGACAATTACCGTATTCCGCCGCAAACGGGTTTCGTCCAGCGTCCGCAGCATCTCGCCTATCGCGTCGTCTATCATGCTGATCATGCCGAACGTCAATGCCTGAGCCTCTTTGGCTTCCCGTTCCGTTACATGAAACGCGCCAAAGCTTTGGTTGGATGGCTTCGCTTTCTTGCGTTGCTCACGCGCCCACCTCACCTGGGGCAGAACGTCGTCGGCGCAATGGTAGGATGCCGGCAGTATTTGTTCGTCGGGCGAATACATGTCCCAGTACCGGCCCGGCGGCGTAAACGGATGATGCGGGTCGGGAAAGGAAACCGTCAGAAAAAACGGCTGCTGCGCATCATCGGCGGCATGCTCTTTCAAGAAGGCGACGGCCTCGTTCTGCACATAGCGCGTAGGGTATAGCTCTTCGGGCATGCGCGTGCGCCAAGCCTGGGGGCAGGTGTAATCATGCGGCAAACTGTTTTCCGCCCCTGCATAATCGGCGGGATCCACGCCTTGCCCGCGCAGCCAATGCCGATAATGCCCACTTACGAGATCGCCATGCTCGGTGCAGAACCGCACATGCTCGAAACCATAGAACGGCAAGCGGACGTCAGGGGGCGCTTGCCCGGCCCAGCGCCCGGACAGCTCCTGGCCATAATCGTCGCGGGAATCATAGCGATAAGCCTCGCGTGCGCCAGGGGGCGCCACCCATTTGCCGGCCGGAGCCGGCGCGGCCTGCACCAGCGGCGACATCTCGTACATGTTCTGCAGATGCGCCTTGCCCAGCAGCGCGGTCTTGTAGCCCCGCAAGCGCAGCAATTCCACGAAGGTATTTTCTTGCAGCGACAAAGGAATGCCGTTCATCCGAACCCTGTGCGCCGACGGATGGCGTCCGGTGAATATCGACGCCCGATTCGGCATGCAAACCGGGCTGGCCACATAGCATCGGTCGAAGCGCGTGCCTGACTCGGCCAGGCTGTCGATGTGTGGCGTCCGTATGCCTTGCTGCCCATAGCAACCCAGGTGATCCGCCCTCATCTGATCGCACATGATCAGAATCACGTTGGGCGGTTCCGCCCGCCGCGACTCGGTTTGCCGCTTTTGTTCCACCGCCGTCTCCATCATGCTTCCCGCTGTTCCAGGCCTCTGTGCCAGCGCAACAGGCGCGACCGGCTGAATCGGATGAAGATCGCATCCGTCACGATGCTAAGCGCACCGATCGTCAATATGCCCAGGATGACGAAATCGAAACGCCCCTTGTTCATGCCATCCATGATCAGATAGCCCAAGCCTGAATCGCTTGCTATCATCTCGGCCCCCACCAGCGCCACCAAGCCCATGGACCAGCCCAGTCTCAATCCGGTCAAGATATCCGGCATGGCGGCCGGCAAGGTCACCGAGAAAAACATGCGCCAAGGGCCCACATCCAGCGACAAGGCGGCGCGGAACAAGGCGAAATCCAGATGCTGCACGCCCTTCATGCTGGTAATGAATACCGGAAAGAAAACCGTCAACGCGATCAGAAACACCTTGGAGGCTTCTCCCAGCCCGAACCAGATCATTGCCAGCGGCACCCAGGCCAAAGGCGGGATGGGACGCAGTATTTCGAACACGGGAAAAAACATGCGGTAGGCCGTCCGGTACAAGCCCAGTGCGGCTCCCAGCAATATGCCCAGCGTCGCCCCGATCGCGAACCCATGGATCAGCCTAACGCCGCTGACGCCGATGAACTCGATCAGGCGTCCGTCGGCCAGTTCGCCGTATCCCAGTTTAAAAACTGTCCAAGGGCTGGGTAGAATCGCCTCGGAAACCGCCCCCGTCGCCAGCATCAAATACCACAGCGCCAATACGATGGCGTAGCTGATCAAGCCCTCCATCACGCCTGAACGGTAAAGACGTCTCATGGCGTGTCCTTGAGTCCGCGATGCCAAGGCAGCAGCCTGTCCTCGCAAGCATCCAGCAGCTTGGAGGCACCGAAGCCCAGCGCCCCTATGAGCAGCATGCCGGCCATCGTGATGTCCGTGCGGAACGAATTGCGCGCCTCCATGATCAGCGCGCCTAGCCCGCGCACCGTCGCGATCATCTCGGCCGCGACGATGATGGTGAAACTGGCCACCAAGGCCACTTTCAAGCCGATGAAAATTCGCGGCAAGCAAGCGGGCAGCATGACATGGCGAAAAATGTCCCAGCCCTTTACGTCCATGGAGCGCGCGGCGCGTATCAAGGTGGGATCCATCAGTTTCACGCTGCTGACGGTATAGGTCAGCATGACCCAAAAAGCGCCGAACGCGATCAGCATGACCTTGGAGAGCTCGCCTATCCCGAGCCAGGCGATGAAAAGCGGCAGCACGCTCAGGGCCGCCATGGAGCGGCCGAACGTTATTACCGGATGGCTCAGGCGATCCAGGCGGGGGCTGTAGCCGATCAGCAAGCCCAAGGGGAGCGCAAGCGATGCCGCCGTCAGAAACCCGAGGAATATGCGGCGCAAGGTGACGAGGATATGGCTGGTAATCAGAATGCCGTCTGGAAATCCGCGTGAGGCCAACTCATGGAAAGCGGAAAAAATCTCCGTCGGAGGCGGAAGCAGGAAAGGCGAAATCAGTTCGGCCCGCGACAAACCCTCCCAAGCCAGCAGCAGAAAGAAAATGCTGCCCAGGCCCAGAGCCAACGCGCAGAGCCGCCCGGAATCAAGAAAGCGCATTCTGGATCTCCCGTTCGAACTCCAAGCAGCGCAGATCGGCTCTTTGCCGGGGACGCGGCAGATCGATGCGGTATTCCGCGCCTATTCTGCCGGGACCGGGATGCAGCACCACGACGCGATCGGCCAACAGTACCGCCTCACTGATGCTATGCGTCACGAACACGACGGTCTTTTTTTGCATTTCCCAGATACGTATGATTTCCCTTTGCATATCCAGGCGCGTCAATTCGTCCAGCGCGCCGAATGGCTCGTCCATCAACAGTATTTTCGGATCCAGCGCCAGCGTGCGCGCAATGGCGACCCGCTGCTGCATGCCCCCGGAAAGCTCATAAGGATATTTATCGCCGAACTCCGCCAGCCCAACCAAGTCCAGCAAGCTTTGCGCGCGCGCCTTGGCTTCGGTTCCCTTGATCTGCCTCTGCTTGAACGCAAACTCGACGTTCTTGCGCGCCGTCAGCCAGGGAAACAAGCCAAACTGCTGAAACACGACGCCTTTGCCCTTGCCCGGACTCAGCACGTGCTCGTCGCCCACCCATATCTGCCCTTGGGTCGGCGTCAGAAAGCCCGCTATCATGTTCAGCAGCGTGGTTTTCCCGCAGCCGCTGCGCCCCAGCAGGCACACGAACTCATTGGGACGAATGTCCAGATCGACGTCCGCAAGCGCCGTGATCTCGCGGCCGTCCGTGGTTTTGTATGTCTTTGACACACGTTTGATATTGATTCCGTTATCCATGACCGCGCCGCCCGATTCCGTCATCGGTTCTTGAACGCATCATTCACCAAGGCCGGCGCCAGCTCGGCCAGGGGCGCCCCGACTGTCAGCTCCTTGATGTCGACGGGCCTGCGCAGCCGCCCCGTCTTTTCCAGAAATCCGGCCACGGCGGCCAGATCCTGCTCATAATCGGCGTCCAGCGCCAGGGTGTTGCGGTTCTCCTTCAGCAGCACCTGGTTCAAGGCCGGATCGTCGTTGAAGAACGCGGAATACAAGGCCACGACTTCGTCGTAGTTCTCAGGGCGCTCCACGAAACGCTGGGCCTTCAGATAGGCTCGCAGCACCGCTTTCACCGTATTGGGGTGGCTGTCGACGAACCCTTGGGTCGACGCCAGGACGCTACGCGTGAAATCCACGCGTTTCGCCTGCCCGCGGCTGTCTTCGAATCGGCTTTCGGTGCCTGTTTGCAGGAGATCCGCCTGCACCTCTTGCTGCGCCTTATGTATCCAGGGCTGCCACGTCACCATCCCGTCTATCACCCCTGAAGCCAGGCTGGCCAGTTGGGCGGGAGGCGGCAGATTGACCACTTCGATCTTGGCGCAATCCACGGAGTGGGCCTCACAAATCAATTGCAGCATTTGCTCCGCGGGAGAGCCCTTCAGCAAACCCAGCTTCAATCCTTCCAGTTGCTTCGGCTGCTTCACGTTGGCCGACTTTCTGACCAGCAATCCGGTCGTGCGGTCCGCCACCGCCAAGCTGGACAGGACAACCACCGGCAGCCTGTTGCTGCGCAAGGTCAGCAGCGGCGCCTGCGTGGCGTTGGCAAACTTGACCGCCCCGGACACCATGCCTTCAAGCTGCATCATGCCAGCCGGAAAAACCTTCAAATTGACGGTTTCCAGGCCTTCCTCCTGGAAAAAGCCTTTTTCCTTCGCGATGATGGCGTGCCCGCCGGCGGCCCAGCCGGGCCCCACGCCTATATCCAAAGTCTTGAGCTCGGGAGATTGCGCAAAGGCCATCGAACAGCCCGCCGCAAGCAGCATCGCCACTCCCTTCCTGTATCCGCGCTGAAAAAAACCGTCTTGTCCGGATGGCTTGGCCGTCTTAACCAACACCTGCCCGTGCTGCACAGGATCAAAGCATTGCATGGCGCTCTCCCGAGGGTTTTGGGTCGAGCCATTCTACTGGACGTCCTCCCCCCGCCAGTACTAAGATTTTCTTTTCAGTAATAACTTAATGGTTATCAAGCCATGTCTAAAGACACTTACGACTTCTTGCTGCGGCGCCTGAAGCTGCGCGAACTGCGCCTACTGATTTCCGTGGCGGACAGCGGCAGCTTCCATGGCGCGGCACGCGCCTGCCACGTTTCCCAGCCGGCCATCAGCAACGCCATCGCTTCTCTCGAAGACATGCTGGAGGTACGGCTGTTCGAAAGAACGCCTCACGGCGTCCAGGCCACCCCGGCCGGCACGCAGTTGATTCTGCGCGCGCGCACCATTTTTGGAGAATTGAAGCTCGCGCTCGAGGAAATCGACGCCATCAACGACGACTTGAGGCGGATACTGCACATAGGCTCCGTCACGCTGCCGGCGAACGGTATTCTTCCCCCCGCCTTGGCCGCCTTCCAGCAAGAACATCCCGACATCGCTATTTCCGTGCTCGAAGCATCGGAGCAAGTACTGCAAGTGGCCTTGAAGTCGCGCCGCATCGATTGTTATTTTTCGCGCCTGCCGCGCAGCGATAAAGACCCCGCTTTCCGCTTCGAGGAACTGTACGACGATACCCTGTGCATCATCGCGAATAAACGGCATCCGCTGATCAAGCGCAAGAGCATTTCCTTTGAAGAGCTGGCTGCGGAAAGCTGGATCGTACCGCCTCCGGGATCGTTCTTTCACGACCATATTCAACGCACGCTGGCCAAAGGCGGCCTTTCCATGCCTGCCTCCGCCATCGAAACCTTGTCCGCCCAGGTCATGCATGGACTCATCGCCACCGGCCCCTATATCGGCTTCTCGACTCGCTCCATCTATCGGTTCAACCCGATCAGAGCCTTCATCGGCAAGCTGCGCGTGGACATGCCCAAGGTGACGGCCTCGGTGGGCGTCGTGTCGTTGAAGGATCGTCCTCTGGACTCCATCAGCCAGCTTCTGGTCGAAACGATACGCGGGCTAAGCGCAAGCAGACGAAATCCAGACGTACGGCTCACCTCAATTCCAAGCCGGGCTTCAGAATGACGCAAATATCCCTGCCGTCCGCACAACGAACGTCCAAGACAAAACAGCCGCCAACAAGGGCGGCTGCTTGGGCGACTTCGCTGATATGCAGCGCTACTCGAACACGGCGATGGATTCGACGTGGGCGGTGTGGGGGAACATGTTCATGACGCCGGCCGCCACCAGGCGGTAGCCGCCGCGGTGCACCATGATGGCGGCATCGCGCGCCAGCGTGGCCGGGTTGCACGAGACGTAGACGATGCGCTTGGGGCGCTCTTCGGGGGCCAGCTCCGACAAGGCCACGGACAAGGCCTCGGCGCCTTCGCGCGGGGGGTCTATCAACATGCGGTCGAAATGGCCGCGCTCGCGCAGCCATTGAGCATCGATTTCAAATAGATTACAGGGCATGAACGCCGTCTTGCCGGCCAGGCCGTTGGCCTGCGCGGCCTCTTGCGCGCGGCGGGTCAGGGTTTCGCTGCCTTCCACGCCCAGCACCTGGGCGGCCTGCGTGGCGAGCGGCAGGCTGAAATTGCCCAGGCCGCAGAACATGTCCGCCACGCGATGATGCCCTTCCACCCGCAGCAGGCGCAGCGCGCGCGACACCATGGTGCGGTTCAACTGGTGATTGACCTGGGTGAAGTCGGTGGGCTTGTAGGCCATGCGCAGGCCGAACTCGGGCAGGCCGTAGGCCAGCTTGTCGGCGTCTTCCCGATGCAAGGGATGGACGGTATCCGGCCCCTTGGGCTGCAGCCACCAGCTCACGCCATGGGCGACGCCGAATTCCGAGAGCTGGCGGATGTCGTCTTCCGTCAAGGGTTCCATGTGGCGCAGAGTCAGCACGGTGACGTCGTCGCCCATGGCCAGTTCGATTTGCGGCAGGCGGTCGGGGCGCGACAAACCGCCCAGCAATTCGCGCAGCGGCACCAGCATGTCGGATACCTTGCGCGGCAGCACGCGGCATTCGCGCATGTCGGCCACGTAACTGCTGCGTTTTTCGCGGAAGCCCACCAGCATGCCGCCCTTCTTGGGCACCAGACGGGCCGACAGGCGCGCGCGGTAACGGTAATGCCAGTCGGGCCCGTACAGCGGCGGCAGCACGGTGTAGCCGGATACCGAACCGATGTGGTTGAGCGCGTCTTCCAGCACGCGCTGCTTGACCGCTACCTGGGCCGTGGTCGCCAGGTGCTGCATGGCGCAGCCGCCGCAGACGCCGAAGTGCGGACAGGCGGGCTCCACCCGTTGCGACGAGGGTTTCAAGACCCGGGTCAGATTGGCCAGTTCGTAGGTTTTACGATTGCGCCCCGGCTGGGCCTCGATGCGTTCGCCGGGCAAGGCGCCTTCGACGAAAACGACTTTGCCGTCGCGGCGGGCGACGCCCCGCCCTTCCAGATCCAGGGATTCAATGTCCAGTACAACAGTCATGGTGCGCGCAAAACGGTGTCAACGGGAGCGCCATTGTAAAGGAATGCCCGGGCGTCAATTGCCCCAGGCCGCCATGTATTCGCGCCAGTGCGGCGCGTCTATGCCGTGCAGCGTCTCGCGCACCAGCGCGATTTCAGCGTCGTAGGCGCTTTGGTCGATTTCGCCCCGGATGAAGCGGAAGCGGCAATACATCAGCCAGGTGTTGACGACGTCGGTCTCGCAGTAGGCGCGCACTTCGTCCTGCTGCCCCTCGGACCAGGCGCGCCAGACCTGGCTGCCGTCCATGCCCAGCTTGCCGGGAAAACCGCACAGCTTGGCCAGGTCGTCCATGGGCGCATTGGCGCGGCCGTTGTACTTGGCCAGCAAGTCCATCAAGTCGGTATGGCGCGTGTGGTAGCGGTTCAGGTAGTTGTTGAACTTGAACTCGCGGTCGTCGTCGCCCATGTCCCAGTAGCGCGGGGCCTGCACGCCGTGGATCAGGCTGCGGTAATGCAGCACGGGCAGGTCGAAGCCCGAGCCGTTCCAACTGACCAGCCTGGGCGTGTAGCGCTCGATGGTCTTGAAAAAACCGTTGATGAGCACGGCCTCGCCGTCTTCCGGGTTGCCCAGCGTCTTGACGCGCAGGCCGTTGTCGTCGCGGAATACGCAGCCCACCACCACGATGCGCTGCAGATGCAGCGGCATGAAGTCGGAACCGTGCGAGGCCAGGCGAGCCTGCTGCGCGGCCTCGATGACCTGGGCGTCGGACCATTCCGGGTCGTATTCGCCCAATTGGCGCAAGGCGTCGGCGTCGGGGATGGTTTCGAGGTCGAAGACCAGCGTGGGCGTCATCGCGCGGGCAGATACGAAAGCGGGTTGACGGGTGTGCCGCCTCGGCGGATCTCGAAATGCAAGCGCGGCGAATTGGTGTCGGTCATGCCCAGCAAGGCGATGCGATCGCCCTTCTTGACCTGTTGGCCGGCCGTTACCAGCAGCTTCTGGTTATGGGCGTAAGCCGTCATGAATCCGTTGCCGTGGTCCAGCAGCACCAGGTTGCCCAGGCCGCGCACGCCGTTGCCGACATACATGACCTTGCCGCCCGCCGCGGCGTTGACCGGGTCGCCCTGCTTGCCTTCGATGTCTATGCCCTTGGTGTTGGCATTGAAGCCCTGGATGATCCGCCCCTGGGCGGGCCAGCCCCACGACACCACCGTGGCGTCGTTGGCGCGCGCGGGCGCCTTGGGTTCGCTGGTTTGAACCGGCTTGGCCACGGGTTCGCGCGGCGCGGCCGGCGTGTCGGCGGCGCCGCTGACGGCCACCGGCGCGGCGCCGTCGCTCAGGCGCAACACCTGGCCCGTCCATAGGCGATTGGGGTCGATGAGATCGTTCAGGCGCACCAGTTCGGCCACGCTCATGTTGTGAGCGCGCGCGATGCCGAACAGGGTGTCGCCGGATTTGACCACGTAGGTGCCGGAGGCTTGCGCCTGGCCGGCCTGCGACCCCTGGTTCAGGTCGGTGATGGGCGCGCTGGTCTTCTTGGAGGCGCACCCCGCCAATGCCACGGCCACCAGCACGGCGCCCAGCGTGCGCAACGCGGCGCAACGGCTTGGGGCTTGGGTAAATCTATCTATGGATTGCAACGCCTGGGCATGCATGTAATTCTCCGAACATCAAGACTGTGTTCCCGCTCTGAGCGGGACGAAACGCACGGCTTCGAGCTCTTGCCGATGCCAGGTGGAAGGGCCGGTGCGCTCGACCAGCACCAGCCGCTGCGCGCTGCCGCCCTCCGGGGCGATCAGGCGCCCGCCGGGGGCGAGCTGCTCCAGCAGGGCCCGAGGAATGGACAGGCCCGCCGCCGCCACGACGATGGCGCCAAACGGCGCTTGGGACGGCAGGCCCAGCATGCCGTCTCCGTATACCAGCCTGACCCGCTGAGCCAGGCCGACGTCGCGCAAATGCTGGCGGGCCATGTCGTACAGGCCGCGCACGCGTTCTATGGCGTGCACCTGCCGGACGATCTGCGCCAGGACGGCGGCCTGGTAACCGCAACCCGCGCCGACTTCCAGCACATTCGCGGGTGCTCCATTTTCGCATATTGCGCTGATCATGCGCGCCACGACCCAGGGCTGCGAAATGGTTTGCCCGTAACCGATGGGCAAAGCCGCGTCTTCGTAGGCCCGGCTGGCCAGGCCTTCGTCGACGAACAGGTGCCTGGGCACCTTGGCCATGGCGCCCAGCACGGCTTCGCTATCGATGCCTTGCATGCGCAGGCGCTGCACCATGGCCTGGCGCAGGCGCTCGGAATTAAGGCCGAGATTGGCCAGGTCCGCGGGCGTGGGCGCCGCGGACGACCGGGACAGGGCGGGCGGCAGGCTGACGCGCGTATTGCTGTTGGTGGTGCTAAGGCCGCTGCCCAGGCGCGAACGCCCGAAGCGGTTGGTGGTTCCGGGAACGAAGGGCGAGCGGCTTAGCGGTTTTCGCATAGCGGCCCCGCCCAGGTGCTGACGCTGGCAAGCTGCTCGTAATGGGTCAGGTCGAGCCGCAGCGGCGTGATCGACACCTTGTTCTGCTCGATGGCGCCGAAATCGGTGTCTTGCGCCGAGTCTGACACCATGCCCACCGGGCCTATCCAGTAGACCGGGTCGCCATAGGGCGTGGCGGACTTGACCACGGGCTCGGACGGATGGCGCTTGCCCAGCCGCGTGACGGCGTAGCCCTGGATGTCGACGAGCGCCGCCGAAGGCACGTTGACGTTGAGCAGCGTGCAGCCCTGCAAAGGCTGGGCCAAATGGCGCTGGACGACCTGGCGCGCAACGTGGGCGGCCGTATCCAGGTGCTCCCAGCCTTTGCGCACCAACGAAAAGGCGATGGCGGGAATACCGAACAGATAGCCTTCGGAGGCCGCCGCCACGGTGCCGGAATACAGGGTGTCCTCGCCCAGGTTCGCGCCGTTGTTGATACCCGACACCACGAGATCGGGGCGAAAGTCGAGCAAGCCCGTCAGCGCCACGTGCACGCAGTCGGACGGCGTGCCGTTGATGAAATAAAAACCGTTGGAAGCCTGCCGCACCGACAGGGGGCGGTTCAGCGTCAGCGAATTGGACGCGCCGCTATGGTTCGTCTCGGGCGCCACGACGGTCAGCTCTCCCAGGCCGTGCAAGGCCTCGAACAAGGCCTCTATGCCCAAGGCGTTGTAGCCGTCGTCATTCGTAACCAATATGCGCATGACCCTTCCAAATCCAACAAAAATCGACCGCTCATTGTACCCGCAGCGCAAGGCAGTTCCACCTTCATGGATTTCTTCCGATCCGCAACCGCGTCGCGGCCGCCTCGTTCGCCCCGCGACAGGCTGCGAAAGTCCGCTAGCGGCCGGTCAGCCCTTCGATGGGCGACGGCGGAACCGGCTGCGTCACCTGGTTTTTCTTGCGTCTTTCATAGAAGGCGTTGCCGCCGGTTGTCAGGACATAGTGCATATTGCCGTAGGAAAACCGGTGTTTTGCGCTGTGGAAGAACATGGCTTTGCCTATCATGGGATGACGCTCTCCGGCCAGAACGGCGCGAGCCGCCGCGCGAACCGGGGGCATATCCTTTTCGTTCATCCGGCGCGACATGATGCCCGAGGCGAACTGCCCTTTCTGGGCCACCACGGCGCACACGGTGTCCGGAAACTGGCTGGACGCAACACGGTTCATGACGACGCTGCCCACGGCGATCAGGCCGTCCCGGCTGGAGCGGTGCGATTCGAAGTACATCGCCCGCTCCATGCATTCGAGTTCGCTCTTGCCGCTCATCGTCGAGCACCCGGCCAACGTCAACGCCGCGCCGGCCAGGCCAAAGGCGGTTCGCAGCTTGGCATTCGTGATCGTCATCGACTGTTCTTCCTGTCGCACAAGGGGCGCCGCCCCAGCGCCCGAACACTTTGCGATGATAGCCGGTCTGGGCGCTTCGCTCTCGCACAAGGGCGCGGCGGCACGGTAGAATCGCGGGACTCGAACAACAAAGCGCCCCTCCCGGAGACCTGCCTGATGTCTTTCGCCCTGCCCCCAGTGCCCGCCAGCGTACTGCTGCTGGCGTTGGCCTATCTGATCGGTTCGCTGCCTTTCGCCGTCATCGTCAGCCGCATCATGGGGCTGGCCGATCCGCGCAGCTACGGCTCGGGCAACCCCGGCGCCACCAACGTGCTGCGCACCGGCAACAAATTGGCGGCGGTGCTGACGCTGGTGGGGGATGCGGCCAAGGGCTGGTTCGCGGTCTGGCTGGCCGGCTTGGCCATCGAACAACTGCAACTGCCGTCGGTGCTGCTGGGCGCCAGCGCCGTGGCCGTATTCCTGGGCCATTTATACCCCGTCTTCCTGAAATTCAAGGGCGGCAAGGGCGTAGCCACCGCGCTGGGCGTCATCCTGGCCCTGCAGCCCTGGCTGGGTCTGGCAACCGCCGCCACCTGGCTGATCGTGGCGCGCGCCACGCGCTATTCGTCGCTGGCGGCGCTGACGGCCGCGATATTCACCCCGCTGTACTATATATTCGGTGCGGGCGTAGCCTGGCGCTTCGACGGCGCCGTCTGTGCCGCGCTGGTCGTCATCGCCCTGCTGCTCTGCCTGCGCCATCGCGGCAACATCGAGCGCCTGCTGCAAGGCAAGGAAAGCCGCATCGGCGCCAAACGCGACTCCTCCCGCCCCACCAAGCGCTGACTCCACTTTAATGAGCGCCATCCCCATGACCACCTCCATCGCCACACCCACTCCGCTAGGCACGCCTTTGTCGCCGCTGGCCGTACGCGTGATGCTGCTAGGGGCCGGCGAACTGGGCAAAGAAGTCGTTATCGCCTTGCAGCAACTGGGCGCCGAAGTCATCGCGGTAGACCGTTACGACAAGGCTCCCGGCCAGCAGGTGGCCCACCGCAGCCACACCATCAACATGGCCGACGCCGATGCGCTGCGCCGCGTCATCGAGCTGGAAAAACCGCATATCGTCGTGCCCGAAATCGAAGCCATCGCCACCGAAACACTGATGGAAATCGA
Source organism: uncultured Burkholderiaceae bacterium (assembly GCA_934525625.1). Classification (GTDB taxonomy): domain Bacteria; phylum Pseudomonadota; class Gammaproteobacteria; order Burkholderiales; family Burkholderiaceae_B; genus Mesopusillimonas. Next base: position 164,514 of record CAKSZL010000003.1, read on the forward strand.
ACAGGCCAGCATTGCGCGCGTCACCCCCACCGCCCGGGCCGCGCACCTGACCATGAACCGCGAAGGCATACGCCGGCTGGCGGCCGAACAGCTCGGCCTGCCCACCTCGCCCTACCGCTTCATCGACAGCGAGGCCGACCTGCAGCACGCCATAGACGACGGCATAGGCTATCCCTGCGTGGTCAAGCCCGTCATGTCCTCGTCCGGCAAGGGGCAGTCCGTCGTACATGGCCCCGAAGACGTCGCCAGCGCCTGGCGCACGGCCCAGGAAGGCGGCCGCGTGGGTCGCGGACGCGCCATCGTCGAAGGCTTCATCCGCTTTGAATACGAAATCACCTTGCTCACGGTGCGCTGGCGCGACGCCGACGGCGGCACCCGCACCGACTTCTGCGCGCCCATCGGCCACAAGCAGGTGGACGGCGACTATATAGAAAGCTGGCAGCCCCAGCCCATGCCGCCCGCCGCCTTGGCGCGCGCGCAAGAGGTGGCGCGGGCCGTTACCGACGAACTGGGCGGCTGGGGCGTTTTCGGCGTAGAGCTGTTCGTCGCGGGCGACGAAGTGTGGTTCTCGGAAGTCAGCCCCAGGCCGCACGACACCGGCATGGTCACGATGGCGACCCAGGCGCAAAGCGAATTCGTGCTGCATGCGCGCGCCCTGCTGGGCCTGCCCGTGCAAGTGGCACTGCGCAGCCCCGGCGCCAGCAGCGTCATCTACGGCGGCGTCGATGCCCAGGCCGTTGCTTTCGAAGGCGTGGCCCAGGCCTTGTCGGAACCCGGCGTCGACCTGCGCCTGTTCGGCAAGCCGCAATCGTTCGTCAAGCGCCGCATGGGCGTGGCGCTGGCCGTGGCCGAAGACGTCGACACCGCCCGCGCCAAGGCCCGGGCGGCGTCCACCGCAGTCAAGGTCAAGGTCAAGGGCTAAGCCGAGAGTTCTTCCAGCGGCCAGCGCGGCCGAATGCTAAAGGCGTGCGAACCCGCCTGGGCCAGGTCTACCAGCCCGGCGTGCAGGCGCTGGGCCGCGGCGAAGGCGATCATGGCGCCGTTGTCGGTGCACAAGGCCACCGGCGGGAAAAACACCTTCCCATGCCGCTTGGCCATCTCGTCTTGCAGGCGCTGGCGCAAATGCCGGTTGGCGCCTACGCCGCCCGCCACCACCAGTTGTTTCAAACCCGTTTGGCGTATGGCCTTCATGGCCTTGCCCGCCAGCACGTCGACGATGGCCGCCTCGGTGGCCGCCGCCAGATTCGCGCGTTGCGCGGGCGTGACGCCGCCGCCGGCATCGTGCTTGCGCACTTGTGTCAATACGGCGGTTTTCAGGCCGCTGAAACTGAAATCGAGATCGGCGCTGTGCAGCATGGGACGCGGCAAGGCATAGGCCTGCGCGTCGCCCTGCTCGGCCAGGCGCGACAGCGCCGGCCCGCCCGGGTAGCCCAGGCCCAGCAGCTTGGCGGTTTTATCGAAGGCTTCGCCGGCGGCGTCGTCCAGGGTTTCGCCCAGCAGTTCGTAGCGGCCCACGCCGTCCACGCGCATCAATTGGGTGTGCCCGCCGGACACCAGCAAGGCGATGAAGGGAAACCCGGGCGCGGGATCGGCCAGCAAAGGAGACAGCAGATGGCCTTCGAGGTGATGCACGGGAACGGCCGGCTTGCCCAGCGCCCAGGCCACCGACTGCGCCACGCTGGCGCCCACGAGCAAGGCGCCGGCCAGGCCTGGCCCGGCCGTATAGGCCACGACGTCGACCTGCGCCAGCGACATGCCGGCTTCGTCCAGCACGGCATCCGTCAGGGGCAGCACGCGTTGTATGTGGTCGCGCGAGGCCAGTTCGGGCACGACGCCGCCGTAGGCCTCGTGCATGGCAACCTGGCTGTGCAGCGCATGGGCCAGCAGGCCGCGCTCGGTGCACACCAGGGCGACTCCGGTCTCGTCGCAAGAGCTTTCGTAACCAAGCACAATCATGATTCCGACAGTGTACAACGCAACGCAAACCATCTTAGAATGCAGCAGCGATATACGCTGAATAAAAAAACTGAACAATCAACGTTTAATTGGGGGTCACCATGCTAGAGAGCTTGTTCAAGCTGAGGGAGCACGGCACCAACGTGCGCACCGAAATCGTGGCGGGCATCACGACGTTCCTGACGATGTCCTACATCATCTTCGTCAACCCGGCCATTCTGTCCACCACCGGCATGGAACACAGCGCCGTGTTCGTCGCCACCTGCCTGGCGGCCGCGCTCGGCACCTTCATCATGGCCTTCGTGGCCAACTGGCCCATAGGCATGGCGCCCGGCATGGGCCTGAACGCCTTCTTCGCGTTCACCGTCGTGGGCGCCATGGGCTATACCTGGCAGCAGGCCCTGGGGGCGGTGTTCATCTCGGGCGTCATCTTCATCCTGCTAACCGTCACCGGCGCGCGCAGCTGGCTCATCGCGGGCATTCCCAAGTCGCTGCGTTCGGCCATCGCCGCCGGTATCGGCCTGTTCCTGGGCATCATCGCGCTCAGCCCGGCCGGCGCCGGCATCGTCGTGGCCAACGAGGCCACCATCGTCGGCATGGGCGACCTCACCTCCGCCCCGGCCCTGTTCGCTATCCTGGGCTTTTTCATCATCGCCGCGCTCGACGCCATGAAGGTGCGCGGCGCCATCCTCATCGGCATCATCGTCGTCACCGTGCTGTCCATGCTCACCGGCCACAACGAGTTCAAGGGCATCTTCTCCGCCCCGCCCAGCCTGGCCCCCACTTTCATGCAGCTGGACATCATGGGCGCCCTGCATACGGGATTCGTCCACGTCATCCTGGTGCTGGTGCTGGTCGAGGTCTTCGACGCCACCGGTACGATGATAGGCGTGGCCAAGCGCGCCAACCTGTTGCCCGAAGGCAAGCCCAACCGTCTGGGCCGCGCCCTGTTCGCCGACAGCACCGCCATCGTGGCCGGCTCCATGCTGGGCACCAGCAGCACCACCGCCTACGTCGAAAGCGCCTCGGGCGTGCAAGCGGGCGGCCGTACCGGCCTGACCGCCCTGGTCGTCGGCGTGCTCTTCCTGCTGGCCCTGATGTTCTCGCCGCTGGCCGGCTCGGTGCCGGGCTACGCCACCGCCCCGGCCCTGCTGTACGTTGCCGGCCTGATGCTGCGCGAAGTCATCGACATCGAATGGGACGACGTCACCGAAGCCGCGCCCGCCGCGCTGACCACGCTGCTGATGCCGTTCACCTACTCCATCGCCCACGGCCTGGCCTTCGGTTTCATCAGCTACGTGGTGCTCAAGGCCGCCACCGGCCGCTTCAAGGAAATCCACCTGGCCACGCTCATCGTCGCCATCCTGTTCGTGATCAAGTACGCGTTCTTCGAATAAAAACTTGGCTGCCGGCCCGGGCCACGCCTTGGGCCGGCTTGCCGGACGCGCTACACTGTTGCCTATCAGGCAACGCAAAACGGCCTAGGGCATGTACCCCAGGCCGTTTTTTTTACCGCCGAGCCGCTCCCAAGGTAAAAATCCCCGCGGGGAAAGCGCAGCGTGGGAGCATTTTCAACAGGAGCGCGCATGAGCACCATCGAACTGAACCAAACCACCTTCCAGGAAGCCATCGAATCCGACAAGCCGTTGATCGTGGACTTCTGGGCGTCGTGGTGCGGGCCTTGCCGCAGTTTTGCGCCGACTTTCGAGGCCGCTTCGGAAAAGCACACCGACTTTACCTTCGCCAAGGTCAACACCGAAGAGCAGCAAGACATCGCCACCGCGCTGAAGATCCGCTCCATTCCCACGCTGATGATCTTCCGCGAACGCGTCATGCTGTTCAACCAGGCCGGAGCGCTCTCCGCCTCTCAACTGGACGACCTGATCAACCAGGTGCGCGAGCTGGACATGGCCAAGATCCACGCCGAGATCGCCGAGCAGGAAAACCAGCAAGGCAAGGCCTAAGCCCCGGATTTGCGTAGGCTCAAAACCTACGCTTCAATTTCTACGCTGCCCTGGCCGCGCGTCCAATCGACGAAGGCCTGCATGAAAGCCGGCGCCTGCGCTTCGGGCAGCGCCAGCTTCCAGTTGACGCCGTGTTCGTCGAACTGCTCATGCACGACGGCTACGTCGAAGGCCACGAAACGCGACTGTACCAGGGCCATGTCCGAAAAGCCGCAGCGGCAGATCAATTGCACGCGCGGCACCAGCAGTTGTTTGTCGGCCAGGCGCAGACACTGCGCGGCAGTACCGCCATAGGCCCGCACCAGGCCGCCGGGCCCCAGCTTGATGCCGCCGAACCAGCGCACCACCAGTACCGCTACCCGATCGCAATCCTGCCCTTCGATGGCCTGCAGTATCGGGCGTCCCGCCGTACCGCCGGGTTCGCCGTCGTCGTTGAAACGATAAGCCTGGCCGATACGGTAGGCCCAGCAATTGTGCGTGGCGGTGGGCACCGAATGATGGGCGAAGAAGTCCATGGCTTCTTCGGGCGACTGTACGGGCCCAGCCACCACTTCGAAGCGGCTTTTCTTGATGTCTTCCTGATAGCGGCTGATTTGCGTCAGCGTGTGGGGCATTAATTTTCGATGCCGCGTGAGGCAAGATAATCGTCGTAGCCGCCCAGGTAGTCGACGATCTGGCCGTCGGGCAGGATCTCGATGACGCGAGTAGCCAGGCCGGAGACGAACTGGCGGTCGTGCGAAACGAAGAACAGCGTGCCTTCGTATTTTTCCAGCGCGAACTGCAGCGACTCGATGGATTCCATGTCCAGGTGGTTGGTGGGCTCGTCCAGCAGCATGACATTGTGGCGGCCCAGCATCAGGCGGCCGAAGGTCATGCGGTTTTTCTCGCCGCCCGACAGTACGCGCACGCGCTTGGCGATGTCGTCGGCCGAGAACAGCAGGCGGCCCAGCACCGCGCGTATGGATTGGTCGTCGTCGCCGGGCTGGCGGTGGTCGGTCATCCAGTCGAACAGATTGCTGTCGGACTCGAAATGCTCGGAGACGTCCTGGGCCATATAGCCCAGGTCGGCGGCTTCCGACCACTTGACGGTGCCAGCGTCCGGCATGAGGTCGCCGGCGAACAAGCGCAGCAAGGTGGTCTTGCCCACGCCGTTGGCGCCTACGATGGCGACTTTCTCGCCAGCCTCGAACATGGCCGAGAATGTATTGATGACCGGCTTGTCGTAGGCCTTGGCGATACCCTCGACCGTCAGCGCCAGGCGGTGCATGGCTTTCTTCTGCTCGAAGCGGATGTAGGGGTTCTGGCGCGACGACGGCTTGACCTCCACGGCCTCGGCCTTGATCTTGTCGATCTGCTTCATGCGCGAGGTAGCCTGGCGGGCCTTGGACTTGTTGGCCGAGAAGCGGCGCACGAACTCCTGCAGTTCGGCCACGCGTTCCTTGGCCTTGGCGTTGGCGGCGGTGACGCGCTCGCGCGCTTGCGTGGACGCGATCATGTAGTCGTCGTAGTTGCCGGGGTACACGCGCAGTTCGCGGTAGTCCAGGTCGGCCATGTGGGTGCACACCTGGTTCAGGAAGTGGCGGTCGTGGCTGATGATGACCATGGTGCTCTGGTAGCCGTTGAGCACGTCTTCCAGCCAGCGGATGGTGTTGATGTCCAGGTTGTTGGTGGGTTCGTCCAGCAGCAGCACGTCCGGGTTGGAGAACAGCGCCTGGGCCAGCAGCACGCGCAGCTTCCAGCCGGGCGCGACTTCGCTCATGGGCAACTGGTGCAGGGCCGTGGGAATCTCCAGGCCCAGCAGCAGCTCACCCGCTCGGGCCTCGGCGGTGTAGCCGTCGTACTCGGCGAACTTGGCTTCGAGATCGGCCGCGCGCATGTAGTCGTCTTCGGTGGACTCCGGGTTGGCGTAGATGGCGTCGCGTTCGCTCATCACCTGCCACATTTCCTCGTGCCCCATCAGCACCACGTCCAGCACGCGCACGTCTTCATAGGCGAATTGGTCCTGGCGCAGCTTGCCCAGGCGCATGCCCGGCTCCAGCGCCACGTTGCCCGAGCTGGGCTCGAGGTCGCCGCCGACGATCTTCATGAAGGTGGACTTGCCCGAACCGTTGGCGCCGATCAAGCCGTAGCGGTTGCCTTCGCCGAACTTGACGCTGACGTTCTCGAACAAGGGCTTGGGCCCGAACTGCATGGTTAGATTGAAGGTGGAGATCACGATGCGGCAGAACCAGAAAAAGAAAACACGCCCGCGCGCGAATGCGGCGGGCGAAGCAAACAAGGGGGAAAGCGGCTAGTTTAACAAGGCGGCGGTTTTCCTGCCTGACAAGCTAGGCGAAGCGCAAATGCGCAGGCCGGCGCCGAGGTTCGCAGATTGACGTCGAGGCTTGCGGGTTGGCACTGAGCGCAGCACAAGCCGCACAAGACCCAGGCCAACGGCTCAGGCGTGCTCGCGCAGCAGCAGGTGCGCCATGCCGTCTTCGGTGGCGATGCCGACCTTGGCCCCTATGGGCAGGGTCGCCTTCACGCGCACGTGCCCGTACGGCAAGCCCGTAATCACCGGCACCTTGACGGTGCGGCGCAGCCATTCCACCACGCTGGCCAGATCGTAGCCGTTGTCGTGCGCAGCCAGGCGGTACTGCGTGAACTTGCCCAGCAAAATGGCCTTCTGGCGCTGCAGGATGCCCGCATGCCACAGTTGCGTCAACATGCGCTCGATGCGAAAAGGGTGTTCGGAAACGTCTTCCAGAAACAGAATGCCGCCCTTGATGCGCGGCATGTAGGGCGTGCCCGCCAGCGAAGCCACCATGGCCAGGTTGCCGCCCCACAGTATGCCGCGCGCGTCCACCGGGTCGGCGTCCTGGGTTTCGAAGCTTAGCACCTCCAGCTCGCCGCGCAGGGTTTCCATGAACAGGTCGCAGGTCAGGTCGTCGACGCTCGCACCGCCGAAATCGAACACCGCCGTCGGCCCGGCCAGGCTGACCGCGCCCGTCTTGGCCAGCAAGGCCAGGTTGAACACGGTGAAATCGCTTTGGCCGATGAACAGCTTGCCGCTTTGGGCGACGGCGTTCCAGTCTATGTCGGCCAGCAGCCGGCTCAGCCCGTAGCCGCCGCGCGTGGCCATGACCACCGGGTACTTTTGCTTGAGCGCCCGCTGTATGCCAGCCAGGCGCTGGGCGTCGGTGCCGGCGAAGCGCTCGTGCACCGCCAGCGCGCTGCGGTCCACCGCCGTGCGCAAGCCCAGGGCCTTCAGGCGCTGCCGCGCAAGCTCGACGGCCGCCGGGTCGCCGACCGCGCCCGAGGGCGAAATCAGATACACCCCGCTGGGCGTGGCATGGACATGGCCGCGACCGTCGTGGTCATGTGCATGGTCGTGGGCGTCGTGATCGTGGTCGTGGGCGGTTGTCATGGGGGGATGCGCTGAACTCTGAAAAAGACAGCCGCCAGTATAGAGGACGGCGCGGGCGGTGGGCGGGCATCTTGCACCTGCTTCTTTATTCCAATTCCAGATCAAACGAGTACGCGAAGACGAAGCGCAGACAGGTCAAATCGTACGGCAAGCAAAGTCGACAAAGTCATCGTGTGACATGGAAATGGAATTAGACGGCTGATGCGCGCCTCGCCGCTCTCATCGGAGCGCCGCTCAATCCGGCATTTGGCCGCCGTCTTGCTGCGCCCGGCGCCTCAAAGCCTCTTCGCGCGCCTGCCGGCGGCGCAGGCGGAAGAATTCGCGCAGGTGCTCGCCGCACACTTCCCCCAACACCCCGCCCTGCACCACCGTCTGATGATTCAGGCCGGCATGAGCTGGCACTTGCAGCACGCTGTCGCAGGCGCCGGTCTTGGGGTCGGCGGCGCCATACACGATGCGCGCCAGCCGTGCGTGCAGCATGGCGCCTATGCACATGACGCAAGGCTCCAGCGTGACGTACAGCGTGGCGCCGGGCAGCCGGTAGTTGCCCACGCGCCGCGCCGCTTCGCGCAGCGCCACGATTTCGGCGTGCGCCGTGGGGTCGTGGTCGCAGATGGTGCGGTTGAAGCCTACGCCCAGCAGCACGCCGTGTTCGTCGGCCAGCACGGCGCCCACAGGCACCTCGCCCAATTCAGCCGCGCGCTGCGCCTGCAGCAAGGCCTGCCACATACCCTGCTCGTCTCGTGTCAAAGCTTGGCCGCCCGGCGCGCGGCTCGCGTCGTCGTCGGGCAAGGCCTGCCCGAGCGTCAGCAAGGGCGGCGGCGAGGCGAGCGTCGGGAGCGAATCAGCCATCGAACTATCGGTCTCAAGGGCAACGCCATCAACCCACGTAGGTATGGCGCCGCAGGGCGATGCTGCCGGCCAGGCTTTCCACGGCCTGTTCCAGCAGTTGATAAAGCTCGGCGTCTTCGCCGTAGCGCGCGTGGTTCAGGTTGGAGACCCGCCCTTCCTGGATGAAGCCCCAGGCCCGGCTGCGCTTGTCGCGGTGCTTGGGGTCCCAGACGCCGAAGGCCACGCCGCCCGAGCGCCGTATCAAGGAAAAACATGGAATGTCGGTATAGCCGTCGCCGACGAAAATCATCTGCTGGAAAGGAATGCGCAGCTTGTCGGCATCGACTTTGCGGTTGACCTCGAAAGGCTTGTTGCGCGAAGCCTGGCCGACGATGCCTTTTTGAATGTGGAACAGATAACGCGTTTTGTCGGTGAAGCTGACGACGCGGCGCGGAAAGCAGATGCCGCCGTCCTCGCCGTAAATGAATTCGGAGGCCCAGATGTCGGTGAATTCGTGCGCGATGGGCGTGTGCCGCATGACGTCGCCTATGCCGCTGGAGATCAGGTAGAACTCGATTTGCACCTGCGGATGGCTGGCGCGCACGATTTGCCGCAGGCGCTCGAACAAAGCGGGCACGCCGTCGTGCAAGGGCAGGCGGCGGCCCCATTCCTGCAGGCGTTGCCGCGTAATCAGCCCGTGCTTGCGCGATTGCGACAAGCGGATCATCTGGTACAGATACGCCGGGACGGGATCCCAATCGTGCTCGGACAGTAGCGGCCCGACTTCCTCGCGCCAGAAATGCGGGGTGTCCACTCCCATGTCGGCCAGCAGGCCGCTGGTACTGTCGGGGGCCAGCGTATCGTCGAAATCGAACACCAGAGCAATGACGTCGGACATGAAAAAAGCCTGGAAACGGGACGAGACATCATAACCCGCGGCGCAAGGCGCCCCAAAGCTTGCGCGGCCCCAGGCTAAAATCCGGCGCAGGCCCGCACATGCCCGGCAAACCGTTTCGGCGCCACCACAGGAAGCCCAGCCATGATCATTTCATCCGCCAGTGATTACCGCGCGGCGGCGCAGCGCCGCCTGCCGCCCTTTCTGTTCCATTACATCGATGGCGGCGCCTATGCCGAACGCACCCTGCGCCGCAACGTCGAGGACCTGGCCGACGTGGCGCTGCGCCAACTGGTGCTGCGCGACATGTCCGCCCTCAGCCTGGAAACGCGCATCTTCAACGAAACCTTGTCCATGCCCGTGGCGCTCTCGCCGGTAGGTCTGACCGGCATGTACGCACGACGCGGCGAAGTGCAGGCGGCGCTGGCCGCGCAGTCCAAGGGCGTTCCGTTCACGATGTCCACCGTGTCGGTCTGCCCCATAGAAGAAGTCGCGCCCAGGCTCGAACGCCCCATGTGGTTTCAACTGTACGTGCTGAAAGATCGCGGCTTCATGCGCAACGTGCTGGAGCGCGCCAAGGCGGCGGGCTGCACCACGCTGGTGTTCACCGTGGACATGCCGGTGCCGGGCGCGCGCTACCGCGACGCGCATTCGGGCATGAGCGGCCCCAACGCCGCCATGCGCCGCTACCTGCAAGCCGTCACGCACCCGCACTGGGCCTTAGCCGTGGGGCTGCTGGGCCGCCCGCATACGCTGGGCAATATTTCGGTCTATAAGGGCAAGAACATCAATCTCGAAGACTACATGGGCTATCTGGGCGAGAACTTCGACCCTTCCATTTCGTGGAAGGACCTGGAATGGATACGCGAGTTCTGGGAAGGCCCCATGGTCATCAAAGGCATACTCGATCCCGAAGACGCGCGCGACGCAAGACGCTTCGGCGCCGACGGCATCGTCGTTTCGAACCACGGCGGCCGCCAGCTCGACGGCGTGATGTCCACGGCGCGCGCGCTGCCGGCCATCGCCGACGCGGTCAAGGGCGACCTGAAGATACTGGCCGATTCGGGCGTGCGCAGCGGCCTGGACGTGGTGCGCCTGCTGGCGCTGGGCGCCGACCTGGCCATGATGGGCCGCGCCTATATCTACGCGCTGGCCGCGGCGGGCGGCGCGGGCGTGGCGCACGTGCTGGAGCTGATCGAAAAAGAGATGCGCGTAGCCATGACGCTGACGGGCGCCAAGACCGTCGCCGACATCACGCCCCGCTTGCTAGCCTGAAAAAAGCGGCGAAACCGGCGCGCCCGCCCCGCTCTCCTTCAAGGCCCGCAAGGCCGCCGGCAACATGGCCGGCAGATCGTCGGCGATGAGCCCCGGGCCGAATTGGCGCGCGGCTTCGCCATGCAGCCAGACGGCGGCCGCCGTGGCCTCGAAGGCCGGCATGCCCTGGGCCAGCAAGCCCGCGATCAAACCCGTCAGCACGTCTCCGCTGCCGCCCGTCGCCAATTCGGGCGGCGCGTTGGCGTTGATGACGGCGCGGCCGTCCGGCGCGGCGACGACGGTATCGGCGCCTTTGACGACCACCACCGCGCCGCTGACCGATGCGGCCTGGCGCGCGCGCAGCAGCTTGTCGCCCCGCACGTCGCCGAACAGGCGCGCAAACTCGCCCTCGTGCGGGGTTAGCACGCAAGTGCCGCGCACGGCGCGGAACAGCGTGGCCGGCTCGGACGCGAACGCGGTGATCGCATCGGCGTCCAGCACCGTGGCCCGGCGCGTGGCGAGCGCGGCCATCACGTATTGGCGCGTGGCCTCGGACACCCCGGCGCCCGGCCCGACCACGATGACGTTCTTGCGCACGTCGCCCAGCAAACCCGCCAGGTCGTCGGCGTCGTCCAGCTTGTGCACCATGACGCTGGTGAGCGCGGCGGCGTAGATGGGCCAGGCCGGCTCGGGCGCCGCCACCGTGACCAGGCCGGCGCCGGCGCGCGCCGCCGCCAGCGCCGACAAGCGGGCCGCGCCCGTCATGTTTTCGCCGCCCACCACCAGCACGTGGCCGCGATGGTATTTATGGCTGTCCAGCCTGGGCCACGGGAACACCTTGCGCCACAGCGTCGGGGCATTCTCGCAAGCGTCCACGCCGATTGCGTCCAGCACCGAGGCGGGAATGCCGATGTCGGCCACCGACAACTTGCCGCACAAGGCGCGGCCCGGCATCAGCACGTGCCCCGGCTTTTTGCGGAAGAACGTAACCGTCACGCAGGCGCGCATGAAGACGTCGCCCAGGGCCCGCCCAGTGGCGCCGTCCAGCCCGCTGGGCACGTCTACCGCGCACACCGGCAGGCGCATTTGCTGCACGGCCTGTACGGCCTCTCGGGCCGCGCCTTGCAAAGGCCGGGCCAGGCCGGCGCCGAACAAGGCGTCCACCACGACGGTCGCGCCTTCCAGTACCTCCGCGCTCAATGGCTCGATGTCGCCGCCATAGGCCTGCGCGTAGTGCGCGGCATCGCCCTTGAGCGCGGCGGCATCGCCCAGCAAGCCCAAGCGCACCGGCCAGCCCCACTGGCGCAATTGCTCCGCCGCGACGAAGCCGTCTCCGCCATTGTTGCCAGGCCCGCACAATACCGCGACCGGCCCGCGCGGCCAATGGCCGGCCACCGCCTGAGCCACCGCCAAGCCGGCGCGGCGCATCAAGCGCAGCCCCGGAATGCCCGCCTCCACCGCAGCCGCGTCCGCCCGCGTCATGCGCTCCGGTGTCAGCAAGGCGGTTTCATACCTATTCTTCATGTTGTTGCCCGCCGTCATCACTTACACTGTACAGTTCGAATCTGGAATGATATCGCCGCCCGTCCGTCCATAGGGATACCAGTTGTGAGCCGATGGCCTCGCAAACCCGCGTCCCTCCTTGGTTCGGCCGCAAACGATGAAACCTTAGGATAAGCATGGTTGCAGCCATTTCCGTCCGCGAGCTGGACAAAACCTACGCCTCGGGCTTTACCGCGCTCAAATCCATACAGCTGGAAATCCGCCACGGCGAAATTTTCGCGCTGCTGGGCCCCAACGGGGCGGGCAAGACAACGCTGATCAGCATCATCTGCGGCCTGGTCAAGCCCAGCGGCGGCCAGGTGCTGGTGGACGGCCACGACATCATCACGCAATACCGCCAGGCCCGCGCCGCCATCGGCCTGGTGCCGCAGGAAATCACGCTGGACTCCTTCGCCACCGTGTGGCAGGCCGTCAGCTACAGCCGCGGCCTGTTCGGCCAGCCCGCCAACCCCGCCTACCTCGAAAAAGTGCTGCGCAACCTGTCGCTCTGGGACAAGCGCGACAAGAAAATCGTGACGCTGTCGGGCGGCATGAAGCGGCGCGTGCTCATCGCCAAGGCCCTGGCGCACGAGCCGCGCATCCTGTTCCTGGACGAACCCACGGCGGGCGTGGACGTCGCCTTGCGCAAAGACATGTGGGAACTGGTGCGCCGCCTGCGCAACGACGGCGTCACCATCATTCTTACCACCCATTACATAGAAGAAGCCGAGGAAATGGCCGACCGCATCGGCGTCATCCGCCACGGCGAACTCCTGTTGGTGGAAGAAAAGCAGACGCTGATGCACCGCCTGGGCAAAAAGCAGCTACGCCTGCAACTGGCCGAGCCGCTGGCGCAACTGCCGCCCGCGCTGGCAAGCCACGGCCTGCAGCTCTCGGAAGACGGCCTGACCCTGACCCACACCTACGACAAGCGCGAAGCGCCCGACGTGCCCGGCCTGCTGCAAGCCGTGCACGAAGCCGGCCTGCGCTACCAGGACATCCACACCCAGCAAAGCTCGCTGGAAGACATCTTCGTCCACCTCATCGAGGAAACCGCATGAATCTGCGCAGCATGGCAGCCATCTACCTGGCGGAAATGGCCCGCACGCGGCGCACGCTGGCCCAGAGCGTGCTGGCGCCGGTCATTTCCACCTCGCTGTATTTCGTGGTGTTCGGGGCCGCCATCGGCCATCGCATCAGCGAAATCAACGGCATCAGCTACGGCGCCTTCATCGTGCCGGGGCTGGTGATGCTGTCGCTGCTGACGCACAGCATCTCCAACGCCGCGTTCTCCATCTACATGCCGCGCTTCACCGGGGCCATCTACGAGGTGCTCTCAGCGCCGGTGTCGTACCTGGAAATCGTGCTGGCCTATGTGGGCGCGGCCGCCACCAAGGCGCTCATACTGGCCGCCATCATCCTGCTGACGGCCAGGCTGTTCGTGCCCATGCACATTCTGCACCCCTGGTGGATGCTGCTGTTCCTGACGTTGACGGCGGCAACCTTCAGCCTGTTCGGCTTCATTACCGGCCTGTGGGCCGACAGCTTCGAAAAACTGAACCTGATTCCGCTGCTGATCATCACGCCGCTGACTTTTCTAGGGGGCAGCTTCTATTCCATAGACATGCTGCCGCCGCTCTGGCAAAAGGTTACCTTGTTCAACCCGGTGGTCTACTTGATCAGCGGCTTCCGCTGGAGCTTTTACGGCACGGCGGACGTCAGCGTGGGACTGAGCCTGTTCATGACGCTGCTGTTCCTGCTGGCCTGTCTGCTGATCGTGCACTGGATGTTCCGCACGGGCTACCGGCTCAAGAACTGAGGCCGGCCCCAGGCGTCGCCGCCACCGCACCCAGCCCGAACTAGCCCAGCAAACCCAGCAGCGACAGCACCAGGGGCACCAGCAAGGCCGTGGCAATGCCGTTCAAGCCCATGCCCAGCGCCGAAAACGCACCCGCGGTATCGCCCTCTTGGAACGCTCGGGCCGTGCCGATGGCGTGGGCGTTCAGGCCCATGGCGAAACCCTGCACGGCGGGGTCGCGCACGCCCAGCATGCGCAACAGGCCAAAGGTGAACATGGCGCCGCTGACGCCCGTCAGCGCCACCGCGACGGTGGTGAACGACGGCAGGCCGCCGGTTACCGCCGCGACGTCCATGGCGATGGGCATGGTGGCCGCCCGGGGCGCCAGCGAACGCACGGTTTCCAGCGAAGCGCCCAGCCACCAGGCGATGCCCACCGCCGACACCACGGCCGTCGCCGAGCCGGCCAGCAAGGCCACCAGCAAAGGCTGCCACAAGCGTTTCAGCCGCGCCCATTGCCCATACAGCGGCACCGCCAGCGCCACCGTGGCCGGGCCTATCATCAAGGTCAGGAAAGCGGTTTTCTCGGCATAGACCTGGTAGGGCGTTCCCGTCAGCTGCATCAGCATGATGATGGCGGCCACGCCCACCAGCACCGGCAGCAACAGCGGATGGCTGTTGAAATGCCGGTACAGCCGCAGCGACGCCAGATACACCAGCAGCGTCATGCCCGGCCAGAACAAGGGCAAGGAGCTTAAATCCCGCCAAGCGCCCATGCTCATATGCTCTTGCCTTTGCGCGCATGGCGCGCCAGCATCCAACGCAAGGTAAAGGCCGTCACGGCGATAGTGAGCAGGGCGCTGCCCAGGCAGGCGGCCAGAAAAGCCAGCCATTCGGCCTGGATGCGCTCCAAGTGCAGCACCAGGGCCGCCACCGGCGCAATGAACAGCAGCATCATGTGGGGCAGCACGTGGCCGGCGGTGTCGCGCAGGCCGCGCGGCACACGGCCGCGCCAGACGAACCAGGCCAGCAACAGCAACAAGCCCACCAGCGACCCCGGCAGCGAAGCGCCGGTCAATCCGACCAGCGCTTCGCCGGCCAACTGCATTAGAATAAGCACCGTAATGGCGGTCAGTACCGGCATGTAGTCCTCATCTGGAAGTACCTGCAAGGATTTTCACCCGCCGTAGTGTAACCCTGCCCGTCCCCAAGGACGCCCAGGGCGTCGGCCCCGAAACACGGGCCTTTCCCGCTTCTCTTGCCCTTGTGTCCAACAATCATTCCTCGTCATTCAGCTGGCGCGCCATCGCCGTTTCCGCCTATGGCCCTTCGTTTCTATTCGGCATCTCCGAAGGCGCGCTTTTCCCCGTCATGGCGCTCAGCGCCAAGGCGCTGGGCGCCAACGTGGCCGAGGCCGGCATCGTCGCCACGCTGCTGGGCATAGGCGCCCTGCTGTGCAACCTGCCCGCCGCCACGGTCACAGCCCGATACGGCGAACGGCGCGCGATGATAGGCGCCTCGCTGTTCTGTTCGCTCTCGCTGCTGCTGTGCGTACTGGCCAGCAGCGTGCTGTGGCTGGCCCTGGGCGTGCTGCTTTTTGGCATGGGTTCGTCGGTGTTCCTGCTGGCGCGCCTAACTTATCTGACCGAAACCGTTCCGCTGCCCTTGCGCGCCCGCGCGCTGTCCACGCTGGGCGGCGTCATGCGCATAGGCATGTTCATCGGCCCCTTCCTGGCGGCGGCCTTGATGCACTGGCTGGACCTGGCCGGCGCCTACTGGGTCGCCATCGCGGCCATGCTGGGCGCGGGCTTGCTGTCGTTCTCCGTGCCCGACCTCATCGTCCCGCAAGCCAAGACCGGCGCGCCGCAGCCGTCGCCGCGCCTGCTGCAGACCATGCGCGCGCACTGGCGCGCCTATGCCACGCTGGGCTCGGTCTGCGCTCTCGTCAACGGCATACGCGCCTGCCGCCAGGTAATCGTGCCGCTGTGGGGCCTGCACATAGGTCTGGATCCGGCCACCACGGCGCTGGTCTACGGCATCATGGGCGCCATGGACGTGCTGCTGTTCTACCCCGCCGGACGCATCATGGACATCCGCGGCCGCCGCTGGGCGGTGGTGCCTTCCATGCTGCTGATGGCCGCCGGCTTCGCATGGATGATGTTCAGCGATTCCGTGCTCTCTTTCACGCTGGCCTGCATGCTGATAGGCTTGGGCAACGGCCTGGGCTCGGGCATCGTCATGACCATAGGCGCGGACATTTCACCCGCCAATGGCCGTACCCAGTTCCTGGGCGGCTGGCGCTTCCTCAACGATATAGGCTCCAGCGGCGGCCCTATCCTGGTGTCCGCCCTCGCGGCGGCGGCGACGCTGGCCACCGGTATTTCCCTGATTTCAGTCGTGGGCCTGCTAGCGGCAGCGCTGTTCTGGCGCTGGCTGCCGGCCGACAACCAGCCGGCGCGCGTGCCGGGAAAATAGCGCTCGGCGCCTGGGCCCCCCGCAATCGCTTTCGAAAGCGATTGCGGGGGTCAACGTCAAAATCGCGTCAATTCGGCCCGGCTCCGGCCAGGTAGAATCGCGCTGTTCTGTTATCCGGAAGACGCATGGAATACCTAAGCCTTCTTGCGAACTTTCTGCTGCACGTCGATCAGCACCTGGCCGCCCTGCTGTCCC
Source organism: uncultured Burkholderiaceae bacterium (assembly GCA_934525625.1). GTDB lineage: Bacteria > Pseudomonadota > Gammaproteobacteria > Burkholderiales > Burkholderiaceae_B > Mesopusillimonas. The sequence goes on from CAKSZL010000003.1 coordinate 180,829, forward strand.
AATACGGAGGCTGGATTTACGCCATTCTGTTTCTGATCGTCTTTTGCGAAACCGGCCTGGTGGTCATGCCTTTCCTGCCCGGCGACTCCCTTCTGTTCATCGCCGGCGCGCTGGCGGCCGGCGGCGGCATGAACCCATGGCTGGTGGCCGCCGTCCTGTTCGCGGCCGCGATCCTCGGGGATACGGTTAACTATGCCATAGGCCGGCACTTCGGCAAACGCATCGAACGATGGCCGAACAGCCGCTTCTTCAAGCGCAGCGCGCTGGACTATACCCGCGGTTTTTACGAACGCCATGGCGGCAAAACCATCATCATCGCCCGCTTCATGCCGCTGGTGCGTACGTTCGCGCCATTCGTGGCCGGCATGGCGCCCATGGCCTACCGGCGCTTCGCCGCGTTCAACGTGCTGGGAGCCGCCTTATGGGTAGGCCCGCTGGTGATGCTGGGCTACTGGTTCGGCAATTTTCCGTTCATCAAAAACAACCTGACGGCAGTCATCCTGGGTATCGTCGCCCTGTCGCTGACGCCGTTGATGCTGGCCTGGCTGCGCCATCGCCGGGCCTCGGCGCGCAAGGCAGTCTCGCACCCATAGGACGAATCGCCAGGCCTTAGCCGTGCGTCATCGCCAACGGCAATGCCGCGCGCGGTTCGTGCGCCAGCGCGGGGCTGTCGCGGCGGGCCGATGCATGGCCGCCCTGGCCGCTCAGGCGGAAGGTGGCGACGATACGGGCCAGGCTGCCCGCCTGTTCCTGCAGGCTGTTGGAAGCGGCGGCGGCTTCCTCGACCAGGGCGGCGTTCTGGTGCGTAACCTGGTCCATCTGGCCGACGGCGCGGTTGATTTCGTCTATGCCTATGCTTTGCTCTTGGCTGGCGGCCGTGATTTCACCCATGATGTCGGTGACGCGCTGGATGCTGCTGACGGTTTCCGTCATGGCCGAGCCCGCCGCCGTCACCAGGCGGTTGCCTTCTTCGGTGGTGGAAACCGAAGCGTCGATCAAAGCCTTGATTTCCTTCGCCGACGCCGCGCTGCGTTGGGCCAGCGTACGCACTTCAGCGGCCACGACGGCAAAGCCCCGGCCCTGTTCGCCCGCGCGGGCGGCCTCGACGGCGGCGTTCAGCGCCAGAATGTTGGTCTGGAAGGCAATGCCATCGATGACACTGATGATGTCCACGACTTTCTTGGACGACTCGTTGATGGCGCCCATGGTCTCGACCACCTGCGAAACGACCTCGCCGCCCTTGATCGCCACATCCGCGGCGGAGGCCGCCAGCATGGAGGCCTGCTTGGCGTTGTCGGCATTCTGCTTGACCGTGGTGGTCAACTGTTCCATGGTGGCGGCGGTTTCCGCCAAGGAGCTTGCCTGCTGTTCGGTGCGCGAGGAAAGGTCCATATTGCCCACGGCGATCTGGCCCGAGGCCGTGGCGATGGCGTCGGCGCCGCCGCGCACGTCCCGCACCACGTCGGTCAGGCTGTCGTTCATGCCCTTGAGGGCTTGCAACAGCCGGCTGGTTTCATCGCGCCCTTCGACGACGATGTGGCTGGTCAAGTCGCGCGAGGACACCGTTTGCGCCAATTGCAAAGCGCGCTGCAGCGGCCGTGTAATCGAACGGGTAATGGCGACGGCCATCAGCAGCCCGGCCAGTAGCGCCACGACGCCCAGTCCGATGAACAGATTGCGGCCGAAGGCGTTGTTTTCGGCCAGCGTGGCCGAGGCCTGATTGATCAGCTCCGTTTGAAAAACCAGCAAATCATCGACGCTTTTCAGATACGCCTGCTGCAGGGCGGGCATTTGCGTCTGGAAGAAGCGCTCGGCTTCCTGGGTCTGGCCGTTGGCCTGCTGTTCCATCGCGTTTGCACGCGCCGTGCGGTATTCGTTGCGCTTGACCAGGACGGTATCGAAAAGCTGGCGGGCCTGGGGGTTGCTCAGGCGCTGGCCGAGTTCGTCCTGCAGTTTGGTGACGGCCGCGCTGGTGGAGGCCATGCCGTCCTGGAAGTACTTTTTGACGGCCGGATCGGTGGATTTGACCACCGCCATCGTGCCGATGCCGTTCAAGGCGATGGCCTTGTCCCATTCGGCGATCATGCGCTCGTTGTGCAGCAGATGGTCGACGATTTCGCTGGTTTGGTTCGACTCGTACAGGCGCCACAGGCCGGTTCCGGCCAGCACGGCGACGAGCATCAGCATAAAGGTAAACGCGATGGTCAGCCGCGTACCGATCTTCAGGTTGTTCATCGGAAATCTCTGGAAATGATAAGAAGGGGGTTGGGTTTCCCACTCCCTCGCTTAACGGCAGAAATATCCAAACGAATAGGGCCGGTTTCAAAAAACAACCAGATATTGCAGGCTAGGCTGTCCCTCGCATAGCCCAGCCTGCAAACTAAGCCGCCCTCAACCCAGCCAGACGCGCGCGTTGCGGAACATACGCAGCCAGGGGCCGGTGTCGCCGCCGCTGTCTCGCGGGCCCCAGCTTTCGGGCGCCCACGAGTACATGGCTCGGCGCGTCACGCGTTCAGGGTGCGGCATCATGATGGTAAAGCGGCCGTCCTGCGTGGTGACGCCCGCCAGGCCGCCAGGGCTGCCGTTGGGGTTGAAGGGATACGCCTCGGTGCGCCTGCCGCGGTTGTCCACGTAATACAAGGCGCCCAGCACTTGCGCCGCATCGCCCTGGGGCGTGAAATCGGCGCGGCCTTCGCCATGGGCCACGGCGATGGGCACGCGCGTGCCGGCCATGCCCTGCAGGAACAGCGAAGGCGACTCGGGCACTTCCACCAGGGTCAGGCGGGCCTCGTATTTTTCGGAAGTATTGCGCACGAAGCGCGGCCAGTGCTGCGCGCCGGGAATCAGGTCGGCCAGCGCCGCCATCATCTGGCAGCCGTTGCACACGCCCAGGCCGAAGGTATCGCCGCGCGCGAAGAACGATGCGAATTGATCGGCAAGCAACGGGTTGAAGCGTATGGTGCGCGCCCAGCCTTCGCCCGCGCCCAGCACGTCGCCGTAACTGAAGCCGCCCACGGCGACCACGCCCTGCACGTCGTCCAGGCGCGCACGGCCCGCGATCAGGTCGCTCATGTGCACGTCCCAGGCCTCGAAGCCGGCCTTGTCGAAGGCCCAGGCCATTTCCACCTGGCTGTTGCAGCCCTGCTCGCGCAGAATCGCCACGCGCGGACGCTTGCCCGTGGCGATGAACGGCGCGGCCACGTCTTGCTGCGGGTCGAACGGCACTTGCGCGTTCAGGCCGGGGTCGTCGGCCAGCAGCCAGACGTCGTGTTCGGCCTGGGCGCAGTCCGGGTTGTCGCGCGCGGCCATGATGCGATGCGTGACCAGGCTCCATTCGAGCGCCAGTTCGGCGCGCGTAGCCTGATAGATGCACTTGCCGTCGCTGAACACCTCGACCTGGTCGCCGCCGTTCAGGCTACCCACCACGTGCGAGCACGCCGACAGGCCGGCCTCGCGCAGGCGGCGCAGCACATTGTTGCGTTCGGCCTGCGGCACTTGCAGCACGGCGCCCAGCTCTTCGTTGAACAGCGCGGCCAGCACGGCCTCGTTGCGCTGCACCGCCACCTGTTCGGGGCGGATCTTGTAGTCGCCCCAGTCCGCCGTATTGGGGTCGATGGTCAGCATGTCCAGGTTCAGGCTGACGCCGGTGCGCCCGGCGAAGGCCATTTCGCAGGCCGTCGCCAGCAGGCCGCCGTCGGAGCGATCGTGGTAGGCCAGCACCAGGCCGTCGTCCGCCAGTTGGCGCACGGTGCGGAAGAAGGCTTTCATCGTTTCGGCGTCGGCGGCGTCGGGCACGCTCTCACCCACTTGATTGAAGGCCTGGGCCAGCACCGAGCCGCCCATGCGATGGCGGCCCTGGCCCAGATCGATGAGGATGAGCGAGGTGGCGCCGGCATCGGTACGCAGCTGCGGCGTCAGGCTGCGGCGCACGTCTTGCACCGGCGCGAAGGCCGTCACCACCAGCGATACCGGCGACACCACGGCTTTATCTTCGCCCTCTTCCCGCCACGTGGTGCGCATGGACAAGGAATCCTTGCCCACCGGAATCGACAGGCCCATGGCCTGGCACCATTCACTCACGGCGCTCACCGTGTCGTAAAGAGCGGCATCCTGGCCCGGCGCGCCGCAGGCCGCCATCCAGTTGGCGGACAGCTTGATGTCTTCCAGCGCGCGCACGTCGGCGCTGACCAGGTTGGTCAGGGCCTCGGCCACCGCCATGCGACCCGAGGCCGGCGCGTCGATGACGGCCAGCGGGCTGCGTTCGCCCATGGCCATGGCTTCGCCCTGCATGCCCTCGAAATCCGCCAGGGTGACGGCGCAATCGGCCACCGGCACCTGCCAGGGGCCCACCATCTGGTCGCGGCTGCTCAGGCCGCCCACGGTGCGGTCGCCAATCGTGATCAGAAAGCTTTTGTTGGCCACCGTGGGATGGCGCAGCACGCGCTTGACGGCTTCGTCCAGTTCGATGACGGCAAGATCCAGCGGCTCGGCGGCGCCGGGCAGGCGCCGCACGTCGCGCAGCATGCGCGGCGGCTTGCCCAGGATGACGTCCACGGGCACGTCCACCGGGCGCGGCAACTGCGGCTGCGAACCCTCTTGCGCGGCAGCCACGCCTTCCAGGCCTTCGCCCCAGGTAACGCGCAACTGGCGCTCTTCGGTGGCCACACCCACGATGGCGTAGGGGCAGCGCTCGCGATCGGCCAGCGCGGCGAAGCGCGGCAGGTCTTCTTTCAGCAGGGCCAGCACATAGCGTTCCTGCGATTCGTTGCTCCAGATTTCCGCCGCCGACAGGCCGGACTCTTCCAGGTGCACTTGCTGCAATTCAAAGATGGCGCCGCGGCCGGCGTCGTTGACGAGCTCGGGGAAAGCGTTGGACAAACCGCCCGCGCCCACGTCGTGTATGGCCAGGATGGGATTCTGCTCGCCCATCTGCCAGCAGCGGTCTATGACTTCCTGCGCGCGGCGCTGGATCTCGGGATTGCCGCGCTGCACCGAGTCGAAATCGAGTTCGGCCCGGTTGGCGCCCACGCCCATGCTGGACGCCGCGCCGCCGCCCATGCCTATGCGCATGCCCGGCCCGCCCAATTGGATCAGCAAGGCGCCCGGCGGCAGCGGGTCTTTCTTGACCAGGCGTTCGTCTATGCTGCCCAGGCCGCCCGCGATCATGATGGGCTTGTGATAGCCCCAGCGCGTACCGCCCGCCGTCTGCTCGAAAGTACGGAAGTAGCCCAGCAGGTTGGGACGGCCGAATTCGTTGTTGAACGCCGCGCCGCCTATGGGGCCTTCTATCATGATGTCCAGCGCGCTGGCGATGCGGTCCGGACGGCCGTAGGCCGGCTGCTCCCAGGGCTCGACGGCGCCGGGGAACTGCAGGTTGGAAACCGTGAAACCCGTCAGCCCGGCCTTGGGTTTGGAGCCGCGCCCCGTGGCGCCCTCGTCGCGGATTTCGCCGCCCGAGCCGGTGGCCGCGCCGGGGAAAGGTGCGATCGCGGTGGGATGGTTATGGGTTTCCACCTTCATCAAGGTGTGCATGGCCTGTTCGTAGGCCGCGTAAACGGGCTGGCCCTGTTCGGCCTTGCTCAAGCCGGCATGAAACACCGAACGCTGGCCGCCCTGCATGACGGCGGCGTTGTCGGAATAGGCGACGATGGTGCCCTTGGGCTGGGCCGCATGGGTGGCGCGTATCATGCCGAATAGCGTATTGGGCTGCGCCACGCCGTCTATCACCCACTCGGCGTTGAAGATTTTGTGGCGGCAGTGTTCGCTATTGGCCTGTGCGAACATCATCAGCTCGACGTCGGTCGGGTCGCGCCGCAGGTTCTGGAAGGACTCCGCCAGGTACTCGATTTCGTCGTCGGACAAGGCCAGGCCCAGCTCCTGGTTGGCCTGTTCCAGCGCTTGGCGCCCCTGCGCCAGCACCGCCACCGTCTGCACCGGCTTGCCGGGCAGCGACACGAACAAGGCCTGGCCGTCGAAGGCGGCGTCCACCACGGACTCCGTCATGCGGTCGTGCAGCAGGCCGGCCACCTGGGCCAGCTGGTTTTCGTCCAGTTGCTGGGTACGCAGCAAGCCGCGCGCGGGCTGGATGCCGTAGCGCACGCCGCGCTCGATACGTCGTACGTCCTTCAGGCCGCAGTTGCGCGCAATGTCGGTGGCTTTGCTGGCCCAGGGCGACACCGTGCCGGGGCGCGGAATCACCCGCAGCACCAAGGCCTGGCACTGCGCGCCATCGGCCGGCTCGGGCGACGCGCTTAGCAGTTCGGCCACCCGCTGGGCTTGCCCGGCGTCCAGTTTGTCGTTCGACCAAACGTAGAACTCGTAGGAAGCCTGGATATCGGCGATGGGAAGCGACAAGGCGGCGAACTGCCTGAGCAGGCGCTCGCGACGGAACGGCGACAGAGCGGACGAACCGGAAAAATGCAGAATGGCGGACACGGCGGGTAAACCAGAAAATGGGGAGGGAATGACACCAGCCCGCCATTTTAGCCTCAGGCGCCGAAATCCATCAGCGCCGGCAGACGTGGTCCGGTCATCCGGCCTGCGCAAACCCGCTTGACTGCGGCTCGCCTATGCGCCCGCTGCTGGTTTGCAAGGCCAACTCGGGGTTGAGCGCGGCGCTGGCTCCGGTTTGCCCCGGCCCGGTTTTCTCCCGGCTTCGTCAGGCCTCTTCCGGCCCGTCCGGATAGCGGACTTCCAGGATTTCCAGCTCATCCAGACCGGCCGGCGTGCGCAGGGTGACGACATCGCCCTCGCGCGCCTTGGTCAGCGCACGCGCCACCGGGGATATCCAGCTGATGCGTCCTTGCAGCGGCTCGGCTTCGTCCACCCCGACAATGGTGATGGTGAACGCTTCGCCGGTCTTGTCTTCGTAAACCACCGTCGCGCCGAAAAACACCTGATCGCGATTGGGCTGGCGCCAGGCTTCGACCACCTCGGCGCGTTCCAGGCGTTTGGTAAGAAAACGAATGCGGCGGTCGATCTCTCGCAGCCTCTTCTTGCCGTACAGATAATCGCCATTCTCGGAGCGGTCGCCATTGGACGCCGCCCAGGACACCACCTGCACGACGGACGGGCGCTCCTCGTTCATCAGATGTTCCAGTTCGCGGCGCAGACGCAGGTAACCCTGCTGCGTCATGTAATTGGGCGCCCCTTGCGGCAATGCGACGGCCTCGGGTTCGAGGTCGTCGTCATCGTCTTCGGATTCTTTGACAAAGGCTTTATTCATACAGGCCACTGCTGGTTGGGGAAACTGGTTCCGGCTGCGTTCCGGTTGTCTTCTGGCTACCATGACACCTACAGGCGACTTACATTCTACCGGCTACCAGCGGAACCGCCCACACTGCTCCCATCCGCCATTTTTCATGCGCAGCAAGGCGTCGGCCAGGGCCTGCGCATAGCCGGGATGGCGCGCGCAGTATCCGCCCGGCAGCTCCACCACCGAGTGCGCTTGTCGGTGCCAGGCGAAGCGGTTGGGCGCCAGCCTGAAAATACCGCGCAGAATATTGCCTTGCTCGTCGAGAAAGAGAACATCCAACTCGACGCGCAAGCCCAGGGTATGAATGGCTCGGCACGGCAGCAGCCACAAGACCTCATGCTCGGCCAAAGGGCGGCGCCAAGCGCCAGCCAGGCGGGCGCTGAAACTTGAGGCCCTGCGCAGATGCAGCCGGTGATGCCTCAACGCCCTCTCCTTTTCCGTTTTTCATCATGTCCACCAAGCGCTTTCAAGCCAAACGCAGAAAACTGGCGGCCAGCGGAAAGCCGATGATTAGAAAGGTGCACGGAAAAATGCAGAACACCAGCGGAAACAGCATTTTGACCGGGGCTTCCAGGGCCAGCTTTTCGGCGCGCAAAAACCGTTCGTCACGCTGCTGGGTAGACTGCGCGCGCAATATGGGCCCCAGGCTCATGCCGAACTGATCGGCCTGGCGCAGCGTCAAGGCCAACTGGCGCAAGGCCGGCAAGCCGGTACGCTCGGCCAACGCATCGAACGCGTCCGCGCGCGCCACGCCGGTACGCAGCTGAGCCAATACATGCGCCAGCTCCCGCATCAAATCCCCTTGCGGACTGTTGCCAACGGCCTGCTGCAAAGCGCCCTGCAAGCTTTGCCCGGCCTCGACGCAGAGCGTCAGCAAATCCAGAAAAAAAGGCAGCTCCCGTTGCAACACACGCTGGCGCGTGCGTTGGCGGCCGTTCAGCCAAAGCAGTGGCCAGACGCCCGCCGCCATGGCCATTACCGCTGCCGTTCCGGCTGCCGCGCCCCAGGCCAGGCCCAGCTGCAAGGACAGCAGCCCGCCTGCCAAGGCGGCCCCCAAGGCCAGCCACAACTGCGCCGCCGCCAGATGTTCCGGCGACCATGCGTGAACCAGCCCAGCCCGCCCCATGCGCCGTTCCAGCGCGGCACGCCAGCGCCAGAGCAGAAACGGCCGGCAAACATGCGCCAGCGCATCTATCCAGGGCCAGCACCAATCCAGCCAGCCGGGTTGACCCGTGAAAGGCCGCCCCCGCGCCTTCCGCCTGCCGGGTTGTAGAAACACCCAGCTAAGCGCGCCCAGGCACGCGCCCGCCAGCAACATGCTCATCCACAAAGCCATGGCCGCTTCTCCCCATGCATCCAATCTTCAGACATCGATGGCGACGATACGCCGTATCAACAGCAGCCCGCAGGTTTCCAACAACAGCACCACGCCCATCACCGCCCAACCCATGGGCGTGTGCCACAACAGCGCCATGGCCGCGGGGTCCAGGTAATCTAGAACCAACGCCAGCAACAGCGGCAAGGCGGCCATTACCCAGGCCTGCATACGGCCTTGCGACGTCAGGGCCTGGATGCGGCCCTGCATGTACAGCCTGGCGCGCAAGGTGGCCGCGATACGCTCCAGGGTTTCCGACAGATTGCCGCCGCTGTGCATGGCCACGCGCAAGGCGGACACCACCAAGGCCGTACCCTGCCCCGGCAAACGCGCGCCCAGATTGGACAAGGCGGCATCGAACGACAAGCCCATGCGCTGCTCCTGCAGCATCAGGCCCATCTCCTGCGACAGCGGCGCGGATGATTGCTGGACGATCTGCCGCACGGCCACTTGCAGGCCCGATCCCGCTCGTAGGGCCGCCGCCAGGCTCATCAGGAAATCCGGCAACTGGCGCTCGAAACGCCCCAGCCTCCTGCGCCGCAGGCCTGCCAGCCCGAAACGCGGCAACGCCAGTACCAAAACCATCGACCCGACGGCCACGCCCGCCGAGCGCGATAGCAGCCATGCCAGCAAGCCCAGGCCGGCGCACACCCATAATTGCGCCGCCCATAACTGGGCCGGATCGACGAATAGAAAAAACTCGCGCAAGCCATGTTGCGCGGTGTCGGTGAACTGTCGCCGATAGCCTGCGTAAGCCGCCCATGCGTGCAGCAGCAGCCAGCCGCCCAGCGACGCGCCGGCAACGAATACCAGCGCGACGAGCAACGATTCAGCCATATCCGGCTCCTGCCGGCAGATCCGGCACGACGGTGCGGCGGCTAAGCAGGCCGATGTCGATGACGGCGGCGTCGCCCGATGCGGACGCCCCGCGTGACAGAAACTCGGGCAGCGCCTGGCAGCCCGCGAAAACCGGCGGCGGGCCGGGTTCGAAACGAAATAGATCCTGAGTCTGTATGCGCCCGCTTTCCATGCCCGTGACTTCGACGATGGCGCTGATGCGCCTGAGGCCATCGGCGGCGCGCACCTGCTGCACGATCAAGTCAACCGCGGCCGAGATGTGTTCCCGCACCGCCGCCAAGGGCAAATCCATGCCGGCCATCAGAATCATGGTTTCCAGCCGCGCCAGCGCGTCGCGCGGGCTGTTGGCGTGCAGCGTGGTCAGGGAACCCTCATGGCCCGTGTTCATGGCCGTCAGCATGTCGAAGGCCTCGCCTCCCCGGCACTCGCCCACCACAATGCGATCGGGTCGCATGCGCAAAGCGTTGCGCACCAGATCGCGTATGGTCACCGTGCCCCGCCCTTCCAGATTGGCCGGCCGGGCCTCCAACGCCACCAGGTGCGCATGGTTCAAACGCAGCTCCGCGGCATCTTCGATGGTGACGATGCGCTCATTGAGGGGGATGCAATTGGACAGCACGTTCAGCAAGGTGGTCTTGCCCGAGCCGGTGCCGCCCGACACGATGATGTTGCGGCGCTGGGCGACGCAAGCCGCCAGGAAGTCGCGCATGGCGGCGTCCAAGGCGCCCATGCGCAGCAGGTCGTCCATCTCCAGGCGGCGCTTGGGAAACTTGCGTATCGTCAGGCAAACGCCCCGCAAGGCAATAGGCGGAATCACGGCGTTGACGCGCGAACCGTCCGGCAGGCGCGCATCCACCATGGGCGAGCCATCGTCGATGCGGCGCCCGATAGGCGAGACGATGCGATCCACCACGCCCAGCACCGCTTGTTCGCTGCTGAACTGCGCGACATGGCGACGCAGGCCGCCGCCCACCTCGACGTAGATTTCATCGTGCCGGTTGAGCATGATTTCGGTAATGCTTTCGTCCGCCAGCAGAGTTTCCAGCGGCCCCAAACCTACGGCTTCGTCGACGACATCGCGCATCAGCGCCTGCACGTTCCACGCCGGCGGCAAGTCGTCCTGCGCTTGCACGATACGCTGCAGCACCGCCAAGGCCTCGATGCGCAAGGCTTCGTCGCTCAAGGCCGCCAGATCGCGCCGGCGCAAATCCAGCGCCTTGAGCAACAAGCCGTGCAAGCGCCGGCGATAAGCCAGGCGCGCCACCATGTCCGTCTGCTCTTCGTCATTCCGAACCGCGTGCACGGTATCGGCATGCCGTGGATCGGGCTCCTTGCATACCAGAACCCGTCCCACGCTTTCTTCCTCATGACTTTTATGGCCATGTTTCAATACGGCTTCGTCTTGCGGCGACTGACTGCCGGATGCCATGGGCTCCGTAGACAAGTGTCCCGCTGATGCTTCAGGCAGGCCCTCCACGCGCATGCGGCAAGGGCCGATCAGGATTTCGTCGCCCAAACGCAAAGGGCCGTGATGAGAAATACGGCGCCCGTTCACCGCCGTGCCCGACAGCGAGCCTCCGTCTTCCAGAAACACCCCGGCCGCCCCCAGGCTAAGGCAGGCATGCTCCCGCGCCACCCGCCAGGCGCCTATGTACAGCTCGGACTCGCGGCTGCGCCCGATGCGGGCGGGCAGCGCCAACTGGCGTCTTTCGGTGCGTCCGTCTTCATACTCCAGCGATAGCTTCAGCATGCCCTACTCCTTGAAACGGTGGATATTGACGCCCACATGCGTCGGCAACCCCGGCCCCGGCCCATCGCGTTCCGACACGTTCGCCGCGAATACTCCCTGCATGAAAGGGTCTGCGACAGGCGGCGGCAAAGCGCCGCGAGGCATGACGGGCACGTTCAGCAATGGCTCTTCGGGAAACGCCGTCTGCACGATTTGCGCGCCGCGCTCAATGCGCTGCCGTAAATCCGGATGCTCGGCGGAGACCACGACCGGCGTCACGAAAATGGCCAGCTCGGTGTCGCCGCGCTGCTCGCGTTCGGAGCGAAACAGCCGGCCCAGCAAGGGAATGTCGCCCAGGCCCGGCACTTGATCCACGTTGCGCGATTGCTCTCTGGACACGAACCCCGCCAGCACCAGCGTCTGGCCCGAATGCGCATTGAATTCGGTGGAAGCGCGCCGCGTCTTGAGCGCCGGCCCGGTAGGCACCGATACGGCGGTATCGATGGAACTGACTTCCACCTCGATGCGGGAGCGCACGGCGTCGTTGCTTTCCACTTGCGGCGTAATGCGCAAGGAAACGCCGTAGGGTTTGAATGCCGTCTGGGTATTGCCTTGAGCATCCGTGGTGGCATAGGGAACTTCGCCGCCGGCCAGGAATTCCGCCGTCGCGCCGCTGCGCGCCACCAGTTGCGGCTGGGCCAGCACCACCGCCTCGCCGCTTTGCGCCATGGCCTGGATCTGCGCCGACAGCAAGGTGTTGATGCCCAGGTAGCCCGCCGCCGTCGACACCACCTGCGCCATGGGCATGGCCGACATAGTGCCGTCCGCCGTGCCGGGGCGCTGCTCCCAGCGCTTGGTGCCGCCATCCCAGGCCAGGCCGGCGGTAATGCCGCCCTGGCTTTGGGTATTCCAGCGCACGCCCAGCTCGCGCAGGCGCGAACGCGGTACCTCCACCACTTGTACGTCCAACAGCACCATGCGGTCCCAACCCACGTTGCCGGTAAAGTCCAGCATCTGCGGATACTGTTTGCTCAGCATGGACAGCCGCGCGCGGTCGGCATCGGAGATGTCTTCCCCTTCTATCACCAGCTTGTCGCCCACCGTGCTAATACGAACGTTGGGCACGCGCGCGAGCAAGTCGCGCAAGGCCTGCTTGGTCTGCCGAGCGCCTTGCTCGGCCACCGTTACTTGATAGCGATGGCGCTTGCCATCGGCCGACCATACCTGCACGCTGGTGCGTCCGGGCTGGCGCCCGAAAACGATGACTTCTTTTTCCTCGGTGGTGACGGCATTGACGTAGCGGCTATTGCCCACCGCCACGCGCGCGGCATCCGGAATCTCCAGCACCTGGAGTTCGCCCACCTGCATGTCCAGTATGATTTCATCAGCTTGAGCAAAGGAAGGAATCAGCGACAAGCCCAGCGCCAGCGACAGGCTGGCTGCGGCAAGGCCTGCCGTCGATGGCAGCGGTCTACACAAGCGCCCCCCGCGGTATGCAAAGCGCCCACGACGCTCACGGCTCCTCACGGACATCTCCTTGCCGAAGCTGCGTTGTTTGACGCCCGCCATCGGCGTCAGCCATGTCCGCTTCGTGCGCATGAGCCTGTAGCCAAGCGCTCACCAGCTCGGGCATGTCCGGCAAATCGAACAGAGCGGATTCCGGCGCAGCCCGGCCATCGATGCGTAAAGCGGCCAGATGCCGCACCGGCTTGTCCCCATAAATGACCGCTACGCGCCTCGCCGACGCTTCTTCCGGCTTGGCGCCGGCCACGCCCAGCAGCCCCGCCAGATCGCCGCGCACCGCCCGTTGCGTCGCCTGATCGTCGCCGCGCTGGCGCAGCAAGGCGGTAATGGTGCCGCTCTGACGGGCGGCCACCAGCTTGACGGCGTCCTCGGGCGAGGTGTCCAGCGTGACCGTGCCGTATCCATGGCCCGCCGGCGTATCATGCATGGCGGTGGATTGCCCCGTCGCCAGCACCAGCACGCCTTGCAATAACGGCGCGGTCACGCGCTTGCGCTGGTGATCGAAGGAAACGTACAAGTCGATCAGATCGCCCGGCGAAAGCAAGCCGGAAGCCGAGTTGACCTCGTCTATGGGCATGGTGATGGCCCGCCTCCCCTTAGCCAAACGGGCCGAAAACGGCGCCTGAACGGCATCATCGGCATGCACCGCCAGTATGGCGTCGCCCGCGCGCAAAGGCGCCGTCAAGATCCGCCCTTGCAGCAAGCCCGCATACTGTTCGGGGCCGATGCTGTCGCTGGCCACCACATGCGCGGGAAACTCGCGCACGGCAACGTGATGCGTCTCCAGCCGCGAACCCGCCGGCAGATCGTAAGCCGCCACCACGCGAGACACAGTCGGTACCTGGGCACGCGCATCGATACCGGCGATGTGCTGCTGGATATGCCGCTGGGCGAACCAGGCCGCACCCAAGCCGGCCAACAGCGCCAGCCCCAGCAGAATGGCTGTTTGCCTGGAAACAGGTACACGCATCGTCATCCCCTATTCGCTGTAATGCATGAAGATCATCACCGGGCCAGCTCCGCTGTGGCGCCGCCAGTGCAGGCGTTGGCCGGCGCGCCGCCATCGCCCCTCATGGGAATCCGATGTTTCCTCGGGCTCCCAACCCGCTTGGCGCAAGCGCCTGTCGACGTCGGCCAGCAACGCCGGCAAAGCTGCCGACCCCTGGTAAATGGCTTGTTCAGTGATGCGGCCGTCCCGCTGCCTGCGCACGTGCAGCAAATTGCGCCACAACGTGGAAGACTGGAACATGCCGGCCAACACGCCTTTGCCGCCGGGCAAGCCGGCGGATTCTGCAGGCGTATTCCAGACGGACACCAGGCCACGGCTGCCTTGCCCGTCGGGCGTCAATTGCGCTAGCCAATGCTGGCCCGACGCCTGCCCCGAGAGCATCAGCCTACCCGGCAGGCGCGTAAACACCTGAAAGCGCGCCTCGTCGCGCGACAGTTCCGCCGCCATTCTTTCCGGCGGCCATTGCGTGGCGAACCGCACGTAATGCAAGGGCATGCCCCATACCTGCGCGGACTCGGGCCTAGACCAATACACTTGAGGCGAAGACTGCAAGGGAAACACTGGCATGCCGCCCTGCGCCGCCGCCGAAGATAAACCCGTCGCCAGCAGCGCCGCCGCTTGCAGGGCGCGGCAACGCGCATACAAGATCGCTGGCGTTTGCCGCCATCGGCCCGGGGCTTGCACAGCTTGCCTGGCGCGGCCAGAATACCGTACCCGCCGCGACCCGCATCGCACCACGGCGTGTCGATGCGCAAACACTTCTCGTCCGTAATGCGCTGCCGCGCAGTACGATTGCCACTGCCTACTCATGGTCGCCTCCATCCTTATCTCAAATGCCAATCGGGCAGCCATGTCTGCCAGCGATACAACCAGTCGTTATCGGGAGCCGACCGGCCCCATGCTTGATCCACTTGACGCATCCGGCCGGACATTTGGCCAGCCAAGCCATATGAAACCCCAGCCGCTTGCGCCCATGGCTGATCGGCCCGCGCTACGCGTTGCTGCGTTTGCCCGTCGCTATCGGCATGCCCGGCACCCGCAAGAATGTAGGCGTACCTGCGGATGGACGGATACGCAGCGTCCAGGCCACGCACCACGTCGCCCCATGCCGGCCCCGAGAACACCCCCGAGGCATTGCCGGGCGAAACGGCGACGCTTGCTTGCATGACGCCTTCATCCGCCACCTGCCAGTCGCGGCGTAGCTGCGCCCCCGACGCGTGTTGATTGGCCGGCTGAGCCTGCGCAGCCACTGGCGCCAGACGTGACACCTGAGCGCTTATGCCTTGCGCTTGCGGCAATAAGTCATGCCCGCGCCTGTCCAGCCAGCGCTGGCGCCGACCGTCGAAATACGCCGTACGTGCCGCTTGCCCCCAATCCTCATGGGCCTGCTGCGCTCCGAGAAAAGCCAGATGGCGCGCGGCATGGCCGGCCTGCAGGGCCATGTCCTGCACACGCCCCAGCCAGGCGACGGCCGTCCATAACATGCACAAGGCCAGCATCGCCACCATCAACTCGGCCAGCGCCTGGCCATGCTGGCGGATACTGGAGCCACGTATTTCCCGCGGTTGCAGCCCATGCCTGCATTGCAGCGTCTTATTCCGTTTCCAGATCAAACGAGTACGCGACGACGAAGCGCAGACAGTACAAGTCGTACGGCAAGCGAAGTCGACAAAGTAATCCTTTGATCTGAAAATGGAATGATGCGGCATCTTGCTCGCCCGACTCATGGCTGCCCACCACTTGCGGCATCCGCCACGCCTTGCGCCAAGCGCGCCTGCCAGTAGGGACGAAATGCATTGGCCAGCTCGACGCGATCATCGGCGCGGGCATCCGGCCTGCGGAAATAGGTTTCGGCGGTGGAGCCCGCCGTGTAGAGATATCCGTCCGCACCCCGACGACGCAGACGCAGCCCAAACCCTACGGCAGGCGCGCTTGTGGAAGACACATCCATCAATACCGGCAAGCCACGGCTGGGCCAGCGCACGCGGTTGGCATACGCTCGGGAATTGGCCAAGGGGTTGCCGCCGTCATCCAACAGGCTCCAATTGGTATGCGCCAGCACCCAGCGCCAGAAATCCTGCAACGAGAAATTGTCGGGCGGCTGCTCGGTGTAGCTTACCGACGACACGCTGCCTCGCGTGGCGGGAATCCAGCCCCAGCCCATGTCGTATTCGCGGTAGTAACAACCTACCCAGCGGTTGGCTCTCAAGGCGTGATACGACTGGGTATCGATGGATTCCCAGACAGCAGCATCATTCAACACGGTATGGCCGCGACGCCTGAGTTCATGACGCTTGGTTGGGCAGCGCGCCTGCACCAACCATGTATTGCGCGCCGTGTGGTTGCGCGGCGCCAGAAAAGGATGCCGGCCAGCCGCCTCTTCAATAGCGGGCGGCAAGCGTTCTGGCAGAATCTGCCGCAAATACCCGGGCCACGCGTCGTCGTGGATGTCTATACCGGTTTGCATGTCGCCATACTGGGTGGACACGACTTGCGCTACCGCCGCCCGCCGGGCATCCGGCACGCCGGCGACGATGTCGTGCTGCACCCCCGCCAACATATCGTGCACCAGCGATTCATGACGCGAAAAGGCCTGCGCCAACTGGCCTGTTCCTTCTCTTGCCATGGCGTCCAAACCCACCGCCGGTATGGAGGCCGCGTAGGCCTGCCCGTGCGCCGCACCGAACATCATGGCGAGCAAGTAAACCGGCGGATTCCCCGTTATGGCCCTGCCCGCTTGCGTACCGCCCAGCATCGCCCATGAACCCAGGGTGACCAGATGCGCCATGGCAACCTGATGCGCCACTTGCGTACGGTTGAGCAAGGCCAGCATGTTCAGGGCCCTGGCCTGCACCAGCGCCCCGCTATAAGCAGCCGTATCCGCCGCATGCACCAGCCGGGCCTTGTCCGCCACCGCCTGGCCCACGCCAAAGTAACGCACCAGCGCCACCGAACCCAAGGCGGCCAACAGCAAGCCCAATACCAGCGCCTGGCCTTGTTGCCGCGATCTTGCCCGCCTGATCCGCATGCCCGCCTCCGTTCAATTGATGCGAAGGCACAGTTTGCGCCGGGTGAGCCGACTCAACAATTCGCAAAAACCGAGGGGTGGAAGGAGTTCCAGCAAGCCGAAACCCAGCCTCCCCGCCGCCTTACTGCGCCGCATCGGCGTTTCCGGTGAAGGACTTCAGGCTTTTTGCGGCGGCTTGCGCAGCCGCGGATTGGGCTGCCGACTGCGCTGTCTGAGATTGCGCGGAACCGTCTTCGCCGGCGAGCTCCTGGGCCATGGCGGCGGTCTGCGAGCGGATGACTTGCCCGAACAACTGGTACACCGCGATGGCTGCGACGGCCACGAGGGCGACGATAATGATGTATTCGGTCATGCCCTGGCCGCGTTGGCGTGGCTTAATTTGCGCATATTGCATGGTGTTCCTCCTAGGGTTTGATGAGGAGGAACAGTGTGCGTTGGGCGCTTGGCCCGGGCAATTCGCAAAAGCCGAGACGGACGGAAAAGCCACGCTCAAACAAGCAAACCCAAACCGTATGCAGCCAGTCTGCCCGCCAGCTTAATCCAGCCCGTGAAAGGCGCTGTCGTCCGGGCCGACGTGGCTGGGCGATTGCCAGGTGGCGTCGCGCAGCGAGTGCTGCACCAAGCCTTCCACGCCCAACAGCACGGCGAAGATGGCCATGCGCACGGGGATGCCGTTGTCGGCCTGGCGGAAGATGGCCAGGCGCGGATCCAGGTTGAGGTCTACGCTGAGGTCGTGGGCGTCTTCGCGGCTGTCGCGCGGCAGCGGGTGCATGATGATGGTGTCGGGCTTGGCGTAGCGGTCGACCACGGCCTTGTTGACCTGGAAGTCTGCGCTGTAGCCTTCCAGTTGCTCGTCGGCGAAGCGTTCTTTTTGCACGCGCGTGGCGTAGATGACGTCCGCGCCGGGCAGGCCTTCGGCCAGCGACGAGGTCTGTTCGATGACGTGGCCGTGCTTGCTAACCTGCTCCAGGATGTACTCCGGCATTTCCAGGCCCTTGGGCGCCACCAGCGTGAACTTCAAGCCACGATACAAGGCCAGCAATTTCAGCAGCGAGTGCACGGTGCGGCCGTATTTCAGGTCGCCCACCAGCGCTACGTGCGCACCGTCCAGCAGTTTGCCCAGGCGTGAGAACTCGGTCAGGATGGTGTAGAGGTCGAG
Source organism: uncultured Burkholderiaceae bacterium (assembly GCA_934525625.1). Lineage (GTDB taxonomy): Bacteria > Pseudomonadota > Gammaproteobacteria > Burkholderiales > Burkholderiaceae_B > Mesopusillimonas. Next base: position 198,766 of record CAKSZL010000003.1, read on the forward strand.
CAAGGCCTGGCTGGGGTGTTCGCCTGGGCCGTCGCCGCCGTTGACCACCGGAATATTCGTGGCGCGGGCGAACTCGGCGACCGAACCTTTTTCGGGGTGGCGGATGACCATGGCGTCGACGTAGCCGCTCATGACGCGGCTGGTGTCGTAAATGGATTCGCCCTTGGCCATGGACGAGAACGTGAAGCCGGTGGTGTCGCATACCGAGCCGCCCAGGCGGCAGAAGGCCGCGCCGAAGCTGACGCGAGTGCGCGTGCTGGCCTCGAAGAACAGATTGCCCAGCACCGCCCCTTCCAGCACGCGCGACACTTTTTGCCGGCGCGCGATGGGCTGCATCAGATCGGCGATGCGAAACAGTTCTTCCACGGATTCGCGCGAGAATTGGTCGACCGACAGCAGTTGATGCTTGCCTTCCACCGCAATGCGTTCACGCAAAGGCCCCGACTGTGCGCTTTGCGCATATTTTTGCATCAGGGCTTCGTTTTCGACGATTTCGCGTACGAAACGCTCGACGACTTCAGGCATGCCGCGCGCTTCTTGAGAATCTTCCGGCAGCAGCCAGGTGTCCAACGCCCGGCGCTTGACGCCTATACGGGCGGCGAATACGTCGCGGGTGAGATTCAGGCGCCGCATGGCGTCGCGCAAAAATACCTGTTGAGAAACCGCCATCAGACACCTCGAAAGATTGAAATATACGCAATGCGCATAATTTTATCCGAGCACTGATGAAAATGGACAGGCTTTTTTGCCGACGATTTACGACCGCGTTGCCAAAATCCGACTGATGCGTATAACAGCGGCAAGCCGAGGGATCGTAAATGTCCCTCTCCGACCGGTGGCAGTGCCGGCCCGCACAAGAAAAACCGGCATGGGCTTTTATGCCCATGCCGGCTGTTCTGGATGACCAATCAACCCTACAAACAGCCAGGCCGCTGGCAAAACGCCAATTTTACTGGTTCTGGTTGGCGGGAGGCGCGACTTCGTCAGGCGCATCCTGGCCGGCAATTGCACGGGCGGCGGCGGCGGCATTCTGTTCGGAACCAACGGGGAACACCAGCTGATCTGTGTCTACCGGCGTCGTGTAGCTGGGCGCGGCCAGCATGGTACGTCCCACGACCAGCGCCAGGCGCTTGTTGGGGAACTGCGCAGTGGCTTCTTGCAGGCGCAGGCGGGCGTCGGCATTCAGGGCCAGCGCCAACAGGCCTTCGCCACTGCGGCCGCGGCCGGCTTGTACGCCGGTGAGGTCGTCGCGGGTGATGACGGGACGCGGGTTCACGTACAGCGTACCTTCTTGTACAGGCACCGCCGTCCAGCCTTCCTGTTCTACCGTATCCGCCAGCAGCACGGCCACAGGCGCGGGCTGGCGTGCGCCAGGCTGCTGCGTCTGGGCGCTGTCCTGCGGGCCTGGCGCCGGCGCGGTCGACGTGGTGCCGTCCGGTGTTTCGCCAGGCGCGCTGCTTCCGGGAGGAACCGTTTGGCAGGCGGCCAGCAGGCCAGCCAGGGCGATAGGCAGCAAGGCCCGGCTGAATACGTAGGATGATTTCATCATGTCCCCTTCTCGACGACAATTAACACGGTTACATTCTAGCAGCACGCATGATTACCACTTTCGACTACGTGCCAATAATTGTGAATTTATGGTTCAATGTCGGGTCAACGCATGGGAGCGAATACGATACGCGCTTCGCATCCAGGCTATACCAGAACAAATCACGTCAATTCGCGGAGATTCATCGTGTCACAAACTTCCGTCACGTCCAACGGCAAACCCCGCTTTTCGGCCGGCCTGGTCACGCTTATCGTCACCTTGATCTGGCTGGGCGTGTTCGCTTACTTCATGCTCCAAGGCGCCAAAGGCTTCCAATAAGCCGGCCTGAAAAACAAGACGCTAAGGTTCCTGGCCGGTGTGCAGCGTAGCGCCGCGCACTTGTATCGTGACACTGTCCAGCGTCTTGCCTTCGGCATCCGTCAACGTCAATACCTGTCGCCCAGGTCGAGGCAGCCAGTAGGCCAGCCGACCCTGGGCGATTTGTTGCACGCCCGCCAGCCAATAGACCTGCCGCTCCGCTGGCACGTTGACCGCAAGCAATTGCAGGCGCTGATTGGCGGGCGGAATGTCCGGGTCCAATGCGATCAAGGTGCCGTTCACGGGGCCGGCAATGCGCGGGCGGCCGGAGGGCGAGTCCGCCTTTGCCGGATCGCTCGAATCGGCTTGCGGCATGTCGGTGGTATCAGCCACGCCGCGCACTTCGGCTTGCTGCGTGCCCGCCATGAAAAACTCCAGGCGCGCGGGCTCGTATGCCGGTTCGAAATGCACGCGCTCGCGCACCACGCCTTCGGGCATGAGCGGCGCGGACATCGTCTCGCGCGCGCCCAGCCAGCTCATCACGTCTTGCCAGATGGGCCCCGCGCCCGAAACGCCCGACACGTCGCGCATGCTGCCCCCTTCGCTATTGCCCACCCATACGCCCACCGTGTAGCGGCTGGACCAGCCCATGCACCAGTTGTCGCGCATGTCTTTGCTGGTGCCCGTTTTGACCGCCGACCAAAAGGCGGTTTCCAGCGGGCTGTCCATGCCGAAGGTGCGCACGCGCGCCTGGCGGTCGGAAAGCACGTTGCCGACCAGCCAGGCGGACGCTTCGGAAAATACGTTCTGCGTATCAGGCCGTGCCGGCCGGTCGGCGCTTTCCGCAGCAGCAACAGAAGAAGAAGCCCCCTGAGACGCCTTCTCCGCCGAGTCCTCAGCTAGCGTATGCGGCGTCCAACTGACAGGCTGCGCCCTGCCGCCATTGGCCAAAGCGCGATAGGCGTTGGTCAGGCTGACCAAGGTGATGTCGGCGCTGCCCAGCGCCAAACTGTAGCCGTAGAAGCCACCCTCCTGCCCCAGCGGCAAGCCCAGCCGCACCAGCCGGTCGTGAAAGGCTTCGGGCGACACCATGGTCAGCGCCCGCACGGCGGGAATGTTGAGAGACGAGGCCAGCGCGGTGCGGCTGCTGACCCAGCCCGAGAAGCGCTCGTCGTAGTTTTGCGGCGTGTACAGGCCGGTGGCGGTCGCCAGCCCCACTGGGCTGTCGTTCAACAGCGAAGCCGGCGTCAGGCGGCGCTCGTCGAAAGCCTGAGCATACAGAAAGGGCTTGAGCGTGGAGCCCGCCTGACGCAATGCCTGGGCGTGATCCACCCATGGCGCGCTGGACATGGCGCCCGATGCGCCAACATAGGCGCGCACCTCGCCGCTGGCGTTGTCCAGCACGACCACGGCCGCATCGACGCCCACGCCGGCGTGCAGACTAGCTATTCTGCGCTGCACGCTTTGCAGCACGTAGCGCTGCAGGCCGGCGTCCAGACTACTGCGTACCGCCAGCGAACCCGATGCCGCCAAACCCGCTTGCTCGGCCATGACGCGGCGCGCCGCATGCGGCGCGAGATCGCCGGTATCGAACAGCGGCGCGGCACTGCGCCGCAGCGCTTGCTGCGCCAGGCTATCCAGGCCTTGGCAGGCGTCTTGCCCGCCCTGCATCGCCCGCAGCAAACCGCAAGCACGCCTGGACAGCACGCTGGCGGAGACGTTAGGCGAACGCAGCATGGCCGCCAGCAAAGCCGATTCGCGCAGATTCAGGCCACCGGCGTGTTTCTGGAACAGCACGCGCGCGGCGGCGTCCACGCCGCCCAGCTCGCCGCGAAACGGCGCCAGGTTCAGATAGGCCTCGAAAATTTCATCCTTGGACCAACGGCGCTCCAGCGCCCAGGCCTGCACCGTCTGGCGCAGCTTCTGAGCCACGCTGCGCGTGCCGCTGGCGCGCAGTTCGCTGTCCAGCATGCCCGCCAACTGCATGCTCAGCGTGGAGGCGCCCCGGCGCGAGCCGCCAGCCCGCTGCCAGGCCGCCGCGGCCACCGCCCACATGTCCACCCCATGGTGCTCGTGAAACCGCCGGTCTTCGGAAGCCAGCACGGCTTGCAGCAAGGCGGGCGATACGTCGTCCAGCGCCAGCCAATCGCCACGCCGGCCCTGGAAATCCTGGCGCACACGCTGCAGCAGTTCGCCATGCCTGTCCAGCACGCGCACGTCGGATGCGCGATAGTCTTGCCGGACTTGCGCGAAACTGGGCAATGCAGCCGGGTTGCGCGGCCGCTCGGCGCCCAGGCTGTTCAAAGCGGCCGCCGCCGTTGCGGGCAGCGCATTCGAGACGGAATCAGCGGCAGCACCAGCGGTGGCATCAGCGGCGAAAGCCGCCTGCCCGCCCGCCAGCCCCACCGACGCCGCGCCAAGCAGCAACGCCAAAGCCAGCGACACAGCAAGCCTCCCAGGCACCGCATGCCGCGTGGGCGCGGGAGCGGACACGGGCGAGGCCAGGCACCGCCCGGCCCCCGCCTCCACAACCGGCAAGCGCTTTCCCCGCCTCATGGCTGGGCGTGCACCCGCAGGCTGGATTGCGGCAGCACGCTGTACACGCCCGCCTGGTACAACGCCTCGGCGCGCGGCGCGGGCAGTTGAAAATCGCCCTCGGTGTTCAAGCGCACCGTGTACGACACCCGCGTCACGCCTTGCGGCAGGTATTCGAAGTAAGCCTGATAGCCGTCGAAACGCCGTTCTTCGTAGCTGGGCCACATGCCGGTTTCGTTCTCCGTGGATGCCTCGCCGCCCTGCCCGCCCGCCTGGGCCAGAATGGCGCTGTCGCGCCCCAGGCCGCTGCCCAGCACGGTGGCGCCCGCCGGAACCGGATCGGCGATCACCGCCCACACCGTCGGCGCACGCGCCGTCAGCGCCAGCTCGACCCGATACACGTCGCCGCGCGACCACTGCCCCGGCTTGGCCTGCGATACCGGCGTCACCTTGCGCGCCAGCGTCAGACCCGCGGTAATGGGCTTGTCGTGCGGCACGGCAGCCAGCGTCTGTACCGTCATCCAGGGCTGGCCTTCGCCTTCGTGGGTCAACTGCAACTGGCCGCTACCCGACGAGGGCCACGGCAGCGCCACGGCGTCGGCGTCCGGCTGCACCTGCTTGGGATTATCCGCGCGCACGGCCTCTTGGGCGCTCTGCGCTTGCCCGGATTGGGCCTCCTCCAGACGCGCCGTCACGGCGCCAGTGACCGGGCCGTCCTCCATCACCTTGGCGAACTGCTCGAAGGCCAGGCTGCCCGCCACGTTCTCGGCGGTGGTGGCCCAGGCGCCGTTATGCTGGCGCTGCAGCAGGCCCAGCGCCAGGCCGGTCAGCTCTTCACGCCCTTCCGGCGTCTGCGCCCACAGCAGCAGCAAGCGCGCCGCATTGACCTGCGGGCTGGACATCAGCCACCACGCATTGTTTTGCGCATCTTGCGGAAACACCAGGCCATCGCCGTGCAGCAACAGGCGGCCTTGCAGCAGTTGCCAGGCCTGCTTCGCCAGGAACTGGCGATTGGGGATGCTCGATTCCCTATGCAGCAGGCTGGCCCAATCGATGAGAGCGGACGTCATCCAACGCTCCGGCGCAATCTGTATGGTGTCCAGCATGGCCGGCTCAAACGCGCCGGCGCGCGACAAGGCTTCCATGGCCATCAGCTTGCGCGCTTCCGCATCGCGCATGGGCGCCCAGGCGCGGCGCTGCAAGCGGCCCAGCACGAAGGATTGCAGCCCCTGCACCATGCGCGCGCGCACCTCGTCGGGCAAGGCGAAGTCCAGGCCCAGGCGCTTGGCCTCGTCCGTCAGGATCATCATGTGCGCCGTCAAGACCTCGCTGCCGTGGCGCATCCCCGGAAAGTAAGCCAGCAAACCGTCGGCGTCCAGGTAGTCGGGCAATTGCGCGGCCAGGGCCTTCCATTGCTCCACATTGCGCAGGCCGATGGCGCGGGCGCTGAGCTGTTCAACGCAAGTGTAGGGGTAGTCCTGCAGCCATGCCTGCACACCCGGCAAGTCGCCGCCCAAGGTGGACAGCGCCGCCACCTGCACGCCGCCGCGCAGGCTGCCGTCGCGCCCGCGCTGGGCGTTTTCCGGCGCGCGCACCGGTATCAGCAAGGGCTGGCCGGCCGACAGCGGCTGGATGGTGGAATGAGTGATCGCCACCGGCACGGCGGGCAATACCTGCTGGCTAAAGCGCAGACGATCGGCCGCCTCGCTCTTGCCCGAGGCCTGCGCCTGAATCTCCCACACCAGCTCGGCATCCGGCTCCACGCCCATCTGGCGCACCGGCACTTCCACCGGCCAAGCCACGGGCGCCGAGCCGCCGGCCGGCACCGAGACCTCTTGGCTGGGCAGCGAAAGACCACCGCCCGGGCCGCTGACTTGCGCCTGCACTTGCACCTTCATGTCGGCATCGGTGCCGTTGCGCAGCGTAAAGCCGCCCCGGTAGGTGTCGCCTTCGTGCACCACCGCCGGCAGGCCGCTGATGACCTGAAGGTCTTGCGCGGTGATGAAACGGGCATCACCCGTGCCGAAGCGGCCGGCGCCATGATCGACCACCGCGACGACGCGGAAGGCCGACAGGCTATCGTTCAGCGGTACCTTCACCGTGGCCTGGCCGTTCTCGTCCAGTTGCACGTCGGGCTGCCAATAGACCAGGGTGTCCAGCAATTCACGCGTGGGCTGCGACGCGCCGCCGCCACCGCCGGGCGGCAAGGCCTTGCGCCCATAATGGCGCCGGCCCACCACCTGCGACTGCGCCGTGGCCGTCTGCACGCCGTAGGCGCGGCGCTGGCGCATGGCCGCAAGCAAGTCCCAGGAGCCGTTGGGCGACAGCTCCAGCAAGGCTTCGTCCACCACGGCCAGAATGGCTTGCGCGTTGGCCGCGGGCTTGCCGTCGGGCAGGCTTACCTTCAGCGTAATCTCGGCGTTCTCGCGGATGCCGTAGCGCTGCTCGTCGGCCTGCACCTGCACCTTCAGGCGGTCTTGTTCGTCGCTGACGCGGATCTCGGCCAAGCCGAAGCGGAAGGTGGGCTTGGACAAATCCACATAGCCCGTGGCCGGCTGGTACTCCGCATTGCCGGATTGCCGCCAGGCCTGCCACCAGGTGGAGGGGCGCTTCCAGCCCCAGCTGAAGAAGGAATACCACGGCACGTCGTGCAGGCGATGGCGCAAGGCCAGCACCGACACGTAGACGTTGGGCCCCCACTGCGCCCGCACCGGCAGCTTGATGGTGGGCTCGTCGCCTTCGAGCTGCATGACGTGCGTCTCCAGCACGCCCTCGCGCTCCACGCTGACCAGCGCCGTAGCCGAACGGAACGGCATCTTCACCAGGAACTCGGCCTGCTCGCCCGGCGCATAGCTGCGCTTGACGGGCACCACGTCGATGCGGTCGTCGTTGCCGCCGCCGAACCACAGCGAGTCGCCGCCTGTCACCCATACGGAGCTGGCCGCCTGGGCCTCGCGCCCGGCTTCGTCCTTGGCGGTGACAGTCAGCTCGATGCGGCCGCTGACTTCGGGCTTGAAAGCGCAGCGCAGCAAGCCTTGCGCGTCGGACTTGCCGCTGCACACCTCGCCCAGATCTTCCACCGTATAGTGGCTGTCGTAGCTGTAGAAGCCCCCCACCAGGCGCTTGCGCGTGGTCAGGGTTTCGATGCGGCGCGCCGAGACCGTCATGGGCACGCCGGACTGCGGCTGCCCCTGGGGCGACAAGGCCACCGACGACAGGCTGACCTCTTCGTCCACGCGCGACCAGGAATCGGTTTGTATGCCCGGCACCACCGCCGCGGGCCAGACGACCACCGTGCGCGACAAGGTTTGCACCTGTCCGTTGGGGTCGTCGAAGCTAGCCTCGAACAGCCAGTCCATGGGCCGCTCGACTTCCGGCAGGTCGCCGAGATCGACCGAGGCCGCGCCCTGGGCGTCCAGCGTCAGCATGTGCTTGTCCAGGAACAGGCGCTGGCCGCCAGGCTGGGCCTGTTCCGACTCGTCGGCTTCGTACTGCCCGGGCGCATAGAAAGCGAAGCTGTCGTAGTCGCTGAAGCGTAGCGGGCGCTCGCGCGCCATGGCCGACAGGCTGACCGTCTGGCCGCTGGCCGCGCCGCCCGCCACGTAGTTCAGGCCCACATCGGCCTTGACCGCCTTGGGCGCCACCAGCGCCTTGCCGTCGCCGCCATCGCTGACCGACAGCGTACCCGTCAGCACCGGCAGCTTGAAGGCCTCGATGCGGAAAGCGCCGGGATTGGCGTCGTAATAGTATTTCTCGCCCTCGCTTTGCAGGCTCACTTGATACGTACCCAGCTTGGCGCCTTTCGTGGTCTCCAGCGTGCTGACCGCGCTCATGCCGCCCGACGGCGTCTTGACCCACTCCAGCTTTTGCTCGGTGGTTTCGCCCGAACCCTGGTGATAGATGACGAGCTTGCTGGGCAACAGGTTTTCCGAACCCTCGGATTCCTCCGGCGTCTCCAGGCCGTCGCGCACCTGCCAGCGCACGAAGTGCTTCATGTGCACGGTTTCGCCGGCGCGGTACAAGCCGCGATCGAAGACGGTATGCGTGATGACGTCCGGCACCGGCTGACTGTCGGTGGGCACGTTGAAGCGCCAGCCTTCTATGCCGTCGTTCCAGTCGGAGAGCACGAAGGAGAAATCGTCCTTGCCGCGCGCCAGCGGGTGCCCGGCGTCGATGCGGGCCGACGCGAACAAGCCGGACAAGCCCGTGGATTCGCAATACTGGTCGGAGCCCATGGGCTCCATGACGTGCAGCATGCCTTGCGCGTCGGTACGCCCGCTGGCCAGCAGTTCGCCGTCGCAACTGCGCACCGCCACCCGGGCGTCGGGCACCACCTTGCCCTCGTCCAGCGTCGTCACCCACACCAGCGCGTCGTCGCGGCCGAGCTTCAGGTGCACCGCCAGATTGGTGACCAGCACGGTGGTGCGCACGTACATGGGCGAGCCTTCGTCCAGCAGGTCGCGGCCCAGCCGGGGCGAAGCGGCCTCCAGCACGTGAAAGCCCGGCTCCGTCAGCGGCACGCCCAGCACCTCGGCTTCGCGCACCGAGCCTTCGCTGCCCGGCAGCGTCATGACCTTGGCGTCCGAGCGTCCGTCCAGCATGGACATCAGGCGCGCATCGACGGAAGGATCATCATTGCCGCCCCCCATGGACTGGCCCGCCATCGCGCGCGCCCATTGGCGACGGGTGTAATAGCCTTCGCTCATGTTGCGCACGCGCGCGTACCAGCGCAGGATGTCCACGTCGTCCTTGGGCTTGACGTCCGCGACCTTGCCCGGCGACAGGCGCAAGTCGCGCCCGGCCAGGCTGGCTTCCACGTTACGCACCGTCAGCGGCACGGCGGGCGGGTCGTCATCCTCGTCGCCGCCCGGCGGCGTGTGGGCGAAGCGCTCGACCACGCCGAACGAACCCGACGAGAACTTCAGCAAGGCGGGATACTGCGCCATGCGCATCTTCAGCGGAAAATCCGCCGCATTCACCGGCTTGCGGCCGGCATCGTCCCGCAGGCCCTTGGGCAGCAGCAGCGTGAGTTCATCTTCGGCCTCGAACGGCCCGGAAAAGCTCAGGTCATCGACGCTGCCTTCCCAGCCGTCCTCGGGTTGTGCGGAAGACAGTTCGTCCCCCTTGCCGGTACGCAGCCGGATCTGGTCGGCCCATTGCTGCGGCACCGGCGCGTTGAAGGTGACGCGCATGGGCAGCAAGGGATTGCAATCGGCGCGGGCATTGTCGCGCTGGCAGCTCAGCCCCACGCGAAAGGCCGGCCGCACCTCGTAATCGACGTGCCAAGGCTTGCCGGCCGCAAGGCCGGAGGGCGTCGCCACCCCAGCCCCCACCACCAGCCGCACGTCGGCTTCCGGCGTCAGGCGCCGGGCGCATTGCAGCAGATGCACGGCGCCCTCTTCGGTTTCGGGCAGGTAGCTGGCGTCGAGCACGGCTTTACGCTCGTCGCCGTCGATCAGCTTGACAGGCACCTGCTCGCCCAGGCCTTGTACCGCGCAATGCGTATGCTTGCGCACCGACTCGGGCGTGACCGCGCCATTGAAACGCAGCACGAAAATCTGTTCTTCGTCTATCTGCGAGCTGTAGGGAATCGAGGACAGCACCTGCGGGCCGCCCGTGTTGAAGGCATATTTGGGCTGGGTTTTGACCTCCTGGCCGTCCTGCGTGCGCAGGCCGGCGCGCGGCGTTATCGTGCAGCGCACGCCCGGTCCCAGGGCCTTGTCGAAGGTGTACGCCCACTGCTTGGTGTCCACCCAGCGGGCCGAGGCGGCCGGATCGCCGCTGCATTGCACGGTGGCGGGCGCAGGCGCCTGGTCGTTGCCTAGATCCACCATGTCGGCATCGAAGCGCAGGCGCACCTGCTCTACCGTGGCCACCTGGCCCTTGGGCGTCACTTGAACCAATTGCGCCGCCGCGGCGCCAGCCGCCCACATCACGGCCGCCACCGCAAAAATCGCACGCCTTGCCATCTGCCGACTCCGTTGTTCTTTTCAGCCGCCACAGTGTAAAACGGATGGCGCTGAAAATGGCCCGGCCAGGCCGGCCGGGAAAGGCTGGCAAGGTAACCGGACGTAGCGCCGGTGTCTGTTTGAAACGGCCGGCAAAGCCGGCAAAGCAATCGTTCGACCTGGGAACGGAATTATTCCGCGCTGGAGTGCCTGGCCGAATACGGCAGGTATTCCGGCACCCATTGCTTGAGCTGCCGGCGCACCTCTTCGTCATCCAGCGGCTGCTTTTGCTGCAGCCACTGTTCGACCTGGCCTTCCAGTTGCTCGGAGACTTCCCGGGACTGCGCCACCCGGAGTTTCGGATGCGGGGTTTCCAAGGTTTCTTCCGAATCGGCCAGCAATTCCTCGTAGAGTTTTTCGCCCGGCCGCAGGCCGGTGAATTCGACCCGGATCTCGTCTTCGGCAAAGCCCGCCAGGCGGATCATATTGTGCGCCAGATCGACGATCTTGACGGGCTCGCCCATGTCGAGCACGAAAATCTCCCCGCCTTCGCCCATGGAGGCCGCTTGCAGAACCAGTTGCGCCGCTTCGGGAATCGACATGAAGTAGCGCGTGATTTCCGGGTGGGTAACCGTGACCGGCCCGCCATGGGCGATCTGCTGCTGGAACTTGGGAATCACGCTGCCCGTGCTGCCCAGCACGTTGCCGAAGCGCACGATCTCGAAGCGTGTCGCGCCGGAGCGGTGCTGCAGGCGCTCGCACACCATCTCCGCCAAGCGCTTGCTTGCGCCCATGACGTTGGTGGGGTTGACCGCCTTGTCGGTGGAAATGAGCACGAAGCGTTCCGCGCCCACCTGCTGGGCGCAGCTGGCCGCCAGGTAAGTGCCCACCACGTTGTTGCGTATCGCCTGCCAGGCATTGTCGATTTCCATCAAGGGCACGTGCTTGTAGGCCGCGGCATGGAACACCATCTGGGGACGCCAGGTTTCAAATATCTGCCGCATGCGGTTCTTGTTCGTAACGTCACCGATCAAGGGGATGACCTTGACGGCCGGCTGATGCTCGCTGAACCATTGGTCGATCATGTACAGCGCGAACTCGCTGGTCTCCACCAGCACGATGCACTCGGGCTCGAAGCGCGACAGCTGCCGGCACAGCTCGCTGCCGATGGAGCCGCCGGCCCCGGTTACCAGCAGGCGCTTGCCGGCCAGCATGCGCTTGACATTGTCGTTGTCGATGCGGACGGCCGCGCGGCCGAGCAAGTCTTCTATCTTGACCGGCCGCATGACGTTGATGGCGACTCGGCCGCTCATGAGCTCCGTCAGGCCGGGCACGGTGAACATGCTGGCGCCGGCTTTGCTGGCCAGTTGCGCGGCGCGCTGCAGCACCTCGGACGAAGCCGAGGGCATGGCCAGGATCACGTGCCTGGCGCCCCAGCGGGCCAGCACTTCGGGCAAGGCCTGAACCCCGCCCTGCTCCACCGGCTTGCCCGCCAGCTCGCGTCCCCATTTGGCGCGGTCGTCGTCGACCAGCGCAACGATGTTCCAGTCGTTGCTGCGGGCAAGCTCGCGTATCAGCATGGCCCCGGCCGTGCCCGCCCCGACCACCACCACAGGCTTGCCGCGCCGCCTTTGCAGATAGGAATCGCGCTCGCGCCACATGCGCCAGGCGAACCGCCCGCCGCCCATGATGACCAGCAGCAGCAAGGGATAAAGCGCCACGACGGAACGCGGAACGACGAAATTGCCCTGCCCCAGCACGACGATGGCCAGCAGCGCCACCGCCGAGACGAGCACGGCTTTCAGCACGCGATAGAGGTCGGGCAGGCTGGCGAAGCGCCAGATTCCCCGGTACAGGCCCGCCCAGCGGCACGCCAGCAACTGAACCAGCACCAAGACCGGCAAGATGACCAGAATGGTTTGCGCGAACGGCCGCGGCCATTCGAAATTAAAGCGCAACAGGAACGCAAGAATCCAGGCCGCGGCAACCGAAAACAGGTCGAACAGCCAGACCAACAAAGAACGAACCGACACGCTCAAGTGCATTTGCTCAGAATTCCCTTAATACCTTCCCGGCGCCGTACGGCGTTTGCCGCTTCCCCGCGTCAAACACCGTACGGCTCGATTATCCGCTTGCCTCGGCGGCACTAGCGTATCACTCTGTCTCCGCTGCCCTTGCCCGCCACGGTTTGAAAGATAAGCTTGAAATACAGGCCCATGGACATCTCGCGCATCATCCGCGCATCCGTTTCGGCCAACAGCTTGGGGGTGGACATGTCTATGCCGGCCACCTGGGCCAGGCCCGTGATGCCGGGCCGCACGCCATACACGCCCAGGGCTTCGCGCTCGGCGATCAGCTCATCCTGGTTGAACAGATTGGGCCTGGGCCCGACCAGGCTCATTTCGCCCTTGAGCACGTTCCACAATTGCGGCAGCTCGTCCAGCTTGGTTCTGCGCAGGAAAGCGCCCACCCTGGTCACCGAAGCCGAAGCGGCCAGATGGGTCGCCACCGAAGCCGTACCCACCGCCATGGTGCGGAACTTGACGAGCACGAAGGGCTTTTTACGCCTGCCCATTCTTTCCTGCAAAAACAGCGGAGAGCCCGTGTCGAACAAGCCGGCGATATAAATAGCCAGCAACACCGGCGCGGCGAACAGCAAGCCCAGTATCGAGAAAATGACGTCAAAAATACGTGTCACGACCAACAACCCTAAAAATTAAGCACTGCGGCAAGGCACTGCGGCGCTTGGCCGCCTTACTTGAATCTGCTCTTCAGCCTGAGCAATGGACGCTCGAACAGGATATAGCTCAAAGGCGCGGCGATAAACGTCATCCAAAGGCCCGCATCCATTTCCGGAGGGAAAGGCAGACTGTTTTCACGATACGGTCCATTGCCGGTCAGCACCCCTTGCCATACATACAAGCCATAGCTGATGACCCCGAGCACCACCAGCGGCTTGACCTCCAGCATTCTGACCAGCAGGGAGTCTTGATTGTGGAACACATACAAAAGCAGCAAAGACACCGAAATCATCCAGACCAGATCGCTTTTATAAAAGGCCGGCGACAGCAGCCCTGTAAGGATCGCCACCAGCACGATAGCCGAATTGGAGGGATTGCCAAGAAAATGCTTGACGATGCGCCACTGCGCAATAAACGCGGCTATGCAGCCGAACGCGATGGGCAGCGCCGCGGGAAACGTCCATCTGTCGAGATAGTAGACGTCCCCGGAGGAATACAGGCTGGTGGAAAAATACAGGCAGGCGGCGGCAAAAAGAACCGCCACGGCCAGGGAAACGTATCGGCCCAATAGAAACACGAAAGGCCACACCAGATAAAAGTGCTGCTCGACCGCCAAAGACCAGAAATGCGAGAACGAGGAAAAATTGCATTCCTGGGGCACGAAGTTGAGCGTGTACGTAAAGGCGTAGAGATAAATGCAGTTGTTTATTCTGGCCGCCCCTATCGAATCCATGAACAGAATCAGGAAAACCGCCAGGAAGTACAAGGGGAATATTCGCAGCGACCTGCGGACGATGAAGTTAAAGACGTTGATGCCGCCTTTTTCCTGTTTTTCATGGATCAACAAAGACGTGATCAAAAAGCCCGAAAGCGCAAAGAAAATGCTTACCCCAACCGATGGGCTGAACACGTCTATGATTTTCTGGTTTTCCACCCCGATTCGCGGCCAGATGACGGCGTGCGACATGATGACCATCAGCACAGCCAGCGCGCGTATGCCATCAAACCCCTTTACCCTGCCCATATTCTATTTATTCCAATACACGCAACATAAACGACCGCATCCGGTTCGATGCGGCATCAAGATTCCATCCAGGCCCGCGGCCATGGATGGCTACCGCAAAGACTTCAGCATGGCTTCCCGAAAAGAAAGCGGAGGATGCCAGCCCAGCAGGCGCCTGGCCTTGCCGATGTCCACCGCCAAATCGCCGCAGATTTTGTCGATGACGTCTTTCTTGCCGGCCACGCCGGCCACGGCCCTGAGCATAGCCAACGGCACGGGCACAAGCCTGCTTTTCTTGCCCAGGCCTTCAGCCATGGTTCTCAATAGTTCGGTAGTCGACACGGTTTCGGCGTCTGCGGCCAGGAATATCTGGTTTGCGGCGCCCGGATGGCTCAGGCAAACGTGTATCAAGCTTGCCAGATTGTCTATGCCCACCAGCGTGCGCCGATTATTGATCATGCCGAAAGGCAGCGGCACGCCCTTGCTGACGGCGCGCACCAGTTGGGCGAAATTCCCCGGCGCATCCGGCCCATAGATCAGCGGCGGCCGGATGATTACGATTTCCATGGGCGAGGTTTCGGCCAGCTTCAATAGCGCCAGCTCGGCCTCGTACTTCGAGATCGCGTAGGCGCCGCTGGGATTGGGCGTGGCTTGCTCTGTGTAGGCGATATCGCTGCCGTTGCCGTTCACCCCGATGGAGCTGATGAAGACGAAACGCTTCACCCCCGCCCGCGCCGCCCGCCGGGCCAGATTCAATGCCGCATCGACGTTCACGCGCCGGAACCCGGGCAAGTCATTTTCGCCGGCCGCCACGTGAGCCTTGCCGGCGGCATGGACGACGACGTCGATGTTTCGCAGCTCGGTTTCCCAGGCGTACTCCTCGAACGCCTGCTCTACCAGCAAAGGGTGAGCGCTTGGCCCGAAAGCCTGGTTCAACTGGGCTTTCGACCTGTATACGGGAAACAGCCGGATGTCCTGCCGCTTGGGCAAATAGCCCACCAGGAACTTTCCGAGGAAGCCGTTGGCGCCCGTCAAAAGCACGTTCATTTCCATCCTTCGGGCCGCATTGTCGGCATCGACTGCGGCTTAAAGAAACTTCTTCACAAAATCGTCTTTTATTTTTTGGTATGTCCGGTTTTCAAGCAACCAGCGCCGCCCTCTTTTGCCTATCTCGATTCTTTCCTCTTTGGGCAAGGCATACAAGGCTTCGATTTTTTCCACCAAGGCGTTCAGGTCGCCGGCGGGAACGAAGAAACCGGAATCGGCCTCGTTGAGCATGGAAGGATAACCGCTGTAGGACGCAATAACCGGCTTGCCCGCCAGCATGTAGTCGATCATCTTGTTCAACGATTGGCCGTACTTCCAGATTTCCGACGGAAAGGTCGAGAGATACAACACGTCGGCCCGGCTCAACACGGATTGAACCTGGTATTTTTCCACCCGCTCGGCGAAAGTCAGGTTCTTCAGCGAACCGTAGCGCGCCATATAGCTGGACTTCAGGCCGCCGTCGCCCAGCAGGACGAAATGGATGTTGTCGTTGCCGGACATCTTCTGGGCACATTCGAAGAAGATGTCCAGCGCATTGGTGATGCCCACCGTGCCGGCATAGACGACGAAGAATTTTCCTTCGGGAAAGTATTTGTCGAAGTAGCTTTGGTCTACCAAGTCGGTTGAAATATCGATGACCTGGTCGGGTACGCCCATGGGCAGGCAATACGCCTCTTTTTCGTAGCCCAGAATGTTCGCCACATGCTCGCCCAGGTTCGGCATCGTGCCGATGATGTAGTCCGCATGCTTGTAGCCCAGCTTTTCAACGTAGGCCAGCACCTTCACGAAAATATTGTTCTTGCTGTAGCCGCCTTCCTCGGTAAGGGTAAGCGGCCAGATGTCGCGGATCTCGAAGGCCAGCTTGCACTTGTATTTTCTGCGCAGGTAAAGGCCGTTCAGGATGGTCAGCAACGAAAGGCTGGAAACGACGATGAGGTCCGGCGCCGGCAGGTTCTTCTTGTTCATGAAGAACAGCCTGTATTCGAAATGCAGCCAGCTCAATATTCGCTTGAACGATTTCGCCGTCTTGATCTTCAGGGTATTCAGCCAGAACACCCTGACGCCTTCCAGGTTCTGCTCCAGCACCTTGCCCTCCACCCGCGGCGTGTACATCAGGTGGTTGGAATCCGAAGTAATGACGACCGCATTGAAGCCATCCTTGGCGAGTTCCTTCCAGACGAGAAAAGGCCGGCCTCCCGGCGAGCTTTCCGTCGGCGACTCAAAATATTTGGACACGTACCAGATGGTTTTTTTCATGGGATGACTGCTGATCCATTCAATGCTTAATAAAGGCGCGGAATCTTGTTGACGACATTGATGACATCCACGAAATCCAACCCCACGGCATCCAGATACCATTTGATGTTTTCGTAGCGGGGCTGGTTTTCGTCCTCCACCAGTTCCAGCGCTTTGTCGCGGCTCAGGTCGCCCTCGCGGATCTGGTTGCTTCTGAAGGTGTCGTGCTCGGTAAAGCCCGCCACCAGGTAATAGATGTAGTTGTAGAAAGCGGCCGTACCGTCGCCTATGCGCCACGTGGTGTTGGTGTCGATGGCCGTTTCCCAGTCGTAGCCGTTGATCAGGGTGTCGTCTATCTGCTGCTCGTCCCAGCGCCAATAATCGAAGATGTGGTAGTAGTCTTTCTTCTCGGTGAAGCTTCTGTAGTATTCGCCCGATAAAGTGTCCCACAGCGAGCTGTTGAAGTAGCCCGGGCTGGCCAGCATGGCCTTGAACCTGAGCTTCTGGTATTCAAGCTGCTTTTGCCAGCCGTGCATGTAAACCCGCTTTTCGTCGAAGTCGGGAGCGATGCCCAGGAAGCCGGCCTTGAAGTGCGTCACCTCCAGCGGGTTCACGCCCCACAGGTTCAAGCTGACGCCGGTTTGTTTTTTTACCGTTTCCACGTGCCTGAAGAAGTGTTTGTCGCCGGCGGTGAGAATGCTGATCATGCC
The DNA here is from genome assembly GCA_934525625.1 of uncultured Burkholderiaceae bacterium. GTDB lineage: Bacteria > Pseudomonadota > Gammaproteobacteria > Burkholderiales > Burkholderiaceae_B > Mesopusillimonas. Next base: position 215,832 of record CAKSZL010000003.1, read on the forward strand.
CAGATGCGGAGACTTCAGCCAGGCCTGCAGATTCACCCGGATGTTGCGACGCTTTTTCTCTATGTCGTCGGCAATGATGATGTTCTCGACACCCAGCTCGGCGCACATTCTGCTGATGTTGCGGCGACCCAGATCCGTCACCATGCCCCAGTCGTAGGTGTAGGTAACCGGCTTCATCTTCAGCTCGTTGGCGATCAGGTGCAGGCCGTAGCAGCTGTCGCGCCCTCCGGAGAACGGAACGATGCAATCGATGCCCTCGCTGCGGCGATAGGGCTCGACCAGCTTGAAGAGTTCTTCCTTGGGCTTGGGAACGTTTCTCAGCTTGTAGCTGTGGCAATAATTGCAGACGCCCTGCTCGTCGAACTTGATGAACGGCATGGTCTCGGGAAGAATGCACCGGGTGCAGCGCCTGATGGCGGGCCTGGGGTATTCCAGCAGCTTGGCTTGCTGCGCATTGCTTTGCAGCCCCGGAACGATGTTGGTGACTCGCTTGGCGTAATCGGAAACCTTCAAGGCGCTGCTAGCCATGGGTATGTCGAACTCGACCGCCTCGCGGAAAATCTGGCGGATATTGCCGTACCCCAGTTTTTCCAGCGGAAACTTCTCGGAGGAAAACGCTTTTTCGCCGCCCTTTTCGCCGCAGTAAAGGCTGCCGTTGTTCGAGAAGATGAGCAGCTTGCCCAGCTTGGGCAAGCCTATGGCACAGGCCACCACCCCCTTGCAGGCCGACAGCACCCGCTCGGCCAGGCCGCTCAGGTCGGAATGAGCCTTGACGTATTCTTCCGTGATGGCGGCGATGACTTCGGTGTCTATCTGCAGCATTCTTTTGGCCGGAATGCTTTTCCAGATTTCCTCGTGGTTCACGATGATGCCGTTGTGAATCACGAAGATGTCGCCGCGCACCACCGGTTGATTGTCGGTCAGGCCATTGGTGATCAGCCGGCTGTGGCCGAAGACGACGCGAGACTTCTTGTAGTCGCAGCGCTTGAGCAGCCACTTGATGTCTTTGTCCGCTCTTTTTACGTCGTAGGCCGCATCGGTCTCAAACACCAGGCCGCTGGAGTCCCTGCCCCGCTGCCTGGCGTGTTCGGCAAGCACGTTCAGGCTGGAAACATCTATCCTGTTTTCAGAAATTATTCCGAAGATTCCACACATTTTCTAGCTCGCTTGCCAAATTAATTCAATGTCGCGACGATGCGGCCCGCCGCCCGGCCGCCGCCATACAACTGCCCGTCATCGCTTACCGTCCGGCCGAATCCGTTTCTGGCGGCCTGGCGGATCTTCTGTACGTCGGCGCCCACGAGTTCATTCGCGCCAACCTCCACCAGCTCGACCCATTCGGTCTGATCGCGCAGCGTGACGCAGGCCTTGCCGAAGAAGAACGCTTCCTTCTGCAGCCCGCCGCTATCCGTCATGACCAGGCTCGCATGCTGGAGCAGCCAGATCATTTCCAGATAGCCCACAGGCTCGATGATGTCGACGCGCAGCTGGAAGCCCTTTTGCTCCATGGCCTTGCGGGTACGCGGATGCAGGGGCAGCAGCACTCTGGCAACGTTCTCGTGGATGTCGTTCAGGGCTTGCACGATGTTGCCCAAGCGGACGGGATCGTCGGTGTTTTCCGCCCGGTGCAGCGTGGCCAGGATGAAATCGCCGTCCGCCGTGAACGAGGCCGGCCGGGTCGAACGCTCGGCGAAGAACAAGGCGGCATCCTGCATGACGTCGCCCACCTGCAGCATGGAAACGGGTTTCTTTTCGAAGCCTTCGGCTTTCAGGTTCTCGATGGCGGTATTCGTGGGGCAGAACAATATATCGCTAAGCTGGTCGGTCAGTATCCGGTTGACCTCCTCTGGCATCTTCATGTTGAAGCTGCGCAGGCCGGCCTCGACGTGGGCGACGGGGATGTGCAGCTTGGCGGCCGCCAGCGCACCGGCCAAGGTGGAGTTGGTGTCGCCGTACACCATGACTCGATCCGGTTTTTCCGCAATCAGGATGCGCTCGATGTCGGCAAGCATTCTGCCCGTCATCTCGCCATGCGTACCGCTGTTGATGTTGAGCTCGAACGCGGGCCTGGGAATGCTTAGCTGCTCGAAGAAAATGTCGGACATATTGGCATCGAAATGCTGTCCCGTATGCACGACCAGCTCTTGCAGGCCGTCCGTTTCCCGTATTTTCCTGGAGACGACGCTGGCCTTGATGAACTGCGGGCGGGCGCCGACGACCGTAATGATTTTCTTCATGCCGCACCTCGCGCTTCAAGCGTTTGGTAAAAAGAGATCAGCTTCTTTTCTTCCATATTCCAGTTGTATTTTTCCTGAACCGCCTTCTGCCCGTTCCGGCCCATCTCCTCGGCCAGGGCCGGGTGCGCCAGCAGGTGGTCCATGGCCCGCGCTATCGCCGCCGGGTCGAGCGGGTCTACACACAGGCCGCAGTGGTTGGCCTCGATGATCTGCTTCCACAGCGGAAAGTGAGAGCCTATGACGGGCACGCCGGCGCTCATGTATTCGAACATCTTGTTGGGCTGGGCATCCACGTGATTGGGCAGCGGCAGAAAGGTCACCAGCCCCGCCACGCTGCTTGCCAGCAAGTCGCGCACTTCTTCGCGCGACAACTGTCCCATGGCGTCCACGCGCCGCCAGCCCGGCTGCGCGCGCGCCGCCTCTTGCGTCGCCCGTTCGCCGAAGATGCCCGCCAAAGCCAGCCGCGCCTCGATGTCCATCATGTCCATGGCCTGAACGATCTGGAATATCCCGCGGATTTCGGCAATGCCGCCCACGTAGCTGATGACGTTCTTCTTGCGGGACCAATCGATCTGGCCCACGGACAACTCGCCCAGCAGGGGATAGTTGTTGATGTCGACGGAACGCATCTTCATGCCCAGGAATTTATCCCGTATGAACGGCGTTGCCGCCAGCACGCCGTCGAATTTCCGGCATGCCCATTTTTCGTAGATGGCGAATACCGTGGAAAGCCCCCAACGCATGACTTTGTTCAGATACGGCTTGCCCAGCAGTTGCTTGGGCACGTCTTCGTGGGCATCGAAAATCACCGCCTTCTTCTTTTTCTTCAGCTTCAGGCCTATGGGCATGAGCTCGGGGTCATGGAAGTGATAGATGTCGGCGTCCAGTTCGAGCGCCTTGCGCAGCACGCGCGCCGGGGCGTTCTTGATGCGGTCCAGCCTGCCGGCGGATGCGCCCACGTCGTGGATGTCTATCCCGCTTTTCCGTTCGTCGCCCTGGCCGTCGGCGACGACCAGCTTCACGTCGTAACCCGCTTTCGCCAAGGAGCGGCACTCCTTGAGAAAAATGCGCGTATCGAAACGGGGATGCGCGGAAGTGAGGTGGCAAACCCTGGTCATGAATACACCTTGATGCGTCGCCCCGTTACCCGCGCCACGAACGCCTGCGCGCGCTTGAGCAAGCGGTGGCGGCTGTCCCAGTTGGGGAAATCCGTGTAGTGATGGATGGGCACGCTCATCAGCTCGTCGAACTGGCTTCTGGAAATGCGCAGCTTCTTGCAGAAGTACGCGATGTCCATTTCCAGCTCGTCCGGCGCGTACAAGGGCTCGGCCAGTTTTTCCAGCGCCTCGTCGCGCGTCATCTGCCCCGATGCGATAAGGCTGGACAAATGCGGCCGCCGCTTGTCGTAGCCGAACTTCGTAGGCAGGTAATAGTTCTGGAACAGCTTGGTGAACAAGGATTCGCCGTGCTTGCGGGCATAGGGCTTGTACCCCACGGTGCGCTCCAGTTCCTCCAGCGCTTCGGCCTTGTCGTACGGCATGTAGTTCAGGGGCCGTACCGTGCGCATCTTCTTGACGAAGGGGTACCAGAAATAATATTCAAAAAAGCTGATCGTCTTGTAGTTCTTGAGCGGCCTTTCGCCGTACTTCTTGTGTATGGCCTTCAGGTTGATGGCGTCCATGGCGCTGCCGTGCCAGGCATCGGGGAAGACGCCCTCGGTGGCGATGTTGCCGCCCGAGAAAATGTACCGGATGCCGTTGCTGGTGGCGAAGTGGTAAAGGCTGGCAAAGAAAATGTGATCTTGCGGCACGTCCTGGTTGGAAATGCCGGCGCGCAGGTAGGCCAGGTGCAGGTCGCGCATTTCCTCCCAGTCGACGACGTGGGTGTGCAGGTCGTAGTTGCAGTGCTTGACGATGGCTTCGATGTTGGCGACCGCCAGTTCGCTGTTCCAGCCCGCATCCACGTGCACCACCAGCGGACGCAAGCCCCACTCATGGATTTTCAAGGCCAGGTAGGAGCTGTCCACGCCGCCGCTCAGGCCCAGAATGCAATCGTATTCCTGCCCTTTGCCCGCCGCCTTGATCTGCTCGACGATAGCCGCCAGGCGCGCTTTTCCTTCGTCGTTGGGAAACCAGTTGGAACGCGTCACCTCGTCGAACTTGAGGCAATGGTTGCAGACTCCGTTTGCATCGAAGACGATGTCCGGGTCCGAGGTGTCCATGACGCATCGGGTGCAGGTTTGCGCGGAAGAAAATGTATTCATATTGATGACGATAAATTGAGCGGCGGTAAATCGGATGGCTGGGCGGCGTCAGTACGATGGACGCCTGCCGCCGAACCGCCCTTGTTTCGCTCTGGAGAACAGAAAGAACATGATAAGCACCCCTATCCCGGACGACACCAAGGCAATGGTGGCCGCCTGCTCGGTCAGCAGGATGGCGTACAGAAACCCGAGATACAGAAGCACCGGGCTGCCCCTGCTTCGGTAGGCTGCGTCCAGGGCAAGAAAAACGATCAAGACCAGCAATACCGTTGCGCCGTACAAGACGACTCCGCCGTCGGCCAGCGCATAGAGAAACGTATTCGTGTTGGCGTTCAGCCCCGGATCGCCGAGAAACCGCTCGCCGACGACGAAGGTGATGGGTTCGGCCGCATGCACGCCGTCCAGTGCCGACCAGGCCGCCAACGGCGCGCCCCCGGCGGCCATGAAATCGAAATAGGCCGCCATCAGGAATGCCGGCACGCCATAGGCCCGGCGGAAAAAGTAGTCCGCCGTATACGAAAAACCGGACATCAGATATTCGAACAGAAACAGTGCGAACAAGCCCAACAGCAATGCGCAAAGCACTTTTCCGACCGTTTCCAGCTTGCCCATCCGGGCCGCCCAGCCCAGCGCCAGAGATAGCGATACGAATATGACAGGGACTTTCAATCCAAGAATGTAATAGTAGCCAATCACGCAAACCGCGGACAGCAGCAAGGGCCACAGCTTGCGCCGCCAGCCCGCGATGAAGGCCAGCAAGGGCGCAAACCCGTTGACGATGGCCGCATTGAGATAGGCGAAGAACGATCTGTCCGGAAACAGCTCGCGCCCTTCCAGCCTTCTGGCGTATACGTCCAAGCCGAAACCGGCCGACGGCGTCGGCGCCGACAGCGCGTTGGCCAGGCCCAGCAGGCATAGCAGGACAAGCAGGCAGATGACGTACTCCTGCCTGAAGACGGCCGGCATCCTGACGGCCGGAACGACGTAGGACGCCGCCGCCATCAGGAACACGGGTAATGCCAATATGCAAAAATCGGCCACATATTCGTGCAAGGGGACTGCGCCCCGGATTTCGTGCAAGACCACGTACGGCAGCAGGACGAACAGCCCATAGAGCAAGCGGAAGCAATCCGAAGGCTTGGCGATTCTGACGGGCACGGCCAGGCTCAAGAGCAGCAGCGACGCGACGAACCTGCCCATGAACGACGCATCAACGGCAAATGACACGTACCCGGCATAGGCGTTGGATTCGGCTATCTGCAGTTGATAGGTAGCCAGAATGACGAACGCCAGCACGAACACCCAGAACAGACGGGTGCAGCCGTGCCGAACCGAGATGACGTAAGGCCGCGTCATGTGAACTCTATGTCCTTGGGATAGTTGATGAGAACCGCCCGGTGCTTGCCATGGAAGACGAACATGCTGCCGGCCGCCACCGCCGACGCCCCGCCTTCCTTGACCGCCTGGCGCAGGTGCTCGACGCTGCCCGCGCCGCCGCAGGCCACCACGGGCACGTTGACGCTTTGCGCGACCATCTGGATCAGCGGCAGATCGTACCCGGCCATCATGCCGTCGCGATCCACGCTATTGACCAGGATCTCGCCGGCTCCGGCCTGGGCGAGACTGCGCACGTGCTCCTGAAGGTCGAGCTTGGTATCCACCGTGGCCGACTTCGTCACGATGCGGTAGCCGCCGAACAGCGTCTTCTTGACGTCCACCGCACCCACCACCGCCTGGCTGCCGTATACGTCGGCCACCGCGCGTATCAAGCCGGCCGACTCCGTGGCGGCGGTATTGATGACGACCTTCTCTATGCCTGAGCGTATCAACTGGCGCACCTGGTTGAGCGTGCGCACGCCGCCGCCGTAGGCCATGGGCATGAAAGCCTCGCCCGCCATTTCGGAGATCAGCTCGTAATTGGGCTCGCGGCCCTCGCGCGAGGCGTCGATGTCGAGCACGACGATTTCGTCGGCCTCTTTTTCGCTGAAAATGCGCATGGCATTGACCGGGTCTCCCACATAGACCGCATCCTTGAACTTCTTGGTCTTGACCAAGCCGTTTCCGCGCAACAGCAAGCAAGGGATGACGCGTGTGCGATACATTCAAACACCTTTTGCGAAAGCGGAAAGAAGCTGCTTGCCGAAGCGATGGCTTTTTTCGGGGTGGAATTGAACGCCGTAGATGTTCCCCCTAGCCACGCCCGCCGCGAATTCGATGCCGTAACGGGCCGTCAGCATCACGTCGGACGCATCCGCCGGCGCCAGATAATAGCTGTGCACGAAATAGAAACGCGCATCGTCCTGCAGCGCTTGCACGATGGCGTTGCGCGGCTGGGTGGGAACGACCTGATTCCAGCCCATGTGGGGCACGCGTATGCCCGGCGTATCGGGAAAGCGCCGCACCTGCATGTCGAGCCAGCCCAGGCCGGGCTCCTTGCCCTCTTCGCTGCTGCCGCCCAGCATCTGCGCCCCGACGCATATGCCCAGCAAAGGCACGCCCTGGCGCAGCACCCTGTCTTCCAGCACGGGAAGCAGGCCCGTGGCCCGCAGGTTGCGCATGCAGGCGTCGTAGGAACCGTTGCCGGGAAGAATGATGCGCTCGGCCCGCTCCACCACCTCCGGCTGCGCGGTGATCGTGCAGGCCGCGCCAATGCGCCGCAGCATGTTCGCCACCGCCGCGATATTGCCCACGTCATAGTCGATGATGGCGATCATCTTTTTTCTCCGAGACTGAAACGATACGACATGACGAGATAGACGACGTACAGCAAGCTATACCCGGCGCTGTACAGTTGCAGCGCAAGATCGTGTTCATTGGGAAGGTTGAGGCTGAAGTACGTCATGGCCAGCAAGGCCGCCTGCCAGAACAAATCCACGTGCTGCTTGCCGGCGATATACACCATATAGCTCAAGGGGCTGGCCATGAAGCGCAGCATGAACAGCGGGGTCAGCCATATGGCGACCACACCGGCCTGTTTCCATTCCTGCCCCAGCAGCAGCACGAAGGCCGCCTCGCCCCAGAAGTACATGACGATAAGAAAGCATACCGAGCCCAGGCCCAGCACTTGCAAGGTCTGCATGTATTCCGCCCGGCACTCGCCTCTTTCGCGAAAGCTCTGGGCGGCGCGGCGCTTGAAGACGTCCAGCACGGCCTTGCCCAGCAGCCCGATGGGCGCGCCCAGTATGCGCATGGCCATCGCCAGCCACCCCGCCGCCTCCGCGCCGAACCGGGCGGCGACGATGACGACCGGCAATTGCGCAGACGCCGCGCTGATGGCGTCGGCCGGCAGCGAGAACATGGGAAATTTTTTCTGGCGCCGCCAGAACGCCCGGCTCGCCTGCCACAGCTCGCGCCGCCGCCACGCAGCCCGCATGGGCAGAAGAACGACGGACACGACGCACCCTATGGCCGTCCCAGCGACGTAGGCGCCGGCCAAGGCGTCGGCCGTGGCCACGAATACGCCCGCCAGTATCTGCAATAGCGTCACGCCGGCCGCCTGCACGATGCGCATCAGCGACAAATGCTTGTAGCTGCCTTCCGCGGCGGCCCACGATTGCCATATCTGGGTAATCGACAGCGCCAGCGCGGCGGGCGTCAGCAGCAGCACGGTAAAGGGGGAAAGCTCCGCGAACCACGAAGGCGCGAGCCAGGCGGCGGCGCCCGTCGCCACGACGGCCAGCGCTGTGAGCGCTGCCGTCATCAGCAGCGTGGCGAACACGGCGTATCGCCGCGGGTCGCCGTCTTCCTCCAGCGCCAAGGCGGCTTCGAAGCGCGCCGTCAGCACGACGCTGAGAAAGGTGACGATGCCCAGCCAAACCGAAAAGACGCCGAACGAATCGGGCAGATACTGGCGAGCGATGACCAGCGAACCCACGATGGGAATCGCCTGGGCCAACAAAGTGCCCATGAAGACAGAGGTTACGCTGCGCCAGAAACTGCTCATGCATCCATACCCGGCAAGCTTCAGCCGGCCAGCGCCGACTTCAGGGCGCACAGCACCGTCGCCTGGTCATCGGCGCCAAGATACGGCCCCATGGGCAGGCTGATTACCTTCTCCGCCACGGCGTCGCCCACCGGTAGGCTGACGGCGTCGTCCCGCACCGCCGGCTGCTTGTTAAGGGGAATGGGGTAATGTATGGCTGTGGGCACGCCCGCTTCCTGAAGCGTTTTCTGCACGCCGGCGCGGTTCTCCACCTGTATGGTGTATTGCGCATACACGCTGACGTTCTCGGACATGATCCGCGGGCCGGTTGTGATGCCGATGTCTTGCAGGCCGTCGCCGTAGCGCCGGGCGACTTCCTGGCGCAGCGCGATTTCGTCGTCCAGTATTTCCAGCTTGGGCAGCAGGATGGCTGCTTGTATCGTGTCCAGCCGGCTGTTGATGCCAACGCGTATATGGTGGTAGCGTCTATCTTGGCCATGCCTGGCGACCTGCCGCATCACCTTGGCCAGTTCTTCGTCGTTGGTGAACAGCGCCCCGCCGTCGCCGTAGGCACCCAAGGGCTTGCTGGGGAAGAAGCTGGTGCAGGCGATGTCGCTGAGATTGCACGACTTCCCGCCCTTGTACGTCGCCCCCAGGCTTTGCGCAGCGTCTTCGATGACCGGAATGCCATGCTTGGCCGCCACCGCGTTGATGGCGTCGAAATCGGCGCATTGGCCATACAGCGACACCGGGATGATAGCCTTGGTGCGCGGTGTAATGGCCGCTTCCAGCAAGGCGGGGTCCAGGTTGTAGGTGCGCGGGTCCACGTCGACGTAGACCGGCTTGGCGCCCAGCAAGGCCACCGTCTCGGCCGTGGCGATATAGGTAAAGCCCGGCGTGATGACTTCATCGCCCGGCCCTATGCCCAAGGCCATCTGGGCGATTTGCAGGGCGTCGGTGCCGTTGGCGCAAGTGATGCAATATTTGGCGCCCACATAGGCGGCCAGCCTTTCTTCGAGCTGCGCCACTTCGGGGCCCAATATGTACTGCCCATGCGCCAGCACCTTCTGGATGCCGGCGTCTATCTTTTCTTTGATGCGCGCTTGCTGCGTCGCCAAATCGATGAATTGCATTACCGTTCCTCCTTCCGTAAACGGCCATCTTCCAGTATGTACGGCTGCCCGGTATGCGAGCACTTCGCCTGCCCGTTTCCGGTTAGCGGAAGATCCAGCTGTTCGCCGTACTCGCTCATCCAGCCTATCTGCCTGGCGGGCACCCCCACCATCAGAGCATAGGCCGGCACGTCCTTGTTGACCACGGCGCCCGCGCCCACGAATGCGTACTCGCCTATTGTCACGCCGCACACGATGGTGCAGTTGGCGCCCAACGTCGCGCCCCGCTTGACCAGGGTATCGCGGTACTCGCTTTTGCGCTCTATCAGCGAGCGCGGGTTGTACACGTTGGTGAACACCATGCTGGGGCCGCAGAACACGCCTTCCTCCAGCACCACGTTGTCGTACACGGAGACGTTGTTCTGTATCTTGCAGTGGTCGCCGATGACCACCTTGTTGCCGACGAACACGTTCTGGCCCAAAGAGACGCCCTTGCCTATGCGCGCGCCGCCGCATACGTGCGCGAAGTGCCAGATGCGCGAGCCTTCACCGATTTGCGCGCCTGCGTCCACGATGGCGCTTTCGTGCTGAAAATAGTCCATGGCTACTCCCTTATTCATGCTCTTTTTCCCGGGTCAGTCCCAGGAAGATCTTTCCGAATTCTTGCGCGTAAAGGCGCGCGCCCGCTTCATTCAAGTGATGGCTGTCCATATAGATCAGTTCGCCATCGTGGAACGGCAAGGTCTTGAACAGGCCGAAGCCGGAGACGTCCACGAAAGCCGCGTTGCCATAGCGCGCCACCAGCTTTTTTACCCGCTCGTCGCTGCCGGCCGTCGGGACGCTGTGCGCCTGCCGGCGCGGCAAGCCCAGTTCCGCAAAGCGGTGCATGCGGATGACGTTGGAATCCAGCATGGGCGCCTGCCCCAGCACGATGACGCGCACGTCCCGCGCATGCATGCCGGACAGAAAATCGTCCAGCGCCCGCATGAAGGCCGGGCTTTCCGCCTGGTATTGCCACATGCCGGCCAACACCACGACGTCGGCCGATGCGATCAGGGGTTGCGCATAGGCGATCTGGTCCGCACAGGCTTTCCGCGCCCAACCGGGCAAGCGTTCGACGTCGAAGCCGGCGATGGGCACGCAACTGCTTCCGGTAACCACCTGAAAGGCCCTGTTTTGCACGACGCCGAGTTCGTCGAAAGCCAGGTTCAACTGGGCGGCATGGGAATCCCCGATGACCAGCACGGCGGGTTTATTGCCAGCGACCCCGTGCAGGCATTCTCCAACCACTTGCCCATGGCAGATTTTCTCAGCGTCCGCATAGCGCGTGCGCTCCACCGGCAAGGCTTCGACCACGCCGGCGTTCAAGGCCTTGCCGCCGGCCAGCAAGCCGGCGAACACCAGCGCCGCCGCCGATATGCCGCCCAGGGCCTTCCCGCCTTTCTTCATCCTCCTGAAAGGCGTTTCGACATAGTGGTAAGACAAGGCCGCCAAGGCGAACGCCGCCACGGCATAAGCCGCCAGCCAGGAAACGCCCAACTGATACTGCTGGGTGTAATAGCGCATGAATGCCAGCACCGGCCAATGCCACAGGTATAGCGAATACGAAATCGCCCCCACCGCCACCATCCAGCGGCAGGAGATCAGGCGGTTCAGGCCGGAATCGCGCGCGGCCATGATCAGCAACACGCCCAGGCAAGGCAACAGCACCCATACTCCCGGAAAGGCGGCCTCTGGGGTCAAGGCCAAGCCCAGCGCCAGCAAGACCGCCCCGCCTATGCTGGCGATCTCGGCCGTCAGCCCCGACAGCCTGAACGACGGCCCCATCGCCGCCAGCCAGATGCCGAAACCGAATTCGGCCGAGCGCGCCACGAACGAGAAATACATGGACGCCTGCTGCGCCATTCTGTATTCCGTCCAGGCGATGACGGCAGCGATGAACAGCGGCAGCCCATACCGCAGTGCGGCGCGCGGCAGCCAAGCCAGCAGCAAGGGCAGCACCAGATAGAACTGCATTTCGATGGCCAGCGACCAGGTATGCAGCAGCGGCAACTCGTGCGAACTGGGCGCGAAGTAATCGCCGAAACCCGCAAAGTAATTATTGCTGTTGAAGATCAGCGCGCTCTTCAGGCTGCTTCGGAAAAAGCCGAAATCCTGGGGAATCAGCAAGACCGCCGCCGCCAGCGCCACGACGGCCAGCGTCGCGAGATAGGCCGGCACGATGCGCTTGAGCCGGCCCAGGTAGAACCCGCGCCAGTCGAACGCCCCTTTTCTGTCCAGAATGATTCTGGAAACGATGAAGCCCGAAATGACGAAGAACATGTCCACGCCGATGAAGCCGCCGGGCAACCATGCGCCGTTGGCGTGAAACACCATCACGGCCAATACGGCGATGGCCCGCAGGCCCTGGATGTCCTCGCGGAAATCCGGGCGCGCGGCGATGCTGGGCATGGCGGAAACACTCAAATGCGTATCGCCGTCAACGCTTGACGAAGGGGTGATAGTCGCCCGTCAAAGGCGTCAGCGCGGCGTCGCGGATATGCGAGACCGTGGTGATCGCCACACGGTTTTCCTCCAGGCCGAAGCCGCGGCCCGCCAAGATTTCTTCGTAGCTGCGGGTGTGCAGGTCGGTAAAACCGCCCGAGAACTCGATTTCCTCGCCGTCCACGGTTATGGAACGGAAGGTGCGCTGGCCGGCTTCGCGTGGCCCTTGGGGCACGTCCTCGACGTCGACGGACAGAAACCAGCGCACGCGGGCTTTTTCATATTCGAGATAGCCGGCGGCCTTGGTGTCGCTCGAAAGATGCGCTTTGTTGTCCTGCAGCTCGCCGAAGATGAAATGCAGCATGTCGAAGAAGTGCACGCCGATGTTGGTGGCGATGCCGCCCGACTTCTTGACGTCGCCCTTCCAGGACTGCAGATACCAATGGCCGCGAGAGGTGATGTAGGTCAGGTCGACCTCATGCTTGGCGCCCTTGTTCTGGCTTTGCACTTTTTCGCGCAGCGCCACGATGGCCGGATGCACGCGCAACTGCAGAATGGTATTGACCTTGCGGCCGGTGTCTTTTTCGATGTCGAGCAGGCCGTCGATGTTCCAGGGGTTCAGCACCAACGGCTTCTCACAGATGGCGTGCGCGCCCGAACGCAGCGCGAAGCGCATGTGCGAATCGTGCAGGTAATTGGGCGAACAGATGGACACGTAATCGACCCTGCGGGCGTCGCCGGCGCGGCGCAGTTTGTCCACATGGCGGTCGAAGCGCTCGAACTCGGTAAAGAACTCGGCGTTCGGGAAATGGCTGTCGATGATGCCTACCGAATCGTTGGGGTCGAATGCGGCCACCAGTTCGTTGCCGGTGTCCTTGATGGCTTTCATGTGGCGCGGAGCGATGTAGCCGGCCGCTCCGATCAGGGCAAAACTCTTCATGCAGGTCTCTCGAATGAATATTGTGTGGCAGTTCTGTTTTTATCAGCGGGGGTTCTTACAAAGCACCGGATCGATGCCTATGAGTTCTTTCTCGAGCTGGGCGATTTCTTCTTTCAGCGCTTCGTACTCGCCTACCTTGCGCCTGAGAAAATGCACCGTCAGCTCGGCTTTGCGCACCAGGCCGGCCGGCGTCAGCAAATAAGCGTATCCAGCCTTGTTCCGGCTGCTTTTGAAGTTGCGCATCTTGACCCAGCCCTTGTCGCTCAAGGCTCTCAGGCAATAGTTGGTCTTGCCTAGGCTGATGCCCAGCATATCGGCCAGCTCCCGCTGGCTGATGCTAGGGTTGGCTTCCAGCAGACGCATCACCTTGAGGTGGCTTTCGTCGTAAGAGGCTAGTTGGGAATTAGGCATACCGCAACGCAGCAAAATGTGTTCAAGCAATGAACGCCATGCTACCCGAGCGACGGTAATTTGCCTACCCCAGCCCACGTTCGGCTAAGCATTTCCCTTCGGGCGGACACCCCATGTTGTTACACGAAACGAAGCCCGCGGCCGGCAAGCAAACACTTCCAAAGCGTATGAATGTTACATTTAACATTAAGACATTCTCAATAATTTTTTGAAATACATGTAGATATTGTGGTTTTACGGCACAAGTTTTTGCTGCTCAATCAGGAGTGATCCCCCTAGCGCCCCGAAGCAGCAAGCCCCTCTTGCCGCCGGTCGAACGCGGTTTGCGCCGCTTGTGGCCTAAATACCGGCCAAGCCGCTACACTAAGGCGCAAAAAACCCTTTCCCCCTTGCGCGGCGCCGCCCGCCTATCCACTCATGACCGACCTTTCCCGCATCACCTGCATCAAAGACCTCGAAGACTTGGCCAAGCGGCGCGTACCGCGCATGTTCTACGACTATGCGGCGTCGGGCTCGTGGACGGAACAAACCTTGCATGCCAACGCGGCCGACTTCCAGCGCCTGCTGTTTCGCCAGCGCGTGGCGGTGGACATTTCCCAGCGCTCGATACGAAGCGCCATGCTGGGCCAGCCGGTGGCCATGCCGGTGGCTTTGGCGCCCACGGGGCTCACCGGCATGCAGCACGCCGACGGCGAGATCCTGGCGGCGCGCGCGGCGCATCGCTTCGGCGTGCCTTTCACGCTGTCCACGATGAGCATCTGCTCCATCGAGGACATCGCCACGCACGTGGGGCAGCCGTTCTGGTTTCAGTTGTACGTCATGCGCGACCACGAATTCATGCGCCAATTGATAGAGCGCGCCCGCGCCGCACGCTGCTCCGCGCTCGTCTTGACGCTGGATCTCCAGGTAATGGGCCAGCGCCACCTCGACATCAAGAACGGCCTGAGCACGCCGCCCAAGCCCACGCTGCGCAACCTGCTGAACCTGGCGACCAAGCCGCGCTGGTGCCTGAACATGGCGCGCACGTCCCGACGCCAGTTCGGCAACATCGTCGGCCACGTCAAGGGGGTCGACGACATGTCCTCGCTGGCAAACTGGACGAACGAGCAATTCGACGCCAGCCTGAACTGGAACGACGTGGCGCGCATCAAGGATTTATGGGGCGGCAAACTGGTGCTCAAGGGCATACTCGACCCAGAAGACGCCGAACAGGCCGTGCGCCACGGCGCGGACGCCATCGTGGTCTCCAACCACGGCGGCCGCCAGCTGGACGGCGCCCCCTCTTCCATCGACGCCCTGCCCGACGTGGTCTCCGCCGTAGGCGGGCGCACCGAAGTATGGCTGGACGGCGGCATCCGCAGCGGCCAAGACGTTTTGCGCGCACTGGCGCTGGGCGCCCACGCCACCATGATAGGCCGCCCTTTCCTGTACGGCCTGGGCGCGGCCGGCGAAGCCGGCGTCACGCGCTGCCTGGAAATCATCGCCAAGGAGCTGGACCTCTCCCTGGCCTTCTGCGGCAAAACAAGCGTGGCTCAGGCGGATCGCGGCATACTGTACAAGGCCGGCGCGGCGCGGGAATAAATAAATAGGTCGTCTCGCTCATCAAGGAAGCCGCCCACGCCTGAAGCTCAGGCAAAGCGCTACGCCACGCGCTCTTCGCCACCCTTGCCGTGCGCCGACAAAATACCGAACACCAGCGAGCGGAACCAGCGGTGGCCTGCGTCGTCGTTGTCGCGCGCATGCCAGTGCTGCTTGACGACGATGTCGGGCACCTCCAGCGGCAATTCGAACAGGTCGATCTCGGCCAGGCGCTCGAACAGGCGCGCCAGTTCTTCGGGGATGGTGGCGATGTAGTCCGAGCCGGCGACGATGGCCGGCACGGCCAGGATGTACGGGCATGCCAGGCCGGTTTTCAGCTCGCGCCCGCGCGCTCTGACCAATTGCCGCAGCAGCTCGTTCGTGCGCGTGGTGGCGCTGGCCAGCACGTGCGAGGCCGACACGAACGTCTCGAAATCCACCTGCGCGCCCCGTCCTTTGCGCCAGATGCCGATCAGCGGACGGCGGTACAGGGTTTGCTGATAGAGCGCGCCCTTGAGATGACCGAAGTAGCCCCAGGCCAGATCCAGTTTGCCGCTGTCCAGCAAGCTGCCAACCTCTTCCGGCTGTACGGCCATGGGTTCCACCCGAATTTGCGGCGCCTGGGTGCGCAGCGCCTTCAGCACCGGAGGCAAAGCCACCGTGCCGCCCATGTCCGTCATGCCGACGACGAAGGTGCGCTCGGCGCGCATGGGGTCGAACTCCCGCTTGTTCCAGATTTCCTCTTGAATCAAGGCCAAGGCGCGCCGCGCGCCCTGGGCCACGCGTTCCCCCTCGGGCGTGGGCGTCATGCGCGAACCGGTGCGCACGAACAACTGGTCGCCGAAGCGCTCGCGCAGGCGGTTCAAGCCGTGGCTGGCCGCCGACTGCGTCAGGCCCAGGCGTTCGGCCGCGCGCGACACGCTGCCCTCGCGGTGCAGCGCATCCACCAGATACAAGAAATTCAGGTCTTGCGCGCTCGCTGTCGTCATCCCGATCCCCAACCCACCAAATAATGAATTTTATACATATATAAAATGAAATCCATTATATAGACACATACTCCTGCGCTGACCATACTGAGCCCCAATATCAAAAAGGCAGGAGACACGGATGCAATACGATTGCGACGTCATCGTGGTCGGCGGCGGGCCGGTGGGCTTGTATTTGGCGGCGGCGCTGGGCCAGCGCGGCGTATCGGTGCACGTATTCGACAACAAGGCCGGCACCAGCACCCACCCGGCGGCCAATGCCAACAGCGCGCGCACCATGGAGCACTTCCGGCGCCTGGGCGTGGCCGACGAAATTCGCGGCCTGGGCCTGCCCGGCGACCATCCCACCGACGTCGCTTACTTCACCCGCCTGTCGCGCCACGAACTGGCGCGGCTGCGCCTGCCTTCTTCCAACCAGGTACGGGCCCGCACCGGCTACCATGCCTTCACCTGGCCCACGCCCGAGCCGCTGCACCGCTGCTCGCAGCTCTACATCGAGCCCGTACTGCGGCGGGCCGCCGAGCAGCCGGCGCACAACCGCGTACAGTACGACAGCACCGTCGTCGGCCTGACGCAAGACGAACAGCACGTTGCCGTCACGGTAGCCGATCCGCAAAGGCGCGAACGTACCGTGCGGGCGCGCTACCTGGTGGGCTGCGACGGCCCGCGCAGCACAGTGCGCACCTTGTTGGGCTTGAGCTACGCCGGTACCGCGGGCGACAAGCGCGAATTCATGGGCGGGCGCATGGCCGCGGCCTATTTCAGCGCCCCCGGCCTGGCGGACGCCGTGCGCGGCGGCCCTGCCTGGCAGTACTGGACGCTGAACAACCAACAGCGCGCGCTGATCATCTCGGTGGACGGACGCGGGCGCTTCATCATCAATATCCAGTTGCGCGAAGGCCAGCAGCCCGACGACGATGACGTGGGCCGGCGCATCGCCAACGCCATGGGCGCGGACATTCCTTTCGAGCTGATCAGCAATACCGCCTGGACGGCCGGCTTTGCGCTGGTGGCCGAAAAAATGCACGACGGCCGGGTATTCCTGGCCGGCGACGCCGCGCACCTGTTCACCCCCACGGGCGGCCTGGGCTACAACACCGGCATCGAAGACGCCGCCAACCTGGCCTGGAAGCTGGAAGCCATCATCAAGGGCCAAGCCGGCCAGGGGCTGGCGGACAGCTACGAAGCCGAACGCCGCCCCGCCAGCCAACGCAATACCGAGTTCGCCCGCCAATTCGCCGACAGCATCGGCCACGTGCGCCTGCCCGCCGAGATCGAAGACGACAACGCCCAGGGCGACTTCGCCCGCCGCGCCGTGGGCGACTACCTGTTTCTGCACGCCACGCGCGAGTTCGTGATTCCCGGCGTGCAGCTGGGCACGCGCTTCGAAGATTCGCCCATCGTCTCGGCCGAGCCTGGCAGCCCGCCGCCCGACACCGCCAATCTATACCTGCCCTGCGGCCGCCCCGGCCACCGCGCGCCCCACGTCTGGATGCCCGACGGCAGTTCGCTGTACGACCACATGAGCCAGGGTTTCACCCTGCTCAAGCTGGGCGCCGCCGCGCGCGACGACGCTCCCGTGCCGGAAGGGCTGGCGGCGCTGGCGGTGAATTCCGACGAAGCGCGCGACCTTTACGGCGCCGACTACGTGCTGGTGCGCCCCGACCTGCACATCGCCTGGCGCGGCGACTCGTCCGGGCCGGCGCTGCAAGCCGCCCTGGCGCGCTCGCTGGGCGCATGACGAACGCAAGAGAGCACGAATGCCCCGCGCCGCGCCTTCGGCCAGCGAGCGGCATGCCGCTCGGATGCTTTCCGCCGCCTGAGAGATTCAAGCAATAGCGCAAACGCGACAAGCGACGAAGCGATAAGCAAGACAAAACCACAGACAAGACACAAGGAGACAAGATGTTTACACCAAGCAAATTCAAACTGGCCGCCTTGGCCATGGGCCTGGCGGCCTGCTCCGCCACGATGGCGGCCGAGCCGTTGAAAGTGGGGCTGGTGCTGCCCATGTCCGGCGTGTTCTCCTCTTACGGCAAGCAGATAGAACGCGGCGTGAACCTGTACCTGCAGGAAAACGGCGATACCTTCGCCGGGCGCAAGGTGCAGGTTATCGTGAAAGACGACACCGGCGCCGCGCCGGAAGTTACCAAGCGCGTCGCGCAAGAGCTGCTGGTGCGCGACAAGGTGGACATCCTGGCCGGCTTCGGCATGACGCCCGGCGCCATGGCCACCGCGCCGCTGGCCACGAACGCCAAGATTCCCATGGTCGTGATGAACGCCGGCACGTCCATCCTGACGGAAAAATCCCCCTATATCCTGCGCACCTCGGCCGCGGTCGCACAATACACCGCGCCGCTGGGCCCGTGGAGCGTCAATAAAGGCATGAAGAAAGCCTATACGCTGGTGGCCGATTTCGGCCCCGGTCACGACGCCGAGCGCTACTTCACCGAAAGCTATACCGCCGCGGGCGGCGAAATCGTGGGCGCCATCCGCGTGCCCGTGCAAAACCCCGACTTCGCCCCCTTCCTGCAACGCATCAAGGACGGCAAACCCGACGTGGTGTTTTTGTTCCTGCCCGCCGGCGAAGCGGTTACCGCTTTCCTGAAAGGCTTCAACGAACGCAACCTGGCCGGCGAAGGCATACGCATCGTCGCCACCGGCGACTTGACCAACGAAGACACCGTGGACGCGCTGGGCGACGCGGCGCTGGGCGTGGTCACCGCCCACCACTATTCCGAAACCCACGACTCGCCCGAAAACAAAGCCTATACCCAGGCCTACTACAAGGCCTATGACAACGAGCGGCCCAACTTCATGTCCGTCGGCGGGTACGACGGCATGCGCCTGATCCATGAAGCCCTGAACAAGACCAAGGGCGACGCATCGGGCGAAGCCTTCATCGAAGCCGCGCGCGGCTTGTCCTTCGTCAGCCCGCGCGGCCCCGTCGCCATCGACCCGGAAACCCGCGACATCAACCAGACCATCTACATCCGCACGGTCGAGCGCGACGGCAAGCGGCTGGTCAACACCGAGATCGACGACTCGCTGAAGAACTACCGCGATCCGGGCAAGAAATAAGCGCTGCGGCCCGGCGACGGCCAACGCCGCCCGCCGGACAGCCCGACGCTATCATCATGACTCCACCATTTACCGTTTTTTGAGGAACCCTAACGATGAAACTGCTACGCCATGGCCCGATAGGCGCCGAAAAGCCCGGCGCGCTCGACGCCCAGGGCCGCCCGCGCGACCTCTCCCTGTTGATACCCGACTTCACGCCCGAATGGATGGCGCCGGAAAAGCTCCAGGCCCTGCAAGCCATCGATCTGGAAAAAATGCCGCTGGTGGCCGAAGGCTCGCGCCTGGGCGCGCCGGTGGCCGGTACGCGCCAGTTCATCGCCATCGGCCTGAACTACCGCAAGCACGCCGAAGAAGCCGGCATGGAAATTCCCGCCGAGCCCGTCGTTTTCAACAAGGCCTTGACCTCGCTCAGCGGCCCCAATGACGACATCGTCATGCCAGACGATTCGCAAGCGCTGGACTGGGAAATCGAGCTGGGCTTCGTCATAGGCGCCACGGCGCGCAACGTGTCCGAGCAAGACGCCCTCAAGCATGTCGCCGGCTACGTGCTGGCCAACGACGTCTCGGAACGCGACTGGCAAGCCAAGCGCAACGGCCAGTGGATGAAAGGCAAGAGCTTCGACAGCTTCGGCCCCATCGGCCCCTGGCTGCTGACCAGCGACGAACTGCCCGACCCGCAGACGCTGAATATGGAGCTCAAGGTCAATGGCGAAACACGCCAGAACAGCAGCACGGCCGACATGATCTTTCCGGTGGCCTATCTGGTTTCCTACCTCAGCCAATTCATGACGCTGCTGCCCGGCGACCTCGTCATCACCGGCACGCCCTCCGGCGTGGGCCTGGGCATGAAGCCGCCGCAATACCTGAAGAAAGGCGACGTCGTCACCCTGTCCATGGACAAGCTGGGTTCGCAGACGCAGAAAGTCGTCTAAGCGTCCGGAATTCGGGCGCCCGCCTGGCAAGCGCGCGCCCGCGCCATGACTGGCAAAGCCGCCCGCGACTCATCTTTCGATGCCATCCGCAATACCCGTCTACGCCAACGGCCAGCGCCGATGGCGCGGCGGTTTGCCGCCCGAACTCAGCCATTCGGCAACCGCAAAAGAAGCAAGCCGGGCAAGAAAGCACGGCCCCAAGCACTCAGGAGACAAACGACATGCCTACCGATGCCACCACTCCCGCCCCTGCGTCGCGACGCCCAGGCGTTCTGGCCGTCCACTCCATCCACGAGTTCGTCTTCAGCGTTCCCGACCTGGAAGAGGCACGCCATTTCTACCAGAGCTTCGGTCTGGACGTGCGCCGCGAAGGCGGCATGCTGGCGCTTTACACTCATGGGCATCCCCATCGCTGGGCGCGCATCTTCCAATCGGGCTCGCATAAACGCCTGCAATGGATCACCTGGGGCATCTTCGCCGACGACCTGCCCGCCTTCCAGGCGCGGCTGCGGGGCCAGGGGGTCGAGCGCATCAGCCCCCCTCCCCAAGCGCACGACGAAATCGGGCTGTGGTTTCTGGGCCCCGACGGCATGCCGCAGCAACTGAAGCCGGCGGAAAAATGCTCGCCCAGCGCCAAGGCGCCGCGACTGCTGGACCCCGAACACACCGGCCGGGGCCGCGCGCCGCAACGCAGCCAGGTCAAGCATGTGCGCCCGCGCCATCTGTCGCACATACTGACTTTCTGCGCCGACGTGGACGCCGGTCTGGCTTTCTACGAAAATGTGCTGGGCCTGCGCCTGGCGGATCGCTCCGGCTCCATCATCGCCTTCATCCACACCCCGCACGGCAGCGACCACCACCTGATCGCACTGGCCAAATCCGACGGCTACGGCCTGCACCACAGCAGTTGGGACGTAGCCTCTTTCGACGACATCGGCCTGGGCTCGCAGCAAATGCGCGAAGCCGGTTTCGAGCAAGGCTGGGGCCTGGGCCGGCACGTGCTGGGTTCAAACTATTTCCGCTACGTGCGCGACCCCTGGGGCAGCTACGCCGAGTATTCCTTCGACATAGATTATGTTCCCGCCGACCACGACTGGCCCAGCGGCGACTACCCGCCCGAAGATTCGCTCTACGTCTGGGGGCCGGACGTACCGGGTGATTTCGTCACGAACTACGAGCTTGCTTGAAAGGTGTAGTCATTTCTTCCGCTACTTACGCAACATGCCGCCAAGTATGGACAATACTGCCAGCACCAGGAAGACGAAAAACAGTATTTTGGCGATGCCCGCCGCGCCGGCGGCAATGCCGCCAAAGCCCAGCACGGCGGCGATGATCGCGATGACGAAAAAAACGGCAGCGTAATAAAGCATGGCGCTTCTCCTTTTTTGGCTACTTGAGTTTATTCACGTGAGTCCAAGAAACGATCACTGGTTGCGATCGAAGAAATCCCGCACTTCTTTTTCCGCCTGTTCTTTCGTTTTGCCGTAACGCTCTTGAATCAAGCCGGCCAAGCGCTCGGCATTGCCCTCCACTCGGGTCAGTTCGTCATCGGTCAAGTCGCCCCATGCGGCCTTGGCCTTACCCGTCAACTGCTTCCATTTGCCAGCAATGATGTCGTTATTCATGCATGCCTCTTTCTAGCTTATGCGAATGCGGAGCCATGGCCTATGAACCGCCGCATTCGTCGTTCTCGTGGATACTGATCAGCCTGATTTCACTCTAGACGGGCTACGAAATACTGTCAAATCAAGCGGTTAGTATTTGTAAACCTAGACTCCCGCCCGGTTTCCCCGTTTTTGCCAATGGACACGAGCGCCGCTCTCGCCGTCCGCAAATTTACAATTTGCCAGACATGGCCGTCATTCATGAAGGGAACGCCACCGGGAAAACCGGCAAGCTGCGCAGGCTGCAGACGCAAAAAAGGCACTTAGCGATTAACCAAGTGCCTTCGATGCGAACGCCTGATGATGTCTATGCAATGAATGGTGGGTGCTACAGGGGTCGAACCTGTGACCTACGCCTTGTAAGGGCGCCGCTCTACCAACTGAGCTAAGCACCCCTTATACGGCGGTCTTGTTCAAGCCGCGGGGCCTACTCATCGCAAAAGCGGTGTGCATTATAGCCTACCGCCCGAACATGGGCAAACGGGCGACCCAGCCGCCCATTTGCAGGTGTCTTTAGTTGACGGCGTCTTTCAGAGCCTTGCCGGGGCGGAACTTGGGCACACGAGCCTTCTTGATCTTGATGGTCTCGCCCGTGCGCGGGTTGCGGCCCGTGCGGGCTGCGCGCTCGGACACAGCAAAAGTGCCGAAGCCAACCAGCGTCACCGTACCTTTCTTCTTCAGCGTGGTCTTGACCGCACCGATGAACGCATCAAGCGCACGGCCAGCGTCTGCCTTGGACAGGTCGGCCTTGGTGGAGATGTGTTCGATGAGCTCTGTTTTGTTCATTTAAGAATCACCCCTGAGAATAATTTTTGCCAAGTGCGAAAAAGGCACTTGGCACCAAAAAAATACAGCACCTGACATGGTGCTGATGCCGCCACCCACCTGCAAGACAGGCCTGTCCAGCGGTAGCGAGCAGATGGAACATATTGCGCCATCCGACTAACGCGTATTAAGCCTTTGAAAACAGGCACTGTCAAGTGGGAAATCGCTGAAAACCCGCACCATTGCTGACTTTCAGGGAAAAAACGTTAAAAATTTGTAAATCGGCCAGCCTAGTCCAGCGCCTGTGCGAAATCGCCAATCAGGTCCGCCACGTCTTCGATACCAACCGAGACGCGCAGCAGGTTGTCCGCGATGCCCATCAAGGCTCTGCGCTCGGGGCCCATCTCGTAGTAAATGGTGTGCGCCACCGGCAACACCAGCGTACGCGTATCGCCCAGATGGGTCGCCAGCACGAAGACCTTCAGCCGGTTCAGGAAGTCGAACACCTCGACGGAAGGGGCCAGCTCGATGGCCATCAAGGCGCCGTGGTAATTGCCGAAGAACGCCTGGGAACGCTTATGCTGCGGGTGCGTCGGCAGGCCCGGATAGTGCACGCGCGCCACCTTGGGATGGGCGCTGAGCGTGCGCGCCAGCGCCATCGCGTTGTTGCAGGAACGCTCCATGCGCAAGGCCAGGGTTTCGGCGCCCACCGAAATACGGTGGGCGGCATCGGCCGACAGCGTGGCGCCCATGTCGCGCAGGCCTTTTTTCTTGATCTGCGTCAGGCCCCAGGAAACCGGGTTGCCCTTGCGGTAGACGTCGGCGATGTTGGGGTACTGCTGCCAGTCGTACAGCCCGGTTTCGGTAACCATGCCGCCCAGCGCGTGGCCGTGTCCGCCTATATATTTGGACAGCGAGTTCATTACCAGCGAAGCGCCCATGTCCTTGCCCTTGCACATCCAGGGCGAGGTCAGCGTGTTGTCGATGATGTAAACCAGGTTCTTCTCGCGGCACCATTGGCCGATGGCCGCCATGTCGGCGATCTGGGTGCCGGGGTTGGCGATGGTTTCGACGAACACCATGCGCGTGTTGGGCTGCCAAGCGGCCTTCACCTGCTCGACGTCGGTGGCGTCCACCAGGGTCACTTCCACCCCCAGCCCCGCCAGCGTCATCAGCAGGCTGTTGGTGTTGCCGAAGATGAACTGGCTGGTGATGAGATGGTCGCCCTGCTTGAGCAAGGTGAAGAAGATGGCCGTCAGCGCCGCCATGCCCGTGGCGAAGCTGACCGACGAAACGCCCTGCTCCATCTGCGTGATCTTGGTTTCCAGCGCCGCCGTGGTGGGCGTGCCCTGGCGCGCATAGGTAAAGCCGGGCTTGCCCTGGAACACCGCCGCCAGTTCGCGCGCATCGTCGTAGGCATACTCGGAGGACGGGTGCAGCGGCTTGTGGATGGCGCCGTGCTCGATGGCGTTGCGCCGATCCGAATGCACGATGGCGGTGGTAAAACCTTGATCTGACATGATGGAGTTCTATCGCTGTAAAGACTGAAAGAGACTACGCTTGGCCCGCTTGGCGCTGGCGTACGGTTTCGTATAGGCAGATGGCGCTGGCGACGCTGACGTTCAGGCTCTCGACCGCGCCCAGCATGGGCAGGCGCACGAGTTCGTCGCAGGTTTCGCGCGTCAGGCGGCGCATGCCCTCGCCTTCGGCGCCCATGACCCAGGCCATGCCGCGCTGGGCCTGAACTTCGTACAGGCTGCCGCTTGCCTGGTCGTCGGTGCCCACCAGCCAGACGTCGCGCGTCTTCAGGTGGCGCATGGTGCGCGCCAGATTGGTCACCATTAAATAAGGCACGGTTTCGGCGGCGCCGCAAGCCACGCGCTGCACGGTGGCGTTCAGGCCCACGGCGCGGTCGCGCGGCGCAATCACGGCATGCACGCCGGCGGCGTCCGCCGTGCGCAGGCAGGCGCCCAGGTTATGCGGGTCGGTCACGCCGTCCAGCAGCAATAGCAAAGGCGGCTGCCCCTGGGATTCCAGCGTGTCGAGGATTTCATCCAGATCGTCGGCCAGTTCGTGGGCCTGAGCCAAGCCCACCACGCCCTGGTGCCGCGTGCCGCGCGCCAGGCCGTCCAGGCGTTCGGCGGGTACGGCGGAACATTTGACGCCCGCCGCATCGGCCTGGGCCATCAGGGCCGACATGCGCTTGTCGTGCCGGCCGCCATCGACGTAGATTTGCTGGATGGTGCCGGGCGCATGGCGCAGGCGCGCCGTCACGGCATGGAATCCGGCCAGTATTTGCTGCGAGGACATGAGCTACCTTTCTTGTATTCATCCGGGCCGGAAAGCCTTTCCGCCCGCTCCTCGCATTCTACTCCTACGTACAAGGCCAGCCGGGCGAGCCACACCTCCCGAACGCATGACCCCGCCGCAAACGTGGGTCGCGTCAGTGCTTGCGCGTCGCGGGCTTCTTCTTGCCCGCCACCGGCTGGCGCGCGCTGCGCTTTTCCTCGGCGCGGCGCTGCCGGGCCGTGGTGCCCTTGAGCGCGGGCGGCTTGGCCGACGCCGCTTTCTTTACGCGCCGGGTGCCAGCTTCGTCGGGAGACTCGATGTCTTTCTGCAAGGCCTTGAACGTCGTGCCCTTGACCAGGCGGAAATCGATGCGGCGCGCTTCCAGATCGACACGCGCCACTTGCACCTGCACCGGGTCGGTCAGGCGATAGCGCATGCCGGTGCGCTCGCCGCGCAGTTCGTGCAGCGATTCGTTGTACTGGAAGTAATCGGAGCCCAGCTCGGAAACGTGCACCATGCCTTCGACGAACAAAGTGTCCAGCGTGATGAACAGGCCGAAAGGCGCCACGCCGGTGACGCGGCCGCTGAACACTTCGCCCACGTGCTCTTTGACGAACCAGCACTTGAGCCAGGCTTCGACGTCGCGCGAGGCGTCGTCGGCGCGGCGTTCTCGCGCAGACAGCACCAGCCCCAGCTGCTCCCAGATGCTGTGGTTGCGCTCTTTGGCGGGCAGGCCTTCCAGCGCGCTGGCGTCGGGCACCTGCGGCGTATATTGGCGTTTTTCCAGAATCGACTTGATGACGCGGTGCATCAGCAAATCGGGATAGCGGCGGATGGGCGACGTGAAGTGCGCGTATTGCTCGTAGGCCAGGCCGAAGTGGCCGGACTCCTCGGGGCTGTAGATGGCTTGCTGCATCGAGCGCAGGCACATGGTTTGCAGCACCGGGTAGTCGGGCCGATTGCGGGCCTGGGCCAACAGCCGCATGTAGTCTTTGGTGTCGGGCTCGTCGCCGCCGTCCAGGTGCAGGCCCAGCGTTTTAAGGTAATCGCGCAGGTTGCGCAGCTTGTCCGGCGTGGGGCCTTCGTGCACGCGGTACAAGCCGGTGCGCCGGTTGCGGCGCGTGAAGTCCGCCGCGCAGGTGTTGGCGGCCAGCATGCATTCTTCGATCAGCTTGTGGGCGTCGTTGCGCTCGTAGGGCACGATGCGTTCGATGCGGCCCAGCGGATTGCAGATGATGCGCGTCTCCACGGTGTCGAAATCGATGGCGCCGCGGCGCGTGCGCGAATCCTGTAGCAGCTGGTACAGCGTGTACAGATGCGTAACGTACTCGTAAAGCCCGCCCAGCGCTTGCGCGGCGGGCCCGCCGGGCTGCTGTAGCGCGGCCCAGATGTCGGTATAGGTGGTACGCGCGTGCGAGCGGATGACGGCCGGGTAGAACTGGTAGGCCGACACGATGCCGGCCTTGGCGCCCTTGGAGGGAATCACCATGTCGCACACCAGGGCCAGGCGGTCCACGTTGGGGTTCAACGAACACAAACCGTTGGAGAGCGTCTCGGGCAGCATGGGGATGACGCGGCGCGGAAAGTAAACGCTGGTGCCGCGCTCGAAAGCGTCGGCGTCCAGGCCGCTGCCCGGCGTGACGTAATGGCTGACGTCGGCGATGG
The DNA here is from genome assembly GCA_934525625.1 of uncultured Burkholderiaceae bacterium. Taxonomy (GTDB): domain Bacteria; phylum Pseudomonadota; class Gammaproteobacteria; order Burkholderiales; family Burkholderiaceae_B; genus Mesopusillimonas. The sequence goes on from CAKSZL010000003.1 coordinate 242,164, forward strand.
CCACCAGCAGGCGCCAGCCCGGGCGCTTGCGCTTTTCGGTGCCCAGCTCGATGGGCTCGCAAAACACCGCGTCGTCGAAGTCGCGCGCGTCTTCGCCGTCTATGGTGATGAACGGCACGTCGCGCAGATCGACCCGCCCTTTCAAATCGCCGCGCCGCACGGAGGCCGGCAGCTTGGCGGCTTCCTTCTGGGTGGCCGCCGAAAACTCCACCGGCACGTCGAATTTGCGCACGGCGATTTCGATTTCCATGCCGGGGTCGTCTATTTCGCCCAGCACCTCTATGATGCGGCCCAAGGGTTGGGTATGGCGCGTGGGCTGCTGAACGATCTCGACCACCACGACCTGGCCGGGCTCGGCATCGCCGACGTCGCTGGGCGTCACCAGGATGTCGTGCTTGATGCGCTGGTCTTCGGGCACCACGATGAAAGCGCCGTTCTCGCGCAGGAACCGCCCCACCAGCTTGTTGGTGCGACGCTCCAGCACTTCGACGATGATGGCCTCGGGCTTGCCCCGGTATTCGCCGTTCTGGCGCACGAGCACGCGGTCGCCGTGCAGCACCTTGAGCATTTCGCGCTGCGGCAGGAACAGGTCGGGCCCGCGGTCGTCGCGCAGCAGAAAGCCGAAGCCGTCGCGGTGCCCCTGCACCCGGCCGGCGATGAAGTTGCCCTTGGCAACGGCCTGCACTTTGCCGCGCGCATCCTGCACTAGCTGCCCGTCTCTTTCCATCGCGCCCAGGCGGCGCGTAAACCCCACCGAGAACGGATACTTGGCCCCCAGCGCCTTGGCCAGCGCGCGCGGCGTCATCGCATCGGATGCGTCGCGCAAGACCTGCATGATGGCTTCGCGGCTGGGAACGTCGGGGTCAAAATCCTGGGGCAAGACCGGTTCGTCGTAAGAGCTGGAGCCGGCGGACTGCTTATTGTTCTGAATGTTGCTTTTTGATGACTTTGCCAAGGGATTTCCAAAATTTAAAAAAGTACGCTATAATCTTTTTCTCGCTGCACGAAGCATAGCGCAGATAGACGAAAAACAGATGAAAACCAAGTGAATTCATCAACACAAGTTTAGCGTTTATCGGCACGGGGTTTGAAGCAGCGGCTAATGCAAAAGCAGTAAAAAGCAGGTGCAAAAGCAGTAAAGGCACAGCTTACCGCAAAGGCCGTTTTCAAGCACTAATAGATTCGGGCAGCAGTTGCAGAACAAGCAATTGCGTATTACAATAGCGAACTTTCTGTAAATGCCCAGGTGGCGGAATTGGTAGACGCGCATGGTTCAGGTCCATGTGCCGCAAGGTGTGGAGGTTCGAGTCCTCTCCTGGGCACCACTAATGAAAAGGTCAGGCTTAGCCTGGCCTTTTTGTTTTCAAGCACTTAGCTGAGTTTTCAGCAGGTTTTTTTGGGGAAGGCAAACACCAAAAGTCCCGTTTCGTCCCCTTTAGGACACGTGGCCTTTTCCCCGATCTTTCCCCATAATTTTTCCCCATGATCATTTGATTTTGGAGAAGAAGGACATGGCCTCCTATGAGACCAGGGGAAAATCAACACGTGCGGTCGTCAGCATCAATCGCCGCAAACTTCAACAGACCTTCGACACGAAGCTGCAAGCCAAGCAGTGGGCAAAACAGATAGAAGCCAAAAAAGCCCAGGGCAATATTTCACCGGCCACCGGACGATTTGTCGACGACGTGTTCAAGGCGTATGAATCGGTTTCGGAAGAGTCTGATAGCGCAAAGTGGAACAGTTTGCGCCTAGCCAAGTTCCGATTGCACGAAATTTCGCGGGTTCCTCTGGACGAAGTCACGCCCGACAATATATCGAGCTGGGTGAATGATCGGAAAAAGGCACGCTATCGTGGCAAACCAATATCGTCTTCCACCATCAATCGTGAGCTGAATTTGATGAGCGCGGCTTTCACCCATGCGTGGAAAGTCAAGAAGTGGATCAAAGAGAACCCTTGCCACGACATCGGCCGCCCGCCAAAGGGGCGACCGCGTAAACGGCCGCCACTGCTGGAGTCGGAACTTCAAGCCATTGCCGCCGCAGGCGGCTATGTGGAGGGACTACCGATCCAGACGCAGGAGCAACGAGTTGTTATATGTTTCTTCATTGCTCTGGAAACCGGGATGCGCTCAGGAGAGATTCTGAGGGTTCGTCCACATGATCTCAGCCTTGAAAAGCTAACGGTATACGTTCACGCCCTCGAAAAAGGTGGTCGGAAGGGTGCCAAAAGCGGACAGCGCCAGGCGGACCGAACAGTACCGTTGACCGCCCGTGCCATGCAGTGCTTCAAATTACTTCTTGCCGCGATGCCAACAGAGCAAGAACCCAGAGAAGGATTTTCCATGCCTCCCTATGTGGCCGGCATGACCGATCAACAACGTGACGTGCACTGGCGCAAGATACGTGACGCTAGCGGCGTTGAAGACCTAACCTTCCACGATACGAAACACGAAGCAGCCACACGATTGGCTCCCCTGATGGACGTCATCGCGCTTTCCCATGTGCTGGGCACAAAGGACATCAAGCTGCTTCGGGATACGTATTACATCAACGACGCTGAAAAAATTGCGATGCAACTGCCCAGTTCGCTCGTGCCGCATAGAGTTTCATATGACACAGCCCAAATCCGAATTGCTCCGTATTCGAGTGGAGCCCCGTCAACTGAGTTGGCTTACTGAAGCGGCTGCGGCCAGCGGCGCAGCGTCTATTTCCGATTATGTCCGTACTGCACTATCCCGGCAGCAATTTATCGAGCAGGAGCTGACAGCAATACGCGCCCTGATCGTCGATTACGGCGCTGATAGAACGGAAACACCCGCTACCCAACCGACCCAACCGCCGCTTGCACATAGCATCGAAACCTTGTTGCTACTGCGGGCGATATCAACGCCGGCCGCAGTGCGAACCGTGCACGCAGAAATGCGTCGGCTCGGAATCGAACCGGCACAGCCTGAAACCGCAAACTTACCCACATGATCTGTGCATAACCCTGGGGAAATCCCTGGGGCATGTCACGTGATGGTAATAACCGCGCGCGCCTGTAGTTCTCTGGTCACTAACTGACCCCTTTCCCTGACGACAAGCTTCCCGGCTTAAGAAAGGCTGGGTGCGGCCGTAATGGCTATTTACGGTTACATATAAACAAACTTCGCAATTCTCAGAATCTTCTGTTCTGAAAAAAGAGAGGCACACAATGAAAATACGTCTGAACACGTTGTCCACGACTTTGGCCACAGCCCTGCTGGCCGCCTCGCTCGCTGCATGCGGTGGTGGCGGCGGCGGTGGCGGTGGCGGTGGCGGTGGCGGTGGCGGTGGTGGCGACTCCCCTACCCCTCCCAGCCCGAAGCCGACCCCCGAGGTTCCCAAAGGCAGTTCGGGTGATTCCGCTACGCTGGACGCGCCCAACTATACGGGCGAGAAACTGGCGATTTTCAACGCCATCAACGAAGCTCGTGCGAAAGTCGGCCTGGCGCCCGTCAAGCAGAACACGAAACTCGATACGGCGGCGCTGGGCCACGCAGGCTACATCCACCTGAACGGCCGTGGCGAACGCCACGCACAAACGAAGGGCAAACCGGGTTTCACCGGGGAAGATCCCATCGCCCGCTCCAAGGCTGCCTCCTACCCAGCGTCCTATCTGGTTTACGCAACTGAAGGAATTTCTTACGGAGCAGTAGACGAAACCGACCTCATACAGTCTGTCCAGAGCCAGTTGAACACGATATATCACCGGGTTCCGCTCCTTTCGGCAACGGTCGTTGACATTGGCCTCGGTATCGACACCTATGAAGAAAACATTCCCGATTACGGGACTTGGCCTGGCAAATCTACGGTTTTCAACTATGGGAATGTGACGTCAGCACAATCCATCGAAAACGAAGCTGGATACTGGATTTGGCCCTACGACGGCGTAAAAGACCTGTACGTATCCTACGTCGAGTGGCCGAACCCAGCTCCCGATCTGGAGATGTTGGGGAATCCCCTCAGCATGACAGTCAACGCGGGCGACACGATTACCGCCGATACCTTTACCGTCAACTGCGCTGGCCAAGACCTCCCAGCGCGGATCATCACCGCGGCTAATGACATCAATAAGATGGTTCAACCCAACTGGGTATTCTTGCAGCCAGAGGTCGCCCTTCCCTACGACGCGACCTGCGTGGCGGCGTTCGCCGGCGCCAGCGAGAAACTGGGACGTCTGAACAAGACCTGGAGCTTCACGACAACGCAGCAGCCGTAAGTCCAGGGTAGATCCCTACCGATCTACCCTGCTTCGTTCCATTTTTCTATTTGCCCTGACGCTTGCAACAGTCTCAGGGCTTTTTATCGCCCAGAGACATGACATGCTTGCCTTATTCCTCTTAACCACGCTGCCCGTGACGTTGGCAGCGCAAACGACCGCTCCCAACACGGGAAACATCAAGTTGGAAGCGGATATCCAAATGCACCTGAATGTCACCCAGCCCGGCGGCGCTTGCTGGCCCGGCTTCACCTGGCATAGCACCTACGGCGGCTGCCGGCGGCGCGTGCAGGAGCAACAGACCGAAACAAGGGCTTGTGCAGCAGGAGAAATTGGTCAGCAGACGCGTACCAACACTCGCTACAACTACATTCTTCAATCAACAGGACACGTGGCCAGCGACCCCTGGGTCTATGGCGGCTGGAATCAAGCGAGTTGTTTTACCCCCCCCACGGAAGTGCCCACCATCGCCAACAGCATGCCGATTGCTAACACGCCGCCTGGTGTCAACGGCCTGGACAGCGTTCGGCTGACCGTCATGTTTCATCCACCCTCGATGTCGTTCCTGTGCTATTGGAGCGGGGGTGTCTACAGCCCAGGCCCGCATGACATGCTGCCCAACGGATTCACGGACTACAACCGTACGGCCTGGTGCGTCCCGCAGCCTGATGGCAGTCTGCACTACGGCCATAGCTACTCCGAATCATTCATCGTCAGCGCCACGCGGCGCAACGCATCGCGCGTCGACTTCTCATATCGCGTCGGGCAGATGCTGAGCAATTGCGGATGCAACAGCGGCAGCTCCACACCTCAGTTCCGTGGCGCCACCCACGTGATAACCCCGTAGCCACCCACCGCAGCTCTCTCGCATGCGTGAAATCGGAGATTTATGCCCCCACCAAGCCTTACCGCCAAAGCCGAGATTCTGATCTGCAATGACAGCGCAGCAATCCGAAGCGCCGTGCAGAACAGTCCTGCCTATGTATTCACGCGGCTCAGAATAGAAGAGGATGCCGCCCGCGACCCAGTGGACACCCTACGAAACGCGGAGTTACTGTGCTCAACCCTCGGTCAAGTACACGACATTCTCACGTCACCTGATGTCCACTTCATTCTCGGCACGCGCCTACAACAGGATCTAGCGAGTCGGGATATCAAACAGCGCTATTTGGAAGCCCAAATTTTGCGTGCCTACAACGAAGCTAGGGTCTGTGAAACACTGGGGCAGGCCAGGAAAAAGAAACTCAGCCCCTACATGCCATAGTCTGCTAGTCGGTGTGCATTGCATGCCACGGAAGATCGATAATCAATGACGTTGCATGTAACGTCTGAGCCAGCTAAAATGTTGCATGTAACGAACCGAAGAGGGACGAATATGCCCGCAATCACCATTAACGAACGAGTGCAAAAGCATCGTGCGAATCTTCGTGCCTCTGGCTTGCGCCCTGTGCAAATATGGGTGCCGGATACACGACGGACGGACTTTGACGAAGAGTGCCGTCGCCAGTCCCTGGTCGTTGCCGAAGTGGAACGCAAGGAGGCTGAGCTGGACCGTCTCATGGACAGTGCCTTGTCCAATGTGGAAGGCTGGACGGAATAATCTGAATGCGCGGTGATTTAGTTACTATCGCCATTCAGGGAGATTTCGGCAAACCACGCCCGGCACTGGTCATCCAGTCCGACCGCTTCGAACAACACCCCTCACTAACGATCCTCCCAGTCACCAGCACTCTGGTCGATGCGCCACTGCTGCGCGTGACGGTGCTGCCCGATGACGATAACGGCTTATCGAAGCCCTCCCAGGTCATGGTCGACAAGCCCATGACGGTCAAGTTGGACAAGGTCGGCAAAGTATTCGGCAGGCTGAATGCAGACGTGATGGTCGAAATCGAACGCAGGCTGTTGGTATTTCTTGGCATCGTGCGCTAGGGATCACCTTCAGCCACCTATATATAACTAAGTTTTCACGCATGCGAGAAATGGCGTTGTGACGCCTGATCGGTGCTGAAAACGTCCCCACCTTCCATTCCCTAACTGGGCGGGCGTCTTCCCGCCCGGCCATCTTTCCCCTCCTTATCCTCTACTGGAGTTCTCCATGCACAAGCACTGGCGAGCGGCTGCGGCCGTCTGCACGCTACTCGGGTGCGCTCACGCCGCAGCAGCCCCTCACCCCTCAATCCGAGTCCAGATCGTCAAACCAGCCCAAGATAGTGCACAGCAACAAGAGACGAAGCGAGGTAAGTCTGACGACACTGCGGCCGACAACCCACAGGCACAGACTACCAGTGCCAAACCCACGGCCCAGACTTCTGCACTTCCAATCAGTCCACCAGCGCCACTGGCCACGACCTGGAGCGTGGCCCTGTCAGATATCACGGTGCGCCAAGCTCTGGCGCGCTGGGCCAACGATGCCGGCTGGACGATGGCGTGGGAAGTGCCGGTGGACATCCCTCTGACCGCCGGCGCCGACCTAGCCACGACGCACGATTTCCGCGAAGCCGTTTCGGCCCTCGCGGACGCTGTGGCAATGGGCGAAACCCCCATCCGTCCTTGCTACTACGCCAATCAGGTCGTACGCCTGCTGCCCTACAACACCGTCTGCGACCGCACTGGCACCAGGCCGCCCAGCCCGACCCCCTGAGAAGGACCCACAAATGAGTCAAATCACTATCCGGCCCGCCCTAGCCTTGGCGGCCTCCCTGCTGGCAAGCTGCTCCACCGTGCAGACCGTGGGAGAAATTGAGCAGCGCGCACGGGACAAGAACGTATCGGCGTATGAACAAACCAGCATCTTCGAGCGCCAGGCCGCTGATGCTCGCCGGCAGTTGGGCGCGAACATCGACCGGCCCTGGATCGTCGGTAAAGCCCAGCCGCTGGCCCGAGATGTCACACTGCCTCCCGCATTACGCGCTCGGGTCAACAGCACGTTGCTGTATACGGATGGCGCGGTCGACTTGACGACCGTTGCGCAGCGAATCTATCAAGCCACGGGGATTCCAGTACGAATCAACCCGGACGCCCTCCTTCCCTACTCCGCGTTTGCGCCGCGGTTGACTCTGGATGGCAACGTCCTGACTAGCGACGCCACTGCCCCTTTACCCACCGCCGATACCATCGTGCCCGCCATCGGCGCGTTAGGCGCAGTCGCACGGGTAAGTGGCCCCCAGCAGCGGGCGGTACCACTCGTGTTCGGCGACTTGCCCCAGGGCCAGGCGCCACTGTCCACAGTACTGGATGCCATCGCAATCAAGCTCGGCATTTACTGGCGATACAACAGCGATCTTGCTGCCATCGAGCTGTACCGAACCGAATCTCGCTCATTCAATATTCGGGCGCTGGCCCAGGCAACGGAAACCGAACTGGAACTCGGCCTGACCGGCCAAGGTGGCGGAAATGCCAACGCCGGCGGCGGGCAGTTTGCCTCCCGCAACCGTTCGACGATCAAGGGAGAGGCTCAAGACTCGCCGCTGCACGCAGTGGTGGCGAAGCTTACGCAGTTCCTCACCAAGGCCGGATCGGTTCAAGCACCTGAAGGCGCGGCAAACACCATCGTCGTCACGGACACCCCCGAATCGCTGGATAAAGTGGCCGCTTTCATCGACCGCGAAAATAAGGCACTGACACGGCGAGTCCGAATCCACCTTCAGGAAGTAACCATCCAGCGGGACGACACGGGCCAGGCCGGCATCGAGTGGCAAGCCCTGTTCAATAGTGGCGGTCGCGGCAATACGGCGGAACTGGCCAGCTTGGCGGGGTTGCTCGACAGCACCAAAAGCGCTGGTGTGATCGGCGCAGCCGTCGGCTCCGGGCCGTGGGCGGGCTCTGGCGTGAATATCAGTGCGTTGTCCGAACTCGGGCGGATCGTGCGCCAGACCGACTACTCGCTTTTGGTGCTGAATCGCCGATCCGGCACGTTCGCCAGCCGCGACACGTTTTCGTACATCAAGAACCTGGAGCAAACCCAAAGCAGCTCCAACGTCTCCGGGCCGACCGTAACGGTCAGCCAGGAGGACGAAACCGTGGGCACGTTTCTGACGATGGTGCCGGATGCTCAAGACGACGGACAAGTGCTGCTAACGGTGGCTTACGACAACACACGGCTCGTCAGCTTGGAAAAGCAGCAGTTTGGCGACCCGAATAATCCCTCGTTCGTGCAGCAGCCTCGCATCAACGGCGGGGGCAACGTGCAACAGGTCGAACTGCGCCCAGGCGTGCCATCGTTGATTGCCGGCACCACCCAGTCCGTCGATACCTACACCCGCCGCAGGCTGGACAAGGACGCACCTCTACTGACTGGAGGATCGGACGCCACATCGGAGCAGCAGCTAGTGACACTGCTGATCGTCACCGCAATCCCTGAAGAAGGGCTGTGAGATGAAGGACAAGAAATACCTGATCGAAATGCAGCCTGGGGGAACCCGAGCCATGGCGTTCGGGCTGACCTGGCACACCACGCTGGGCAACGACCCGGACGCGGTAGCGGCCAAGATCGCCGTGCGAGACAAAGCCGTGGCCTACACGCGTGGCGGCGCTCGCAGCACGGTGGTGGGTTTGCTCCGAACGAGAAAGCGCGCAGAGCTGCCCAACGGCCGCGTCGAAGTCTTTTCGGCCGCGGCTGTGTTTGCCCGGGGCTTCGCGCGTGGCAGAGTCGCACTCAGGATGGACATTCCCGGCGGGACTTGGCTCGTCGCGGCGGTGGATGGGGTTGTGGTGCTCGGGACAGACGTCATCTATGAGACGCCCGAGGAAGCCAACGCCCACCTGGAACAACTGCGGGCCACCTATCGCGGCCTGACCGTCTACGGCGACAAGGGCAACGACCTGCGCCTGCCGAATAACGCTCTGGCCAACCAGCTCGATACCTCGACGAGGCTGAAGCGCACGACCAGGAGTTTCGCCCAGGTTCCCGTCATCGTCTGGGCAGCGCTGGCCCTGCTGGTGTTCTGGGCAGTGGCCGACTATGGCTACGGTCTGTACCAGAACACCCAGCGCGCCAAGCGTGACGCGGCGCGACAAGCTCCCCTCCCTGTGGACCCGGTAGCAAGTTGGTCCGCAGCTCTCAGAAACTGGGCCGGACAGGTTAGGAACCATGAGGGCGTCCTGCCCATCCTGCTGCACGAAATGGCGAACGTGCCATTGACCACGGCCAGGTGGGATTTGGTTGACATGGACTGCACACCCGCCGCTTGGCACTGCGCCGCGCGCTACAAGCGCGGCCCCCTGGGCACCAACGACAGTTTTCGGCAGGCGCTACCGTCAGGCTGGGAGGTGCGCTGGACGGATCTGGACAACGTAGCTGTGCGATGGCATCTGCCGCAGCCAGCGCCCGACAAACCCTTGGAGCTGGATTCGCTCCTGCCGCAGGAACAGTTGACGTTGGCCTGGTCGTCGACCTTGCAACGTCTTGCGCCCGCGCTCAGTGACGTTGCCTTGGGCGACCCCACACCCGTTGCCATCGCACCGCCGACCGAAACCCGATTCGACGGAACGCTGGCCAACATCGCTTTTCCGCAGCATTCGGAACTACAGCTACCAGTAGCCCGAAACCTCATCGTCAACGGCCCAATGCGTTCGCTTTACCTGCTTGACCTGCCGTATGGGGCAGCGATTGATCAGGTGCAGGTGCGGCGTGCCCCAGTTGGCAGCCCGGGCATCAATGCCAGCGCATTGACCGCAACTCTTACAGGAAAAATCTATGCAAAGTAAGGCAATCAGGCGGCTCAGCGGAGCCGTCATCGCTACGCTCAGTTGCGGTGCCTGGGCGGGCTTACCTGATGTTCCTCCGGCGCCTGTCAGCCAGGCCGTCTCCGAACTGCTCATGATGGACGCACGGCGTGCTGTGGTTCTGGAGCGTGAAAAGGGTGTGCCGGATGCCCGAGACGTGGCAATCAGCGGCCAAGCTGTTTCGAGCCCTGGCGGTGACGCGGCTGGAAGCCACTCAGCAAAGTCAGCGCCCTTGCTGACCTCGATCTACGGCGTTGGCAACCGGCTGCATGCTCAGTTGGTCATTGATGGCCAGGAAACGCTATACGCCAGTGGACGGCTTACTCCCGTCGCCGGCACGCCCAACGGCTGGCGTCTGCGGCGCATCGCCCCTCCGTGCGTCGACCTGGAAAGCGAGAGCAGCGGCGTCATGCGCCTATGCGCAACCCGACTCGGAGCCCTCCGATGAACGACCGTACCGCGTTCTCGATACTTCTTGGTGCCGGCGGCGACGAGGCCGGCTCCGTCATTTCGACCATGGCCGACCTGGGCACCTTGGAGCCGGCTTTCGTACGCTTGCGCATTGAATGGGTGGGTCGAACCATCGCAGCCCAGGCCTGCCCTGCCGAGCTGGCCGACGGTTCGATTGTCGTTTTATGCGTATCCGAGCGCGAAGGGACCGATATACATGCCAGCGTGTGCGAAGCGGCGAAGGCGCACAACCAGGGGCAGGACGTCCAGACCCACCTGATCACGGGCATACTGCTGCTGACGTTGGTACGCGAGCGCGTGGATGGCGCCAGCCTCAAAACTGCGTCGCGGGAGCATGGACACGATCGTTCAGATACCAGTCGAGCCTTCCGTGACATCATCGCCTGGGCCGCACGCAAGGGTTGCAGCGACGTGCACCTGAACATCAACTTCGATGAGGTCGAATCGCAGATCATGGTGCACGTGGACGGGCACTACGTCGCGCCCGAGCACTTGCGCATGCCCACCGAACGCTTGCTGGAAATCGCCCGGGTGGCCTGGCAGGACGGGTACGGCGGGCGGGAGTCGATATTCGACCCCCGAGCCGAATCGCAATGCCGCCTGTACGACGTGGTGGACGGTACGCCCTACATGCTGCGCTGGGGCCAGTTCGTCGCGGACAAAGGCCCCTCCATCACCTTACGGCTACTCAGTCTGACGGACACTGACGCATCGGTAGGGCTGGGGAATCTGGGCTACCTGCCCAGCCAGGCCGCCATGCTGGAGCGCGCCATGCTGTCCGAGGGCGGCGCAATTCTGTTTGGCGGGGTGGTCGGCTCCGGCAAGTCCACCTCGCTGGCCAGACTGCTTAGCGAGTTGCCATCGACCCGCAAGATCATGACCATCGAAGACCCGGTGGAGCGCACAATCCGGAACGCGCTTCAAGCCAGCATTGTGCGCAGCTTCGATAGCGACGACGAAACGTCAAGCTTTCGCGCCAAGCTGATGATGCTCAAGCGTGCTGCGGTGTCCGACGTGCTGCTGGGCGAAATCCGCGACGTGGAAACCGGCCGGGCCTTTCTGGACATCGTCGAATCGGGCACCAACCTGTACTCCACCGTGCACGTGGGTAGCGTCTCAGGCATTCCGTCCCGCTTGGCCTCGCGCCAGATTCAGGTCCCCTTGGATGTGTTGGCCTCCCCTGGCATCCTGAAACTGCTCGTCTACCAGGCGCTGTTACCCCGGTTGTGCCCGCACTGCTCCAACCCGCTCACGATGCTTCGCAGCGGACACGCGGACGCTATGGGCAGGGAGCGCGACAGCGGCTACTGGCAGGACTATGCCAACCGCCTGGGACGCCTGTATGGAAACTTGGATGTCGTACGTGTGCGCAACCCCGAAGGGTGCGAACACTGTCAGCAGAAAGATTTGCCGGAAATCTATGGCTATGCCGGCCGCACCGCAGTATCGGAGCTGTATGAACTGGGCCACGACAACGAAGCGTTGCAGTGTGTCCGCCAGCAAGACGCGACGGGTTTAGCCAAGCGATATCGCAGTCGTTCGGACGGTAACCCATTCAGCGCCAATATGGACGGCAAGACCGCGATGGAGTGCGCCGCATACAAGATGCTGCATGGACAAATCGACCCACGCGACATCGAACCGCGATTCATGGCGTTTGAAACGCTCGAAGCGCTGAAAGTGGGGCAATCATGAGGCTGTCCCGAATCTTTACGCCGCTGGGCTGGGCCGCGCTACGGTTCCGTCGTAAGCTGCGGCAGGAATACTACGATTTTCTGGCCGACATCCTGGAAGCGACACAAGGCCGCAAGACCCTCAAGCAGGTACTGGCCCACGACGCCGAACGGTATGGCCCCCGGACAAACCGCGGCAAACTTAGCGCGCACTGGGCCTACCAAATTGAAGAGCGTGGCGACGTGGCCATGGCGTTCTCCGGGACGCTGCCGGCAAAAGAAGTCGCCATTATCGCGATGATGCAGCGTATCGGCGGCGGAGCGCTGATTGGTGGCTTTCGGGATCTGGCCCGACTGGTGCTGCTGGACGTGAAGATCAAGAACATCATGCTCTCCACGTTGTCGATGGGCTACTTTGCGCTGGCCGTCGTGCTGGCAACTATGGTAGCTATCGCTTCGTTCACCGTACCGACGCTCATGGCCTCTTTCTCTCAGGTCGACCCAATGCTGTACGGGCCGGCCACCAAGCGGCTGGTCGGCTTTTCCCAATGGCTGAGCACTTGGCTTTGGGCGGTGGTGATGGTGTTGGCGGTAGGCGGAATTGTCCTGAAGTGGTTCTTACCCCGCTGGCAAGGCCGGATCAGAGATGTTTTTGACCGGCGCGTGCCGGGTTTTGGCCTGTACCGCGACACGCAGGCGATTCACTTCCTGGCTTCGCTGGCCGCCGTGCTGAAGCCGCGCACCGGCTTGAACCACTCCATGGCCGAGGCGCTGTCCATGATGCACGAGCACAGCACCCCGTGGCTTCGCTCGCACATCAGCAAAATGGCCTTGCAGCTATCGGATGCACACGCCGGCGCGTCGGTATTCAAGACTGGCCTGCTGGACAAGCATACGTACTGGTATCTGGAAGACTTGGTCGACGCCTTGGGCATGGACGCCGCGCTGCAAAAGACCCGTGAACGGCTGGAGCACAGCACCCTCGCCTCCGTGGCCAAGCGCGCAGTCGTCATGCGCTGGTCCATGATCGGGGCAGCGTTGACGTTTCTGATCGGCTCCATGCTCTGGCACTACGCAGTAATTTTCGAAATGCGGGCAGCAATGCTGCTCACCTATTGACCCTCGCCGGCGCCTGCCGGCACCTCATCTTTCCTTTTTTCCCTGAATACCTCCCTGCCTCAGCCGAAGCGGGGGGGTCAACCTTTGTCTGGAGTTCTACACATGTTTTTTGCAATCGTTTCCAAGCTGCAACGCAACCTGAACGAACGCAGCAGGCGCAAGGGTCGCCATCGGCAACACGGCGACGCCCTCGTCAACCTGATGCTGGCCGTCATGATCCTCATTCTGCTGGCCGTCATCGGCATTCCGGCCGTCAACGGCATCATCATCGAAGGCCGTACGCCGGATGTCGCGGCAGAGCTGCAACGTTTCATGGCTCGCATGCGAACCATGGGTACCGCGGGCACCAACCTGCCCTACGCCAACGTCAACAACGCGAACAACCTGGCGCCGGCCACCCGCGAGGCCACGACTTTGCGCACGACCGGCAACGTCGTAGCCCACCGCTTGGGCGGCACGGGCACCGGTAGCAGCGGCACCGTTACGCTGGCCCCGGCCAACCTGGCTACCGCCGGCCTGGGCAGCGGCTACATGCTGACCGTCACCGACGTGCACGACAAGGCGTGCCCTACCTTGGCGTCCATCATGTCGACTTCATCCGAGGAAATGACGCTCAACGGCACGATCATCAAAAGTGTTTCGACCGCCTACAACGCGTCTGACGCTCAGCAACACTGCGTATCCGGCGAAAACAACGACTTCGTCTTCACCGCACGCTAACCGGGGTGACGCATGAGCAATCGAGCACGATGCCACAGTCGGCAGCGAGGCTTTGGCCTTATCAGCGTGATGGTCGCCATCGCCATCACTACCATGCTGGCGGTATTGGGCTCGGTTGAGCTGGCCCGCCGTGTGAACGATGCGGCGGCCGAGGCGACCGGTCGATACTTGCTGGCTGTCCGAGACGCCCTGGTGGACTTTCAGATTCATCACGAAGCCTGGCTGCACGGCGTAGACATCACTGCCGCTCCGCCAGGCACCTACCCAGCCGCACCGTCACTGACCTGGGCACCTGGCGCTGGAGGCGTGCAACTGGCCCATGGCACAGTGGCGCTTCTCAAAGCGGAGAAGATGTTGTCGACGAATCAGCCCGATCACAGTCCACTGGGGGAACGTGCACAGTTTCTGCTCGTCCGCCAGGGAGTGTGCCCCGGCCCCGGTTGCAGCGTCGAATCTTACGTTTACACCTGCCACCCCATATCCAGCCAGCGCAGCAGCCGGACTTTTCCCGCATGCGGGAATCCGACCGGTCAGGCCGCGCAATACGACCCCGGCTTGCTTGGGCAGGTCATGAGTTCGTCCGATGGCTATGGTGGCCACGATGCGCTGGTGAACAACCGCTTTGTGGGCTCCTTGGTCAACGCCAACAAGGCCTGGTTCGGCCTATCGACCAATCGGGGGTATGCCGTCGTTGTCGGCACGCTTGGGGCAACGCCATTCGGCCAATTCGTGCGTATGGGGGATACACGACACGTTCACCTCCGAGACCGCCTCACCGTCAGCGGTGTCATCCAGACCGATGCTGGCCTGGTTCTGAACACCAATGTATCGCCGGGCAGCTCATGTTCGGTACCCAGGATGTTCGCGGCAACATCGGCAAATGAATTGGCCGTGTGTAGCGGTGGCGTCTGGACGGTTAGCGGTGGCCAGGCGGTACAAGGTGTATTCGATCATCTCGTGAGCGGTGCTTATGTCGCGCCACCTGTATGCCAGGCGCCTGCTGTGCCATACCGCTACGTATCGCTGTCGGCGACCGACGTGCTTGTCACTGGCGCGGATCTGGACATCCACGGGGACGTGGCCGGAGGCATCAGCGGCACCGGGACGGTGAATGCTGCCGGCAACGTCTCACTGACCGGGACATTTGACGGAAATTTTCAGTCGGCATCGACCAGCACGGTACGAGTCAACCAGGCCGTCACGATCAATGCCGCCAACCGCATCGAGATCAGCCCTGCCGGACCGAACGCCCGAGCCTCGGTTATCCAAGGCTGCGCTCAGTAACCCTACATCCAGGAATCCACATGAAACGAACCCTCGTCAGCATGCTGGCGATGCTCGCCATGTTCGGCCCCACTCGCGCCCAAACGTTGGGCGGAGTAGAGCGCCTGGCATGCGAAGCGTTGCTCTGTCTCTCATCTGGTACCCGACCATCAGAATGCAGCCCAGCACTCGCCCACTACTTCGGGATACAGAAGCGAATCATGCCGGACACGATCGAAGCCCGGTTCAGCTTCCTCCGCATGTGCCCCATGGGAATGTGGCCCGGAGAAATGACAGAGCTGGCTGACGCCATCAGCCGTGGGGCCGGCCGCTGCACCGCCGACGAACTCAATCTGCTCTTGCGATTCCTCAACTCGAATCAGCAGGAGGAAATCAGGTCGACCATGCCGGATTACTGCCGCGTCTACTTTGGCCATGGCTACACCGATTTGGGCAATCTGAAGCCCAAGTACGTCGGCCAACCGAGGCTAGGAGGCAGATGGGTAGAAGCCGAGGACTACGACGAGGCGGTGGGCCTTTGGGATCGCTACCTACAGGACTGGTACGACGGCCGTTTGATCAACGGGCCCACCATCTGGTGGTACCCCCTCTACGCGAGAAAGAAATGACGCAAGAAAATCATGAACACGCACAAAACGCGCTCACAGCCGGCTGCTCGGACTACCTGCGCCAGCGTCTGCTCGAAGACGCTCAACGCGACCCCTTTGATGCCGCCGAGGATGCGATAACGCTTTGCCGCGTTCTCCAGGTGGTCCACGCAATATTCACAAACCCAGCCGGCTTGGAAGACGTACTGGCTCGACGCTTGGCCGAGGATCTGACACGCCGCTTATCAATTGATGAGTGTCTGGCCGAAAGCCAGCGTCTACTCGAAGCCTCCGCGAGCCGTGTGGGCCTCGATGTGTCCCACCAGATCGAGCTGGCAAATCGCGGGCGGGAGGAGGAGGTGCTGCATGGTGCCTGAACTGCTGCTGATGATGTCCATGTGCGCGCCGCAGGTACACCCCAGCACGATGGCCGCACTTGTGCACCACGAGTCTGGGGCGAACCCTTATGCCATTGGCATCAATAAAGGCTCACGCCTGGCCAAACAGCCCACGAATCGGGCGGATGCTATCCGCATCGTGAAAGATCTCATAGAGGAAGGGATCGATTTCGATGCCGGCCTTGGGCAAATCAACGTGCGCAACTGGGGATGGCTCAAGCTGTCGCCGGAAACCGTCTTCGACCCTTGTGCCAACTTGGGCGCGGCTCAAACTGTGCTGACAGACTGCTACCTGCGCGCGGCGGGTAGTCATCAACCTGGCCAGCATGCTTTACAGGCTGCACTGAGTTGCTACAACACCGGAAACTTCCGGGCGGGCATGAAGAACGGCTATGTCGGGCGGGTATACGCCTCGGCTGGCCGCGTCGTACCGCAAATCGGCAACACCCCCGCCAAAGCATCACCGCCTGAAAAATCGAAGCCGAAGAAAGAGGGCGGCTTGCAGAATCCCACCCCAGACGGCTTCGACACCCCTTCCTCTGACGGCTTCACCCCGTCTGAATAGCTTAGAGACAGCTAACCCCTTTTTTACCAAAGCCCTAGTGGCCTATCAACGGCCTGGGCCCCCTATTGCCCAAAACTTTGGAGTTACTTATGAATCCCATGTTGTCCCTTCTCACTCATCGACGGCTTCCCCGCTGGGCGGTGATGATCCTCATGGCCTGCGCTTCCGGCCTAGTGCAAGCTCAGACCACCGGAGGCCTGACCAAAACCAGGACTGCTCTGACCACGTTCCGCGACCAGCTCTACCTCATCGTTCCAATCCTCGCGGTGATAGCCGGGATCGTCCTCGGCGTCATGTACGCCTCCGACATGATCAGAAAGGACACGATGTGGAACTGGGGGATCGGTGTCGTAATAGTGGGCTCCGTCGCCGAAGTCGTGGCTCTGATTATTTAAGCGATGGAACAGCAAGATCCCCATACGGACCCGGAAGTCCGAACAACACCCCGCTGGACACATCCCGTCTTTCGCGGAGCCAGCCGCACCCCAATGTTGTTCGGCCTGCCGACCACTGTCTTCTATATCACCTTTCTCTCGGTTGCTTTCTCGGCCATGTTGTTCGGTCTCGCCTTCTGGCTGGCAGGCCTAGTGGTCTATCCCGTGCTGCTCGGGATCACGCGACATGACGAGAATGCCTTTCGGATCATGGAGCTGGCTATCAAAACGCGGTTTCTAAATAGAAACAAGAAATTCTGGGCGGGCTCCAGCTACGCCCCATCTTCATACAGCAAGCGCAGACCGTGGCTACGCGGCACGCACGCAAGGTAAATATTCGATGAAATCGGTTCGCCATCTAGTAGAAAGCAACGTATCGGAATACGTCCCGTACACCTACGCCGTTACCCCCGAGATCGTGTCGACCAAACGGCTGGAGTACGTCACAGTTATCAAACTGGACGGCCGTTCAGCGATCGGCAGCAATCCGCAGGAGAAATTCGAGTGGGTCGAAGCGCTGAACAACACGCTAAAAGGCCTCAATGCTGGTGATATAGCCTTCTACAGCCACCTGATCAGAAAGAAGGTGCAGACTGTCTCTGGCGGACAGTTCGCACCAGGCTTTGCTCGGGACTTCGACGCAGCCTATACGGCGACATTCGCACGAGACAGTCTCATGATCAACGAGCTCTATCTAAGCGTATTGGTACGCCAGGCAAAAGACCCAGTGCTTAACAGCCTGGCAAGATTCGAGAAGATGACCGCTGCGGAACGTACGGCCTGGCAGGCAGAAGCGATCATGCGCCTGAACGAAACCGTACGCATCCTGTGCGATGCGTTGAAACGGTACGGCCCAACAGTGTTGTCGATTCCTGAACGCGATGGCTACGCATTTTGCGAACCGATGGAGTTCGTAAGCGAGCTGCTGAACGGCCGCAAGACACCGGTACCTGTCACGCGTGAATACTTATGCGATACCTTGCCATTGGCCAGGCCGGTTTTCGCGCGATGGGGGGAACTGGCGGAACTGCGGCTCCCTGATGAGAAACGCTTTTTCGGCATTCTGGAATTCAGGGATTTTCCCGATGAGCTTAAACCTGGACATCTCGATGACCTACTGCAATCCCACCACGAGTTTGTTCTCACGCAGTCCTGGTCGGGCTACACACGCGCCGACGCCATCTCCGCGTTAAAGCGCCATCGCAAGCTGATGGTGGACTCCAAAGACGAGTCGAAAAGCCAGATATCCTCGTTGAGTCGAGCGCTAGACGAACTATCCGCCGGAAAGTGGGGGTTCGGCGAACACCACGGCACGATGCTGATATGGGGAAGCGGTCCCGATGACGTCAGAAAGCGGCTTAGCCAATCCATAGGCGAGCTTGCAGCGGTCGGCATAATCGCAAGGCCAGCGGACAAATCACTGGAGGCAGCATTCTGGGCCCAACTGCCCGGTAACTGGCAGTGGCGTCCGAGGCCCATGGGAATGACGTCCTTCAACTTTCTGGATCTATCGTCGTTCCACAACATACCCTCTGGCAAACCCAGCGGCAACCCATGGGGGCCAGCGGTCACGCTACTCAAAACGGAGGCCGGGAGCCCCTACTGGTTTAACTTCCACGCGACAGAGGATGATGAAGACGCCACAGGGGCCCGACGGCTGGGAAACACCATGGTGATAGGCAAGTCTGGAACGGGTAAGACGGTGTTCCTCAGCCATTTGCTGACCCAAGCCCAGCGATTTGAGCCCGCGGTGATTGTCATGGATAAAGATCAAGGGATGCATGTCACGATTCTTGCGCTTGGCGGCCGATATTTCACCTTGAGGCTTGGACATGCTACTGGCTGGGCTCCGTGCCAGCTATCCGCTACTGAAAGCAATATGGCTTTCTTGCGTCGGTTTATCGCGCACCTGGCATCTTGCCGAGGCGAACCACTTAGCACGCGCGAACACGGTGAACTTGCCTTGGCCATAAACCAGATGACCTCCTTGATTGAGCCCAAGGATCGGAGCCTAACGACACTTGTCTCGCTCTTACCTAATCCGCGCAGCACATCCTCGCACCTCTCGATCCATGAGCGTCTGCTGCCCTGGTGCCAGGGCGGAGAATACGGCTGGTTATTCGACGGCGATCAAGACAGCCTCAACTTGACCTCGCATCGAATCTACGGCTTCGACATGACCGAGCTGCTGCTTGACCCGCTCGTCCGCAGTAGCGCCAGCATGTACCTGCAACATCGCTGGGATGAAATGGCGGACGGCCAACGTGTCATACAGATCACAGACGAAATTCAGCACGTTTTGAGGGATCAGTTCTTCCAAGAGCGGCTCCAGGACCAAGCCAGAACCGTGCGGAAAAAAAATATGCTAATGGCAAATGCTACCCAGGAGCCAGCAGCAATTACAGAGAACCCCATAGGTCGTTCCCTGGTTCAACAGGCGGCTACGGCTATCTACCTGCCGAATCCGGAGGCCACCCCGAGGGACTATATCGATGGGTTCAAGCTGACCCAAGCCGAATTCGAGCTCGTAAAGGGCCTTGGCGAGTTCAGTCATAAGTTCGTCATCAAGCAGGGTGGACGCTGTTCCGTCGCCCAACTCGACCTTTCCGGCTGCCCCGAGGCGCTAGCTGTTTTCAGTGGCAATGCCAAGCGTGGCGCACTTGCCGAAGAGCTGATCCGCATCCATGGCGACAAGCCCGAGGATTGGCTGCCGCACTATCTCGCGGCACTCAAAGCCGAGTAACACGTTAACTATTCCTATGAGGAGCCCCCATGAAACTGTCCGGTTACATGGGCGCGGCTTGCTGCGCCCTTGTCTTGTTCACCGCTGCCCGTCCCAGTGCCGCAAGCGGTATCCCCACGTTCGATGCCGCGGCCATAGCGCAATCGGTACAGCAAATAGCCGTGCTCAAAGACCAATTGGATTCCGCCAGGCGTCAGCTCGAATCTTTGACGGGAACGCGCAACCTTGGCGAGCTGTTGAACAACCCCAGCATTCGCGCCAGGTTGCCCAACGACGTGAACCAGGTGCTTACCGATCTGCAAGGGGTCAGCAGCGCGCTGGCTAGTTCGGTCAACAGCATCGTCGGCACCACCAACGCACCAGTGACCAATCTTGCAACTGAACGACGTGCGTTGCAAGAGCGCTACCAACGACTGAACGCGACAGCGAAGGCACTTGGCGAACAGTCTTACAAGATGATCACTGAGCGAACCAGAGAAATCGACGGGCTGCAGGCCCAAATCAATCTAGCCACTGATGCGAAAGCCATCGCGGATTTGCAAGCACGGCTATCGGTTGCACAGACCAACTTACTTGCAGACAAGCAGCGCGCCGAACTGGCGCTACAGCAGGTCGAGTCCGAAAAGGCGCTGCTGCAAGACCGTGCGGCAGTTATCTATCAAAGCTGGTTCGACCCTAGCCTGACACGAGGCGAAACCGGGCCTTAACGTATATGAGGAAGTCATAACATGCCTACCGATCAGCCGGAATACGGCTATATCATCACCTGGCTGTTCAACACCCTGAACGATCTGTTGGTAGGCACCCTGGCCGCCAACGTTACCAAGATCACAGCAATGATCACGCCTTTTGTCGCGGTGGGCGTAACCATCAGCCTGATCTGGTACTCCATGGCGATCATGAGAGGTTCAATAGATATGCCACTGCTCGACATGATGGGCAGAATTCTTCGAATCTCGCTCGTGACATCCATTGCATTGGCTGGTGGACTGTACCAAACCGAAATTTCCCAGACCTTGGTGGAGCTGCCGGATTCTCTGGTTCAGACGCTATTCAACACCAATATCAAGTCCTTGCCCGCGCAGGCCGATACGGTTCTGAATACGACGACGAAAATCGCCGACGAGCTAACTACAACGAAGGGCTGGTTTCCAAAGATTCTTCCCGACAAGCAAGAAATCGTGATGGCGATGGCCGCTGGCGCGTTCTCCGTGGGCGCCGCCCTTTTCACCGGAATTATCAGCGTCGCGTTGCTAGTGGTGAAAGTGGCGATGGTGCTGTTGGCCTCGGTAGGGCCAATTTTCATCCTAGCGCTGCTGTTCGAGCCGACCAAGGATCTGTTTGCGCGCTGGCTCAGCCAGGTATTCAATTTTCTCATCCTGACAATACTGGTCGCTCTATTGTTCCAATCTCTGGTGGCGATGCAACAACTCAGTTTGAATGCAGCAACAGAGTGGGTCCAGAACGGCGACGTTCCAGTCTTCCAGGTGCTTGGCAGCTTCATGTTCTTCACGCTCGCAGCGGTCGTCATCTTCATGTATCTACCAACCTTAGCCAGCGCCCTGACTGGCGGGTTCAGTATCCAGTTCTCCGGTCCCGTTAACGCCGGCACTGCCTCGGTTCGTACCGCGCAT
Source organism: uncultured Burkholderiaceae bacterium (assembly GCA_934525625.1). Lineage (GTDB taxonomy): Bacteria > Pseudomonadota > Gammaproteobacteria > Burkholderiales > Burkholderiaceae_B > Mesopusillimonas. Next base: position 263,756 of record CAKSZL010000003.1, read on the forward strand.
CGGTTCATCACTCGCGCTATGCGTTAGCCGGCGCCTCAGCAACTCAATCTCTACAAGACGTTCGTTCCTATGAAAATCTATCTTGCCCAAGCCGCCTTCGCGCTGCTGCTGACTGGCTGCGCGTTTCACCCGCCCCAGGCGCCTATGCCATCGGAGTCGCCGCAGTTTCCTGTCAATGAAACCATGCCAGCGGCCATTCGGAGTCAGTCATGAGTTCGCGCCAACTGAAAGCCGAAGACGTTCTGATGGAGCTAGAGAAAACAAAAGGCTTAGAGCGCGACTACTTGAAAGAGGTGTTGGCCTCGCGGCAAAAGGCCTGGCGGATCAGCTTTGCATCCCTCGGGCTGGCCGCGCTATCGCTGGCGGCGGTTGTCGGCCTTACTCCCCTAAAAGAACCGCCAGAGATGTACGTAGTGCGTGTGAACGATGCCACCGGCGAGGTCGAGCATGTATCCCGGCTCGGCGACGCACAGGATGAGTACAGCGAACGCACAGCCAAGAGAAATCTGAATGAGTACATCCTGAACTGCGAAGGGTACCACTGGTACACCATCCAAGATCAGCACGACAGGTGCCTGCTGCTATCCAGCCCGGAGGTCCAGCGCAAGTACAGCCTGAAATACGAGGGGCAGAATGCCATCCACGAAACCCTGGGCAGTGAAGCCAGCATCGACGTCGACGTGCACTCAATTACCTTGGGTATGAATAAAACCGCAGTCGTGCGCTTTAGCACAACTCAAACAGATGCGTATGGAAGGCCTTCTGCTCCGCAGCAGCACAAGATAGCGACGATTAGCTATCGATACATCAATGCCGCGGTTTCAGAGAAGGTGGCCCGAGTAAACGACTTGGGCTTCCAGGTCACAAGCTACCAGGTCGATGCTGACCTATCGAGACAATAGATGAACAGAGATGAAATCAACAAGCTCGCTCGAAAATTGGAGCGGGCAAAAGATGTTAGCGACCTGTACGAGCGTCGCTCCGGCCCATGCATTGCAGACGATCTGGCCCGCCTGGCCAGATCTGATCTGTATGGGGCCTACAGGCTTTGGGACCAGTTTGCAACGCCAGAGCTCAAGGCTCAGCCTGGCGCCACGCCGACGATTCTGTACGTCGCGCGCATCACAGAGCAGCACTTTGAAGGGCGCTCACGGGTGGAACGCAACGACGTCGTACTGCATCACGAGCGTGACTGCGTTGTGGGGCGTCCGATGGATCAGGAAACGTACCGGGGCAACATCGTCGGCGAAACCCCCGACTACCTGGTGCAGAAAGAGGAACGCGGCGACTTCATTCTGCACAGCAAAGCGAACCTGACATACAGCGAGGCTGCGGGGAGCAACGTATCGATTCGATACCCGTTCTCGGCCATCGGCGGTGTAGGCCTTGTCAGCGCGAACACACCTTCCTACACGCTCAATGCTGGACCCGAGCATGAGCGACAGATATCCAGTCAACCGGAGTTCAGTTGATGCACCTCAAACCCACCGTTGCTCCAGCTTTCCTGGCAGTGCTGCTCAGCCTCACTTCTTCCGGCGCGCACGCCTTGGATTTGCCCGTTAAATCAGAGAAAGATCACCGTGTCCGCTATGCCAACTATGACGATGCCGATGTCATCCAGCTTGATGCGGTGGTAGGGGTTGCGACCCACATTCAGCTTGAGCCAGGTGAAACATACGTGTTTCACGTCTTCGGCGATTCAAGTGCGTACGAGTTCACCCATAAGCTGAACCACATCTTTTTCAAACCGGTGCAAGAGCAAGCCGATAGCAACCTGACCGTTATCACCGATCGTCGCGCCTACAACTTTCAGATCACCTACCATGATGATCGAACGGCAAAGGCACTATACAAGCTCGTCGTCCGTTATCCGCAGACGCAAGCGGCTGCTCACGCCCAAGCCTATCAGGAGGCGGCTGTCGGCCGCGCGCTTGACTATGCCCCCCAAGCTTACAACTGGCAGAGCTACACCAAGTCGGGCGACATCGCGATAGCTCCCGTCCACGCCTGGGACAACGGAACACACACCTGGATGCAGTTCGCGCCTGGCGCGGAAATACCAGCAATTTACCGTGTGGACTCTTCCGGCCAGGAGCTGCTGGCAAATTTCCACGTTGTTGATCAGCGGACAGTTGTGCTGCATAGGACGTCGGCGCGCTGGCACATCCGACTCGGTAGCCAAGTCGTGGCTATACGAAACCACAGCAACGTGCTTGCTCCGCAATCGACCACCGGGACAACCTCACCCCAGGTTCAACGGCTGATAAAGGGAGCACAGACCCCGACGCCCGCAGCGGCGACCGCACAGACTTTCGCACCCGCTGCAATGGATATTCCGGAGCCTGCATCTACCGACCAAGTGCTGGAAGTAACGCCCGCGTTCGCCGTCTTGGATGACGGGTTCATCTTGAAACCCAGAGAACCCTCACGGGTTGCGCCCACGCCCGCCGAGCCGACTGCCCAGCCGGCCGCCGCTGGCAAGTCGTCGGCAACACCCTATTCCCTTGCCGAAGGCGATAGGCAACTTACGCCCAGCAAGATATGGCTGCAAGACCAGCACACGCACTTCCAGTTCGATGACGCAGGCCTGCCGGCCTTGGTCGCTTTGGATGAGCACGGCGACGAGTATCTGACGGGCCTTCACATAGAGCCTGGCAACGTGATGGTTATGCACGACCAGCCGGCTGGCTGGAGACTGCGCCTGGGAGATAAGACACTGACGCTAAAGAAGGACGCACATGAGTGACAAAGCAATTGATGCGGTTGCCGAGCTGGATGCGCTCGATGCGGATCGTGGTCCGGCCACGCTACAGGACACCCGACGGCGCCTGCCGCGTGGCGCTAGGATTTTCAGCCTACTGCTGATGGCGGTGGCAGTGCTGGTAACGACTTGGGCAATTTGGCTCGCCACCCAAAAGGAGCCGCCCGCCCCACGGGAACCCGAAGGCAGCATCGAAGTGGTGGTTGCAGGGCTCAACAGGTCGCAAGCACCAGCCGCGCCCCAAATACCGCCGCCCGCACCACCAGTTGTCGAACCGACCTCGTACCTTCAAAGTGGAAGCGTGGGAGGTTTTGACCTAAGCAAACTCGACTTACCTGACGTAATGCCAAATATGATCAAGCAGCGTCGACTTCAAAGCCCCCTAAGCGGCCCCGCTAGCCAGCACCAGGGGCAACCTTACGACACAGAGCCTATCGAGCCCGCGCACACGGCAACGGTTAATGCACCCGCGTTCGCTCGACGGCTGGAGGCGCTTGATCTGGCACCGGCCAAAGCCCGATTGCTCGGTAACCGCGACATGCTCGTAACACAAGGCACATCGATAGATTGCACGATGTTGCCACGGCTGGTTACGTCCCAGGCTGGCATGGTGACATGCGTCGCACCCGTGGATGTCTATTCCTCATCCGGCCGGGTCAAACTCATTGACAAGGGCTCGAAATTCACGGGTTATCAGCAAAGCGGATTCAGCCAGGGACAGAATCGGGTTTTCGTCGTGTGGAGCCGCATGGAATCGCCCAATGGCGTGGTTGTGAATCTGGACTCGCCCGGTACCGGGCCTCTGGGTGAATCGGGCTTGGGCGGACACATCGATCACCACTTCTGGGAGCGATTCGGCAACGCAATCATGATTTCCATGATTAGCGATATTGGCACGTGGGCAGCGAACAGCTCCAGCAACAGTAGCGGCTCGATCCGTTTCGACAGCACTCGCGACGGCGCGACGGACGCAGTCTCGAAAGTGCTGGAGCATTCCGTCGATATTCCACCTACTCTCTATAAAAACCAAGCTGATCGAATCGCAATCATGGTCGTGCGGGATTTGGACTTTAGTGATGTCTATGAACTCAAGCTCATCTCCGGGCGCTGACAGCAGCGGTACGGTCAGGCAACTGCTTCGACCGGTACAACGCTACCTCTCAGACGGGGCCGTTACCGAAATTATCGTCAACACACCCGGATCGGTTGTCGTGTACAGAGGCCGGGATAGAACGGAGCATCAGGTGCCCGAACTGTCCGTTGGGCACTTGATCGCGCTGAAGAACGCCCTGGCAACGTACAACGGCATCGGACTGGGCCCGGTACTCTCACTGATATTGCCGGACGGTGAGCGCGCACAGATCGTCAGCCCACCAGCGCTGCTTGAAGGACGCGTATCCATCAACATCAGGCGTCACACTCAGCATGTGTTCTCGCTGGAGGATCTATCCAGAAGCGGCGTGTTTGATTGCTGGACCAGTGTCGGCATTACTCCGTATGGCGAAACTGGCGCTCCTGAAGTCCCCCAGGCCGAGCACGCTGCCGCGCTGAACCAGCAAGAGCGGGCCTTGCTGGATCTGCTGCGCCAACGGCAAGCCCCGGAGTTTCTGAGCCAGGCAGTGCTACAGCGGCGCAACATTGTCATCGCTGGTGCCACGGGCTCTGGCAAAACCACCTTCGCCCGCGCGCTTATCGATCTTGTGCCGACGAACGAGCGGCTGATCACCATGGAGGACGTGCACGAGCTCCAGCTTCCGAAGCATACCAACAAGGTACATCTATTGTATGGCGACACCGCCGGCAGGATATCAGCGACGGACTGCATCCGCTCCTGCATGCGCATGTCCCCGGATCGGATATTCCTGGCCGAAATCCGTGGGGTAGAGGCCTGGGAATACCTGTCGGCGCTCAATACTGGCCACCCGGGCTCAATTACCACCACTCACGCCAATGGAGCCCGGGAGGCGTTTGCTCGGTTGGCCCTGCTCATCAAACAGAGCGAGGCCGGCCGGCAACTTGATCTACCCACAATCCGGCATTTTCTGTACAGCACGATAGACATCGTGCTGTTCTTTTCACAGTACCAGCTCACGCAAGTCTGGTACGACCCGCTCTATGCCAAAACCCTAACAATGTGAAGGAGAGATCATGGCCAAGCCTTTTGATGGCGTGGGGTACGCGGCAAGCGCCTACGCCATCATGCAGGGCGTCTACGACGCCGCAATTGCCGACGGCAAGGACGATCACACCATTGTCCTGGAGATACAAGCCGCGTATCCGTGGGAGCAGCGCAGAGGCTGGCGCTACCGCGCCTGGCTGCGCGCCCGCCAGGAATTCTTTCAGAAACACAATCTACCCGGGCTACGGTGGTTTCCATCGATAGAGGAACAAGCGGATGAAGCCAATCTGCTGCCCGGCCGATGGCCCACCAAGTCGCAACACTACTGAGCATGAGTAATTGGAGACACTATGAGCGTAGCAGCAATAAAACTGGCATATCAGCAGGAGTTGCCGGGGAAGTCGAGCGTCAAATTTATTCTCGTGACGCTAGCCCATCTTCACCACCACGAGGACGAAAATTGGGAAGTGTTTGCGGCCGTGGATTACCTGGTGAAGGCCACCAGCCTGAACCGGAAAACCGTCATGAAGGGGCTCGAAACATTAAGAGAAATGGGCTATCTGATGCCAACAGGCAAGCTAACCGGCCGCAATGGCTGCATTCCGATCTACCGTCTATCATTCAAGTCACAGGCACCCCGGCCGGCTTACCGCGACAATGGCGGCAATACTTTCTTCCATCAAGAGGAAGATCAACAGCGCACCGGTAAGGCCGCCAGCCGCCCGCCTGCCGAGCAAGCCGGCGTCGCGCCACAGCCTATTGCAAAGGGCTGGTCGTTGCCCGACGAGTGGCGAGCTTGGACCAAAACGCAGAAAGCGCACTGGGATGACAGTAAGATCGATACCGTGGCCACGATTTTCCATATCCACTGGTCATCAATTGTCGGTCCTAAAGGCATGAAACCCAACTGGTTTGCCGAATGGCGAAAGTGGGTGCTGCGCGAGAACGACTCTGCGCCTGGCCAGGCCACGACGCCGGCGGCGCCCGGCTACACCTACGACCTGGACAACACCGACGTTGCCGCCATCGGCGCCGATATACGAGCGGCCATGGCGGAGCTGAGCCAGCCCAAGAATCCAGGGTAGTGCCTAAACAAAGGGTTTTCCCTAGCCATTTTCACCTGCGGGTGATATTGGGCTAGGCCCAAAATTGGGACTACCCAATTTTGCCTGCCGCCGGTACCAATTTTGCCTGCCACCGGTACCAAAATAGGTACTTCCGCCGGTACCAAAATTGGGCCCCAATAGGAATATATAGGAAAGAAAGGGGTTAGAGAGGGAGTCGCGCGCGTGCGCGAGGCCGGCTTTTCAGAGCAAATTTGCGCCTACCCTCCGGTCGCTACGCTCCCTTCGCCCCGACGCCTTCGGCGCCGGCCTGTTTACTTGAGTCCCCCACCCTGACGGGCGGGGGAAAGGTAGCCCCCCGCAACGGGCGGGCTCATTGTCGCGCTACCCGCGACCGACGCTGCCAATACGTCCACCACCCAACAGCCGGTTTAGCAGGCATCCACGAACGAGCCGATAGGCGGGAAATTTAGTCCCGCCCGGGCGTTCGTCCGCGCTTTTTTTCACCATGTTCACTCGGAAGGAGCATCCACCGTGACGGATGAAGAACTCGGCCGTCTGGCCATTTTGTTGTGCACCATCGCGGACTTGCGCGGGGTGCCACGTCCCAGCCGCACCGCCCTCGCAGTTTTCGCCAAGGTTCTCGAACCGTATCCCTACGCGATCATCGAAAAAGCAACTTATGCCCACCTGGCCAGCCAGGCTGGCGTGTTCACGACCGAACTCCAGCCAGGGGACATCACGGCGGAAATCCGTCTGCTGCTGCGCAGCGCACCGCCTACCGCGCCAAGCCCTGCCCCGCTCCCCGCCGGCGCCGACGTCTCTGGTTCGGCCCACTTGCAGGCGCTCAAAGACATGTTGCGCACTGGCCAGGCCAACGACCCCACCAGGAGACAGCATGGCAACCCAAGCGACTGACACCCGCAGCCTTGAGGAAAAGCTGGCCGCGCTGGCGGCGACGCGCAAAGGCGCGTGGCTCAAACCGCTGCTGCCGCTCATCGACGGCCTCATCCGTGCCGGCGTTCCCCGCGCTGCCGTCGTTGACCTGCTGAACGCAGAAGGTCACCCCATGAGCCTCTCCCAACTGGAAAAAGCGCTGTACCGCTGGAGACGCGACCAGGCCCGCCCCAGCCTCAACGCGCTGTCCGAATCGCCTCAGCCCGAAGATCGACCGCCGGCTGCACATGTAGGCCAGCCTTCGTACGGCTACGCCGTACACAACAAAGGCGACCTCGTGCAGCTTCGCAATGCCGAACCTCCCAATCTCCATGCTCTTGCACGTCTAGCAAGAAACCATCAAAAGGAAAGCAAAAAATGAAAATCGCCACCCTGAACTACTCCGGCTCCGTGGGCAAGACCATCGCGGCCAGCCACCTGCTGGCACCTCGCATGCCAGGCGCCTCGATCTACTCCGTGGAATCCACCAACGAAAGCGCGGCCGATCTGGGTCTGGAAGCCGACCAGCTGCGCGGCGAGCAGTTCGGCCGCCTGTTCCGAGAGCTGCTGGTGCTCGACGACGCGATCGTGGATGTGGGGGCCAGCAATATCGAAGATTTTCTCGACCAGATCATCAAGCACCAAGGGGCGCAGGCTGAGCTGGACCTATACGTGCTGCCCGTCACGCCGTCAGGCAAAGCACAGCGAGAAACCATCAAAACGATTCGTGCCCTGGCCGCGATTGGTGTCAACCCGAACCGAATCCGCGTGCTTTTCAACCGTGTGCAGGAAGACGTGCGTAGCGAGTTCGAGCCGATATTTGGCTTTGCCCTGCAAAGCGGGCAATTCGTCGCCAACGAGCACGCGGCAATCTTCGACAACGAGGTGTTCGACCTGTTGGCGGCAAAGCGCACCACGATATCGGATGTGCTGGCCGACGATACCGACTACCGCACCCTTATCCGCCAGGCTGACAAGACCGACACGGAACATCTCGCGCACTTGACGGAAATGCATGTCTTGCAATCTCTTGCCCGCCCAGTGAACCGCCAGCTCGACCATGTATTCGCAGCGATCATCAACGGAGCCAACCATGGGTAACGCGGATTTCGCTCGGTCGCGGCTCGACGTCATCTATCGCGACGTGCTGGGAGAGGTCGATACCCTCCTGACCCGCGCGGAACATCTTCAACAGCAAAACGACGCGAACCTGGCCCAGGTCATCTCATTGATCGACAGCGCCAGGTCCCAGGCGACCAACGACTTGAGTCGCGTACGGGCGGACGTCGAGAACCACCGGGATCAGGCTCATCGGGAGTTTGCCAAGCTGCTGGTGCAGATCGAGCAGGTATCCCTTACCAACCGCCGCACGGCCAAGATGACGCAAACCACAGCCCATGGAATCTACTGGGCTATTGGCTTCCTGATCGTAGCGCTAGTCGCGGTTTCAGCAGTCGGATTCTCATCGTGATATAGGAGGATTCAATGCAACTGGCACCCGACATAAAACGCCGCCTGGCGGTATTGCTGATGGTGTTGCTTCCGGCGGGCTTTTGGTTGCTGGCAGTACGTAGCCTGGGCTTGGCCCCTTCCGCACTGAAATGGCGCGAGTTTGGTTTGCTGCTACGTGCCACGCCGGAGTCCGTCTACCTTTACGGCCCGCCCCTACTGGGCTTCATCGTTGCTGCAATCGTAGTTGTCATCGTCGGCCGCAGAACTCGCGTGGACGGCTTTCAAGGCGCACCGTATCGACGCTGGATACGCGGCACACGCACGACATCAGCGTCAGGTCTGGCGGCGCAGACGCGCCAGATGTTCAGAAAGCAAGTAGAAATCGCGGGCGTCCCGATGCCCACCAAATGCGAAACCCTCCACCTGCTGCTCGTCGGGGCGACGGGTAGCGGCAAGTCCGCGGCGATGGAGCCGATGATCTACTCCGCCTTGAAACGCGGCGACCGACTTTTCGCCGTCGACCCCAACGGCGATTTGCTCAGCAAGTTCTACCGGCCGGGCGACATTATCCTGAACCCCTACGACGCGCGAACGGAAGGCTGGAGTTTTTTCAACGAGGTCAGAGCCGATTACGATTGGAAGCGGCTTGCGTTGTCCGTCGTCCCGTTGTCGAAGGACAGCAACGCCGAAGAGTGGAATGACTTCGGTCGTCTGCTGCTTCGGGAAACCGCCAAAAAGCTGTACTTGATGGGGTGCCCCTCCATCACCGAACTATTCAGATGGTGCACACTGGCCGACCCCCAGGATCTGAAAGCCTTCCTGTCGGGAACGCTGGCTGAATCCCTGTTCGCTGGCTCGAACGAAGCAAGCAAGGCGCTTTCCTCGGCCCGCTTCGTCCTGAGCAACAAGCTGTCTGAACACGTCAGCATGCAGCAAGGGAATTTCAGCATACGCGACTGGATAGATGACCCGAAGGGAGGCAACCTTTTTATCAATTGGCGCGCCGACATGGGCCCAGCCATGCGAGCGCTCGTCACGTCATGGGTGGATGTGTTTCAGACCGCCATCCTCTCAACCCCAAAAGGGCGGAATCAGCGCTGGTGGCAAAGCCTGGACGAGTTGCCCGCCCTAGACCCGCTGCCCACCCTACCCGCAGCCCTGACGATGGGACGCAAGCACGATCTGTGCATTCTCGCCTCCATCCAGGCCACATCGCAGGTCGCGGATAGGTACGGGCAATTGGCTGCGCAAACTATCCGAGCCTCCTTCCGCAACCTCCTTGTCCTGGGCGGCGCGATCACCGATCCTCAAACTGCCGAGGACATGAGTAAGTCGCTGGGCGAGCATGAAGTCGAACGCGACGAGTTCAACGTTTCCCGTTCGGTGAGGCAGAACACGACCGGCGCGCGCGCTGCTAGAGCTCGGGAACGAGTGGTCACGCCAGCGCAGATTCAAAGCCTGCCTATTCTGGAAGGCTACCTAGCATTTGCGGGGAACTATCCGATAGCACCCGTCAAGGTCAAGCCCATCAATTTCGTTGCAAGTACGCCGGCCTTCGTTGAATCCAATCTGCTAGCGCCGCTTAGCAAGACCTCTTCCTCGCCTGGCCAGACTTTCGCGCAGCCGCCTCGATCCGAGCGTCCCGGTAGCGCTCAGGAGGCTACCAATCACAGGCAGCCATCGGATAGCCACTCGTCCGACGCGCCAAAACAGATGAAATTACTATGATCAGCACCAAGATTTTGCATCGAGCCGAATCGACTCGAACCTCGCACTACTATGGCGACCAGGAAGATGATTACTATCACTCGGACGGCACTGCCGCGCAATGGCAAGGCAAAGGCGCTCAGACCCTGGGGCTGACCGGCGAAGTCACCCAGCAGCAGCTTCAGCGAATGCTCCGTGGCGACCTTGGGCCCGGCAAGACATTGGCCAAGAGCGTGCGTCTGGATAGCCGAGCACGCGCCGGCATCGACGTCACCTTCAGCGCCCCGAAAAGCGTCACGTTGCAGGCACTGCTCGCCAAAGACCCCCGCGTCATTCAGGCGCACGACAAAGCCGTGGCCGACGCGCTGGAGAACATCGAGCAAACCATGGCCATCGCCCGGCAGAAGGTCGACGGGCAGGTGCTCAAGGAAGCCACGGGCAACCTCATCATCGCAAAGTTTCGGCATGAGACGGCTCGCCCTACGCCTGATGCGCCGCCCGACCCCCAATTGCACACGCACGCGTTGATCATGAACCTGACCCAGCGGGCAGACGGCACGTGGGCGACCCTTAGCAACGAATCCATTGTGCAATTCCAGCGTTTGATCAATGCGCACTACATGTCTAGCCTGGCCAGGGAACTGGAGATGGCGGGCTATGAGGTTCGATATGAGAAGGAGCACATCGAGCTGGCGCACGTCTCCCGGGAGCAAATTGAAGCCTTCAGTCATCGTCGTTTAGCTGTCGATGCAAAGCTCGCCGAGCAGGGTCTGGAACGGCAATCGGCAAGCCATGGGCAAAAGCAGACGGCAACGCTGGCCACCAGGCTCCCAAAGTCCGATTCGTACACACGAGAGCAGTTGGAGCAGGTCTGGCAGCAACGCGCCAGAGGAGTTGGCTTCGACATGCTGGCCACTCCCAAATCGCCTCGCACCCGCCAGTTGTCCGAGTCGCAGGCCAGCGCCAGGCGCGACTATGTGGCGACGCAAGCCTTGCGCTGGGCGATCAAGCACCATACTGAACGCGAGGCCGTCGTATCCGAATCCAAGCTCCTGATGTCGGCCACCACGCACAGCCGCGGGCTATGTGATATGCAGGACTTGCACGCCGAGCTGAAGCGGCTCTTAAGCGCTGGCGACGTTCATCCGACCGTACAAATGTACCGGGGGAAAGACAATACGGCTCTAATTTTGGGAAGCCGCGAGGAGTTGGCCCAGCGCATGGCCGAGGACGAAGGCATCAACATGGTAGATGCGGGCGCCGTCGTGGACGCTGCCATCTCGACCGGATTCCTGGTGCCGACGGAGCCCCACTACACGACCACGGCCGCATTGGATTGTGAAGCTGAAATGCTGGCCATCGAAGCGCGCGGCCGCAATGCGCTCGAACGCGTGATACCGGACGACGCGATGCTTGAAACGTTGGCCGCCCTACCCTTGAAGCAAGGACAGCGGGAGGCAGTGGAGCTGATTTTGACGTCGAAGCACCGATTCGTGGGTGTGCAAGGCCTGGCTGGCACGGGTAAATCTCACATGCTGAAAAGCATGAAAGGCGTCGCCGAGGATGCTGGGCACAAGATCATTGCTGTGGCGCCATATAGCTCGCAGGCGCGGGCGTTGAAGGGGTTGGGCATTCCGGCGTCAACCGTCGCGTCCCGCCTGGAGGGTGACCCGAAGCGATTTGCCCGCATGCTGGACGCCAAGACCATCGTCCTCATTGATGAGGCCGGCGTCATTCCCGGCCGCCAGATGCGCAAGCTGATGCAAACCATCGAGAAACACGGCGCCCGGGCAGTGATGCTTGGCGACACCGCACAGACCAAGGCGATTGAGGCGACACCGGCGTTCCAGCAGTTGCAAGCGGCCGGCCTGGCAACCGCGGGCATGAATGAGATCGTGCGCCAGTCAAATGAGAAGCTGCGCGCAGCCGTCACGCTGGCGGCCAAGGGCAAGGCCGAGGAGTCGCTGGGGCTGATAGACAAGGTGCACACCATTGAGGACAGCGACAAGCGGTACGAGACCATTGCCACCCGCTACAGTAGCCTGCCCGAAGACGAACGTAACGCAACGTTGATCCTGACGGGCACCAACCTCTCACGGAACGCCATCAACGATGCCGTTCACAGCCAGCTCGGACTCGACGGCAAAGGACATATGTACACGCTGCTGACCAGACGCGACTCCACCCAGGCCGAACGCCGCTACGCTAGGTATTACAGTGTTGGCGATATCATCCAGCCAGAGCGGGATTATCGATCCGGCCTGAAGCGTGGCAAACTGTACCGGATAATTGGTAGAACTGGTACGAATCAACTGGAAGTTAAATCGTTGGATTCGGAAGAGACCATTCGCATCTCTCCTGGAATGGCTCGTAAGCTTTCCGTTTATCAGCCTGTCCGAGCCGAGCTTTCTAGCGGAGATATCGTCCGCATTACACGGAACGATACCGATTTGGATATTGCCAATGGGGATCGCGCTCAAGTAATGCAAGTTTCGCCGCACGCTGTCACGCTAAAAATTGGCGAACGTGAACTCACCTTCGCGGCCGATGCTCCATTACACATGGATCGCGCCTATGCAACAACGGCGCATAGCGCTCAAGGGCTAACGAGCGAGAAAGTCATCATTAATCTGGAAACCAAAAGCCGCACGACAAAGCGAGATATTTACTACGTCGATATTTCGCGTGCGAGAAGCGACGCTGTTATCTACACCGATAGCCTAAAAGAGTTGCCCAAAAGCGTGCAGCGCCGGGAGGAAAAAACGATCGCGCTCGATGTCGTGCAGCCCAATAGCTACCAGGCGCCCGATTTCAGCCGCGAAATAGGGATGTCGTCCTGATGGCGTCCGGTATTCGTCCTGGGCTGTCCGATATGCGTCCCGTGTCCGTCCTGATTCTGGCCTGTAGGCGGCAAGTTTGCGTCATGTTTGTGTCATGGTCTTGTCCTGGGCCGTCCGGTACTCGTCCGGTTCGGGGGGTGGGCAGGCAGTTTGAGGCTTGTCCTACATGCGCAAACGCTACATGTGTGGCACAGTGAAACGGCGTGCTGCTTGGCTCTGCGATGCTCGTGTGGCCCATAGTGTTCCACAATGGAAAAGTCGTCTTTATGAAAATATCCGTTGCTTATCAATGGCTTGCAGCACCCAAGAGGGTGCGTATTGTGTGGAGACCTTAAGGGCCACAAAATCCGCCAGGATTTTGGGAGCTTAAGGGCGACCGGGCACCCTCTCGGGTGCCCAGCGTCCACCACTTGGGACCCAGCCAGCGAAGCTGGATGGGATGGTCTCCCAACTTGATTGGGCCGCCCATGGCAGCGCACCCCCACACATCACCCAAGCCGCAACCCGCTAAATCAATGCACTATCTCAGCATTGACCTATCACAATTAGCCCACCCTGATTTATCATTTGAGGGCGAACCAATAGCACTTAACCCGAACGGATACTAAATGGCCAAGAATTCCTATAGCGCCCAAAAAACGGCGCTCCATAAGCAAATTGCAAAATTACAGAAGCAGGCAGAAGCTTTGGAAACCAAAAGACGTTTACCCCAAATCCAATCCATTGTGAAAACCATGAGGGAATTTGGTATCACACCGGAGGAAATTGCAGCCTCATATGGTAAAAGGGGCCGTAAATCGGCCTTACCGCGCAAGACTAAACGCGCAGCGGTAACTATTCCCCCTAAGTACCGTCACCCAGCCACTGGCGCAACATGGACTGGGCGTGGGCGAGCTCCTCGCTGGATAGTTGATGCGGAAGCTGCAGGCCAAAGCCGGGAGCAGTTTTTGATTGGCGTAGCGTCCGCACAGAATAAAAAAAAGCCGTCGCGTAATGCGGCGGCTTGATCATCATTAAAATCTGCGCTACATGGCCAGCTTCGCAGAAATGAGGCGATTCATACTAATGCCCTTTTCTGCGGCTTCGATAGCCAGCTTTTGATGCACCAGCGGCGTCACTCGTGCAGCAATTTTCCCGCTGAACTTCTTACTTGACATAGGTTGAGGCACTGGCTCGCCAGACGCAATCAATTCGGCAATTACGTTATCCACCACATTCATAATCCCTTCGAGGGCTTTCATTGGGTCAGCGTCAAGCCACGACAGCGAAGGGAATTCAGTGCACAGGCCGACGTGCTCACCATCGTCCTCTGACCAGATCACGCGGTAGGTATAGTTTCGTGCATGTTCCATGTTTGACCTCATAGCGTATTCAATTTATCAATCGCAGCAATAACTTGTCTAACTTGATAGGCTTTTGCCTTATTACCCGATTTTTGCAAATTAATCCTAGGATCGCCTACCCAGGGCGTTTTAAAAACGGTATGGCTACCGCCTGTGGTTCGTGGTTGCCCGAATAGATGGGTGCAAACCTTGACCAAATCAGAGAACCCCACATTGTGGGGATTCTCCCTCATTTGTTTGATGATCTTGTCGATGCCAGCCATCTGATCCTCATTTTCCAATATGATATCACTATTGATATCACCAATCAACAAATGCAATTATTCTCTGGTCAGTTCACTAGGCGCGTGTGGGAACCAGTACGCGCCCGGATGATCTGGGCCGACGATGTGAATGAATCGCCCGTAAAAAGAATCGTCGTTAGCAAAGCCAATGACACGCATCGCCCGGAAGGAAACCCCGAATTCGTTTGTGAAGGTCACTCTGTCTCCAACCTTGAAGCTGCACGGGCTTGGTGGTTCTTGACGCAGCTTGGCTGCAAAATTACGGACTTCAGTGCTTGTGTTTCTCATAATTGCCTCAAAGTTTGCTTACGTCGGTTCAAAGGGCTGTTCCTGCTGACCTGGCCTCCTGAAGATTCCGAGCCCCTGTGGGTTTGTCGGTGTGGCCAGGTAGGTGGGTGCTTCGGTTGTTGCCGCCCGTCCTGTCAGTTCGTCGCCCTTGCCGGCCTGGAGCTCGGGACGACACGATGGATAGGGGGAAGCTTTGTAAAAGCCGGCGCAGTTGGCCGGCTTTTATGAACACCCCCTATCCAGCGGGGCGGCACGTGCTACTGTCGGCGGTTTTAGGGCGACGAACTCACAGGATGGGCTACCCAGCAACACCAGATCTGCCGGGACACACCGGCCGCGCGGCGAGCGCCTCTTGCCGCGCCCAAGGCGCGGCACCAACTGGCCGAAGGCCCCAAGCAAACGAAGTGCGCAGCGCCGGCGCCGCCGGCGCGAAGGCGTGAGGGATGGAAGCCCGCCAGGGGCGAGACAGGCCGCGGGCCTGGCTCGATGCGCAGCACGACAGCCCGGCCCGAAGCAAAGCATAGGGACACGCTCAGGTGTCGCTGCTGCTGACTCCGAGCACATCCAGCCGCCCGTTGTCATACATGTGCATCATGGACAGCAGGTATGTCGGATCGGCTGGCCAGCCACATGTTTGCCATTTGCGCTTGAGCACAGCCTTCACGGGGCCAGGGTAGCTGCGCAGCTTCTGGCGGGCGCGGCGCCAGTCGGCAGCACGGCGCTTACGCTCGCGCATGGCCTGCTCGGCCCAGCGCCTGGCTCGCGCCATCATTTCATCGTCCACCGGCAGCTGCTGCGCGGATATCTGCTCAGCGAAAAGCGGGTATTGCTCCAGCTCGCGGCGCAGCTTACGCGCGTAGGCGAGGCGCTTGCGCCGGGTGTCCTGGAAATCGTAGTGGTCGAGTTTTTTGAATCGCATCATCCGCCCTCCCCTGGCCCGTCCAGGCCAGCGGCACGCAGTTCCGCTGCCGACCAGTTTCGGTGCGCCTTGCGAACCAAGCAGGCCGCCATCGCGGCGGCCTGCTCGCGCACCTGACTGGCGCGCTGCTCAAGATCATCCGCCCTGGCCAGCAAGCTGCGAATGCCCGCGATGTCTCGCATCAACGGCGTCCCGAGCTCGTGCAACTGCTCGATGGCGGCCAGAGTCTGTTCAATAGTCATGATGTGGCTCCTATTCAGACTGGCCGGGCGCCAAGCGCCCGACCGGGTGCTTATTCAGCGTCGGCGTGCTCGACTGCCTGAGTTGGGTGCTCCTCATCAGCCGGCGCGGGTGGCCGGACTCGCAGCATCTCGGGAATCCAGCCTTTGCCTGCCAGTAGCTTTTCGGCCTCGACCGCAGCTTCGCCCTTTTTCAGCTTGGCCAGTGGTGCGGCACTGATCGCGCCGCACACCTCGGAGACAACCTCGACGATGCGGTCTTTGTTGACCATGGACAGGTAGCTAGCGGCGGTCGGCGTCCACCACTGCGCGACGTCAAGCTGCACGTGCTGCGCAATGACGTCCAGGCTCGTCGGACCGTGGTGCTCCTGGAACTGCACGCCGTCCAGGCTGCTGGACACGCAGACCGCCAGGAAATCGACCAGCGTCGCCGTGTCTTGTTGCAACGCCCACGGCAGGATGGGCAGCAGCTCGCCATCTTCATCCTTCGGCAACTCGTCCAGCCAGTGCCTGCGGTGATCGTCCAGCACCTTGTGGGCTGGGCTCCCCTCGAAGTCTGGCGCGGCGTCCCGGATCTTGTGTCCGTTGGGAGTGATGGAGATTTTCACGGCATCCAGGCCCCCGAAGCCCGAACCCAACACCGTATCGCCCAGCTGGGCCGCCAGCACGGCCAGCGCCACATGGGGTTGTCCCAGCAACGCGGCGGCGGCGATGCCGGTTTTGTTGGCGGTCAACTGGCGCACCAGCCGCTCCGAATGCACAGGCCGCGTGACTGGCCCCGGCAGCTCCATGCGAGGTTGCTCTTCCTCGCCGCTGGCCTCGCGCTCGCTTTGCGCCTGGACGACCTTCTGGCGATCCTCCGGCCGAATCAGGCCTTCATGGATTTTTACCTTGCCGTCATGATCGATGCACAGAATGACACCAGCCAGACGCTTGGACTCAGCCGAATACACATTCGTGGCGTCCTCGATACTGGCCATCTGCTCGGCAACCTCATCGCGCTGCATGTCGAGCTGCAGGAACACATCATCGTCGCCGTCCGGATCATCTTCCTGGGCTTCCATGCGCTCGGTCAGCTCGTCGTACTGCTTTTGCAAGGCTTTCATCTGACGCTTCTCATCCGCCGTCAGCTTGCGGGCAGAGGGATGGACACGACCGAAGCGGCGCAGATTCTCGTGGTCTATTTCGAGTGCCACGTCCGCCCAGGCCCAGCCGTCCCGCTGAACAATGGTATCGGCCAGTTCACGCAACTTCGTCAACGCCAGCTCATGCAATAGCTGCGGCTGCTCCAAGTAGACGCCCCGGTCGCCATCCGTAAATAGGTCTTGCACCACCGCGCCGCCGGCCTGCTGGTAAGCCTGCAGCCCGACAAAGCGCGCCACGCGATTGGCGGCAGTGACTTTGCTCTCGGTCAGCAAACTCCGAATGACGTTCGGGTTATCGCGTTGCCATTCGTTCAGGCCCTGCCACACGGTGAGTTGGCGCTCCTGATCGTCGGACAGTGTGAACGCCATCAATGCGGCCAGCTTGATCTGTCCCTCACGAAACGCTTGCACCAACGCAGGTGCGACTCGGGCCAACTTCAAACGCTGTCGGATAAGTTTTTCGTCCTCGTTGAAGGTCGCGGCCACGTCCTCGATGGATAGCCCCTGATCAATCAGCCGCGCGAACGCCTCGAACTCGTCGGCGGCATTCATCGGAGCGCGCTCAATGTTTTCCACAATGGAGGCCAGCAGGCCGTGCTCGTCCTTAATCAACTTGACTTCGAATGCTTCGTTGGCAGCGAAGTGGCCATCCATGACCAGCATGCCAATGGCTGCCCAGCGCCGTCCGCCGGCGACGACCTCGTATATGCCGCGCTTGCCTTTGACAACCACCATGTTTTGCAGCAGGCCAACAGCCTTGATAGTGGCCGCCAGCGGCTTGAGGCTTTCCGGCGTGACGCCCGATTGGCGGGCCTGTTGCTTCTCGGACAGCTTGAGCTTGTTGTACGGGACGCTAATCATCGTCATGTTGTGACTCCTGTTCTTGGGTGGATTCAGTGCAGCAGGCTGGACAACTTGCCCAGGTCACGCATGCTCATAGCCGGCAGGCGGAACGGCAGACCCAGGGCGTGGGCGCGCCGAATGTCATTGGCGAGTCTGATAAAATCGAGCTTCATCTCATATCTCCGTGCGCTCAAAGCGGTTGAGGTGTAAGCCCTGGACGGTTGCCGCCGTCGCGGGGCTTTTTTGTTAGCACCCGAGCCAGTCGAGTACTGCTTTCCCGCGATAGAGCGGCTGGTCACCGCGCTCCGCGAAGAATTCATTGGGGTTTAGTTGGTGGTCGCGGATTTCGCGCGCGGCCTGCTGCCGAGTCAGCACCGCCTCAGCGGCATCGTCGTAGTTGTCAATGCCAGATACCACTTGGCCGACGGCCAACAGGTCGGCCAGCATTGCAATGAGGTCGGGCCGGTGCCCTGCCCAGCGGAAGTCACCCTCTACCGTCCGCGCCACGACGGTTGGAAATTGATTAATGCCCGCCGCGCGCACGGCCTCAGCGTTGCGCTGCGGGCAATAGACAGTCACGCCCAGGCCTGCGTCGATGAACTGCTGCACGGTGGCGTTGCTCTCGGGCTGTTCGGGGTTGGTATAGATCGTGATGCACATTGGTTCTTCTCCAGGATTCACAGTTCAAACGGGGCGAGATCCAGCGTCATGGCAATCAGTCGGGCGCACTCCACGGCCTGCATGGCGAGTTCGCCAACTTCGGCGGATACCTGTTCAAGATGCAGGGTGCTGTAGCGTTTGGCGTAATAAGCGACAGCACGCAGGGCCAGCCGTGCCGCTTCGGCATCGTTGGCAATCAGCGCATGCACCCAGGCAGCCGAGAACTCGACATAGGCCACGCGGCGCAAGGCCTCGTCCGCAGCCAAGGGTGAGACGACAGGACGCAGGCCGAATTTGGCCAATTGCTCGGGCTTGTCCCAATCGATCAGCCGGTTGAAGTAGACACGCACGGCATGCCCGACGAACCACATCAGCTCTGCCGTCGGCGCGACGTTGATCAGCATCGTTGCGGCAAGCTGGGGATTCTGGTTGAGATCGAATTTCATGATGGGTATCCAGGTAGGGGCGGGTTGCCCCGCCCGCATGGATCAGAAAGGAATGTCGTCCAGGTCAGTGCCCGTCATGGGTGTCGGGTCAGCTGGGGTTTCCTTGGGCTGCGCGTCCTTGGCTTTGCCCTTGGCCCGACCGCGCCGTCCAGCGGCTTGCGGTGCGCTTTCGTCGGCCGAGGCCTGCGGCTGCTCGCCCTGCCCCGCCTCGCGCCCGCCGCCCAGCATTTGCATGTGCTCGGCGACGATTTCGGTCGTGTAGCGATCCTGGCCGTCCTGGCCTTGCCATTTGCGCGTCTTGAGACGGCCTTCGACGTAGATGGAACGGCCCTTGCGCAGGTATTCGCCGGCGATTTCGGCCAGGCGGTTGTAGAACACGACCCGATGCCATTCGGTTTCTTCGCGGCGATCGCCGGTGTTTCTGTCCTTCCATTGCGACGTGGTGGCCAGGTTGATGGTGCACATCGCAGCCCCTTCCGGGCTGTAGCGCACTTCGGGTTCGCGCCCCAGGTTGCCGACGAGAATGACTTTGTTGACCGATGCCATGACGTTTCTCCTTGAAAAAAGCGCTGTTGCGCAAAAAAAGCTGTTCCTGCTGACCTGGACTGGTGATTCCGAGCCCGGTTGTTAAATCGGAGTGACCAGGTAGGTGGGTGCTTCGGTAGTTGCCGCCCGTCCTGTTTCATCGTCGCCCTTGCCGATCTGAAGCTCGGGACGACACGATGGATAGGGGGAAGCTTTGTAAAAGCCGGCGCGGTTTGCCGGCTTTTATGAACCCCCCCTATCCAGCGGGGCGGCACGTGCTACTGTCGGCGGGTTTAGGGCGACGTTGAAACAGGACGGGCCACCCCAGCGACACCAGACTTGCCGGGACACGCCGGCTGCGCGGCGAGCGCCCCTTGCCGCGCCCCAAGGCGCGGCACCAACTGGCCGAAGGCCCCAGGCAAACGAAGTGCGCAGCGCCGGCGGCGCCGGCGCGAAGGCGTGAGGGATGGAAGCCCGCTAGGGGCGAGACAGGCCGCGGGCCTGGCTCGATGCGCAGCACGACAACCCGGCCCGAAGCAACGCGCAGGGACACGTCAATCAGGCTTTAGGGAAATTCAGTCCCGGCTGGGAGTATGTCCACCACAAAGGATGTAAAATGTACCGACGGTGATTGATCAAACCGCCGTACGAGGACTAACGACATGGCACAGAAAAAAGCACAATCCGCAGCAAAAACAGCCGCTCGCGCGCAGGTGAACATCCGTGCGGCGGGCGCTGGTCGTGTCGTGCGCCTGTCTGATCCAGACGTCAAGCCCCGCCTCAAGAAAACCGTAGCTGAAATCACATCCAGCAAAGAGAAATCGATCGAGTTTCTCCAACAGATAGGCATGCTGACCAGCAGCGGCAAACTGTCACGCAAGTACGGTGGTCGCCGATAAAGCATGTGGGAGCTTTACAAACGTCGCCCTGGCATCGTGCTGGGCTTTCATGGCTGTGACGAGCAAGTCGGGGAATCGGTACTCGCTGGCAAGCGCAGTTTGGGCACTAGCACTAACGACTACGACTGGCTTGGTAACGGCGTATATTTTTGGGAAGGCAACCCTGCCCGAGCCCTGCACTTTGCCAAGCAAGCCACACAGAAAGATCAGCGGGTAACTCGCGGTAAAGTGCGTAAGCCATTTGTGATCGGTGCCATCATTGATCTTGGGTACTGCTGCAATCTGGTTGACTCTGATGCGCTTTCAGAGCTCAAAGTTGCCTATGACTATTTGGCAGAGATGGCCTCGAATGCTGGGGAAGCTGTCCCGGCAAATCGCGGTGCAGATAATGATCTCAAAGCGCGTTTTCGAGATTGCTTGGTCATCGAAACCATGCATCGACTTCGTGAAACGGAAGAACTGCAGCCTTATGACACTGTCCGCTGCCCCTTTTGGGAAGGCGGGGAACTCTACCCCGGTGCAGGATTCACTACGCAGGCGCATATTCAAATCGCTGTGCGCACGCCCAAAAGTATCTTGGGATACTTCCGGCCAATCAAGCGGAACTGATGCAGAACAAGGGGGGCTACGCATGTAGCCCCCCTTGTTTCAAAAGAGCAGCATCTGGCCCGCTGCTGCAGCTGCTTGCGCGGCGCGCTTGGCGCTGCTGGGCAGTGCCAGGCTTTCCTTTATCTGTGCAGAGTCCTGCGGCTCGGACTGCGCTGCCACCGCATCGGATTCGGCGACCACCTCTCCGAGGGATGTGCCACGCATAATCTCGCGCGCAGCTTGAATCGCCTCGTGCCGGCGCAGCCGCGACTCCCAGCCACCGAGCACGTGTGCCGGCGTGTACCAGTGCCCCCACTCCTTGCCCGACAATGCATCGCCGTGCACGATGACAGCGGGGATATGCAGCAAGGACAGCTGCAGGTAGGTCATGTGCACGCATCGCGCATCGATATCGATAGCCGACACATGCAGCTGCTGCTGATAGTTCAACCCCGCTTCGCGCATCGCCTGCGCTGAGGCAATGATCATGCCTCCCGCACCGCACGCCGGCTCCATGAGCTGCACAAGCTCCTGTGCCTTGGCACGCTCCTGCAGCTCCTTCCCGACACCCAGCATCTGACCCATCAGACGGGATACTTCGTATGGGGTGAAAAACTGGCCAGCACTCTCATTGCCCATATCCAGCATCATGAAAGTAGCGCCGAGCACGTCCCCGAAATCTCCTGTCTGCACGCGCAGTTCCCAGCATGCCACCAGATGCGCCAGGGCCTGAGCTAGCTGCTGCACTTCATCGGGCTGGTACTGCCCCACGATCTGCAGATAACGCTTCTCGCGAGGCTCAAATTGACGCTTGTCTACTGCGTTGGACATGGCGATGGCACTCATTTCCACCCAGTCGGCCCAGACCTTGGCGACGCTATGCCGCAGCGACAGTGCCCGCAATGCTTTGACGATGTGCTGTTGATGCTCGTCCGCTGTGTTGATGAATTTTCGCTGTTGTGCTTTGCTCGGCTTTGCCATGCTGTTCTCCCGATAGTTGATAAGGCGTGATTGCCCCGAACTTCGAGACACGCTGCAGCGCAGACATCAAGGAGGGCTTGTCCCCGGCCCGCGGCCGCAAGCGCCCGAAGGGCGCGCAGTCCTTGAGGTCGAGAACGGTGTGTCACAATGGGAGGAAGCAGGAACGCCCACCCCGGTGGGCTTGGCACGGCCTGGAGAGTTGAACGGGCAGACAACCAGCGGCATTACTTAGCAGGGACGGCTGCCCGCGCGTTGCCAGAACTGAGAATTTAGACGTTAGTCGCCATTATTGGAGAATGGAGAAGTCGTGGAATCATCAGAACGAAAGCCAGATGCAGCTGCGTACCTGGATCAGCGTATAAAGGCCAGAGAAAAGTGGGAGACGCTTTTCAACGACAGGTCAAAAGTCGTCCGCCACGCGATGACCATCGCCAACTCGACGATCAAGCCCCATGCCATACTGATTCTTGTGGACGCCCAAGGCGTCTACCTCGGCCTCCAAAAGTGGCTCTCCGAGAACAACGTACCGATGGACGATGGCGTGGTTCTTGCCAGTTTTGCTCAGCTGCAGCTAGAGCGAACGGCCCAGGAAATCGCAGCGCGCGTGGTGGCCACTCATGCCGCGCCGGCTTACGACCTGACGAAGCTATTCGACTCAATAGAGATCGAGTACGTTGACGGAAAAGCATATTTGGGAAATGAGCCCAAGGTGGCGAGAGATGCCACCTACCTGGACATCTCGATGAGCTTTGAGATGTTCTATGCGCCGGCCCCACTGAAAAGGATTGAAGGTCTGCTTTTCAAGGCAGCCAGGGCAGGCAGCAGAGAGGCTAAAGAGCAGTTGAAAGAAGCAGCGTCGGGCATCATTTCCCCGAGGGGCGCCTTCAAACGGGATTACAAAGTTTATGATGACTTTGTGTCGCACCTCAAACAATCCGCCCTTCATGCCAGCTCCCAAGAAGGCTTTTTCAGCTTCTATGTCGGAGAGCGTGGGCTAAGCAACTTCGACGAAAAGGAGGTCGACACTCGGATTGTGGTGAGAGCAATGGATGCCCTTTACAACCAAGATGCTGATTCCTTGTGCATTGTTTCTTCCGACCAAGACTTTATGCCACTTCATTCAAGAGCTGAAGATTTTGGAATCAACACCTTTCAAGTTGACCTCTCGAAGTTCACCGAGCAGGACAGAGTAGGAAGAAAAATCAAGGAGCTGAATCATAGATTCATCCAATGCGGCATCGATCCGAACTGGCCCCTGCAGGTACTGCTTCAAGGGCTCTCTGCACCGGCAATAGGCCACTTCGCGGACCATAACTACAGCCGGTATGAGTGGAAGTCTCTGTGCGCCCTGCACAACAAGTTCAATGACGTAAAGATTGAATTGAGCAAAGATGAGAAAGGTAAACCTGCCATTCGTTTCCATCACCCGTGAACTATTGCTCGATATTGATTCAATTTGAACAGACAACCAGTGGCCTCACTTATCAGGGGCGGCGTTACGTGAACAGGCTGTCGCAGCAAAAAATAAAGGCCTGCGCCAGGCAGGCCTGCCCTCAAGCTCAGTCTATGAGCCGGTAAATCGCACGTGCGTCTTCATGCGCCGCAGCATACTCCCGCAACGCATAGAACCTGTCGATCAAGCTTTGCTCGTATTGCTCACTATTAATAACCTGATTCATCGCGAACAAGGTCGCAACGATTCCAGCAGCTTGCGCGCTGACATGCTCGCTGGAATAATTCATCGCCCAGCGTAGATGCATTTCCAACTGCTCTGTCGGTGCCATGAACATACCGCCGTTCGAGAGCTCGTAGAACGCCCAAAAACCGCCGGTGTATTCGGTGCACAAGCTGCCCATCCAGTCATACACCAGTTGCTCGCCAAGCATGAAGTGTTTGCCGAACAGCTTTGGGGTGAATGCCAAACGCTCGTCCTCCGAGACAAGGGTCGCGGTGATCGTCGCATCGATGTGGCTCATAAGTATCTCCTGTGTGTTGGGCAGGATTGCCCGACACGCCAGGTCCATGCCGCAGCGCAAGCGGTCAAGGGTCAAAGACGGCCACCAGGCCGCAAGCGCGCATAGCGCGCGCCGCCCTTTACCGCGAGAACGGCATGGAACAATGGACGGGTCAGCAAGACTGCCCTCCCCGTCCCCTCACTTACTCACATCAGCCCGGTCTCCGCCATTGAGTACGTCTTTCCGCCGGCAACGATGATGTGGTCCAGCAAATTGACATCCACGAGCACAAGCGCCCTTTTCAGGTGTGTCGTCAGTGTCACGTCTGCCTGGCTCGGCATCAGTGCTCCGCTTGGATGGTTGTGCGCGATGAAAACTGCCGCCGCATTGTGATGCAACGCAAGCTTCACGACCTCACGGGGATAAACAGTAGCTTGAGTCAATGTGCCCCGAAATGGTTCTTCGTAGGCAATGAACCCGTGCTGCGCATCAACAAAGATGATCGCAAACACCTCATGTTCTAGCACCTCATGTAGACGCAACGCGAACAGTTCTTTCACTTGAGCCGGTAAACGCAAAATCTCGCGCTGAACCGTTTTCTGGCCAGCCAGATCGGCTGCTTTGACGAGAATTTCTTTTGGCTGAGCCGGCCGCAAGCCGGCGCTGTCCATGACCAGGAACGTGCCAGCGGGCCAGTTGTTCTGAGCGGCGTAATCGAAAAGTGAATGCTGCATGAGGTGTCTCCTTGAGCTTCGGGCGGGATTGCCCGTCGCTCAACCGGCACGCAGCAGCGCAAGGCTCAAGGATGCCATCGGCACGGCCTGCTGGCCGCAAGCGCCGCAGGCGCGCAGTCCTTGAACCTGAGAACTGCGTGACACCCTGGGCGATGACAAGACCGCCCTGCCCCACCTCTCCCCAAATTCACGCATGCGTGAACCCCTCATTTTTCTCGCATGCGAGAAAACCCATTTACTTTATTTTTACTTTATTTTAGACTGTGCATATGCACAGCATCAGCCCATCAGGAGCAACCCATGAAGATTCTTGCAGTAGCTTTCCGCAAAGGCGGCGTCGGCAAAAGCACCCTCGCCGTACACCTGGCCTTCCACCTTGCATCGCAAGGCAAACGCGTCCTGCTCGTCGACACCGACGAGGGTGATTTGTCCGAGGTCTTCCCCGCGCTTGACGACGACGAACACCTGGTTGCCAGCAAGCTGCTCATGGGCCAGGTAAACTGCGCCCCGCGCTTGGTATCCCAGAACATCTGGCTGGTGCCAGCCGACGTGGAAGTGATTGATGTGGACGATCTGCCGATGGATGAAATGCCCGATCTGCGCGGCAATCTGCAAATGCACTTTGATGGGGATTTCGATGTCGTCATCATCGACACGCCGCCCAACCTGCAGCGCCGGTTCATTACCGCCCTGGCCGCGGCGGATGGGGTTGTGGCGCCATTCAGCATCAGCAGCTTTTCGTTCCACCGCCTCCCGAAGTTCCTAGCTGCGGTCGAGAACATCAAGACGGCGCTGAACCCCGAGCTAAAACTGTTGGGCTTAGTGCCCTTCTTGGTGAATAGCAAGAGCGCCAGCGAAGTCGAGGTGCTGCCCTACGTCCAGGACAAATATGGCGCCCTGCTGATCAATACGCCCGTCATGACACGCGCTTGCGTACCGACGTCCCTAGCCGAAAGTCGGCCAGTCTGGAAAAACGCTCGCAGTGGCAATCAGCGCCAGGCCGCAAAAGAGATGCGCGCCGCGTGCGAGGAAGTCTCGCGCCGGCTCTATGCTTGATAAGGAATCGTAATGAAGAATGTGTTCGCCAAGAAATTGAACAAGCTTTCGGACTTCGAGGGCGCTAAACCGCTACCGGGCGAAGTCATCATCGAAATCGACCCGGCCGTGATCGACTATTTGCCCCAGCAGCGCAAACCGAATAATCCGGGCTTTTCCAAAGAGTCGCTGACTGAGCTGGGCCAAAACATGAAGCGGGACGGCCAACAACAAGCCGCTGTCGTACGTCCCAACCCGCAGGCGCCGGGCCGATACCTCATGGTGGCGGGCGAGCGCCGTGGGCGCGCTGCCAAACTCGAAGGCCTCACGCTCAAAGTCGTCGTGCGCGAAATGACGGATGAAGAACACGTCCGTATCCAGCGAGCGGAGAACATCCAGCGCGAAGCGCTGACCAACGAAGAAATCGCCCTCGCCCTGCAGGAAGACAAAGCGCGCCTGGGCACGCTGGAGGCGGTGGCCAAGGAGTGGCAAAAGAGTGTCAACTGGGTATCCGAACGGCTGAAATATCTAGAGGCCCTGAATTCTGGCGGCGCCGCCGTCCAGGCGGTGCAGGAAGGCGTCACGGCCGACGTCACGACGCTGACCGACCTGGCCAAACTCGAACGGCAAGACGCTGCCGCCGCCCAAGCCGTCATCCAGCAGGCCAAAGCGGAACCTGGCCTGAACGTTCGCACGGCTGTGCGGGCAAGGCTCAAGCAGGCCAAAGACAAACCCACGCCCGCCGCGAAAGCACCAGCCGGTGACACACCGCTGGCACCGACCCAAGCCCCAGCGCAACCGTCGCGTCAGCCGGCGTCAGGCTCCTTGAAAAAGTTTCTCGCCACGGCCGACGGCGAAGTCATGCTAGAGTGCCACCGCAGCGTCTGGTCGATTGTCGGTGGCCCGCAAGGGGAGCAATCTTCGCTGGTGGACACGTTGGTCAACAAGATCTGGCGCATCGATCCCGAGGTTAAAATCAAGCTGTCACCCAGCAACTAGCCATGATCGATGAAATTCTCCAAACGTCTGACCAAGGACGAGTTCCTGGAGCTCGTCCAGTCGCTCGGCGAAGCCAAGAACAAGCACGCCCAGCAGATCGCCTATGCGGCTCTCGTTGAGGGCCGCAGGCTGATCGACATTGCAGATGAGTTCGGGGTCTCCAGCGCCTGGGTGATGCAGTGCCGCGATGACTACTACGACGCATACCTACGCCTGCACCATGTCCCGCCAGGCTGGGTCAAAGCGACGGTTATTGCACCCCAGGACAAGTTGGAACAGTTTTTGGCAGAAATTGAAGCGTTACGAAGCAGCAATTAACTTCCAACCATTATGTTTATAGGTATCGAACGCCACCATATTGAATCTGCCGCTAACCGTCTCTTTGAAGACTTTGACTGGCCCATTAGCCAAAAATATATCTGCAAAAAAAGCTCCACGAAACTGAATGGTATGTTGGAATCGGTGTTTATTAGTATAACGCCGCTCTTCTCCTCTATTTCATGCGGATTTAGCAGGCTGGGGAGAAACAGTCCAACTCTTCGATCTTGAATCCCCGATGCACTCCAAAAAATGCCGATCTACTGCCCCGGAATCTCCGCTGAAGCACGAGACTTCGCAGCAGTGGTAGGTGACCCTGTTCGGTGGCACTCTGGCGCTCCCCCCCCGAATCGCCCAGGCCCCAGCCGGTTTCATCTGGTTGACCAGCCGCACAAGCTTGTACAGCCAAACGTTAGCAGGGCTCGCTCCGAGAGCCTCTCCTGGCCTTTGCTCCAGATCTTTCGCAACTCACCGACCCGCTTGATCCAGCCGAAGGCCTTTTCTATCATCTTGCGCCGCCCCAAGCTCTTGGCATAGCACTTGCCCCACTCGGTGCGGACATCGACAGCGGTTGCCCACGCCCTTGGGCGATATGTGCCTTGAGGCCCCGCTCTTGAGAAAGTCGAACTCCCGCGTGTCCCGTGCACACATGTCTTATATACTATCAACGCCATTCACGCTCATTTGCAACGTTCAAGTAGCAAGAGTGGAGTCCGACGAAGGTAGCCACATTTTTCGTCGTTTTCCTTTTTGGGATAGTGAACAGATAATGATACCTAAGAGAGAATAATGGTCACCGCTAAACGTACCCGCGCAAAAGTCAGTTACCCATGCCTAGCATTGACGCAAAATAAACATCGCTTCTATTTAACATCCATCCCAGTTTCAGATCTGTTCAACCATTGTTTTGTTTCCAACAGAAAAGAAGACAACATAAATGGCTTCCAACGGGAACTAAACGAAAGTCGCTCTAATGATATCGCTCAGTACCTCAATCAAGGCCCCCGCTGTCAGAATAGTTGGAACCTCTACAGGTGTTAGAGTTTGAATCTCCAACCTGGGGCAGAGAGAAGGTT